>JAFYYW010000005.1 GCA_017548985.1 Bacteroidales bacterium
AAAATTATATGGTCATGAAAACGTCTGTCAAATTCACCGTCGCACTCCTCGCGATAGCGATGATGGCGACAACCAATAACACTCTCGCCCAGACCCGCTCCAGCAGCGGACGCTCCGGGCAGAGCAGAGTCCAGCAAGAGAGCCGTTCCGCGGCCGGCGCCCAAGTCCGTCAGGACAACCGCCAGGATAACCGGAACGCTGTCCGAGACAACAGAGGCGGCCAGATGGCCGGTCAGAACCACCAAGTCCATCAGGACGGCGGTCAGATCAGCCATAAGGACCAGGCCAAAATGGACAAGAAGCAGGACAAGGTCGATCGTCAGCAGATGCCTGCCGGCAAAGACCGCCAGCCTGACCTCAACCATAAGGTCGACCAGGCCCGCCAGAACAACCAACTGAAGGTTCCTTATCGTCCGGAGAAACACAGGAGCATGGGACACGCGCCTATGATGGCCACTCCGAAGGTACTGACCCCTCACATGATCAAGCTGCGGACCAACGCCACCACCATGGTAGTCTATACTGACTTCCGCACCAAGGCCGAGGCCTACGCCTACGTATCCAACCTCATGTTTGACCGCTTCTACGACATCGACACGTATGACACCTCCTATGGATGGTTCAACACCTCGATGACCGCGATCCCCACTCCTCACGGATGGGCTGATCCGAGAGCGGCGAACCAGTTCAGGATCAGGTTTGACTTCAAACGCTACGGCGGTGGAATCAAGATTCTGATCACAGCTCAATGGAGAGAGTCCATGCTTGGAGGACCGCTGTACGACCTCCGCTACCAGCCTAGCGACCGCTTCAGCACCTACTACGCTTGGAACATCCTCGAGGACATCGCCTGGGCGATTCCTAACTACAGAGTTGACTTCCTTTAATATATATAAGGCTCCGGGGTTAAACCCCGGAACCTTTTTTGTGTCTTAATAATATATGACCTTAAACCATTTTAATTCCAATATCATGAAGAAAACATTATTAATCATGGCCGCGGCCCTGTTGCTCTCCGTTTGCGCTTTCGCGCAGGAGTTCGGTGGATGGCAGCGCGGCGAGAGGCCCGATGAGGCCACAATGATCAAAATGCGCACAGATCGCATGGTCCAGCAACTCGGACTGGATGAGACCCAGGCCGCGAAACTTCTTGAACTCAACCAGAAGTATCCCAACGCGTTGATGGGTGGCCGTCCCGGCGGTCCCGGAATGGATCGTCCTCCGAGAGGCGAGCGTCCTGAGGGGTTTGTACCTCCAGTGGAGAACCAGGATAATGCCGTTGATACCGACAAGAAGGCAAAGAAGGACAAGAAGGCCAAGAAAGAACAGAAGAAGAAGGATAAGGAAGCCGAAAAGGCTGCCATGGACGAGCAGAATAAAGAGATGGAAGCCTATGAGGCTGAATTGAAGGAAATCCTTACCAAAGATCAGTACAAAACTTGGGAGGAATTCAAGAACAACCGTCCCCAGGGTCCTGGCGGACGTCCCGGTGGATTCGGCCCTGGCGGTCCTGGTGGACGCCCCGGTGGCTTTGGTGGCCCTGGCGGTGGACCTGGTGGTCCCGGCGGATTCGGGAGAGAGTTCTAGTTCTTCCTGAATATCTTATCCATCACGAGGGCTATGGCGCCGTCTCCGGTGACGTTGCAGGCGGTTCCGAAATTGTCCATGGTGATATAAAGGGCGATCATCAGCGCCTGCTCCTGCTCGCCGAACCCTAACATGGCCGCCAGCACTCCGAGGGCGGCCATTATCGCACCCCCTGGTACCCCGGGAGCGGCCACCATCATCACTCCGAGCATCATGATGAAGCCAAGGAACATCCAAAAATCAAAAGGCATTCCCTGCATCATCATCAGAGCGACGGCACAGGCGGTGATTTTAAGGCAACTTCCTGACAGATGAATAGTCGCGCAAAGAGGAACGGTGAATCCGGCGATCTCGTCGCTGACACCGTTTTTCTTTGTGCACTCAAGGGTCACAGGTATAGTGGCGGCCGAAGAAGAGGTGCCGAGGGCCGTGAAATAGGCCGGAAGCATCCTCCCGAGCAGTTTGAACGGGTTCTTGCCCACGATCCCGCCGGCGATGCAGTACTGGAAAACCAGCAGGAAAACATGGAGGATAAAGATCACTCCGATAATCGAGATGAACACTTTGATTACTTGCAGGGCCTGTCCGGTGTGGGTCATTCCGAGGAATATACCGAAGATATAGACCGGAAGGAGAGGGATAATCACGACCTCTATTGTCTTGACTATTATGTCTTTGAACTCATCGGCGAATCTCTTGAGGCTGGGCGAGCCGAAGAAGGCCATCCCGAGTCCGAGAGTGAAGGCGAAGACCAACGCTGCCATGACATCAACCATGGGAGGGATCTGGATGGTGAAATACGGCTCCAGGTTCTCAAACTCGGCCACCGATTCGGCGGTGGTGCCGCCAATCAGTCTCGGGAACACTGTGACACTCGTCCCATATGAGAGAAGCCCGGAGAACACCGTGTCACAATAAGCGATCAACACGGTGATAAGCAGCAATTTGCCTGCGCCTTTCCCGATGTCGGAGATGGCAGGGGTCACGAGTCCGATTATGATCAGCGGGATAAGGAACTGGAGGAAATTGCTGAATATGCTGTTGAATGTCACAAAGACTCGAACGATCGATCTGGGCATGAAAAGCCCGAACACGATTCCGAGGATGATCGCGATGATGATCCGGGGCAGCAGCCCGATCTTGATTTTCTTCTTTTCCACGATTGTATAGTGTTATTTTTCAGTGGTTTCCATATTACCGGAATACTTCTTCGGGAACCTAAATATGATTGACAGGCAGGCGAGTACGAACAGCGCGAAAGGATAATACAGGTTGGGAATTATCTCTGTCGCGGGAATACCTGTCAGTCCGGCCGCCATCAGCAACTGCGCGCCATAGGGGATGAGCCCCTGGACCACGCAGGAGAATGTGTCCAGGATACTGGCGCTCTTTCTCGGATCAAGCCCGAAACGAGAGGAGATGTCCTTCGCGATATTCCCGGTTGTCAAGATGGCGATGGTGTTGTTGGCGGTGCAAAGATTCGAGAGGCCGACCAGTCCGGCGATGCTGAACTCGGCACCTCTCTTTCCTTTGATTCCCTTTGTCAAGCCCTTGATAATAAAGTCAATACCTCCGTTGTGGCGTATAATCTCCAACATGCCTCCAGCCAGCATCGTCACTATGATAAGGTCGCCCATACCGGCGATTCCCTCACCGACGCTTCCCAGGAAACCGGTCCAGGTCATCCCATACGCGAAACCGATCACGGCACATAGTATCAGGCCGATTGTCAGCACGATCAGGACATTAATCCCGCATATTGCCAGGACGATGACGGCGAGGTAGGGGATAAGTTTGAATATGTCGATCTGGCCGATCTCAGGATGGACATCCAGGTTGAGGCCGATGAACACATAGACGATGGTGACCACGAGGGCGGCTGGGCCGGCGATCCAGATGTTGGCTTTGAATTTGTCCGCCATCGAGCACCCCTGGCTGGTGGTAGCCGCGATTGTGGTGTCGGATATGAATGAGAGATTATCTCCGAAAAAGGCTCCTCCGACTATCAGCGCGGTAATCATCGGCAGGGATATTCCAGCTTGCGGAGCTATGCCGGCAGCGATGGGAAGAAGGGCGACAACCGTGCCTACACTGGTTCCGATTGACATGGAGATAAAGCATGCCGCAAGGAAAAGCCCGGCCAGGATGAGTTTTCCCGGGAGGATGCGAAGTGTCAGATTCACAGTGGCTTCCACACTTCCGATAGCCTTGGCTGAGGCGGCGAAAGCTCCTGCCATGACGAATATCCAGATCATCAGGAGGACATTCTTGTCACCGGCTCCGGAGGAGAATACATTGATCTTGTCTTTGATCTTCCCGCCAGTGATCAGCAAGGCGTAGATCGAAGCGAGAAGGAAGGCTGACGAGACCGGGACCTTATAGAAATCCCGGCTGACGATTGATGTCACCAGATAGGTTACGAGAAAGACGGCAAGCGGGCTGAGAGCCAGCCAGCCGTTCATCTTGCGGGGAGTGTTGTCAGTTCGTTTCATGGTGACGGATTCAATTCGCCGAGCTTGCGGCCCAGTCTGTCTCAATGTTAGAGATATTCCCGGCAATCCAGACAGTGTCGCCCTCTTGGAACACGAGGTCCGGCTCGGGGTTAGTGATGAAATGGCCTTCCCTCAGGAGACTGATCACCATGCACTGGTACTTCCTCAAGGCGGCGCTCCTCAGGGTCTTTCCGGTCAGGAACGAGTCGGCTGTGAGGACACGGGGCTCAATTCCGAAACCATCGTTGTCGGAATCTGACTGTGAATCATCTACCGAGTTGTTTATCAAGTTCCTGAGTTTCTCCAACTGATCAGTCGTGCCTACGGCAAGGAGCCTGTCACCGGGATATAGCGAGACATCCGCGGAGGGGATGACTATCGACTTTGAGCCCCTCTGGATCTTTATGATGTTGGCCCCGGACTTGTCCCTAAGAGGAAGGTCGCGAAGCTTTTCTCCAGCGAAAGTCGACTCGGGGGCTATCACGAATGCCTCTGTGCGAACATCGTAGGTCGAGAGTTTCTGATGGACGGAGGAGGTAACAGGTTTTGCCCTCCGTTCGTTTTCCTCTCTCTCATTGTAGTTCTGGAGGAATCTCATCTCCAGACCGGAATACTTGTGGATGGACATCCTGGCCAGGAATATGAAAGCTATTCCGGCTATTATGATCACAAGAACCGTCCAACCGGCAAGGTCGAAATAAGTCGACAGGACTCCGAGTATGATTCCCACGGCAAGGAAAGACCTGGCCAGAACAAGCCCCATGATTGGCCAGATGTTCCCCGGCTTCTCCCGGATGAGTTTCGGGGCACTTCTACCGATCGAGCCGGAATGGACTCCGAGACCGAAGAGGAAGGGCGTCATCACGATAAGAGTGACCCCGGCGGATATACATTTGCGCCATATCTCAGCTACGGAAGGCAACAGCTTGTTCACCAGAGGAACAAAGTAAAGCCTTGATCCTATGTAAATAGCGAGGATTATAACTCCATAAAGCAGAACCCTGGTGAACCAGGCTGTGAGAAGATCCTTCCACGCGCTTCTCTCCGCGGCGGTCTGTTTGGTTGAGTTGCCCCGGTCAGTCTGAAGGCGTTCTATCCATGACTTGGGCAGTTTCCGCTGCATCAGGTCAAGGAATGGATCGGCCAGCTTTATCATATAAGGAGTCGTGAAGGTCGTGATGACCGATACGGCGATTATCACCGGATATATGAAGTCCCGCATCACTCCGAGGGTGCAGCCGACTCCGGCCAGGATGAAGCCGAACTCACCGAGTTGGGCGAGGCTGAATCCGGTGTGGGCGGAGTTGTAAAGGCTGTTTCCCGTGATTATCATACCAGCTCCCGCGAAGATGATGTGGGATACGATGACAATCACAGTGATCAGCAGGATCAATGCCCAGTGCTGGGCGATGATAGCGGGGGAGAGCATCATACCCACGGACACGAAGAATATTGCTCCGAAAAGGTTCTTGATTGGCTCGACTATTCTGTCAATATGCTCGCTCTCAATTGTTTCCGCCAATATAGAACCCATCACAAAGGCTCCGAGGGCTGAGGAGAATCCCACAGCTGTGGCAACCGCCACCATCATGAAACAAAGCCCTATGCTGACAATAAGTAGAATCTCGTCGCTGAGGAACCTTTTGGTTTGTTTCAATACCGTGGGGATGATGAATATTCCCACAAGGAACCAAAGGAGGAGGAAGAAGACAAGCTTGGCGATGTTGGCCACAAGCTCTTTCCCGGCGAATGACTGGGAAACGGCCATGGTCGACAGGAGGACCATAAGCAAGATCGCTATGAGATCCTCGACCACAAGGGTGCCGAATACCATTCCGGCGTAGGGCTTGTCCTTCAGGCCCATGTCGTCGAACGACTTGATCACCACCATCGTGGATGACATCGACAGCAAGCCTCCCAGGAATATGCTTTCCATCACTGTCCAGCCGATGGCCTGGGCGGTGACGAAGCCGAGAATAAACACTCCCACGAACTTAACCAGTCCCGTCACGATGGCGCTCGAGCCTACTTTCATCAGCTTCTTGAAACTGAATTCCAGTCCAAGTCCGAACATCAGGAATATGATACCGATCTCGGACCACTGGTGGACAGTCTCTTGGCTGGTTATCCCGGGGAAGAAGCCGATGTGGGGGCCGATCAGGAATCCGGCGATGATGTAGCCGAGAATGAGCGGCTGCTTGAGTGCCTTGGAGATGATTGTGAATATTCCCGCGGAGATCAAGATCACCGCCAGGTCACGTACAAGGTTGAGTTCTTCTGACATATACGCGAATTTAATCACTATGCGGCCCATTTCAAAAATTTTCTCGATTGGACAAGAGTTCCTATATTTGTAAGATTAATATCGATGAGTGATATGCTGGCCAAAAGATCATATAAGGTCGCGGGACACGTGTTCAGCCTTTCGATTGAGGAAGAGGACAGGGCTTGGAGAGCGCTCGGCAATTACGATCCTTTCCTATGCGAGGATGAATCCGAGACTCTTTTCAGCCTTGAGGTCGTGCCTGATATGGAAATCGGACCAAAGGAAGAATACTTCATCTCCAAGCCTGAGGGTGGGGAGCAGAGGATTGACATTTACCACATTGATGGAGGCTATCTGTTTGAGCTGGCGCCATTTCCTGAGGTTCCGATCAGTGGCTGGCTGAAAGTCAATTCAGACTTCTCGGAAGGTTTTCTGAAGTGCGGGGCCAATGATGTTTTCTGCGTCAATAACGCTTTGATGCTTATGTACGCCTTCCGGACTGCGGGTCTGGACACCATAGAGATCCACGCTTCTTGCACCGTCAAGGATGGGAAGGGCTTCCTGTTCCTCGGAAAAAGCGGGACCGGTAAGAGCACCCACAGCCGTTTGTGGCTCAAGAATATTCCTGGGGCGTGGCTCCTTAACGATGATAATCCGGTCATCCGGATCGTGGACGGGACACCAAGGGTCTATGGAACCCCTTGGAGCGGGAAGACCCCTTGTTACATAAATGACGATTATCCCGTCGGGGCGGTTGTCCGGATTAACCGCGCCCCGCATGATGCCATCCACAAACAGGGAGTGATGGAGGGCTTTGCCTCGCTTTATTCCTCATCATCAGGACTTAGGGACATCAGGTCCATCGCCGATGGTTTATTCAAGACGATCTCGGAAGTTGTCCAGAAAGTGCCTTGCTACCTGCTGGACTGCCTTCCTGACGACCAGGCGGCGATAGTATGCTCAAAGGAGGTATTGGGAAATGGATGAGCGTCCATCAGCGGTTGATATGAAGGTGATGGAGCCTGAGACCTATTTCGCCATGGTCAAAGAGCTCCTTTCAGAGGGTAAGGATGTGGAGATGACCCCGAAAGGCAACTCCATGCTGCCTTTCATAAAGGGAGGCCGTGACAGCGTGGTGCTAACCATGCCGCCCAAGGATTTGGAAGTAGGGGATATAGTGCTGGCAAAGGTTGGAAGCAGGTTCGTCATGCACCGGGTTTTCGCCATAGAAGGGGAGAAACTGACTTTGATGGGTGACGGGAATATTCGTGGCAAAGAGCATTGTGCTTCCGATGACGTGATCGCCATTGTGTCGGAGATCCATAAGGAAAACGGGAAGAAGGTTATTCCCGGGAAGGCGGTTTTCTGGAGATGGATAAGACCTCTGAGAATATTTATTTTGGCTATATATAAAAGAGTTATACTATGAGAATCAAGGAAGGATTCACACTCCGTGAGATTATCGGGCAGTTCGTTGTCATCGGGGAGGGACTACAGCAGGTCAATTTCAACAAGATGATCAGCATGAACGAGTCCGCCGCCTATCTTTGGAAAGGAGTGGAGGGCAAGGATTTCACAGTTGAGGACCTGACAAGTCTCCTTACCGACAAGTACGAGGTAAGCGAGGAGCAGGCGGCCTCTGACGCTGCCGCCATAGCCCAGAAATGGATCGATGCCGGATTGATCGATTTGTGATTTGCTCCGATAGATGAAAGATTTCCGGACATGCATGAGAGGATTGCTGAGGATCTCCAAGCCTGTGCTTGGGAGAGACCTTGTCACAGTCATTATCGGTGTTGTCCGTATCGCCGCCTCGCTGGGATTCGTCTGGATATGCAAGAGGCTTGTTGACATCGTGACAGGTGTGGTTGACGCCGACCTGTCGGAACATGTCTGGATTCTTATCGGGATCATGCTGTTGCAGCTGGCCTGTGGAATCGCGTCCAATTATTGGGGAGCCTACAATATCGTCAAGACCCAGAATGAGATGAGACTGGGTTTCTTCTCCCATGTTCTTGGATCCCGGTGGAATGGTCGGGAGGCTTTCAGGTCGGGGGACACGGTCAATCGTCTTGAAGAGGATGTCCGGATTCTCGCGGAGCTGATTTGTACCCGTTTGCCGGATGTTGTGTTGACAGTCGTCCAGTTGATCGCGGCTTCGGTATTCATGCTGACCATGGCTCCTTCGTTGCTATGGTTGCTGATTCTTCTGATGGTCGTGGCGGTGGTCGGATCGAAGATGTACTTCAAGAAGATCCGTGAACTGAACTCGTTGATCCGTTCCGAGGACAGTGAAGTCCAGCAGTTGATTCAGGAAAACCTGCAGAACAGGGTGCTGGTGCTGACATTGTTCGGTGTCGGAAACGTCATCTCAAGGTTGGCGGATATCCAGGAGCTACTCCGGCGTAATACCTTCAAACAATTGAATCTCAATGCCGTGGCCCGTGGATTCATGAGTCTCGGTTTCATGGGAGGCTATGCCGCGGCCTTCCTTTGGGGAATATACGGAATCAAGAGCGGGACGGTCACTTATGGTATGATGACCGCTTTTCTGCAGCTTGTCGGACAGATACAAAGGCCGATAGCGGAGCTTGGCCGCCAGGTGCCTGCGTTCATCAAATCCCTTACTTCTGTGGAGCGTCTCCTTGAGCTTGAGGATCTCCAGGTTGAGCGCTATCATGGCGACTACATGTTCTCTTCCGCTCCAGGTATCCGTCTGGATGACGTGTCTTTCGCGTATCCTCAGGATATTCCCGTTGTCAACCATTTCTCGCACGACTTCAAGCCAGGCAGCCTCACTGTTTTAGCCGGCCCTACCGGAGTGGGGAAGAGCACTCTCACCCGCCTTATGCTTGGTCTCCTGAGGCCAACTTCAGGAGCCGTCCAGTTATATTCTCCTGATGGTAAGTCCCATTCCGCTGACGCGGACACTCGCTGTAATTTCACTTATGTGCCGCAGGGAAACAGCTTGATGAGCGGGACTATCCGGGAGAACCTCATGCTTGTCAACCCATCGGCTACCGAGGCGGAAATGATTGACGCTTTGCGCCTTGCGACCGCTGATTTCGTTTTGGAGCTCCCGGCTGGGCTTGACACCATTTGTGGAGAGAGCGGAACCGGTCTTTCGGAGGGCCAGTGCCAGCGTATAGCCATCGCCAGGGCGTTGCTCCATCCCGGAGGTGTGATGATTCTCGACGAGTCCACCTCGGCGCTTGACATGGAGACTGAGGAGCGTTTGCTGGACAATATCCACAAAGCCCTCACCGGATCGAAGACAATAGTCTTCATTTCCCACAGACCTGCCGCCACTCGCATCGCCGACGACGTAGTGACACTTTAAAGACAACACTAATAACCAAACAATGAAGAAGATACTCTTGATAGCTTGTGCAGCTTCTCTCTGCCTTTCTTTGTCAGCCCAGGACAGGGCTGACCGTCAGGATCTTACTGATCCGGGGTCATCAACTTTGATTCTGTTCGGCGATCCGCAGGGCTATGTCAAATACGACATCAACCAGCCGATTTTCGAGCTGACCACCCTTTGGGTGTCGGATAATGTAGAGCACCTGAACATCAAGGCGGTCCTCTGCACGGGAGACCTCGTTGAGCAGAACGAGAATAACGCCTTGAACCGTAACATGCTGAATCAGAGCAGCGCGCAGATGTGGGAAAGCATCAGCAGGTCGCTTGAGAGGATTGATGGAAAGGTTCCTTTCATCTCTTGTGGGGGCAACCACGACTATGGCTTCCAGCACAGCGAGAGCTATATCACCAACTATCCGAAATACATCTCTTTCGAGCGCAATCGCACCTATGTTGACTGCCTGAAGGCTGAGTATCACAACCGTGAGGGGCACGCTTCTTTGGAGAACGCGGCCTTCGAGTTCGAGATGCCGGGCTGGGACCATAAGATCCTGGTTATAAGCTCCGAGTTTGCCCCTTCGGCCGGGGCCGTGGAGTGGGCCAAGAAACTTGTTACCTCAGACAAGTACAAGGATGACTATGTCATATATCTCACACATTCCTATCTGCATGAGAAGACAGCTGAATACACTGACAAAGAGGGATATTGGGTTACCAAGCAGGAGGGGAACCATTCCGGTAAGATGCTATGGGACAATCTGGTGAGCCAGGTCCCGAACATCAGGATGGTTATCTGCGGCCACACCGGCCGTCCAGCTCCTTCCAAGAATGTCGAGGAGGACAATGAACTCAGCACTGCCTACAGGGTTGATAAGAATATAGCCGGCAAGACTGTCCACCAGATGATGTTCAACGTGCAGACTCTCGGCGGCGGCTGGGAAGGCAATGGGGGAGACGGTTGGCTCCGTATCCTCGAGTTCATGCCTGACGGCAAGACCATCAAGGTTCGCACTTATTCACCCTTATTTGGAATATCTCCTTCCACTAAGCATTTGGCCCACCGCACCGCCCCTTACGACCAGTTCGATATGGTTGTGGAGTAGGGGGCATCTTTTGTGCAGGACTGTTGTGGCTCGGCCGTTTTACGGAAATATTTGATATTTAGGCGATTACGACAATGTGGGTGGATGATTTGTCCACCCATATTGTCGTATGTCATTGATTAGTAATCATTTCCGAAAAACGTTCCGCATTTTATATTCCTGGGAGTAAACCATTGTGTTGCCGGTGGTGCCGCCGCAGGTAAACCTGCAGTATAGGTTTCCAAGGGGGTAAGAATATCTTTTTCTGTTTTTTATCATTTTTTACGTTTTGTCGCGCCATATTTGAGCGACCATATAAACTTGAAATTATGGAAACAGAAATTAATTGTCGTTATGCGAACATTCTGCTGGACTACTGGTTCAAGCGCTCGTTCGGGACAGAGATCAACAAGAGGCTTATGATTCTCCTTCTTCGTGAGATAATTCCGGAAGCGGATGTCGAGGACATCTCATACGGAAACAAAGAACATCCTAATCCATTCCCAGACTACCACGGAGTCATATTCGACATCGAGTGTATCTCATCTGATGGGTCAAGATTCATTGTTGAGATTCAATTAGCCCAACAGAAGTGGTTCATGGAGAGGGCCTTGTATTATTCATCTTTCGCGGTTCAGGAGCAATTGGAAAGGGGAGTGGACTCGTATGAGTTCATGCCTGTTTATTTTATTGGTTTGATGGATTTCTCATTTCATAATGATTCTGAAGGTCGCTTCTTATATCGTTATGAATTGGTTGAGATGGATAGTGGAGAGCCTATGACAGATAGGTTACGGTACTATTTCCTTGAATTGCCGAATGTGAAGTCGATATCCGAAAAATCCTCCGACCTTGAGAAGCTATGCTATGCGCTTCATAACATGGCCGCCTTGAAGTCGAGGCCGAAGGAGATGCAGGCTGAGATATTCGAGCTTTTGTTTAATTCGGCGGAAATAGCTAAATTCACGCCTGAGGAAAAAATCAAGTACGAGCACGATATGACAACCGATAGGGACATCAGGAATCAGATAGCGTTCAGCCGTGAGCAAGGCCTGAAGGAAGGTATTGAGAAGGGTATTGAGAAAGGTATTGAGAAGGGCGCTTCTGAAGAAAGGATGCGCATTATGTCTGTCCTGCGATCGGAAGGAGTTCCAGAGGACATTATTTCCAAGTTGCAAGGATAATTGCAAGCTGTAGCCACCCCTAAAAGTGTAAACGAACCGGGCAGGAAATGGCGGCCGTTCTTCAGAAACATTTGACAGTCAATACATTACAGAAAATGCGTAGAGTATGCCTCTACGCATTTTTCATATTCAACTGACAGTCAGCCACTTCCAGAAAACGGCTATTCCTCAGCAAGCCCCCCCCCTTTGCCCGCAGAGTCACTCAGCCGACTCCGACACAACCCTTTATCAAACAAAGGCGTTCTAAGTGGTGCCGATTCCGGGACACCGGGAACGGTTCGGCGGGATAAGTGCGCCCGGTGGTGCCGATTCCGGGACACCGGGAACGGTTCGGCGGGATAAGTGCGCCCGGTGGTGCCGATTCCGGGACACCAGGAACGGTTCGGCGGGGAAAGTACGCCCGGTGGTGCCGATGCAGGGACACTGGGGTAAGCCTCCGACGAACCACGTGACCCACGTAATATGACAATTGTAAGCGTCCCCTTTTTGTAGCCACCCCTCCCTGTTCTCCTCATGCAAAGCCGCAGGTATTGAACCCCTGTAATGGCTGGAGGACATCCTGGTGCGTTTGCCCGCCTATTGTCTTAGCCTGAAAGTCGGAGGCTTACGTACTTTGTCGTATGCTTACTAAAAAACGCTAGCCGATGAGTCTCATGACTGCATGGCTAGCGTCCTTTTGATCCGAAACATAGGATCAGTCAGTTAACATGACTACATAGAGGATCCCTAATTATCGGACAGATCGCCGAAGAAGTCGGTTATGTTTCCCTCCGCATCATTCTGAACCGACGCCGGAATGTTCGTAAAGAAATCAAACCCGGTAAGCTGTTCAATACTGTCGATCTTCTTGACCTGTCTCGCTGCACCTGCCTTATGTTCAAACAAATAAGCAGCACCCTGAGCAGAAACAGCGACTCCGGCACTGTCGTACGTCACTTTCATGATGCACTTGTAAAACTGAGTCGGAACCGGACAAACAGCATTGTTATTGTCAGTGGCGTCTGTATTATACCCTGAGCCAAAGATCGGTCCAGTAACGACATACAAGGTATCTCTACCGGAAATTGTCTTTCCAAGGTTCTGTACATCACCTTCAAAAGAAGACCATACTCCGCCATTGAAAGACTTAATCTGTGGTGTCATATTGGAGAAGTAGGTTGTCTGCTTAGTCTGCTCGGTTGTTGTCCTACGATCATTAGAGGCGACCTGGTGACCACGATCATAAACAACGCTGCCAGTATGTGAATACGAGGAGGAAAGGCAAGGTTGCCAGGAATAATCATTCCCGAAAACCAGGGCCGGATCATATTCCCATTTATCAGAGCGATCGACTTTCCAAGGGAAAGCGGTAGCATGCATCGCAAAGGCGACCCACAAAGCCGCTTTCTTGCTCTTGTCATAGAGCATGCTAAAGTTCCTCAACGTCTTCCCATTATATGCGAAAGTATGGGTTACAATCATCTGGCCGCTGTTTCCGGACACACCATAGCGATACCAATTCGTAGATCCGAATTTCTCCTGTCCACTGGCCGTACTCCCAGATAACGAGACAGCTGGAATTTCACCACATGAAAGATAGCCTGGCCTCTGCTCCACGATCTGCCCTTCGGCGGACGTGGTGAAATTCTTAACCGCACCTTTACGCATTTCATGCAGATTGGTAGACTCATTGAACTCCAATACATATGCCTGATAATAGTAAGTAGTCTCAGCGCTAAGGCTACCCACATACGCATTGAAAGATCCAGAAGAGTTGTTCGATCCATCTCCCTTGAGATCTTCGCGTTCGACAAGATTATTAAGATCAGTACCAAACAGGAAGCCAGTCTCATATATACGGCCGGTAGCTCCGGTGTATGAGCCCGACAGGGTTGCCCCTGTCGAACTCAAATTACTCGAAGTCCCCGTTGTTACTGATGCTGTGGCCGTCTGGCCCCCGGCGCCGCCGCCGGATCCGCTTCAATTGATTTCAATAGCGGCAAGCCTTCTGTTACCGGAAGTTCCTCCTACCGTAAACGTTACTGATGCACCATTCTCAATTGTCCCACTCCAAGTGCCATCATCATACGTTCCGGTATCGGCAGTAATAGCATTTGTTCCATCACTGTTGCCAAATGTAAGCTTGATACTCTCAATCTTATATCCGTTAGCAACAGTAACAGTGAAAGTGTTACCTCCATAGCAGCGTATCGCGGTACCAAACGTAAAATACTTAGGAGCATTGCTATTGGTACCCTTACCTAACGACATCGACCAATTTGTACCGCTAACAGAGGAAATCTCTTGTTGATTTGTGTAACCACTTTGAGAGAAAATGATTTTCTGATAAGCGACAAGCGTATAACCGGTTCCACTGCTTTTCGCTTGAGTGCAAGTCACATCCTGATATACATTATTATCACTTTCATGAGCGATTCTGATTATGATAGCTTTTGCATTTTCGGTATCAGTGTTTTCAGCATTCGGAGCAACAGTCAGAGTTCCATTGTTCTTGGCAATAGTCCAGTCGTTGGCCGTACCGCTGATAACAGTATAGGTGTAATCACCTGCGGCAGCACTTCCGTTCAGAGTAACAGTGAGAGTTTTGCTATCGGTCTCTGTAGCCGTCCAACTCAAAGAAGCAGGGTCAACGCTGAGGGTCGGAGTCGTTGTATCCTTTGCAACAGAAATCAAATAATTACCTGTAGCTAATTGAGGAATACTATTGTGCGTTCCAATCTTACCATAAATCACGACAATATCATTCACCGCAATTTGGTCAGCACTTGTAAAGCTGACATTGTCGATATATTTGCCTCTGTACACCAAAATGCTTCTAGAACCATCACTGATGGTGTATGTTGCGTTGCCATAATCGGTGCTGACTTCAGTAATACCTGTAATCGTTCCGGTTACATATACAGATACGTCACCAGAGCCTGTAGGATATTTGTCAAGAATATCACCAGCCGTGTATGGATCAGCCTCTGTGCCCGAGCCAACGGTAGCGACAGTAACAGTAAAAGCGGCGGTAGCCACCTCGCTATTCTTGTAATTGGCCTTCATGGCAATAGCCTTGATGGTCTTTGCAGCATCGATGGTGATTGCAGAACTATAGACCGTGGACTCAATAGTAGGAGTAGTACCGTCAACGGTATAGTAAATGGTAGCACCCTCTGTTGCACATGAGATAATTACGGAAGTGTTAGCGGTAACCTCACCGGCGGCCGGGTTGAATGTCGGCGTGGCCACAGTTTCACGGGTGTCAGTAACTGTGAGGGTATAGCTTACGATAGTGGTCTTGTAGGTGGAAGACTCATCCCCTGTATAGGTGGCGCTGATAGTAGCGCTTCCTCCGCCGACAATGGTAACTGTCCCGTCTGAAGAAATGGTTGCTACATCTTGATCAGTTGATGCAAAGGTGAGTGAAAGTGATTCGTCGTTGGACAAAGATGGCAGGTTTGTAGTCATGCCTGTAGAGGCCATGGTTGCAGTCCCGGTATCAGAGCTCCATGAAATAGGGGCAGAGTCACGGGAATCCGCATACTTATAAAGACGAAGAGTTCCTGTATAATCGTTTCCTTTGCTATAATACCTCCAAGAACCACTATTGAACACTGCTAAATAACGTGTGCCAGTGTCACTACCCTTAAGAAGCATCCCGTATGTTTCGTCAACAGATACTTTCCAAGTAGTTGTACCACTTGTGGCAATTGAGATTCCTTGAGCTTTATTTGTAGCGTTGAGTCGGTTGGATCCAGAAGTGATTGCAAAACCATCAGAATTGTTTCCAGTAAAAGTCCAAACCATCGAAGGAGTTACCTGATTGGTAAGTTTCCCGCTCGCAACTGTAATACCGGTCCCAACAGCAGGGTTGCTATCTGCAGTGACATCAGACGGGAGATACAGAGAGTTGTTCCATGTGATAACATAGTTACCTTCCACTACTTCATCAGCGGAAGATACCAACTCGTACTGAGGCCCCTCAGCTGATGTTACGGCAATGGTATAACTTGCCTCAGCAGGCTTGTAATCCTCGTCGCCGGCAAAGGTTGCGGTAACCGTCGCAGTACCAGCAGTGCCGTTAAGCGTAACCGTAGATCCGGAAATCGTCCCGATGGCATCCCCGCTCATAGCATAGGTAATGTTGTCGGTGATAGCAGACTCGTTCGGAGAGGCTGTGGCAACCTGGCCGGCAAACTCATTGAAGTTCGAGGTAGTTTTGCTGATGGCATCCTCGGCAAAAGAGAGTGTCACAGCAGTACGGTTATCAACAGTTGCAGGAACGAAGATGAGCTGATCTTTCTGTGAACTAGTATAGAATGCAAATAATAGATCGCTCGAATTCTTTTGAAGCTTTCTAGTGCTATCGCTATTCAGAGTAGCATAATAACAACTGTTTGTCGAATT
The DNA here is from genome assembly GCA_017548985.1 of Bacteroidales bacterium. Taxonomy (GTDB): domain Bacteria; phylum Bacteroidota; class Bacteroidia; order Bacteroidales; family UBA932; genus Cryptobacteroides. Next base: position 16,364 of record JAFYYW010000005.1, read on the forward strand.
CCATGTAACGTCAATCAAATAGTTTGCGGTAGTCCAGCCATCTCCATCCGGTTTAAACTCGGCTGTATTGCCACTTGCCCATCCAACTTTGTTGGATCCGTTGGCAATGATATAAGAACCTCCAGACTTGGTTACAGACCAGATCAAATCGGCATCTCCAATATATGCGGAAAGACTTCCCTCATATGATACGGCAGCAATCTTATCATTACTACTGCCAGCGGTTGCTGCTTTGAGCGCAAAGTATTTATCCCCATCTTTGGCCAGAACAAGATAATTGCCGTCTTCAAGTTCTGTAACTTCTTCCGGAGTGATGCCGCTCATGTTGGCTCCCAAAGTGTTCAGGTAACCTTCCTGGAACTTGATGGTCTTGCCGGAAGGAACGGTGATTTCTTTGGTATAGCACTTCTGGTCAGTGGTGTAAACGTCAATAATAAGTTTCTCAGAAGCAGCGACCTCCACGTCCCATGAAGTGAACCACACGTCAACATTGGTACCGGAAAGAGGAGTCTCATACTTAACCTCAATGGATTCAGTACGGCCTCCGCCCGAATAAATATCTCCGCTATCTCCAGTGGTAAGATCGATATGACGTGCCCCAGCAAGGTATTTTCCAGTAGGGACAGTGATCTTGACTCGTTTAATCGAAACGCCGGAAGGTACATTCTTCAAAGTGATCTTGTTCAAGGCTGTGGCCCTACGATAAGAAGCCATCCACACAGTCTTTACTTCCGTGAAAGTTTCCGGCTTCGTGACCATTATGTACGCAGCCGGATCATAAGAAGAAGCTGTGGCATTCTGGATTGCAGGGAGATTCACTTTATAACTGGCAGGATTAGTATTGCTTGAAGCTACAGCTGCTGAAGCGGGATAAAGACCCATGTAAGTGTAAGAATCAGCTTCGCCCGGTGTTATACTGAATGCGAATGTGGCCTGAGGCTGGCCTTCGAAGGAATCAGCAGTAGCATCTGTCGAATTGTGGAAGGTGGTATTTTCACCTGCCTGGACCGCAAGTTTCATGTACTCTCCAGTTCCCCAGAGAATCGTGTTAGTGTTATCAATGTACGTTCTTGTATCCACACCGGCGAGTGCCTGAGGGATAGCCGTGACCTTGATCTGAACCTCACCCTGCTGAGCGGGGACGGGCATTTCATCCTGGCAAGCAGTGAACGCGGCGGCCGCTATAACCGCAGGCGCGAAAAATTTGAAAAGATTCTTCATAACCTCAAGTCGATTAATAGTCTCCGTTATTATTGGTGTCACCATCTCCATAGCTGCCACCACCACCTTGATTATAACCGGTGGCACTGTCGGTAAGAATTCCCTGCTCCAGTTTCAGCAGGATTTGCTCCATTTCCGGAGCCTCATAATAAATTTTCTTTTTCATAAAAAAACGTTTTTTTATATTTAATTAATTAACTTTTAATCACTTGCTTTTTGGTGCTTTCACGCTCACGCATGCGTACGCACGAAATCGTACAAATTTAAGCAAAAGTTTTTTTTGTTTAAACAGTTTTAATGAATTTTTGTTTTTTATTATCAACCACCTTATCAACAGACCATTGGCGATGCTAATAAACATTGCATTCAGAAATGAGTAATCAGGTTTTTCTGTTTCTTATCTTTTTTTCTATTTGGTAGACTTATCTTTGCCGCAGTCTAAATGATCTATTACTATGAAAGCTTTACCGACTAATCCCATTGTTTTTTTGACCGGTGATGAATTTCTTCCTGTAGCTGGAATGACGTTCGCCGAACAGGTTTTATTGTTTTTTCAACAACAAGGTGGCGTCGCAGCATCTCCTTGGGGCGATGTACTCTTGGATATGAAGGGTATTCAATCTGACAAATCTCACGGCATAGGAAGAATCAAAGCCGCCTCATTCGCAGCGATAAAAGACGTTATAGAAAAAGGAGAAATAATACTACCGCTAGATTACTATGCGACTAACGGCAAAAAACAAATGACAGGAATGATAGCTGCACCTATAAAGATAGCGACAGACTTATTTATCTGTGTAGTAGTTGTGATTTATAATTTGAAAGAACGAAGACTATACCTTCACGAAACGTTCTTAACAGAAAAAATCCCTGAGATTGCCGCATCTAGCATGGTTCGTAGCGGAATCTCCGCATCACCACAATCTCGGGGAAGTATCGCGAAGATACTGATTAATTTCCTGTATCGCAAATAAGCATGATAATAATCTGGAAAATAGTGCCTATATTCGCGTTGAACTCAGTTGTTGATTCCTATGAAAAAGACCCTTACCTTACTTCATTCCAACGACTTACACGGCGATTTCCTGGCCGAGAAGGTTGACGATAAGTTGACCGGTGGCGTGTCGATGCTTTCCGGTTATATCTCCAAGACCCGAAAGGAGGAGAAGAACGTCCTGTATGCCATTTCCGGCGACATGTTCAAAGGTTCCCTCATCGATCAGGAATATAGGGGCATTTCCACAATCGAGATAATGAATTTGCTGGCTCCCGATGTGGTTACCCTCGGCAACCATGAGGTCGATTATGGCCTGGCACACCTCCTTTTCCTGGAGAAGTGCGCCAAGTTCCCGATCATCAACGCCAACATGTTCCTGACCAGCAACAACACCAGGTTGTTCAACTCCCACAGGATCATCGAGATTGACGGGATGAAGATAATGTTCATAGGCATTCTGACTGAAGATGTCCTGGAATATACCCGTAACGAGAAGTTGATCAGCACTTTGGTCGGTATCAAGGATGCGGCTGAGGAAGTGGGGAGAATATGTATGGCGTACCAGACAGTCGATATTGACTTGACCGTCTTGCTGACGCATATAGGATATGAGAATGACCAGAAACTCGCCGAGCAACTGGATCCGGACTGGGGCGTTGACCTGATTATCGGCGGTCATTCACATACCCTTATCGACGCGCCGGCGGTGGTGGCTGGCATACCCATCGTGCAGGCCGCTGTCGGGACGGACCAGATCGGCCGGTTTGACCTGGTCATCGACACTGACACGAATTCCATCGATTCATATACTTGGAAACTCATCCCCATCAACTCCGACAATTGCCCCAGGGACCTCGAACTTGAAAAGGTCGTGAACAATTACAAATCAATGACTGATGCTGTCTATGAGCAGGTTCTGACGCGGCTTGACGGAGTATATACCCAGACGCGGCGTAACCGTGACTCGATGCTGAGCCATCTTTTCACGGATATCATAAAAGATGGCACCGGGGTCGATATCGTTCTCGTCTCCAGCGGTGCCATTCGCGGTAAGGAACTTGGGGAGTTGGTCACAAAGGGCGACCTGAGAAAAGTGTATCCTTATGACAACAAAGTCGTTGAGTTCATAATCACCGGGAAGCAGTTGAGGGAAGCGTTGTTATGGATGTTCCGTGACGAGTCCGTAGACGCTCCCGACGATGGTGGTGAGTTCTACCAAATGTCCAAAGGAGCCAAGGTTGTCTACGACCGGAAAACGCGCGTTCTCGAGGTGCTTGAGCTGAACGGCCGTAGTATCCAGGATGAAGATTTGATCAAGGTCGCCATGGGTGACTTCCACTATGCCAATATCGAGCACTTCCTCCATCTCAAGAAGGAAGATATTGTCAAAAACGGTCGTGTCAAAACACTTTCCTCATCAGATTATATCATCGTTGAGGAGCGCATGAGCGGCGTTCCCCTTATCCGAGTGGATAAAGAGGAACGCATCATCATCAAATAAGTTACTTCACCTTTATCTTCAGGCACCAGATGTGCTCACAGGGCGGGTTCTTCCTTAAGGACTCGGGAATTGTCACAAGCATTCCTCCTTCAGGAGCCTTGGCCCATTTCAGCGGTTTCTTGGAACCCATCAGCTGCACGCCCTTGGACGAGGTCGCTGTGAAAGAAGGAATCTTGATCACAGCCGGCAAAGTCTCTTCCGCTCCCTCTTCAGGGACATAGAAGGCATACACATAATCGCCCTTCTGGGTGTAATACACATTGCCGTCTTGATAAGGCTCGACGGCTTTCGTCGCGTATATACCATCGGAGTTGACTTGCATCCAGTCGCCGATTTCCCTTAAGCGATCGTAGGCGATATCCTCAAGAGTGCCGTCAGGACCGGGGCCGACATTGAGCAGGAAATTACCTCCACGGGAGACAATCTGTACAAGCATCGTGAGCAGAGTCCGCGTGGATTTATAATCCAGATTGGGCCTGTATGACCAGCTGTAAGTCATTGTGACACAGGACTCCCAAGGAAAATCGAGGGCCTTCTCCGGAATTGTCTGCTCGGGAGTCTGATAGTTCTCCCAGATGTTGCGCTGGCCTCTGGCCACCATGATCATCCCGGGCTGGTTGCCTCGGACTACCTTGGCGAAACGCTCCCAGTCATGTTTCCCCTCTCCACTGTCATCAGTGACCGGCATATCGTACCACATCAGGTAAAGGTCTCCGTATTCACCGGAAGTCAACTCATCAAGCTGCGCGGCGACATAGTCCTGGTAAGCGGCCCATTTCTCCGGATGCTCGGAAGCCTTGTAATTGGCCCTGGTGCTCTTTGGAGGAAACCTTCTCCACCAGAAGTCGTTGCTGTGCCAGTCGGGAATCGAGAAATACGCGCCTGCCTTGATGCCTCGGGCACGGTAGGCGTCGAATAATTCCTTGGCGATATTGGCTCTCGGATCGGAATGGAAGGCGCATCCCTCGTCTGTCACCTTGTAGTCGGTCTGGTGGGTGTCGAACATGCAGAATCCGTCATGGTGCTTTGTCGTGAACACGACGTATTTCATTCCGGCGTACTTGGCGGCGTCAGCCCATTTCCCCGGGTCGAATTTCACTGGATTGAAGGTGTCCTTAAGGTGCTCATACGCGTTCAAGTATTCGAAATAATCCATATTCCTCTCGCTTCTGGCCCTGTACTGCCATGAGACGTCGTCAGGAGCCAGTGACCAGGATTCGACGACACCCCACTGGCTGTAAGCGCCCCAATGGATGAACATTCCGAACTTCAGGTCCTGCCATTCGGCAAGCCTGGCCTTGACGTCTTCCTCCACCGGAGGAATGTACTGCGCTTGCGCCGCCGTGGCAGCCAGCAACAGAGCGACAATTAATATGGAAGCCTTTCTCATGATGAATATTTTTATTATCCACTAATTTAAACGATTTTGATAAAAAACAGAAATAAATCTATCTTTATAAAAAAATGTGAACATGCGATTTCTTCATAAGCTTTCAGCTCTGGCGCTGCTGCTCATCCTGGCCTCTTGCTCCGGCAATGACCGTGTGAAATATGCTGACAAGTACGGCTTCCTGCCCGGCAACGACGCCCTGGCCAATTCGGAGGCCTTCCAGCGCTGTCTGGACGGAGGCGGCAAAATCGTGGTCAGAAAAGAAGGTGTCTATGAGGTTTGCCGGACCCTTCTTCTGGACTCCGGGACAGAGCTATCTTTCGCCGATGGAGTGATCCTCAGCAGGGCACTTGATCCGGATGGGGTAGGAGCGCGGCACGTGTTCCTGAACAGGGGCGCCCTGACCCGGGAATATAATGAAGATATCAGCATCTCCGGCCTGAATATCCGATGCGAAGGCCTTTACAACGGGACAGACATACCGGCCATCGTGGGATTGTCCTGCCAAGTCGGATTCTTCTATATTAAGAATCTGAATATCAGCGACTTCACGATGCTTGACTTGCCCGTCCACGACTTCGGAATACAGATCTGCACTTTTGAGGGAGCGACCGTGGAGAATGTCCATATCGAAGGCATGAAAGACGCCGTCCATTTCGGGCCTGGAAAAGGTTTTGTGGTGCGCCACGGCATATTCAAGACCTATGACGACCCGATAGCGCTAAACGCCCAGGACTATACCACTAGCAATCCTGAAATGGGTTGGATCGAGGACGGGTTGATCGAGGATTGCGTCGATCTGGATGATCCTGAACACGGCACTACTGGCTTCTTTGTCCGTTTGTTGGCGGGAGCGTGGAAAGATTGGTCGGAAGGAATGGATATCCAGTCATCCGGCGACGCGGTTGTCTCCGAGGGAAGGATTTATCGCTCCAACGGCCCAAAAGTCAAACAGAATTACACATCCACGGAACAGCCCAGGCATCTTTCTGGCACCCAGACATATTCGGACGGAATCACCTGGACAATGTCGCAGGACCGCAACGTCTGCCATAGTTGCGGCGTCCGGAACGTCATATTCCGGGATATTCATCTGGCCAAGAAGCGCCAGGTGGCGATTTGCCTGCATTTCGACCATGACCAGTATTCCAGAAGCTATTATCCCTACGCGGAGATTCCTGTCCAGAGCAACATCGTGTTCGAGAGAGTCTCCGTTGAGAATGATATTCCGGTCCTGATCCAGTGCAGGCCCCCGCAGGACAGTCTGATCCTCCGTGACTGTAATGTCGGCAGCAGCCAGGTCCGCATCCTGGACGCCATTGACGCTCCTGGAATGCGATATGACACAACACTGGTGCGCCTGGAAAGGATCAATTCGGAATCCCTTTCCGAATTCGTCTACGCTCCCACCCGACCGGTTAAAGTCGTGATCAGCGACTGATGTCCCGGAATCGGCACCACCTGTAGCGGAGTGCCGTCCGAAGTGCCGCCGGTGTCCCGGAATCGGCACCACCTGTAGCGGAGTTCCATCCGAAGTGCCGCCGGTGTCCCGGTTGCGGCACCACCTGTAGCGGAATGCCCTCAAAAGTGCCGCCGGTGTCCCGGAATCGGCACCACCTGTAGCGGAATGCCGTCAAAAATGCCGCAGGTGTCCCGGAATCTGCACCACCTGTAGCGGAGTGCCGTCCGAAGTGCCGCCGGTGTCCCGGTTGCGGCACCACCTGTAGCGGAATGCCCTCAAAAGTGCCGCAGGTGTCCCGGAATCTGCACCACCTGTAGCGGAGTGCCGTCCGAAGTGCCGCCGGTGTCCCGGAATCCGCACCACCTGTAGCGGAATGCCGTCAAAAGTGCCGCCGGTGTCCCGGAATCGGCACCACCTGTAGCGGAATACCGTCAAAAATGCCGCAGGTGTCCCGGAATCGGCACCACCTGTAGCGGAATACCGTCAAAAGTGCCGCCGGTGTCCCGGAATTGGCACCACCTTCGACACCGGGTTGAATGATACGCATATAAAGATATTGGAGAACGCCTGTTTAGAGGTTGTCTGTATTCTGAGGGCGGGGAACGAGGAGTTTTCAGAGCGAGAACGGGGGTGTTTCGCGGCGAGGATGAGGTGGCGGGGAACGATGTGTTTTCGGGGCAAAAAACAGGGTGTTTTCTTGACTCTGGAGTATAAAATTTACTCCCAGGGAACGAAAATGGGTGTTTTCGTGTCCTGGGAGTATTCGGGAGTGTCCTCGGGGCAGGTTCTGCCTTTCGTCAAGCTCAGGGACCGCCTTTCGGCAGGCTCAGGGACCTAGCGCTCGTGGATCTTGACTTCCTGGGGTTTGACGTAGCGGTTGCCGGTGGCGGCTTTCACTGCGTCGATGAAGACAGGGGAGTAGGCAGGCGTTACTGGTCTCTGGAATCCGGGACCGGGACGCCCGGCAAGGATCTCACCATTCTGGCTGGCTCTGATGCTCTGGTCGTTGAACTTGACAATCAACAACTTCGCCAGCTTGTCCCAACGCTTCATCATCATGTCGGTGTAGGCGATCGTCTTACCGGTCAGATATTCAGTGCGGTCAGAAGGAGTCAAATCCTTAGCCCTCTTCTCAACCTCTTCCTGATCCTTGGCGTAGAAATCCTCAAGCTCGGCCTGAGCCTCCTTGAGGTCGCCGATCATGGCGCTGTAGCGAGGATAGACCATATTCGCCACGAAGTTGTTCATCCAGAAAGCGCTCTCGGTGCTGAACTCGTTCATGCTGTTGTTCTCCCTGCGGAAAGGATCCGGAACCCTGTTGATTCCGCAATAAGCGGGGACATAGGCCACCATTGAGGCGTCATCCATATTGAAATAAGTTACGCCACCGACAGCGTCGGGCAGCCAATCCCTCATCTGGCATACCATGGTCATACCGCTCTGCTGGCAGCCGATAGGCCTCTCGCGGAACATCTCGGTGCCGTCGCTGGAAGTGTAGTTCACAGGCTGGTTGCGGTAAGGGGATGCCCAGGGACCGGCGCTGATGTCAGCGGTCATGTCAAGGGCTGTGCCCTCGTAATGGTCGCGCATATCGTTCATGATGTCACGAACGGAGACTTTCTTGTCGGGCTTGATCCAGAGCGGCAGATGGTCGATCTGGGACATGTCTCCGTTGATGTAGGGGAGATACTTATCGATCTCGGCGGTGTTGTAATGATGGCGGTAGAAGCTCCAGACACGGGCCTCGCAGTAGCGGATCGTGCCGAAGTCCATCGGGCCGTAAGCCTCGCGGAAGCTGAAGTTGGCGTCAGGGCCGTCGTAGTATCCCTTCTCGCGGGCGAAAGAGATGATGTCAGCTGAATACATGCACTCGATCTCGCCAGTAACAACGCAGAAGCCTAGCTTCTTGTCAACCTTCTTCGCCTGAGGAAACTGCTGGATGCGGCTGGAGTTGGCGTAGGCGCAGATGCAGTCATCAGGAACCCTCATCGCGATCCAGATGGCGCCCTTGTTGTCCTTGCCCTTGCCGATGATCTCCATGATCCAAGCCTCATTCTTGTCGCAGATGGCGAAAGACTCGCCGCTGCTGCTGTAGCCATATTCCTGGACCAGGTTGTGGATGCAGGCGATAGCCTCACGGGCTGTCGTGACCCTTTGCAGCACTATATCCATGAGGGTGAAATAATCGAAATAACCCTCGCGGTTTACAAGCTCGTTACGGCCGCCCCAGGTCGTCTCGACGATGGAGACCTGGTTCTCGTTCATAAGGCCCACGACCCCATAGGTGTAGGGAACCTGGGATATGAAACGACGCTCGGTGGATGGACCCCAGCCGCGAAGCTCGATGAGCTCGCCTTCGGCGTGGCGGCCGGGAGCGCTGTAGGTGAGGGGTGAGGCGAAACCGAAGCCGTCGCAGTTGTAGGTGCAGATGACGCTCCCGTCCACGGAGGCTTTCTTGCCGACAATGAGGTTGGTGCAGGCGAATGCCGCCACGGTCGCGAATGCCGCAGCGACCGTCAGGATTAATCTTTTCATGTCCGTTTTATCTTTATTTGATTTATAGTTCCTTTCCGAAATATAGAAATATTCATCCGTTTGGCCAAAAGATTCTTCGCTGCGCTCAGAATGACAGGGGTTCATCAAGGTAATACCCTTAAAACCGTAGCCACCCTCGGCTCGTAAGAGGGGGGGGGCGCTCACGAAGTGAGTGGGAGGGGCCGAGCGTAGCGAGGAGTTTTAGGGGGGTACCTTACCGCCTGAGCAGATCAACCTTCGTTGAGACGAGGGCGGGGGATTGGGACATCTGCTGTGGATTGGTGCCCGGAAGGTCTTGAGGGATAGGGGATTGGAGGAGTTCGAAGAGCTGCTTCCAGTATAGCGGGAACTCCCCGTCGGCGTCCTTGAAATTCATCGGTACTGTTTCGAATATATATTCCCCGTCGGGATCCACATAACAATCCCGGACCAGCTCGCTGCAGTAGAGAGAGTCATCCGTGGTATTGAAGTGGAGGTCATAGGGACGTCCGAGATATTTCCTGGTATTGGAGACGTATTCAGAGGCCTTTGAGGGATCCTTGAGCCGCTTTACTATGAATACAGGCAAAGAGCCGTCCTTCAAAGTGAAATCTGTGATGAATGTGTCGAGGGGATGGCGGTCGATACCTCTCTTTATTGTGGCGTCGATAATCCATTCACCTTCGGCATCCACCTCGGCGATAGCCACATGGATGAGGTTGAGGCTGTCAGGGGAACCGGTGGAGCTTGCGATGGCCGCGTCCATAGAACCGTTGTCAAGGGAATAGTCCAAAGGGATACCGACGAACACGAGGTCTCCGGTCTTGAGGGTGTCCACCTTCTCGGAGCGGCATGCCACGAATAGCGCCGCCGCCAGTGAAAGGAATAGAAAAGTATGTCTCAACATATTCATTTAGAGATATTTCCGAACTTGACGCAGAAGATTGGAATCCCCTCCCTGCGACCTTCCACGAAGGTGGCTCCTTCTGAGTCAGCCCGGTAAAGGGCGATCTCGTCGCCTGGCCTGGCCTCATGGTGGAAAACGATCTCGACCTCGTCGACACGTACTCCTTCAGTACCGTAATCCATGCAGTCCATCGCCCAGGCGACATAGCGCTCGTTGTTGGCGTGGCCCACGAGATCTATGTCGGAATATGCCACCTTATGAGTCGTGACGAGTGTCTGCTCCACACCTTTGGGCATCATGACCTTCCCGGCCGGAACCTCTATGGCGTAGTCATGGCAGGCGGTGTCCTCGGAGGGAAGCACATCCTCCGGACGGGCCATACGCCGGCTCGTGACATCTATCACCACCCATGAGCTTGTGGCCTCAATCATCCTGTGGCCGTCCTTCCCGAGGACCTCGAAATCCCTCACGAAAAATGGTCCGAAAGCACCCCTGTGCCAAGTGCGGATCGTGACCTCGTCCTCCCAGACGGGAGTGTCCAGGAAGCGGAAACGCATCCTCGACAGTACCCAAGCCAAGTTGCTCTCTATCAGCTCGTAATATCCGAACTTCATGGCGGAGGCGGCCTGGTAGGCCATCTCCTGGGCCATATCCATGAAAGCCGTAGGCTTCAGCCGTTTGGCCGAGTCTACCTCATAGCATTTCACGGCGAAGGAATCGGTCACCTTCTTGTCCGGGTGAACGGTCACTCCCATGGCTTATCTTCTTTTCTTGCCTTTGGAGTGTCTCTTGTTCTTCCTGGAGAGTATCACGGCGACCACAAGGGCGACAAGGATGCCGCCTACGATAAGATAGGTCAGGACGCTGGCGTTGCTGCCTTTGACCCTGGACCACATCGAGATAAGCATCTCCGAATCCTCACCCCAGTCGTGCTCGAGAGCGCAGCGGGCGATGACCTCCTTTGTGGGATAGAGAAGGGGATCGATATGTACAGAGTCCGCTCCAGGGCCGAAGAAATAGCTCAGATCCTGAGGCTCGCAGGACTCGTCAATATAATTGGCGAGCATCTCGGGAGTGCCGCAGGAGTTGGAGTAACCCACAAAGTCACAGTTCTTTATCGAATTGCCGGTCTCGCACATGAAGTTGATGAAGTAGCGGGCGGCCTTGACATTCTTCGCGTATTTGGGAATCACCCAGCCGTCGAACCAGATGGTGGAACCCTCGTCCGGAACGATGAAGTCAAGGGTGACCCCAACCTTCTCAGCCTCGTCGCGGGCCCATCTTCCGTCACCGCTCCAGTTAAGGCTGATCCAGCCCCTTTCGAGAATGAGCTGGTCCTTTCCGAAGTCGGCCTCATAGCCTGCGACCTGGTCCTTGATCTGCATCAGGTAGTTCTCGACGAGGTCCACATTCTCCTTGGAGGGAATGGCCAGCAGGTCCTCCCTCGTGACGGTCCCAGCCTCGATCTCATCCTTCTTCAGGTACTGGATGATCTGGCTGTAGATGTCACGAGCGGCGTCCTTGACAAATATCTTGTCCTCATACTTGTGGTTGCGCAGCACGTCCCAAGTCCTGAGGTCCTCACGGTCGACATGATTAGGATTGAATATGAAACCGACAGTGCCCCACATGTAAGGCACGGCGTACTTGGTCGGATCGACGTCGCCTGTCCTCAATTCCTTCAGACGCTCCATCAGGTATGGGGAGACCCCGCTCTGGATGTAGTTGGGCGTCTCTCCGAAGTCCTGCTCGATAGGGAGGAGCAAGTCGTAGCGGATCATCCTCTCGATAATGTAATCGGAAGGGCACACGACATCGTAGTCCTCATGTCCTTTCTCGATCTTGGAGAGCATCGTCTCGTTGATATCGAAAGTCTGGTAGACTATTTTGACCTTCTCTCCGGTCTGTTCCTCGTACCATTTCTCGAAATCCCCGATGAGGCTTTCTTCCATGTAATCGCTCCAGTTGTAGATTTTGAGGATGTGCTCCCTGTCGGAGGAGCATCCGGCGACCATCAGCGCCGCTGCGAGGATGCAGAGTAATCTTTTCATTTCCTATAGATTGATATGGTTTTGCTGGTTAGCCTTCCCTTGCCTGCCGTTTATCAGGCCAAGGACGACGAGTATGAGAATGAATATCAATGTCATGAGCGGACGCAACTCGGGAGTGAGGCCACCCCTGCGGGCGTCAGCGTAGATGAATGTCGAGAGTGTCTCAAGTCCGATAGTGCCTCTCGTGAAGAATGTCACGGCGAAGTCATCCAGGGACATGGTGAAAGCCAGAATGAATCCGGTGAGCATTCCTGGGCGGAGCTGGGGAACCAACACTTTCCAGAGTGCCTGGGAGGGTGTCGCTCCGAGATCGAGGGCAGCCTCGTAGATGTTGGGATTGAGTTGTCCGAGCCTCGGCAAAACGCTCAGCACGACATAAGGCGTGCAGAATGTGATATGGGCCAGGATGACAGTCATGTAACCTTGAGAGAATCCGAGGAACACGAACAGCAGGAAGAGGGACACACCAGTGATGACATCCGGGTTGATCATAGGGATGTTGTTGAGGAACTGGATGGTCTTTTTCTTCCGGCCTCTCAGGTGGAAAATGCCTATGGCTGAGATGGTTCCGAGAATCATTGAAACGATGGCGGAGATCAGCGCTATTATGAGAGTGTTCTCAATGGCCTGCACCAGGCCGTGTCCTCCAGTGATATTGCCTGTCAAGAGGTTGACGTACAGCTTGCCTGAGAATCCGGTCCAGCTGCCGAACGCCTTGGCCTCGGTGAATGAGTAGATGGCGATGAACGCGATCGGGGCGTAAAGCAGGATCAAAAGGATCCAGAGATATGCTTGGGCGAAAAACTTCTTCATCACAGCGTCCCTCCCTCAATCTCGCGGTCCTCGCCTCCAAGCAGGATAGTGGTCAGACCTATTATCAAAAGCATTATGAAAGAAAGCGCCGCGCCGTAGTTCCACATCGAAGAGTTGATGTTCTCCTGGATGATTGTTCCGAACAGTTTGATCTTGTTGTTGGTCAGGAACTCGGAAATGGCGAAGGTGCTCACCGTCGGCATGAAGACCATCAGGATGCCGCTGAATATTCCCGGCTTGGAGAGGGGAAGGGTGATTTTGCGGAACACCTCTGTTGGAGTGGCTCCGAGGTCAGCCGCGGCTTCCCCATAGGATTTGTCCATCTTAAGGAGGACATTGTAGATAGGGTAGATCATGAACGGCAGGTAGTCATAGACCATACCGAAGATCAGGGTGCCTTTCCCCAGGGTAAATCCGAACACGTTGAAGAGTTCCGCGGTCGCCAATGTCCTCATCAGGGCGTTCACCCACATGGGGAGGATGAAGAGGATTGCGGTGACAGCGGATTTGTTGAGGTCCTTGTTTGCCAAGATGTATGCTGCCGGGTAACCTAACAGCAAGCATATCAATGTGTTCTCGATAGCTACCTCAATCGACACGGCAAATGTGCTGAGGGCGTCGCCATCGGAGAAGAACCGGGTGATATTGGAAAGGGTGAAGCCTCCGCTCCCGTCTCTCAGCGCGTAAAGCACGATCAGCAGGAGGGGCAACGCGACAAAGAGTACCAGGAATATGAAATAGGGTAGTGCCCAGTTACTTCTCTTGCCCATTTCCCGCCTCGACTATGATATCCCCAGGTTGGATGCTGATTCCGACAAGGTCACCCTTGTCCCAGATGTCGTCGGTGTCGACGTAGAGATATTCACCGCTCTCGGTCTTAACCGTGAGGTGGTAGTGGTCGCCCTTGTATAAGATGAACCAGACCTCGCCCCTTGTGACTCCCTCTTCCTCGTGGTCCCAAAGGTCGACCTTGGAGAACTGGATGTGTGCCTTCGCGGGCCCATCAGCTCCAGTTGGAATCGAAGAGCACTCGAACTCCTCACCGAGCATCTCGATGTGGTTCTCGTCGATGATCTCGCAGTCCAGCACGTTCTCGACCCTCTCCTTCCTCATTACCTGTATGTCGTCCGGATTGATTCTCAACCCGACAGTGGTTCCGGGCTCATAGGGGTCATAATCCTGAATCTGGAGCTCATTGCCGGAGTCGGTGTCGACATACATCTCGTAATGGACTCCCTTGAAGGCGCATGACTTGACTTTCCCGGTGAACTGGGCGCCCTCTGTGTCAGTGCCTATCAGGACATCCTCGGGACGGATCACCACATCGACCGGGACATTCTCGCCGAACCCTTCGTCGACGCATGGGAAGTTATGGCCGATAAAGCTTACCTCCCGGTCACGTATCATCGTACCGTTCAGGATGTTACTCTCACCGATGAAGTCAGCGACGAAGGAGTTGACCGGCTCGTTGTAGATGTCGGTCGGGGTGCCGATCTGCTGGATCTTGCCCTCATTCATGACGGCGATAGTGTCACTCAAAGTCAGGGCCTCACCTTGGTCGTGGGTGACGTAGATGAATGTGATGCCGAGCTTCTGGTGCATCTCCTTCAGCTCGATCTGCATGTCCTGCCTCATCTTGAGGTCAAGGGCGGCCAGCGGCTCGTCAAGAAGAAGAACCTTCGGCTTGTTGACTATAGCCCTCGCGATAGCGACCCTCTGCTGCTGGCCTCCGGAAAGGGAGTCCACATCACGATCCTCATAGTCGCTCATGCTCACGAGCTTGAGGACTTTACGGACCCTGGTGTCAATCTCGTCTTTCGGGACACCTTTCAGTTTGAGACCGAAGGCGATGTTGTCGTATACGTCGAGGTGGGGGAATAAGGCGTAACGCTGGAAAACGGTGTTTAGAGGCCTCTGGTGGGGAGGAATACCCGCCACGTCACGGAACTCTTTCTTGCCGCCCCGGTCATCCCATTCCATCATGATGCGACCCTCGTCGGGTTGGAGGAATCCGGCTATAAGCCGCAGGAGAGTGGTCTTGCCGCAGCCCGAAGGGCCGAGCAGGGTAAGGAACTCCCCTTTGCGGATATACAAGGATATGTCATTGAGTACCAGGTTGTCCCCGAAGGACTTGGAGAGGTGCTCGATGTTGATGATGATGTCTTTCTTGTTCTCGCTCATTATCTTTTCCTGGGGATGTTGATGTAATACATGGCCCCGATAGTGAGGGATGTCATTTTATAAAGGTGCTGGTAAGCGGCGGCGGCATGGATACGCAGGTCCTGGCTGTTCCTGAGGGGGAACCAGTGGGCGGCGAATCCGAATATGCCGTTATCCAGGTTCATGTTGTGTGAGTGCTCATAGCCGGCGCGGCCGATCAGCTCCCAATGGTCGGAGGGATTGACTTTGGCGGTGCCGAAAATTGTGACGCCGTCATTGAGGATGGTCCAAGCGTTGCCCGCCTTGTTTGTGAAATCCACTCCGAGGGTCCAGTCACCGACTTCCAGCTGGTGGCCAAGGCTGAACATCCACTCATAGCCTCCATCCCAGTTGTCGATCAAGTTAGTGCTGTAGAGAAGGCTCAAAGGACCGTAGTTGCCTTGGTACTGGAATGAGTATGACATGGCGTCGAACGGCTTCTCCCCGTAGGGCGAACTGACTGCCTGAAGGAAGAATCCGGTGCTTTCGGCATCGTTCATCCATCCGGCCTTGAGGCCCCACTGGTAGCACTGGAATTGGTTGTAGAGGGATGACATCATGTCCCAATGGATCTCGTAGTCATTCTGCTCGAGCTCGAAACCACCGAAGGTGACGACTTGTTTGCCGGCGGTGATCACGAAATTGCCTGGATAGTATTCCAGATAAGCCCAGTCGCACCAGTTGACGTCGTCTGAACGCCAGGTGTTCTGGTACAAGCTTTTAGGCTCAGTGCTGAGCCAGTGGTTGCAGATACTGAACGAGAGTTTGTCGGAGATATCTCCCTCAAAAAGAGAATAAAGTGAAGAATTGCCGAGAGTCGCCTCTTCATATTTCCCATCGTAGAAAACCGGATTGAAATCAATCCTTGGAATGATGGTGATCCCGGCACTGGTGCCGGAATCGTCAGCCCCTTGCGCCTGGGCAAGGGTGCAAAGCAGGATCGAAGCCGCTAAAACAACCAGTTTCTTCATTTAAACCCATAAAGAATTATTTAGTTCAACTTGAGACGCGAAAATAAGAAAAAAAAACTATTTGGAAGCTTTCTTCATATTAATTATTATGACTCCGTTTGTGCCTCTGACTCCATAGACGGCAGTGGCGGAGTCTTTCAGGACGTCAACTGAGCGGACGTCATAGGGATTGATCATCGAAATGTCATCCATCATGACCCCATCCACCACGAATAGCGGGTCAGTAGGGCTGTTGATGGATTGGATGCCTCTGACGTAGACCTTGGCGGTGAATGGGCCGGTGCTATGCACCTCGACCCCTGGAACCATCTCCCTCAAATAGTCGTAGATCGTGTTGTAGGGCTTGTTGTTATTGTTCTCAAGATGTGAGACCGAATATGTCAGGTTCTCTTTGGACACGTCCTGGTAACCTATATTCACAGTGTCATCCTCCGTCCGGGCGACTTGCCTCTGGGCGGAGCATCCTGCGGCCACAAGGGCGACCGCGATAAAGGTTTGTATTAAAACAAGTGTTCTCATTTTTATTATTTCTTTACAACTATGTTATGGACCACTGCTGTCGAGTCTTCAAGACGTAGGCGGAGCCATTCCTCGAGTTTCTGGAGCCTGTCCTTCGGAACAGGCTTATTTGAATTGGCCACGATGATGGTCATGTCCTTGACTTTCAGGCTATCATCCACAACCGCTCCCTTGCCGATCGCGAGGTCTTTGACTTCGGGATAACTGAACCTGACCTCACGTGTGACCCTCTGGTAATTGATCTCTTTGCCTTTTATGTCGGACAGCTCCTTCTGGAGATCTTCAATCTGTTTGTCCTTACGGGTCAACTCGTCCTCCGCACGGTCATATATGCCCTTGAGAAGCTGGTCTGTGGTCTTCTCGGAGGAACTGAAATCGCTCTCCTTGAACACGAGCCGGGAGGTGGGAATGCCGTGGAACTCGGCAGACTCCGTCAGAGCGGTCCTCTCGGCGTCCGTCAGTTTGTTGCCGGCGTAGTAGATCTCCACCTTTCCTTCCTTCCCGTTCGTTATCTTGTAATCGTAAATATAACCTTGGCTGTAGTTCTTGTTTGCGGCTATGAAGCTCTGGACATTCCGCTCGATGTTGTTGTCCTTAACCATCATCACGGCGCTCCAGAGGCTCGGGACCATAACGATTATGATGGCGAGTGTCATGAGCGTTCTTGTCCGCTTGGCCACAGCCGGGAATTTGTATTCGGCTTCCTTGAACCTCAAGTACTTGGTCATCAAGAAGGTGGCGAGAATGATGAACACGCAGTTGATGAGGAAGAGGAGCATGGCGCCGAGAAAGTACTGCGGGTTGGCCTTGGCCAAACCGTAGCCTGCGGTGCAGAGCGGTGGCATGAGGGCGGTGGCGATGGCGACGCCGGAGAGTACCGTGCCTTTCTCCTTCCTGCAGCTTTCAAGAATGCCCGCCAGTCCGCCGAACAAAGCGATGAGCACGTCGTAGATAGTCGGTCTGGTCCTCGCCAGCAGCTCGGTCGGATTAACAAGGTTAAGAGGTGAGATCAGGAAATAGAACGATGCCGCGAGGAGGCTAACCACCACCATTATCAACAGGTTCCGGAAACTGCTGTTGAGCAGGCGGGCATCACTTGTGCCAAGGGACAGGCCAATTCCCATGATAGGGCCCATAAGGGGCGATATCAACATGGCGCCGATTATGACGGCCGTGGAGTTGACATTCAGACCAACTGACGCGATGATGACTGAGAACGCGAGAATCCAGACATTGGGACCCCGGAAATAAATGTTGCTCTTTATTTTCTCGGCTGCCTCGTCGGTGTCTATCTGGTCGTTGATATATATGATATCCTTTAACCAGTGCTTTAGTCTTCCATCTTCTTTCATGACCTTCCTCTGGTTGATTTGTTGCTAATATACAATAATTTCTTATTTTTGTGACTCTAAATCACCAATGAGATGAAAAGAGTTCTTTTTTCCCTGTTCATTTTCGTCACCGCCCTCGGCGCCGCCCGCGCTGACGAGGGAATGTGGCTTCCGGCCCTGATCTCCCAGAGGATCGGTGACATGCAGGCCAAAGGTTTCAAGCTTTCGGCCGAGGACATTTACAGTGTCAACCAGGCCTCCCTCAAGGATGCCGTCGTCCTTTTCGGCGGCGGTTGCACCGGGGAGATCGTGTCTGACGAGGGCCTGCTCCTCACTAACCACCACTGCGGGTACAGCTTTATCCAGCGCCACAGCAGTGTCGAGCACGACTACCTCAAGGATGGTTTCTGGGCGATGGACAGGAGTCAGGAACTCCCTAACAGGGGACTCACGGTCAGTTTCCTCCAGAGGATGGAGGATGTCACCGGAGCGGTCCTGAAGGGATATTCCCCCTCGATGACCGAGAAGCAGAGGGATTCCGTGATCAGGGTCAACTCGGGTGAGATTGTTAGAGCCGCCATGGAGGAGGGAAAAGGTCTCCGCGCCAGTGTGGAGGCCCTCTATTATGGCAACCAGTATTTCCTTTTCGTTTATAAGATTTACCGCGACGTCCGTCTGGTGGGCGCCCCGCCGTCCTCTATCGGAAAGTTCGGAGGCGACACTGACAACTGGATGTGGCCCCGCCATACCGGCGACTTCTCCATATTCAGGATCTACGCCGGAAAGGACAACGAGCCTGCCGATTACTCTGAGGACAATGTGCCTTACAAGCCCAAGAGGTTTTTCAAGATTTCCCGTAAGGGCGTCAAGGAGGGTGATTTCACATTTGTCTACGGATGCCCCGGAAGCACCAAGGAATATGTGATGTCCGAGGAGGTCAAATATGTGGCTGAGGTATCCGACCCCCAGAAGATAGACCTTCGCACCAAGAGACTTGACATCCAGAAGAAATACATGAACGCCAGCCAGGCTGTCCGTATCCAGTATTCCTCCAAGAACGCCAGTGTCTCCAACGCCTGGAAGAAGTGGCAGGGAGAGGAGAAAGGCATCAAGAAGATGAAGACTGTCGCCTCTAAGCAGGAGTTTGAGTCCCGCTTCAACAAATGGGCGGAAGGAACTGAATATGAGGGGCTTGTTGATAAGCTGGGGGCTCTTTACGCTGAGCGCAACCCTTATTTCCGCGCTTCAGAGTATTACTCCGAGACAGTCAGGGCCGTCGAGATCCTTAACTTCGCCTCGGGCGTAGTCGCCACCCTCGAGAGGGGAGCTTCCGCCGCCGCGAACGCCGAGTCTTTCTTCAAGGATTATTACCAGCCGATTGATGAGGAGATATTCGTGGCCATGATGGAGGCTTTCGACCAGAAGATGGAAGACCGCTTCAAGCCGGAGTATTTCAAGGAGAAACTCGCCTCTTATGGCAGTGTCAAGGCTTGGAAGGATGATCTTTTCAAGAATACGGTGTTCACCGACAAGGCAAAGGTATCCGCTTTGACAAAGGCTGACCTGGAGTCTGTCTATAAGGATCCCGCCTATGAGCTCCAGAAGGCTTTCGCCACATGGTTCGCCCAGGATATCAGCCCGGTGGTCAATGAGGCTAACGCCAAGATCCGCCTGGCGAACAGGGATTACATGCGCGCACAGATGGCATTTGAGCCGGACAAGGCTTTCTATCCGGACGCCAACCTGACTCTCCGTGTGGCTTACGGCCATGTCGCCGGTTACCATCCCGCCGATGGAATGTATTACGCTCCTGTCTCGACCCTGAAGGGAATAATCGAGAAGGATAACCCTGATATATTCGACTACAACATTCCGCAGGTGCTCCGTGACATTTACGCCGAGGGCGGCCATGATGACCAGCCGGTCTGTTTCATTGCCACGAACCACACCTCAGGCGGCAATTCGGGTTCCCCGGTCATAAACGCTGACGGCAACCTCATCGGTATCAATTTCGACAGGGTCTGGGAAGGCACTATGAGTGACATAGCCTTCGATCCCGAGGTGTGCAGGAACATCTCCCTGGACATCCGGTATCTGCTCTTTGTCGTGGATAAGATAGGACATGCATCCTATCTGTTCAAAGAGATGGATTTCGCTGACTAACAAATTATTATGAAGAAAATCCTTGTCGGGTTCCTGTTGCTGTGGATTCCCGTCCTGACGTCGGCCCAGGTTGGTGTCGACAGGTTCTTCCTGGATATGAGGGCCTCCTTCCATCAGGAGACCGAGGATGGGGTGTACAACAGCCAGATGACAGGAGATTATCTCAACCTCCACCTGCTTGGCCATATAACCCCGAAGATTGACTACCGCATCCGCCAGAGGCTCAACAAGAAGGTCTTTGACGAGCGGAACATGTTCAACGCCACTGACTTCATGTATCTGAACTGGCAGGCCACCGACCGTTGGAGTTTCATGGCCGGGAAGCAGACTGTCTTGATCGGCGGTTATGAATATGACGCGGCCCCGATCGATGTGTATTACTACAGCCAGTTCTGCAGCAACATCTACCAGTGCTTCACATTCGGTGTGTCGGCATCT
>JAFYYW010000006.1 GCA_017548985.1 Bacteroidales bacterium
ATCCACCTCTTCCCATCCCGAACAGAGCCGTTAAGCTCATCCGCGCCGATGGTACTGGCCCACCAGCTGGGAGAGTAGGTCGCCGCCGTTCTTCGGAAGTCCCTGACAGACACGAGTCTGCCAGGGACTTCTTCTGTTATAGACTTCTTCTGTTATACGGGGGTCTTGATTTGTAAAAACGCTTATTTAATGCGGTAGGGCTGATCTTCGTAGAGGGTGTAGCGCTTGGCTTTGCGAATCCATTTCTGCTCCTCGATCTTGACATGCTCCCTGGCCTCCTGATAAGTCAAGTCGCCTTTTATGTAACTCATCAGAGTGGAATCAGCCAGCTTCTCCTCGAAACCATCGAGCAATTCGAATTGCGGGTATCTCTCAAGGAAGTATCTGATCAGTTGGACTGTATGCAGCAATGAATGATACTCGACTCCCGGCTGCAGCATTATCTGATAGCCCTGGCATTGGCGTCCCTCATGGCGTCCGGCAGCCGGGGTGAAAGTACAGGGACGCATCATGACCCCAGCGGGGGCAGGGATGATCTCCAAGCGGTCATGCCTGATAAACGGGGCCCCGAAATATTCATAAGGCCTCGCTGTGCCGATGGCGGGAGTGATTGTTGTATTGTTCCATAAACCACCCCCAGGATACATCTGGCAAGTGAACATGCCTGGAATGTCAGAAGCGGGAGCTATAGTCCAAGGTAACAACTGCCTTGTGGCGTCATTAGCCAACGCTGAAATGACATGAAGGGGATATGAGGCACCTATCTCATTGTAATAAATCGAGGTGAGTTCCCCGAGGGTCATACCGTGCCTGTGAGCGACTTTAGGTGTGTGTGGCTCAACCGGTCCACTTGGCATGGAGCCTTCGACTATCCTTCCTGCCGGGTTTATGTGGTCAACAATATAAAGTGATGGTGAGTTTTCCATCTTGGAGAGGGTCTCCATCAAGTGGAACACATCCTTGCTGTAGTTGAAATATCTCGCTCCAGCATCTTGAATCTCAACTACCACAGCATCAAGACCTTCCAGGGCGGATGCCTCAAATGAGATGTGGTTTGTCCCCGGAGTGAGTTCCGTGTCCCTTGGAGAAAAGACCACCTTCAGATTGCCTCTCTCCCGGAACAGGTCGTGCATATAACGGCCACGGGCTGTATCCCAGCAATTCTGGGTGCAAAAACACCCGACACTGCCGCTTGTCAGCGCCTTGTCCAATTGGTCCTCCAGGGGAGTGGTTCTGAAAGAGAACATCAGCGGTCGATTATAGATTTGGCTACTCCAATGACCTCACCGGCAAGTGCCTCCGCCTCTTCCATGGTGGGAGCCTCAGAATAAATCCTGATTATAGGTTCCGTGTTGGAGCGGCGAAGGTGAACCCATTTGCGCTCAGCCTCGAAACTGATCTTCACCCCGTCAACGCAGTTCACATCCTCCGAAGCGTAGATATTCTTCAGTTCGTCCAGGATCTTGTCTATCAGGGCCTTGTCGGATAGCTCAATCTTGTTTTTTGCGATGTGATATTCCGGATAGGTCTTCCTTAACTCACTGACTTTCATTTTCTTACGGGCAAGATTGGAAAGGAATAGGGCCACTCCTACCATAGCGTCACGTCCGTAGTGTATGGCGGGATAGATGACACCTCCGTTACCTTCTCCACCGATCAGGGCATTTGTTTCCCTCATCTTTGAGGTGACATTGACCTCCCCGACGGCGGCAGCGTAATAGGTCCCCCCGAATTTCTCTGTGACATCCCTAAGCGCCCTGCTACTTGAAAGATTTGAGCAGGAGACGGCGGCGTGGGGATAGGTGACTTCCTCAAGGGGAATACTCTCCGCCTCAGCTATTTTGGCCGCTCTCTCGAACAAATAGGACGCGACACTGACAAGTGTATATTCCTCCCCGAACGGCTCACCATTCTCGCAAATCAGGGCCAGACGGTCCACATCCGGGTCCACGGAAATGCCCAAGTCGGCTTTCTCTTGGACCACAGCGTAACTAAGTTCGGTAAGATTCGAGGGAAGAGGTTCCGGATTATGGGCGAAGTCGCCGGTCGGCTCGCAATTCAGGCATACGCATTCGACCCCCAGCCTCTCAAGCAAGCGAGGCATTATTATTCCTCCAACCGAGTTGACGGCGTCAAGTACTACTTTGAACCCGGCAGCTGAGATGGAATCCACATCCACATCAGGAAGGGCCAGGACAGCGTCAAGGTGCTCGTCTGTGTAGTCGTGTTCAGTGACCTTGCCAAGCTCGTCGACTCCGGAGAAATCAAAGTCTCCCTTCCCGACGATTTCCAGGATGGCCTGCCCCTCAGCGGCTGTCAGGAACTCTCCCTTGTCATTCAACAGTTTCAGGGCGTTCCATTGCCTCGGGTTGTGGGATGCGGTCAGGATGATTCCTCCATCAGCGCCGGCGAAAGTGACCGCCATCTCAGTGGTCGGTGTGGATGCGAGCCCGATCTTCACGACATCGACCCCGCAAGCCACCAGAGTCCCTACGACCAGGTTCTCAACCATTGGCCCGGAGATACGCGCGTCCCTCCCGACCACAACCTTGTACCTTTCCCCGGCCGGTTTCATCTTCCGGGAGGGGAGGGTGGCGCAGTAGGCGTAAGTGAAACCGACAATATCGACCGGAGACAGGCCTTCTCCAGGCTTTCCTCCAATGGTTCCCCGGATCCCGGAGATAGATTTGATTAGGCTCATTTTTTAGATGGCCAATGTGAGCATAAGAGCGCCGACAAGCCCGAGGATAGCGTAGAACTCAGGGAGAGCGGCGTAGATGAGTGTGTTTGTCTGGACGTCATGGCCCTGGGAGATGCCCACGATACCGTTGGCGCAAACCATTCCCTGGCGGATCGCGGAAATGAGGCAGACGATTCCCACGCCGATTCCCACACCGAAAAGGATGGGACCGTTCGCGGCGAAATCGAACTTGTACACAAGGAGCCACATGAAGAAGGCCACGAAGCCGTAGATGCCCTGTGTGGCCGGAAGGGCCGAGAGGATCATGTAGCTGCTGGACTTCTCAGGAGCGACTTTGAGGGCGCCTTCAGCAGCGTTACCAGCGATAGTGGTCCCGATGGCGCTTCCGATGCCGGCAAGGCTGAGCATAAGCCCTAACCCCAGATAACCTAGAATCTCATTCATAATCTTATTAGTTTTGTTTGTTTGTTATTGGTCTATACAATCTGCCCTTCCCCTCATAGCCGCTGTTCTTGAAGAACTCGAGGAAATTAAGTCGTAGCGGATGGACGAAGGCTCCAAGGCAGCACATCGCGAGGTTGAGAGAATGCCCCACAAGGAATATGACGATGAAGGCGATCCAACCCACACCGAAGCCCCCGTCACCGACAGTCATCGCGGCGATGTCATTGAAAGCCTTTCCAAGCATGCCTCCGGCAAGCCCGAGGGCGTAAAGGCGGAGGTAACTGAGCACATCTCCAAGAAGGCCGGTGGCGGTGTTGTAGGTTTCCCAGAGGCCTGGGGCGATGTTTTTCAGAGGGTTACGATGAATATCGCTGAGAAGGAATATTCCTATGGCTGAGATCACACCGATCGCGATAATGATCCATTTCGTCACCTCAGAACTCAATACCCCCGTGAGGGATATTCCTCCAACTATGACTCCACCAACCACAAGAAGTGTCCAACCCCATGTCCCGAGTGAATTCGCGAATCCTTTCTTCTTTGTGGCATAAACCGCCTTCAGGACAAACGCGAGGGAAAGGTGGACTATACCTATCAGTACGGATAATACCATATTGGCGTCAAACCCCGCGATATTTCCCGTAACCATGCACTTCTTGAGCCAATCCGGTATCCAAGAGACAGCGGATATGTCGTAGCCGAAGAATGTGTGCATAACGATGCCTATAACGAAGGTACCCACGCCAAGGGTCGATACAAGGGGCCCCAAGTCCTTCAGTCCCTCGGTACGTTTGAGCAGGAAGCCGCCCACGATAAGCGCCAGGCCGTAACCGGCGTCTCCCATGCACATCGCGAAGAAGAGCAGGAAGAATATCGATAGGTAAGGAGTCGGGTCGAACTCGTTGTATTCAGGACGTCCGTACATGTCAGTGAGGACTGAGAACATCCTTGTGAAACGGTTGCTCTTCAACTTAATGGGAGGATTGTCTTCCTTGACGGCCTCCTCTTTGATGTAAAACACCCCACTCATGGCGTCGAAAGCCTTGGTCAGACGTTCCTCATCTTCCACCGGGGCGAAACCCTCGAAGGTGGTTATGTGCCCCTCAGCCGCCTTGACGGATCCGGCGTCCGCCAGATGGCGCTGGAGTTTGGACATCGCATCGTTCCCCCTCTTCTGAAGGGATGGAATATAATCCTTAAGGGAATACAAGATACCCTTGCAAGCGATGAGTTTCCCTTCCTTATCGGCGAGATTGCCTTCGGCCGCGGTGAGATCGAACCGCGGAACCGGAATATCCTCAACAGGGAATGAATACGAGGGATCGTCCGAGACTGTCACAAACCACACTTGTTTCCCGTTGTCGGCTATCTCCTGGAGGGCGTATTCGGATGCCCAAGACGGGTCAAAAGATTTCTTAGGTACACGGTAGAACCTGATCTTCAAACCCTCACGCTCAAGGGCTTCAATAGCTTCCTTGTCGAAGCTTCCCCAGATCCTGGCTTCCTCAAGCTCCTTGTGCGCGGCCTCTATGTCAGCTTTCAGCTGTTTTTCCTTGGGGGCTATCTCCTGGAACATGGTGAGAGGATCCCTGATCTCCCCATCGGCGGATACGGTGAATTTCCCGTGACCGGTGTCAGGATCAGGCACGATAGCTTTAAGGAAGTTAACAGCCTTTCCACACGCGTCGACCTCAGCCGCGAGCTTGGTGGAGATATCATCGACCGGCTTGTCCGCCCGGGTGATATCAACAACCCCTAACTCCTCCAGATCCTTGAGGAAGGCTGGAGCGTCACCGCTGAGAAGGACAAAGGAATATTTGGTCATCCTGTCAATCATCGCTTCCTTCCTCCATTTCTTCTTCCGCGGCGTGGCGTTCCTTCACGATCTTGGATGACGCCTTGCTGAGGTTCTCCTCGTCTTCCATGTACCTTTTGATCTTGCGTATCGCCTCCTGGTACCCGGGAATCTGGACTTTCTCATAGAGGTTTACCTTCTGGGTGGTCTTTTTCCTCTGATAGTCCAGGATACGCCTTTTCTCCTTGTATACCTCCGACTCGATACCGAGGCGGGACAGTTCCTTCAGAATCGCCACACCATCCATGTACCATGCGGGTTTGACAAAGGTGTTGAAGGGTTTGATCTCGTATTTGATCTCCCCGAGCTCGGGGCACTTCACCCCAGCCACCTTGACGGTCCTAAGGTCAACCTCGGTGATAGACACGAGATCGTGCTCGAACTCGTTCCATAGGGGAGCGAGATAGTCGTACTTTTTCTCCGCCTCGTCGAGTTCCTTGATAAGGCTCTCACTCTTGTCCTTGGCCTTCCGCACCTCAAGCCTCAAGGCGCTCTCCTTGTTCTGCAACGTCGGGAGGGCGTTCTGGCGCATCTTGAGCTGCTTCTGCAGGTTGTTCAGCGCTGTCTTGTTATATTGAAACTTGATAGCCATCTTCCTTTAGCGGCCTTTCCAGTATTTGTCAATAAAGGACTGCTTGATACCTGTCTCAGCCTTGCTGAAATACCTCCCGAACAACTCCCATGCGGTGTCGAGCATCTCAGTGATAGAGATGTTGACATCTATCGAGAGAAGCCTGGTGGCGTATTCCTTGGCATATTCCAGGCAACGTTTGTCATAATCCGACAGATCAAAACCGTTCTCGAGTTTTGTCTTGGCATTCTGAGCGTCGGCGTAGAGGCGCACTCCGGCGTTCATCACCTGGCTATGATCCTCTCGGGTCTTGATATTCTGCACCCTCTGCTTGAGTCGTGACAGGGAACGGAAGGGGTCGATGATGACTTTGCCGGAGTCGGAGTCGGCCCTGAGGAACAGCTGTCCCTCCGTGATGTATCCGGTGTTGTCCGGTATGGCGTGGGTAATGTCACCGTCATTAAGAGTCGTGACAGCAATGATGGTGATTGATCCTTCGGTAGGGAGTTGGACGGCTTTCTCGTAGATCTTTGCGAGATCGGAGTAGAGTGAGCCAGGCATGGAATCCTTCGAAGGTATCTGGTCCATACGGTTCGAGACAATGGAGAGAGCGTCCGCGTACAACGTCATGTCGGTCAGAAGAACCAGGACTTTCTCGTTCTTGTCCACAGCGAAATACTCAGCCGCGGTCAGGGCCATATCAGGCACCAGGAGACGTTCCACGGGCGGATCCTCTGTGGTGTTGACAAAGCATATTATCCTGTCAAGGGCGCCGGCGTCCTCAAAAGCGTGGCGGAAGAAAAGATAGTCATCATTGGACAACCCCATACCTCCGAGAATGATCTTGTCCACGTCAGCCCTCAAGGCCACGTCGGCCATGACTTGGTTATATGGCTGGTCAGGATCGGCGAAAAACGGGATTTTCTGCCCGGAAACTATCGTGTTGTTGAGGTCGATGCCGGCGATACCCGTAGGGATGAGCTCGGAAGGCTGGCGCCTCTTGTACGGATTGACAGAAGGACCACCGATCTCTCTTTCCTCGCCCTCCACTTCCGGACCACCGTCGATAGGGTTTCCATAAGCGTTGAAGAAACGGCCGGCAAGCTGGTCAGATACCTTCAGTGTGGGAGGTTCCCCGAGGAAGGTGACCTCGGCATTAGTGGGGATTCCCTCGGTACCTGAGAATACCTGAAGCGTGACAAGGTCGCCTTTAGTCTTGACGACCTGGGCCAGACGGCCACCCACGACCGCCAGCTCATCGTTGGAGATACCTCTCGCCTTTAGCGAGACAGTCGCCTTCGTGATGGCGTCCAACTTGGTGTAAATTCTTTGGAATGCCTTACTTGCCATAGTCGTTCAAGAGTTTTTGGGTCTTTTTAGCGTATTCCTCGAAGGCCTCGCTGTGGAACTCGGTGTAGTTCATCTGACGGAGGTCGTTTATCAGTTCCTTGAAGAAATCGCGGCATTTCTCGAAGTCATCGAACTGGTATT
The DNA here is from genome assembly GCA_017548985.1 of Bacteroidales bacterium. GTDB lineage: Bacteria > Bacteroidota > Bacteroidia > Bacteroidales > UBA932 > Cryptobacteroides. The sequence continues at coordinate 7,063 of JAFYYW010000006.1, forward strand.
CGATCTCGCAGAGCTCCAGCACAAGGTCAAGCATGAATTTCTGCCTCTCCATAGGGCACAGGGCGTCGATGCTGTCGAAAGCGTCCTGCTGCAGGAACACGAAGTCGATCAGCTCTGATTTCCAGAAACTGACGTGGTATCCGATCGGGACACCATCGTCTCCAAGGATGTTGATCTGTTCGTTGGCTTCCCGTCCGCGGCGAAGGATATTCTTGGCATCCAGCACTTTACCTACCCATCCCTTCTCTACGTTCTGGTCAAGGTAGGAGATGATCTCGGGATATTCCAGATACTTCGAATACGACTCGATCGGGTTGACCGCGGGATAGCGTTTCTGGTCAGCCCTGTTCTGCTCCAGCCCGTAGAAGCATCTGGCGGCCTTTTTGGTCGACTCCGTGACAGGTTCCTTTAAGTTTCCACCGGCAGGGGAGACGGTCCCGATGAAGGTGACGGCTCCTGTCTGCCCGTTATTGAGAATGACCATTCCGGCCCTGGAATAGAAGTTCGAGATGATGGCGGAAAGGTCGACAGGGAACGCGTCAGCTCCGGGGAGCTCCTCCATCCTGTTTGACATCTCCCTAAGTGCCTGGGCCCAGCGTGAGGTTGAATCGGCTAGGAGAAGGCACTTGAGTCCCATTGCCCTGTAATACTCACAGATTGTCATCGCGGTGTAGACAGAGGCCTCGCGGGCGGCCACAGGCATGTTCGAAGTATTGCAGATGATGGTGGTACGCTCCATAAGATGCCTTCCGGTGTGGGGATCGATAAGCTCCGGGAACTCTGTGAATATCTCCACTACCTCGTTGGCCCTCTCACCACAGGCGGCCATGACAATCACGTCGGCCTCTCCCTGTTTCGCGATGGCATGCTGAAGTACGGTCTTGCCACAACCGAAAGGTCCCGGAATGAATCCGGTTCCACCCTCGGCGATGGGATTGAATGAGTCGATGCATCGTACTCCGGTCTCCATGATCTTCTGCGGCCTGGGTTTCTCCTTGAAGGCTTTGATAGCGACTTTGACGGGCCATTTCTGGGTCATGGTGATATAGTGGGGCTCATCAGCCTCGTCCGTGAGGACCGCTATCACCATGTCTATGTTGTAGCTTCCGGCGGGAATGATCTTTTTGACCTTGTATTCCCCCTTCATGCTGAACGGGACCATTATCTTGTGGGGGAGCCAACCTTCCTTGACCTCTCCCAGCCAGTCCCCGGCGATGACTTTGTCACCTTCAGCGGCGATCGGAGTGAAATCCCAGAGTTTCTTATGGTCGAGTGGATCGGTATATTCTCCTCTTTTAAGGAATACCGTTCCCATGGTGGTGAGGTTGTTCTGGAGGCCGTCATAGACGCTTGACAGCAGTCCGGGCCCCAAAGTGACCTCAAGCATCCGTCCCTCGAACTCGACTGGATCCCCGTTCTTGAGCCCTCTGGTGCTTTCGAACACCTGGACAGAGGCCTTGTCTCCATTAACCTTGATCACCTCGGCCAGCAGAGGAGTGCCTCCGAGGGTGATGTAGCAGAGCTCGTTTTCGGCCACCGGACCGTCAACCTGCACTGTCACAAGGTTCGAGACGATTCCTGTTACTTTTCCTGTAGTCTTCATATATCGGATTTCATTTTATTCATTGGCAGGGACGACGTAATTCACGCCTCCATAAGTCCCGCGGGTCTCGTCAATGAGATTCTGAAACATCTCCAGTCCGGTCTCCGGGTCAAGCTTCCTCCATCTTTCTATTATGCTCATCTTGGCGATGACAGCGAGGATGGCATCAATGTCGAAATAGTTGAATGTCGTCAGCTCGTTGATTTTATTCCATCTGATTGAATCCAGCCCGCGTTCCCTGGCGAAAATGTCCTTTCCGGACATAACCTCGTCAATCTCGCTTCCTTCCGGGAATTCACCTGTCTCCAGATCGATCGTGTCCCGCGAGACGGGCCTGCCGAAGACCTTGTTGACGAATCTGGCTTTCACGTTACGGAAACACAGGTCGAAAGTGAAGAACTCCCTGATGAACCGGTTACTATCCTTAAGGGCGTCATCGTAGAATTCCACACTTAGATTCTCTTCCTTCAATCCATCAAGGAGTTTGTCGACGGTCTTGATGTCCTTCGGTGATAGTTGGGACTTGATCCATTCGACATAAGTGTCCAAGGATTTCCCTTCCCCGAATGTCCATTCACGGGAAACAGCTGGCAGACTGGCGATTATGTATTCGTAATTGACCATCACTCACCGAAGAGCATCTTTCTGGTCACCGGCCTGAGGTACTCGGTGATAAGGGCCTCGAAAGATTCGGCGGTTAGGTCAATGAAATAGGAACCGTCCTTCGGACCTATCTTGAATCCTCCCGGAATCTTGTTTGAGAACTTCGCCGTGACGCCGGACGAGAGGCTTTTGGCCAATTCCCCGTTGATGAAAGGCTCAAGCTCAGCCTTCAGGCTCTCGGGAAGCACCAACTCCAGATCTGAGGACTCCTGGGAGTTGAAGTTCTTGGCTACAGCGGAGATGATCTCCTTAACGAATTCGGCTGAGGACAGGGCAGAGGAGGATTTCCCATTGACTATCCCATTGAGCAGGAGATTCTCGATGTCCTTCTTGGTCGCCTGGATACTCTGGGTGGCGGCCATTTTGACGTCGCCTTCCACCTTCACACGGAGATCAGCGGCATCTTTCTCGGCCTTCTTGATGATCTCCTCGGCTTTCACGCGAGCGGCATCGATGATTTCCTCGGCCTTTTGCTCAGCTTTGGCGATCATCGCCTCTCCTTCTTCTTTGCCTTTGGACAGGCCTTCTTTATACAGCCGGTCAGTCAGTTCCTGGAGTTTGTTTTGCATGTGGTTATAAATAATATTCGCTTACTTTCCAAAATAACATAAATCAGGTGCGGTTCCGGCGTGGTTAACCGAGGAAACCGAGGAGGATACCGGCGGCCACGGCTGATCCGATAACTCCCGCCACATTAGGTCCCATGGCGTGCATCAGCAGATGGTTGCCCGGGTCGAACTCACGGCCTACTACCTCGGAGACCCTGGCGCTGTCCGGGACAGCGGAGACGCCGGCGTTGCCGATCAACGGGTTGATCTTCCTGTCACCCTTCAGGAACAGGTTCCAGAATTTCACGAACAAGACTCCGACCGTCGTGGCTATAACGAACGAGAGGAGACCGAGCAGGAATATCTTGAGGGAATTCCCGGTGAGGAACTTGTCAGCCTGGGTGGAGGCGCCGACAGTGAGGCCGATGAGGGTGGTGACCACGTCGATGAGCGGGCCGCGGGCTGTCTCAGCGAGACGCCTTGTCACTCCACTCTCTTTCAGCAGGTTGCCGAAGAACAGCATTCCAAGCAGGGGAAGTCCTGAGGGGACTATGAAGGCGGTGAGGAGGAAACCCACTATGGGGAAGACAATCTTCTCACGCTGGCTGACTGTCCTGGGGACAGGCATCTTGATGAGCCGCTCCTTCTTGGTTGTCAAGGCGAGCATGATAGGCCTCTGGATGACTGGAACGAGAGCCATGTATGAATATGCGCTCACGGCGATGGCACCCATGAGGTCGGGGGCGAGTTTGGAGGACAGGAATATGGCGGTGGGGCCGTCAGCTCCACCGATGATACCGATAGCTCCGGCCTGGTTCGGATCGAATCCGAGCAGGAGGGCGAGGAGATAGGCCCCGAATATTCCAGTCTGGGCGGCGGCTCCGATAAGAAGCAGCCGCGGCTGGGATATAAGGGCAGAGAAATCGGTCATCGCTCCGATTCCTAGGAAGATGAGCGGTGGATACCAGCCTTGCTTGACACCTTGATAAAGGGTGTTCAAGACCGATCCGTCCTCGTAGACTCCGATATTAAGTCCCGGGAACATCGGGATATTACCGATGATCATTCCGAAACCGATCGGCACGAGAAGCAGCGGTTCCCAGCCTTTCTTGATGGCTATCGTGATGAACAGGATGCCGATCAGGATCATGGCCAGGTTCTGCCAGGTCGCGTTGGCGAATCCTGTGAAGAACCAGAATTGCTTCAGGTTTTCGATAATGTTGCTCATCCTAGGCTATCTTGACGATTTCAGCTCCTTCAAGCACTGAGTCACCCTTGTTCACAAGGACGGCGGTGATGGTGCCGTCGCAGGAGGCCTGTATCTCGTTCTCCATCTTCATCGCCTCGATGACGGCCACTTTCTGTCCGGCCTTCACTGCCTGGCCTTCCTTGACTGAGACTTCGATGATGACTCCGGGAAGGGGAGAAGTGATGACCTTGCCGGCGCCTGACGGAGCTGCGGCGGGGGCCGGAGCGGGAGCGGCTGCCTGCGCTGTAGTGGCAGGATTGGCGGGAGCGGCTACTGGAGCGGGTGCTACCGGAGTGTCCATCTCCACTGTGTAAGAAGCTCCGTTGACAGTCACGTCAGCGATGTTTCCCTCGACTGAATTGATCTCAACGTTGTACTCGTTGCCGTTGATTTTGAATTTGTACGTCCTCATATCGTGTGTTTTTCTTTATTATTATCGTGGTAATTGCCTGAAATTCTGGGTTTTGTCAGCCCATTCACTACCAGGGGTGGGCTTGATGGTGATGATCATGCTCTCCAGGTCGTGGATTCCTCCTACGAGGTAATCGTCCAAAGCGAGAGCGATAGCAGCGTAGACCTCAGAACCGAACTCCCGCGAAAGGGCCAATGAGATAGCGGCGACGACCTCATCGTCCATTTCCCCTTTCTTCACCTTCTTGGGTTTCGGGGCTTTAACCTTGTCGCGTTTGTTGTAGTTCCCTATCCAACCGAATATGAAAGAGAGGATAAGCAACGCGGAAAACACCACCATCACAGCTATCAATGTCAAGACCAAGCCATGGGGATCCTGCTCTTTCATGACCTGGCTCTTGGTCTTGGCATCCACGTTCCCGTTATATGATCCGGGAGTGGGGTTGGGGTTGACCTGGGTCTTGAACTCCATCTCCTTGACTCCGACGGGAATCCTCACAACAGACTGGTCGGCCGGAAGGTCGGCTGGGATCTCCACCTGGTCGATGATGGTCCTTCCGTCATTGCTGACAAGATAGAGGGTCGAACCGTTCCTCAGCTTGAAATTGGTGTAGAAAGTTCCCTGCAAAGAGTTTCCGCTTGTGTAGAAGACAACGCTCTGGCGGGGCCCCAACTGGGCTGAGCGGTCCGAAGTGGGAATATGATACTTCTTCAGGTTGGATTTGTCGTCGGAAAGGTAACACCCTCCGAACTTGACAGTACCATTGGATGTGTTGAACAACTCGATCCAACCGTTTCTTTGTCCATATCCATCAACGATCCCGCAAGTGTTCTCGACAAGCACCTCACCGATCAGAAGGTCGGACATGTTCTGTGCCCCGAGAGACAACCCGCAAAGAAGGGTAATGGCTATGGAAAGTATGATCCTGGAATGTCTCATCGTTCTAAAGAGGAAGGTTGTCGTGTTTTTTCGCCGGCATCTGCTGCTTCTTTCCGGCGAGTTGCTCAAGGGCCCTGATCACACGGAAGCGTGTGTTACGGGGCTCAATCACATCGTCGATATAGCCCTTCTGGGCCGCCTGGTAAGGATTATTGAAGAGTTCCTCGTATTCGGCTTTCTTCTCATCCCTGATCTTCTGTTGCTCATCAGGATTCTCAACCGCCTTGATGTCCTTGGCGTAGAGCACATTTACAGCGCCATCCGCGCCCATGACCGCGATTTGCGCGGAAGGCCACGCATAGACGAGGTCCGCTCTCAGATGCTTGCTGCTCATCACGATATATGAGCCTCCGTAGCTCTTCCTAAGCTCCACTGTGACCTTGGGGACCGTAGCCTCGCCATAGGCGTAAAGCAGTTTGGCCCCGTTGGTAATCACGGCGCCATATTCCTGCTGGGTTCCGGGAAGGAAGCCAGGCACATCCACCAGTGACACAAGAGGGATGTTGAAAGCGTCGCAGAAACGGACGAACCTCGCGCCCTTACGGGAGGCGTTGATGTCGAGCACACCGGCCAGTACCGTAGGTTGGTTGGCCACGATACCGACGCTCCTTCCGTTCATGTGGGCGAATCCTATGATGATATTTCTCGCGAAGTCCTTGTGGATCTCGAAGAACTTCCCGTCATCGACTATGCTCCCGATGACCTTGTACATGTCGTACGGGCTGTTGGGGTTGTCAGGGATTATCTCGTTGAGGCTGTCGTCGACACGGCTCACAGGGTCGTTGGTAGGAACCCTCGGAGCCTCTTCCATGTTGTTTTGAGGAATATATGACAGCAGTTCCTTGATGGTTCTTATCCCATCCTCCTCGTTCTCGGCGGCGAAATGGGCCACACCGCTCTTTGAGGCATGAACGCTGGCGCCTCCGAGTTCCTCCTGCGAGACATCCTCGCCAAGGACGCTCTTTACGACCGCGGGGCCGGTGAGGAACATGTAGGATGTGTTCTTCACCATGACCGTGAAATCAGTCAAGGCGGGGGAGTAGACCGCTCCACCGGCGCAAGGGCCGAATATTCCTGATATCTGCGGAACCACACCGGAAGCGAGGATATTCCTCTCGAATATCTCACCATAGCCGGCGAGGGAGTCGACACCTTCCTGTATCCTGGCTCCTCCTGAATCGTTGAGGCAGATGAATGGAGCCCCGTTTCTGGAAGCGAGGTCAAGGGCCTTGCAAATCTTCTCGGACATTGTCTTGGAAAGTGAGCCGCCGGACACGGTGAAATCCTGGGCGGCCACATAGACCAGCCTGCCGCAGATTGTCCCCATTCCGGTCACGACACCGTCACCGTCGAAATGTTGTTTATCCATCCCGAAATTAACGCAACGGTGCTGGACGAACATGTCGAATTCCTCAAAACTGCCCTCGTCGAGCAGCAGCCCAAGTCTCTCTCTTGCTGTAAGCTTGCCTTTCTGGTGCTGGGCCTCGATCCTCTTCTGTCCTCCGCCCAGTTTGGCGGCTGCCCTGCGCTCGACCAGTTTGGCGATATTTTCCTGTTGGATGCTCATATTCCTTTAGTAAATAGATATTTCCCAAATCTACCAAAAATCTGGAATCTTTCAAAGAAATAGAGCGACCAAAAAAGGGAAAATAATCAGAATTTCACACCAAATGAAAAATCCAAGTAATCGGCTTTGAATTTGTGCGCCTTGATGCACACGCTTATAAAGAATGGCCGAAGCGCTTCGGGATAGTATCGGAAACCTGCCCTCTCATATAGCCAGCCGTGTTCGGCATGGATTCCCATGCGGCGGTACAAGTACACGCCCTCTTGGACATATAGGGCCAGGTTGTTGTAGAACACTTCCTGGACAAGGCCGACTCCGCAGGAAAGTGGGGAATATCCTTTAGACTCGGCGTTGGCCTTCTCGTCATAGATGATGCTGTCGGCCCACTTGAGGTTGTCGGTGTTTGAGTTCCAGAAGCCATCCAGAGTGAATCCGGCGGCGAATCGGCCTCCGGTCCTGTAAATGGCGTCTGCGCTAAGTGAAGCCATAGGCCATTTCCTGAGATTCGTCTCGGCCAAAGTCTCCTTACTCACTGTCTTGGAATATGCGAGCCATTCGGCGGCGCAGGCATGGACCCCTCCGCCAGCGTAGATCTCATAGCTCCATCCTTTCCGGTACATGTCACCGGAGATTCGCGCAGGCTTGAACACGTGCCCTTTCGGGGCTTTCCTGTCCTGGAAATGGTATCTGGCGGACAAACCACCTCCCCAATAGTTAAGACCGCCATTGGGATAGGCGAATCTGGCGCTGGAGTTATGCCTGACGTTGATATTCGCCTCCAGGTCTATTCTACGTCCGATCATCCATGTCAGGTGGCCGCCACCCGCCACATAAAAGAGGATAGGGGAGCTGAAGAACCAGTTGGACCGGTTGTTTATGGGGTCATAATAGCTTGATGAATATGACAATCCGAGCGTCAGATTATAGCCGAATCCCAGATGCCTGGTGCGGATCAGGTCACGGGACATTGTGCCGTACGCCGAAATCAGATCCGAATAGTGCCCGTTTTTGCTTTTGAAGTGAACGTCAGACAATGTGTTGTAATTCAATCCGATCCCGAATACGGGCCAGTTGAAAGCGGACGCGAAACTGCCTTTCCCGGCGGCGGGGTCAGTCACAAAGTCCCACTCAAGGGCGAAGGAGTTGAACTGCCGCGCGGTATATGAATCCCTGAAAGATCCTATGACGAGGTGGTCGGCCCCAGTCTTGATCGCGTTGTGGAATGGCCTTTCCTGCGCTGTGGAATCAGTCGGACATAACAAACCCTGGACCGCGACGCAGGCCAGGGTTGTGATGAGAGTCTTTCTGAAACGTGTAGCCATCACCGGGGAAGGTCTATTCCTCGGCGGGTTTCATCGTGTTGTAGACGGCCGTGACATCGTCATCGTCCTCGAGCAGGCCGGTGAGTTTGTCAAGGGTCTCCCTCTGCTCAGGAGTGACATCCTTCAGATCGGTGTTGGGAATCCTCTCGAAGCCTCCGGACACAAGCTCATAGCCATTGTCCTCGATGAACTTCTGGATGGCTCCATAAGAGCTGTAGGCGCCGTAGATCACTATGTTACGAGTGATGTCGCCGTCCTCGTTCTCCTGCTCCTCGGTGAACACCTCGGGATCGTCATCGCAATCGCAGAGTTCGAGCTGGAGCTCATCGATGTCGATGCCGTCATTGTCCTTGATGCGGAACACGCATTTGTGGTCGAACATGAAGCTGACGCTGCCGCTTGTGCCGAGGGCGCCTCCGCACTTTGTGAAATAGCTGCGGACGTTGGCCACGGTGCGGGTGTTGTTGTCAGTCGCCGCCTCCACAAGGTAAGCGATTCCGTGAGGACCGTATCCCTCGTAGACAATCTCCTTGAAATCGCCCTGATCCTTCTCAAGGGCTTTCTTGATCGCCCTCTCGACGTTGTCCTTGGGCATATTCTCGCTCCTGGCCTCAGCCATGAGAGCCCTGAGCCTGGGGTTACCGGTCACATCCGGACCGCCCTGCTTGACAGCGATGGTGATTTCCTTCCCGATTTTCGTGAAGGTCTTGGCCATGTGGCCCCACCTCTTGAATTTCCTTTCCTTACGGAACTCAAACGCTCTTCCCATGACTACTGCTGGCTTTCGATCCTGGAGATGTACTTGTCAATGTCGTATCCTTCCATGGACTGGGGATACTTGTCCTTGATAGCCTCGTAGTAGGAAAGCGCCTTGGCGTTGTCGCCAAGCTGCTCGCAGACCACTCCGGCCTTGAGCATGTAGGTGGCGTTGAAAATGTTGGAGAAACTCTCGTCCACGGCGATAGCCTGGTCGTAGCACTTGAGGGCGTCCTTGTAGTTCTCGAGTCCGCAGTAAGCGTCTCCCATGCAAGCCAAAGCGCGGGCTTTGGTTATCGCCTCGTCACTCTTGTACTTCTTGAGGTAGTCGATAGCCTGCTGGTAGTTGCCAAGGTTATACTCGCAGATTCCGGCATAGAAATAGACATCCCTGCCACCCTTCGCGCCGAAATCATCGATGATCTGGGAGAAACCGAGCACATTGCCGTCTCCGTTGAGGGCCAGATCATACTCACCTGAGCGGAAATTGGCCTCAGCGGGATACATTTGCCTGGCGGCCTCCTTGGCCTTGGGCTGGTAATAAAGCTTGTAATAACCCACGATCGCGAGTCCTATGACGAGGAGAGCGATAAGGATCCCATAGATAGTTTTCTTGTTCTCACGGAAGAACTGGTCGGTTTTGGAGACGGTCTCGCTGACCCTTTCCTGACGGGCCTGTTCCCTCTCATCTACTTTTGTCTTTGCCATTTTTATACTTGTATTTGTTATTATCTTCGCAAACAGTCCGCAAAATTAGAAAAAATTGTTTAATCATGCAATATGATTATATTTGCGTTATAGTTGGACAGCAAGATGCCGGTACTGAAAAAGATCGCCATACAGGATTTCAGGAACATTGTTTTCCAGGAATTGTCGTTCTCCCCGAACATCAATTGTGTTTCCGGCAATAATGGTGTCGGGAAGACAAATCTGATGGACGCGGTCTGGTATCTTTCGATGACAAAAAGCGCCATCACTCCTTCTGACAGGTTCAATTTCAGGCATGGGACGGAGATGTTCGCCATCTCCGGGACGTATGACATGGGAGGCGGACCATTGACCAGGTTTTCCGTACAAGTCGACTCGAAGGGGGAGAAGAAGATCCGCAGGGATGACAAACCTTATTCCAGAGTCGCCGACCATATTGGTGTCTTACCCATCGTTATGGTCTCACCTTCAGATATTTCCCTTGTCAGCGAGAGCGGGGATGACCGTCGGCGTTTCGTCAACTCGGTCCTGTCCCAGATGGACAGGGAATACCTCTCTGCCATTCAACAGTACAACAGGTTGCTGTTCCAAAGGAACCGGATGCTCAAAGATGGGGTTTCAGACGAGGGTCTTCTCTCTGTGTTTGACGAGAGGATGGATGGCTACGCGGCTGCTGTGGCAAAGGCTAGGGAGAAATTCGTGGCCGATCTGCAGCCCATTATCACGGAGCGTTACGCCACTCTTTCAGGAGGCCGGGAGACGGTTTCCATAACTTACCAGTCTGATCTGCATAAGGGATCGCTGGTTGACCTTTTGAAAGCCAATAGAGAGAAGGATAAAATGCTGGGATACACCACTTCGGGTCCCCAGCGGGATGATTTCATCTTCAAGATGGACGGTTATCCCATAAGGCGCTGCGGATCCCAAGGGCAGCAAAAGTCTTTCCTGGTCTCATTGAAGTTCGCCCAATACGAGATAATGAAGTCCAGGTATGGATTTCCTCCCGCGTTGCTGCTTGACGATGTGTTTGACAAGCTGGACATGGGACGAATCGGCAATCTTCTCGGTATGGTCGCCGGAAATGATTATGGCCAGATATTCATAACCGACAGCAATAAGGTCCGTATGGCCGGAATCGTGGATAACCTGACAGCGGACAGGACTTATTTCGAGGCCGATGACGGCGTTTTCAAGGAGGTGAAGGATGCCTGAGTTCCGTAAGATAAAAGGCATTCCCAGAAAAGAGGCTCTTCCGATGGGGACGCTTGTGCCGATGTTTGTCCGGATGCGGGGACTCAGCGCTGAGCTCAACACACAGAGAGTCTTTGCCGCATGGGATGAGGTCTCGGGAGTCAAAGACTTCACACTGAGGAAGTTCTATAGGGATGGAAAGCTTTATGTGACCATCTCTTCCTCAATGGTCCGCAGCCATTTGGAGTTCCAGAAAGACTCTATGTTGTCCGCGGTCAACGAGTTCTTGGAGAAAGACACCCTTTTCGACAAGTCCTGCTCCAAGATAGGCTTCGTCAAGGAAATCATATTGAGATGAATATGGAAGAAAAGATCAAAGTTGTGGTGGATGACGCCATCCCGTTTATCTCGGGCGTGTTGGAGCCTTACGCTGAAGTGGTCTACAAAGGCGGGCGGGAAATATGTCGGGAGGATCTGATGGACGCCTCTGCCCTTGTCATCCGGACCAGGACAAAATGCGACGCGTCCTTGCTGGATGGCACATCGGTCAAATTCATCGCCACGGCCACAATCGGTACGGACCATATCGACCATGACTATTGCGACCATGCCGGGATAGTGGTCCGCAACGCCGCCGGATGCAACGCGGGAGGTGTGATGAACTATGTGTTCTCCGCCTTGTATGGCGTCGCCTCCAGGCAGGCCATACGCCTTGACGGATCGAAATTGGGCATAGTCGGGGTCGGTAATGTCGGAAAAAGGGTGGATATGGTAGCCGGATACCTTGGGTTCAAGGTGCTGAAAAACGACCCGCCCAGGATGGCCGTCGAAGGTCCGGAAGGGTTCTGCCCCCTGGATTACCTACTCCAGAACTCGCAGGTGGTCACGATGCATGTGCCTCTGGATAAGACGACTTACCGTATGTGTGACGACTCTTTCTTTGACAAGATGAAGCCCGGGACAATATTCATCAACGCGTCCAGGGGAGAGGTGGTCGATGACGCCGCCTTGAAAAGGGCTATCCCGAAACTGGGCCCGGTCATCATAGACACATGGAACAATGAGCCCGACATCGACAGGGAGCTTCTCGAGATGGTCGATATCGCCACTCCTCACATCGCCGGGTATTCCTATCAGGGCAAGCAGAACGGAACCGCGGCGGCGGTCAGGTCCCTGGCCCGTTTCTTCGGTTTCAGCAGTTTATATGAGTTCTTCCCTAAGACTGAATTGCCCAGTCTTGAGGCGGTAAAGCTGGATCTTAAAGGAAAAAAGCAGGGCGAGATAACCTCTGCCCTGCAGTACAACTATCCGATATTCACGGATGATTTCATGTTCCGGATGGATCCCGGATCTTTCGAGAGCCTGCGGTCCCACTACCAGTACCGCAGGGAGTTCTATGTCTATTGACTTAGAGCTCTTTCACGACGTCTCCGTCCTTATATGTGATATCGCCTGAGCCTTTTTTCGCCACAGCGATCGTTCCTGCCTTCAACTTGCTGGCGTCAAGGTCTCCCGAGCCACTCATCTTCAAAGACGCGTCCGTCGCCTCTCCATCGAGGAAAACGTCTCCGGATCCGGAAGCGTCCACAACCAGTGAAAGGCATTTGACAGACGCTTGAATATCTCCTGAGCCGGATTTCTGAAGAGTCACAGGCCCCCGCATCTCACATCTCTCGAGATACATATCCCCTGATCCTGATTTGATTATATCGAGGCTTTCTCCTTTTAAGGTTCCCGATACAGTCAAGTCACCGCTGCCGCTTTTGTTGATCTCGTCCAAACTGGGAGCGTACACTTTGATATATTCGTCGTTTGTGTAAGCGGCAAGTCCTGTGGCTCTGAAATATAGCCTGAGAGTCCCGTCAACATTTTCGACCTTGATAGAGTCTCTGGTCCTTGTGGAACCTTTAACCACCACTTCCGGCTCACCGTCTCTTTGCTCGAATATGACGTCAGTCCAAATCTGAATAGCCATAGCGTGGAACTCTCCAGGGGTGTAGACCAAGGAGTCGTTCGGGCCATAGATGGATTCGGTCATCAGCTCCTTGTCCACGAAACTGTCTTTTAGATCTCTTTTCGTCTCGTCGCTGATCCTGATGTAGCATGAGTTCATGACAAGCGCCAAAACCGCCAGAACGGGCGCTATCGCGATATGTTTAAAGATATTCATTGGATAATCTATTTATTTGTCAAACAATTCTTTAGGGTTGAGGCCAAGCAGTTCCATCTTCCTTATAACTACCGGAAGCTCATTCTCGAGAAACTCTTTCCTGGAGTTCTCCAGGACGATTTCCATGGCTTCGGCGGAAATGAAGTAGCCGATTCCCCGCTTGTTGTAAATGACTCCTTCAGCTGTCAGTTTCTCGTAGGTGCGCATAACGGTGTTCGGATTGACACCGATCGACGCGCCATACTCCCTGACGGAAGGTATCCTGTCTTCCGGCTTGAGGTCGCCGGAAAGGATCCTCTCGCAGATCGCGTCACGGATCTGGAGATATATGGCTTTGTTCTGATTGAATTCCATGGCTTCAGTATATTAATGCTGAATATTCTTGACCCTGAACCATGACCAGATTCCCAGGCCTATCACTATGACAGCCAGCTCTATATTCCCCCAGAAATTGATCCAGGTGTCGATGCTGTCGATATGATCCATTACCCACGCGCGCATCCTTTCTCCGAACGAGTCGAGATTGATGTGTGAGAAGATGAGCGCTGAGAGCGCGAAGAAGACCATGAAAACCACGAAGAGGGCGAGGATTGTCCTCGAGACCTTTGCCTTCTTGAATATCAACGCTCCAAGCAGGAACACCGACGCTGTCTGAAGGATCAAGGAAACCAAACCCCAGGTGCCATAACCCCAGACCATGACTCCATCCTCTTCGGACGGGAGATTATCCAGCCAGGCGGAGACTAGTGATGCCCCACAACCTTTGTCGGCAACGCAGATGATCCAATCGAAGAAAAGGTAACCGATGAAGAATATAATCGGGATGATGGCCAATGTTATGAGCATCATCGAGAGATATTTCTCGAATCTTGAGGCGGGAAGCTCGATCCAGGCGGATCCTTTCGCCTTCTCGGTAATGAAACCATATGCCTTGGAAGGATAAAAGATCATGAATAGAATCGATACCATGGCGAAGATACCGCTCCTGGTCGCGATTGACGGATGGCCGACATGGAAGTCGGAGAATCCGCTTGAGAATCCGTTGCCCAAAACTGTGAAGAATACCCACACGGAGTAACATATCACAGGGAATATAACCCAGAGGATCATGAAAGCCCTGTTCTCGCTCCAGCGAGACTTCAGGTCATATACCAGATATTTGCCGAAACGGCTGGGATTGAATGTGTTGCTCATGACAAATCCTCCTATTACTTAAACATTTCTTTGATAAGGTCCTTATGGGTGTGGACCGCGTTGAAAAGAGCCTCGATGTTGACTTTGCTATCCTCCCCGTCCGGGTTAGGACAGACCTGGAGGAAACCTCCGGGAAGGAGCTCCCTGTACAGGGAATCTTCCCTGATTGTGGTGCCGTAGTCAAAATAGAGTTTTGAAGTGATCTCTTCGACGGAAGCGTTCAAAAGGACATCACGCTTGTCAAGGATGATCACAGGATCGATGATGTTCTCGAGATCCCTAACCTGGTGGGTTGAGATCACTATCGTGCAGTCCTCAGGAGTGTGTTTCATGATGGCAGCCCTGAACTGTGACTTGGACGGGATGTCCAGGCCGTTGGTAGGCTCATCCATGAACAGGTACTTTGCCCCTGTGGCCAGAGCGAAGGAGATGTAGGTCTTCTTGAGTTGTCCGGCGGACATCTGGCTCATCTTCTGGCCAGGGTCGACTTCGAATTCCCTCATTATCTCCGTGAACTTCACGTTGTCGAAAAGAGGCCAGAAACGACCTCTCTCCCTGGCGTAGTCAGCGGCCTTCATCGGAACGGGCGCCACCTCGTCAGGAAGATAATACTGTTTCTCCAGTAGGGAAGGGGACCTGTCAAAAGGATTCTCCCCGTCAGTAACGATGCTGCCCTCTCCAACCTTTTTCAAGCCACAGAGCAAGGTCAGCAGGGTGGTTTTGCCGACACCGTTCTCTCCTAGCAGGCCATAAATGCGGCCTTCCTCGAGAGAAGTGGTGATTTTGTCCAACACGGGAGTTTTCCCGTAGCTGAAAACAAGGTCTTTGATCTCAATCATATATTTGCGATTTTAGTGTATTAGTTTAATAGTACACCGCAAAGATACGAATGAAATCTAATATTCCAAATTATTCTTTGATTTTTTTCAATTTTTTTTCTCTCCACCCTGTGGGAGTGAGCCCTGTGATAGATTTGAACTGGTGCCTGAAGTCAGCTTTGTCGCTTATTCCCAAGGACTCTCCGATTGTCGACACGGGCGTTTCCGGGTCGGAAATAAGCATCCGTTTGGCGTCTTCTATCCTCAGTTCTTTTCTCCATGTGAGGAACCGTTTCCCGAAAACACGGGAGCAATAGAGATTAAGCTCATCGCCGGTCACCCCCAATTCCTCCAGTATCTCGTCCATGGAATTGTACTTGATCCTGTACTTGCCCTCAAGCACCCATTTCTCCAGACGCTCTCCAGTGAAGCACATCTTCTTTTTCAGAAGAGCCGCCTCAGCGTTCATCTTCCTCCTCAAATAGATCTGGCGTTTCAGATTGAACCTCAAGTTCAAAATCGGAAGTTTTTCCTTGTTTAAGGTCATATTCTTATAGTTTAGATAAAAAATAACACAGCAATTTATAAAAATTCATTTACATTTGCAAAGTTGTATATATTGACGATCATGTTGAGAATTGATGACTTTGCTTCTTTCAGAAAGGTGGCTACACCTTTCTATTATTATGATATAGATCTCTTTCAGCGCACTGTCGACAAGGTGGCTGAGTTATCCGCCCGAACCGGGATCCATGTCCATTATTCCTTGAAAGCCAATTCGGATCGCAGGTTGAACGACATTATCAGCTCCAGAGGTATCGGGGCCGATTGCGTGAGCGGGGATGAGATTGATTTCGCGGTCAGCTGCGGTTACGACCCTAAGAAGATCTTTTTCGCCGGGGTGGCGAAGTCGGACAAGGAGATATGCCAGGCTTTCCAGGTCGGAATCGGCGCTTTCGTGGTCGAGTCACTCGAGGAGATCGCCATTGTCAGTGACATCGCTCGCAGGCTAGGGCGCAAGGCTCCCATGAGCCTCAGGATCAATCCGAATATCGATCCTCACACCCACCACTATATCACCACCGGGCTTTACGAGGACAAGTTCGGTATCTCCGACAGGAGCTTCGATGAGGCTGTCGCCATGGTTAAGGATAATCCTTATATCGATTTCTACGGTCTCCAGTTCCACATCGGTTCCCAGATCCTGGAAGTGGACAGCGTTGTCAAACTTGAGTGTGAGAAAGTCAATCACATAGTCAGCCGCTTCGAGGAAACCGGCCTGGTCGTCAAGAATATCGACCTTGGCGGAGGTCTCGGAATAGATTATGATGATCCTGATGGATGTCCGATCCCGGATTTCGATTGTTGGTTCAAGACCATCAGCTCCAATCTCAAGCATCGTCCTGACCAGGAGATTCACATCGAGCCGGGCCGTTCTCTTGTGGCGCAGTCTGGTTCCTTGATTACTGAAGTCCTCTATGTCAAGCGCGGGGAGAACAAGCGTTTCCTTATGGTTGACGCCGGCATGAATGACCTTATCCGACCCGCTCTCTATGGGGCTTACCATAAGATCGAGAACCTCACCGCCCATTATGATGATGGGGACAGCCGTGAGACCAGGGTATATGATGTCGTGGGTCCTGTATGTGAGTCAGCCGATTGCTTTGGGAAAGAGCGCTCCCTGGCCAAGAGCCGCAGGGGAGACAGGATCGCTATCAGGAGTACCGGAGCCTACGGCCAGGTCATGGCCTCGCATTACAACATGCGCCCTATAGCCCCGTCAGTATATTCAGACAGGGTGGCTGAGGCTCCCAAGCGGAAGGATTATTTCGCTAGCGTGGATTAATTATCTCCTCATTCCCCTCATCCTCTGGGCGAGGTTGCCTGTCAAGGCGCCTTTCATCATCTTTCTGGTGGCGTCAAACTGCTTCAGCAGCTTGTTGACTTCAGCCACATTTGTGCCGCTGCCATCAGCTATCCTCTTGCGACGGCTGCCGTTGATGATGTCAGGATTATCCCTCTCGGCGGGGGTCATGGACATAATAATGGCCTCAATGCCCTTGAAAGCGGTATCATCGTCGATGTCGATATCCTTGAGCATTTTCCCGACCCCGGGAATCATGGCCGCCAGATCCTTGATGTTTCCCATCTTCTTGACTTGCTGGATCTGGTTGTAGAAATCCATGAGGCCAAACTTGTCCTTGGCCAGTTTCTTTCGGGTCTCCCGGGCCTGTTTCTCGTCGAATTGCTCCTGGGCTTTCTCCACCAGGGAGACCACGTCTCCCATTCCGAGAATCCTGTCGGCGATACGGTCAGGGTGGAACACATCCATCGCCTCCATCTTCTCGCCCGAGGATATGAATTTGATAGGCTTGCCGGTTACATATTTGATGGAAAGAGCCGCTCCACCTCTGGTGTCACCATCCATCTTAGTGAGGACAACACCGTCGAAATCAAGACGTTCGTTGAACACCTTAGCGGTCTCTACGGCGTCCTGGCCGGTCATGGCGTCGACAACGAACAGGGATTCTGTAGGCTGGACAGCCTTGTGGAGGGCGGAGATCTCATCCATCAGTTCCTGGTCGACCGCGAGACGTCCGGCAGTATCTATGATGACCACCGGGTAACCTTCAGACTTGGCCTTGGCGATGGCTCCTTTCGCTATCTTGATAGGATCTTTCTCACCTTCCTCGGTGTAAACCTCGACACCGATCTGGCTTCCAAGCACCTTCAACTGTTCGATAGCGGCTGGGCGGAACGTGTCGCATGCGGCGAGAAGGACCTTCATTCCCCGCTTGCTCTTTATGTTGTTCGCCAACTTGGCGGAGAAAGTGGTCTTACCGGAACCGTTCAGACCTGCCACGAGGACTATTCCCGGGTTCCCCTTGATGTTGATGTCCATGGACTGGCTGCCCATGAACTCAGCCAACTCGTCATGGACGATCTTGACCATCATCTGCTGGGGCTTCACCGCGGTGAGCACATTCTGGCCCATGGCCTTTACCTTGACCCTGTCACAGAATTCCTTGGCGACCTTGTAGCTTACATCGGCGTCGAGCAGAGCCCTTCGGATGTCCTTAAGGGTCTCGGCGACATTGATTTCGGTGATCCTTCCTTCGCCCCTCAAAATCTTGAAGGACCGTTCCAACCTTTCCTGTAAGTTCTCGAACATATCGGGTAGTCTTAATTATCTTTTATGGAGACGCGAATATACTAAATGTTTTCGTTTATCGGACGATGGAGGGAAGAGGCCAGGGCTTTCATCCTCCTCTCAAGTTCGGGCAAGTCGGCCTCCGAAAGAGCCCAGTCCACAAACTTGGACCATATATATCCGACCGCTTGCGCGGAGGGATGTGTCATGTCCGGAGCGTAGAAGCGGTAATCCCTCAATTCATCCATGAATATCTCATAAGCCGGGAAATAGTCCGTCCTGTCGGGGAAGGCCTGGCAAACCTCCTCCGTCGCTAATAGTAAAGTGCTCTTGCTCAACTGGTTCCCATGGGCTCCATCCTTCAGATGGCGGATAGGGGAGACTGTGAATATGAACTCTTTATCCGGGAACCGTCTGACCAGATTCTTCAGCAGCATGGATGTCTCCTGTACACTGAGTCTTTTCCTCCTGAATTCCTTGGAGTCGATTTTGAGACAGTTCGAAACGATCTCTCCGGAGCCAATATGCTCGAAACACCATGCCGTGCCAAGAGTGATGATAACCTTATTGGAGAGTTTCCATGCTTCTGAGGCCTCTTCCAGTGACTTGTTGGCGTGTTCCAGGAACTCTTCCTGTGTCGGCCTGGCAAAAGTGGTGTTGTGGCTGAATGAGCAGATAAGTTTTGATCCCGCCCCCATCTGGACACATTCTCTGCCGCTGAATGGCACCGCCGACGCCAGTCTTGCCGCCGAATTGCTTATAGATACGGGATTGTATAACGTTCCGAACGGGTTGGCAAGGATGTCGAAACCGAGGCTCGACATCTTCCCCCCGATGCTGTCGGCGAAGCAACTGCCAAGAGTGATAATCTTGTCTGACAGTGAGATGCTTATCTTGCTCCTTCCAGTCTGTACAGGAGTCTGAAGTTTCATTTCTTCCATGGCCGCTAAATTACGAAAAAATACTATTTTTGTAATTATGAGAAGATTATCATCATTTATCGCGGCAGCGTCCCTGATCGCCGCTGTCTCATGCTCTGGCCCCAGGGACGGGAGCTATTCAATCACTCTTCTGACAACGAATGATGTCCATGGCACCTTCTTCGACTCCACCTATGTCGGAGGCAATGTGAAGAAGTCGCTTTATGGGGTGAAATATGTCGTGGACAGCATCCGGAGAGCGGAGGGTCCGGAGAACGTGCTGTTGGTTGACGCCGGGGATATCGTCCAGGGAGATAACGCCGCATACTATTTCAACTATGTGGACACCCTGACGCCACATGTCTATCCCCGCATGGCCAAATATATGGGATATGACGCCGTTGTCCTGGGCAACCACGATATTGAGGCCGGTCATCCGGTGTATGACAGGCTTGTCCGTGACATGAAATCGGAAAGGATCCCTCTCTTGGCCGGTAACGCTGTGCGTAATGACAACGGGCAGAGATATTTCCCTATCTATACGATCGTCAAACGAAACGGCCTTAAGATAGCTGTCCTCGGATACGACAACGCCAATATCGCCGGCTGGCTTCCCGAGAGGCTTTGGAGCGGGATGAAGTTCCAGAACCTGATACCGCTCGTCCAGCAGGATGTGGATATGGTCGTCGCCAAGGAGAAGCCCCATCTTGTCATAGTGGCCGTACATTCCGCCACGGGAGATGGAGATGGTAAAGCACTTGAGAGCCAAGGACTTGACTTGATGGAGAGCCTCCATGGGGTAGACTTCCTGGTCTGTTCGCATGACCATAGGCCGAAAGTCGTCGAGAGCGACACTCTCTGCCTTATCAATGCCGGCAGCCACAGCCGCTTCGTCGGACACGGTAAGATAGAGTTCACGGTGAAGAAAGGCAAAGTCATGGACAAGAAGCTGTCCGCAGACCTCCTGCCTGTCGACCAGCGGAAGATCGATCAGGATATGGCCGCCAAGTTCCATGACGACTTCTTGGCTGTTAAAAAGTTCACTACCACGAAGGTAGGGGACCTGAAGGTCGACCTGTTGACCCGCGAGGCTTACGTCGGCATGAGCCCGTACCTGAACCTTATCCATACCCTTTCTCTCGAGAACACTCCGGCGCGGATATCATTCGCCGCCCCGTTGACATTCAACGGCACTGTCAAGGCCGGGACGCTGGTATATAACGACCTTTTCACGGTTTATCCTTTCGAGAACCAGCTGTATGTCATCTATATGACCGGAAAAGAGATCAAAGACTACCTCGAGGCATCGTATGACTTATGGATCAACACCATCTCCAAGCCTACCGACCATGTCCTCAAGATAGCCTCCAGGTCTGATTACAGGACCGGAGCCGAATCCTGGTCGTTCATTGAGCGGTCATACAATTTCGATTCAGCCGGTGGCCTGATCTACACCGTGGATGTCAGTAAACCTCGTGGCGAGAGAGTCAGTGTGGAGTCTTTGGTTGGAGGGGAACCTCTTGATCCGGAGAAGACCTACAATGTCGCCCTGACCTCTTACAGGGCCAGTGGTGGTGGCGGACTTATGGCAAAGGCCGGAGTCGACACAGGAAAGATTGACGAGAGGATTGTCGAGATCTATCCCGAGTTCAGGAAAATCCTCTATGATTATCTGCTCGAGAAGGGGAGCATAGATCCTGACGTGATCGGTGACGCTAAGCTGATCGGCAGTTGGAAGTTCGTCCCTGAGAATCTGGCGGGACCGGCTCTTCAGAGAGATATGGAACTTGTATTCCCCAAGAGATAGCCTCAGACCTTGGTGCCCTGGGTCATGGCCCGGTATTCGGCGGGAGTCCTGCCGGTCATGTGCCGGAAAGCTGTGAAAAAATAATCATGATTGTTGTAGCCTACCCTGTAGGCTACTTCTTTTATGCTCAGGGAGGTGTTGGTCAACAGCTCCTTGGCCTTGCCCATCCTTACCTCGCTGATGTAGCGGGCAGGGGAGAACCCGGTGTATTCCTTGAACGTCTTCCTGAATGAGGAATAGCTCACACAGAGCCGTGAGGCTATCTCCTCCGGAGAGATGTCGGCGTAACTGTCCTGGATCATCACTTTGGCCTGGCTTATCTTCTTGGCGGTGTCCGATTCCTCGAACTGTGAGTTCCTGTCGTAGAAATAAGCCAGACTCAGGAGACGGCCGACAATCCCGGCCAGAAGTTGCTGGAAGCCGGATTCCTGCTTGACAGCGGCAGTTATCGCCTCTTTGTAGAGCGCGACGATGTCCTCGTGGATGTTGACTTTGAACACCGGCCTGTCCTTGGAGAAGAACTTCTTCTCGATGAGGTTGTCCATGAAATGGCCGTTGAATCCGATCCAATACTCTTTCCAACCTGTCTGACGGTCGGGATGGTAGGAATGCCACTCTCCGGGAAACAGGAGGAACATCATTCCGCTCTCTATCTGGATAGTCTTGTTCCGGCCAAGAGTCTCGCATGAGAATTTGCCTTTCCCTTCGGTGATATACAGGAGCTGGTATTCTTCCAGGACCCTGCCGCTCTCCAACGTGAACACATACCTTGAAGGATGGTTCCTGGGAGGGTATTCCATCCCTGGAGCGATCTCCTGGAAACCTGCGGAATTCACGGCCGTACCCCATTGGAGGTCGACCGGATTCACTGCCAAATATTTGAGGTGGACCGATTCCATAATCCGCTATCTTTTGCAAAGATATGAAAAAATAGGATCAAAAATCCAAGTTGTAATGTCAGAATCTTCAGCGCTGGAGATAATAAAAAAAGGGAAATTTGTAAAAGACACTTTAGACCACATAATATGAAATTCCTGGCTTTTGATCTCGGTGCGACCAGCGGAAGGGCTATTCTCGGCACAGTCGAGAATGGCAAGCTGTCATCCGAAGAAGTTTATCGTTTCCCTAACGCCGTCAAAGAGGACGGAGGCAAGTATTTCTGGGATATCTATTCCCTGTTTGACCATTTCAAGGCGGCCCTGAAGAAGGTGGCCGGGATGGGAGTGAAGATCGGATCCATCGGCATTGACACCTGGGGAGTTGACTTCGGATGTGTCGGTCCTGACGGGACGATTCTAGGGCTTCCACGCGCTTACCGCGATCCATACACTGACGGCATCCCCGAGGAGGTTTTCAAGATCATCCCCAAAGAGGAACTGTACAAGGTGACAGGCACCCAGATAATGAACTTCAACACGATTTTCCAGATTTACGCCCAGCACAAGGATCCGGAGTCCCCGATCCACCAGGCCGCCGAGATCCTGTTCATGCCTGATCTTCTGGCTTATATGCTCACCGGTGAGAGGGTTTGCGAGTATACCGACGCTTCCACGTCCGGTATCATCGATCCCCGCACAAGAGACTTCGACAGGACCCTGCTCGAGCGTCTCGGGATAGATCCGAAGATCCTCAGACCTATTGTCCAGCCCGGAACGAGAGTGGGGACACTTTTACAAGAGATATGTAATGAGACTGGTATGGACGCTGTCCCGGTGATAGCCGTGGCAGGTCATGACACCGCTTCAGCCATCGCCGCCGTCCCGGCATCGGACGAGCATTTCGCTTATCTGAGCAGCGGCACTTGGAGCCTGATGGGCATTGAGTCCCCGGTTCCTATTATCGATGACAAATCTTATGAATACAATGTCACCAATGAAGGCGGCATAGAGGGAACGACAAGGTTCCTGAAGAATATCACCGGAATGTGGCTCCTTGAGCAGAGCCGCAAGACCTGGGCTGCGGAGGGACGTGAGTACAATTATGCCCAGATAGAGGCAATGGGTCGGGAAGCGATTGATTTCCCGTCGGTTATCGATCCTGATGACCCTCGTTTCGCCGCTCCCAAGGACATGGATGCCGAGATAAAAGCCGCTTTGGCCGAATCCGGGCAGCAGGTTCCCGTGAATGACGCCCAGATGATCAGCTGCATTTATCACAGTCTCACCAAGAAGTATAAAGACGTGATCGCCATGCTTCAGAGCTTCGCGTCGTTCACTATAGACAAACTCCATGTCATCGGTGGCGGCTCCGCCAACAAGCTTGTTAGCCAGTTGACCGCCGACACCTTGGGAATCCCGGTCATAGCCGGACCTGTGGAAGGTACGGCTATCGGCAATATCATGATGCAGGCCAAGGTGGCCGGTCTTGTGAAAGACCGCTGGGAGATGCGCCGCATCATAGCTGATTCCATTGAGACAAAGACATATATTCCAAATAATTAATATCAACAAATATGAACGAGCAAAAAATCATCCAGGCCTATGAGATGGCCAAAGAGCGCTACGCCGCCATCGGTGTCGACACCGACAAGGCTATCGCGGAGCTTGAGAAACAGCAGATATCCCTTCACTGCTGGCAAACCGATGATGTGGGAGGATTCGAGAATGACGGATCTCTCACCGGAGGTATTCAGGCCACCGGCAATTATCCGGGTAAGGCCAGGAACATCGAAGAGGTCCGCTCCGACCTGGAGTTCGTCAAGACCCTTCTGGCAGGTAACCACCGTGTGAACCTCCACGAGATCTACGGTGATTTCGGCGGCAAGTTCGTCGACCGTGACGAGGTGGAAGTCAAACACTTCCAGAGTTGGATCGAGTGGGCGAAGGCCAACAATTTCAAACTGGATTTCAACTCCACATCCTTCTCTCATCCCAAGAGCGGCGACCTTTCCCTCGCCAATCCCGACAAGGCCATCCGTGATTTCTGGATTGACCATACCATCCGCTGCCGCAAGATCGCTGACGCGATGGGTAAGGCCCAGAACGACCCTTGTATCATGAACATTTGGGTCCACGACGGCCAGAAGGACTTCACAGTCAACCGTAAGAAGTATCGTGAGATCCTCGCCGAGTCCCTCGACGAGATCCTTAAGGAGGACCTCCCCGGTATGAAGAGCTGCGTTGAGGCCAAGTTGTTCGGAATCGGTCTCGAGAGCTATACTGTCGGCTCTATGGACTTCTATGAGGGTTACTGCGCCACCCGCAAGGTCATCTACACCCTCGACACCGGCCACTATGAGCCCACCGAGAATGTGGCTGACAAGGTTTCCGCCCTGTTGCTCTATGTTCCTGAGCTGATGCTGCACGTCAGCCGTCCTGTCCGCTGGGATTCCGACCACGTGACCATTATGAACGATATGACCCTTGAGTTCTTCAAGGAGCTCGTGCGTTCTGACGGTCTCCACAGGGCCCACGTCGGCCTTGACTACTTCGACGGTGCTATG
>JAFYYW010000007.1 GCA_017548985.1 Bacteroidales bacterium
CCACGAGGACCGCCAACCGAGCAAGCCAGATGCCACGGTGGCAAAGTGATGCGGATGTTCAATATCAAAAACAAATCTGCTATGCCTTACATCGTTACACACGAGAGGACTGGCCGGGTCGGCCGGCGTCATTATGAGGATTCTATCCTCTTCACCAAGAGTTTTGAGGAATGGGAGGACGCCAATGTTTATTTGGAGTCGTTATCCTCATCCATCAAGAAACATCATCCCGTCATTGGGTGCTATTCCAACTTTGATGGCACATTCCTGGTTATTCAGGATGGTCATTATGACTGCCTGGATCGCATTTACATTGAATCTGAATATGAAGCCAACTATGCCGCCACATTTGGGGTGAACGAGGTTGAAAATCAGCGAATGGCCAAATTCTGCGAGGAGCATCACAAACACGCCCACGTCGGTTCTGCCGGTGAGTATGTCCGTGTATTCTTCATGCCAACAGGGCTTGGGAATATCGTCAAGATTCAGTGTCTAACCTGCGGAGCAGTTGAGGATGTGACGGATTATGATGACTGGTAACAGGTAGATTCATTAACGCAGAGAGCCATCTTCGTTGGATTACGAAAATGGCTCTCGATGGTTAATACTCTAGCGAGGAAGTGAGGAATGTGGAGATAATTAACTTGACGCCTTGTTTTCGTATCAACATTACCCACCCATTTATTTGTTGAAAATTTTTGCTAAATTTGCGAATATCATCCCTTGAAGTTTGTAATAAAAAATAATTTTAAGAATGTCAAGAATCTCTGACATCATTGAAGATATTAAGGAACAGTATCTTGAAGAGGACAATAATATCCCTTGGATTATCGGTTTCAGTGGAGGCAAAGATTCAACGACAGTGCTGACACTAGTATGGCGGGCACTGCTTTTGGTGAGAAAAGAGCGAGGTCAACAAGCTCTTTCTCGACAAGTTTTTGTTGTGAATAACGATACTCTCGTTGAGAATCCAATTATCACAGACTATATAGTTGAAGTTCTTGATTGTATTAAAAAGGGAGCAACTCAACAAAACCTCCCCATCAGAGTTGAGATAACACTCCCCAAACTTGAAGATAGTTTTTGGATTAGCTTTCTTGGAAAAGGATACCCCGTGCCAAATAATCAATTTAGATGGTGTACCGAACGTCTTAAGATTAAACCTACTTCTCAGTTTATTTTAGATAAGGTTGACGCAATGGGAGAGGCGATTGTTCTGATTGGAACACGTTTATCCGAAAGTGCAACTCGCGCTAAATCGATTAGAAAACATGAGATTAAGGGTCATCGCTTGACAAAGCACCCTTTAAACCCCAACACGTTTACATATGCTCCAATTAAGGAACTTTACCTTGAAGAAGTTTGGTATGTATTAAGCAAAGAGCCATCTCCCTGGGGCTATGATAATGATAAACTTTTCCAGATTTACGCTGACGCATCCGCTGATGATTATGAATGCCCAACGATGATTACCGACAAGACCCAACCCTCATGTGGGCAAAGTAGATTCGGATGTTGGGTATGTACTGTTGTCAAAGAAGATAAGTCTATGAAGGCATTGGTGGAGCATGGGAATGCGTGGATGGCCCCAATGCTGGCTTATCGTGATTTAATGGTTGAAGGACGTAACATTTCTGAGAACCGTTATTCGACTCGCAGGAACGGACAAGCTGCCGTCGATGCTGAAGGACATAATATGGGCAATTACACTTTTGAGTACCGGAAAGATATGCTCAAGCGTCTTCTGATTCTTCAACGTGATCTTCAGAAGATTAAACCTCATATGGAGCTGATTTCTAATCAAGAACTTGTTGCCATCCAGATTAATTGGTTCCGTGATGGTTTCTTTTCCCCTAAAGTTACTGACATCTTTAATGATGTTTATAACCGTACGATGCCTTTTGAGAACATGCAATACGAAGAGCGATTGCTTCTCGAACAGGTGTGTAGGGATACACCTGAGGATTACCACTTGATCAACGATCTTGTCTCGCTGCAGAAAAGTAAAACCATTTTAATGAATAATAATGGGTTACAGGGTGATATCGAGCGCAGATTGGATAACTATATAAACGAAAGAAGGTAAAATGTTTATTGATTCAATCATACTTAATAATTTCCGGGCATATAAAGGGAGGAACGAAACTGCCTTTAAAAAGAACGGGAAGAATGTATTTTTGATTGCTGGTAATAATGGCTTCGGCAAGACTACGTATCTATCAGCATTAGTCTGGTGTCTCTATGGGAAATTAATGGTTGATGTTGATGAAAAATTCCGTAGAGAGATTAACGATGCTCAAGGCTACAAAAGTTTTGCTAGAGCAGGGTTAAACAATATCTGCGCTGCGACTGTCGATGGCCTAGCCCTGAGTGCGGAAGAAAAAAAGCAGCTTGCAAAAAAAGGTTATGAGAACAACTTCGCCGGACTAGAGAATACTACCCAATACTTCGTTGAGATTCATATTACCGACGTTTTCATTCCTTCAATTCCGTGTTATGAAGTTACTATAAGGCGGACCTTCGATTATGCTTTAGACACAGAGTATATCGATGTTCTTATTGATGGACAGGTTAATGAACTAGCCAAAGATGTTGGGTATGATATCTTTATCAATGATTTTATCCTCTCTAAAGATATTGCAAAGTTCTTCCTTTTCGATGCGGAAAAGATTGTTAATCTTGCAGAAGTCAAGTCTATTGAAGAAAAACGCAAGCTTAGTACTGCTTATAGCGAAGTGCTTGGAATAAAGAAATATGAGGACATAAAGAAGAATCTTGAGAATCTGCGCATCAAATTTAGGAAGAAAGCGGGATCAAGTGTGAGTCAGGCAAAGCTTGTAAAGCTTACGTCAGAAGTAGATGATCTAGATAAGTCTATAGGCGAGAAGGAACACGCCCGGAACACGCTTTCTGCGCAAATTGATAAACTAAGGGCTGAAAAGGATTCTCTTCAGGAGAAATTGATACGCGAAGGGAATGCTATTAGCGTTGACGAATTGGAAAAACTCAAGGCGGGGCTTATTGCAATAAAAGAAAAGGATACGCAGCTAAAAGCTCAATTGAGAGATATGATGGATATAGCACCATTCGCTATTTCGGGAGATCTTTTTAGTCGAGCTATTGTTCAATCAAACCTTGAACAGGAAGCCAAAACAAAAACAGCAAATGCGGAAATGCTGATGGCTGCATTGGTCGCTGCACAGCAATCAATTATCGGGGAATCAAAAGCCCTCAGTTTATCGGCTGAGCAGAGGGCGCTATTCGAAACCATTATAAGTGAATCGTTTACAAAGACGGTATCCCGCTACGCCCCTGATAGAAAGCATAGTGATGTTAAGGTGTTATTCGATTTCTCGGATCAGGAGCATAATGCTTTCAAGAGTTTATACGATAACATTAAATTATCTTTCAGCGTCTCATTCCGTCAGCTCGTTAAAGATATTAAGAATAATGCCAATTTGCTTCTTAAGACCCAGAGGAAGATTGCGGCCGCTGAACTCGATGACGATAATGGTCAGATAAAAGAGGTGCGTTCTCAGAAAGCTTTAGTGGAAACCCAACTAAAGCAATATGAAGATGATAGTCGCTTATTATCTGAACAAATAGGATTAATGAATCGTGATCTTGGGATTAAGAAAAAACAACTCTCCGAATGTATTAAGCTTGTCAAGGTTGATGACATGGACAAGGATAAAGATGCAATTGCAGAGAGACTTATCGGAGAATTGAATGACTTTCTTGCCCAACTACGAGAAAAGAGGAAATCTTCTCTTGAAGAAAAGATTAAAAGTGAGATAGACATTTTGATGCACAAGACAGATTTCATTAATGGTGTTTCTATGGATATTCAGGACAGCATTATTGAGATTAATCTACTTGATAAGGATGGTCAGATTATTAATAAAGAGAAATTATCCAAGGGAGAACAACAGCTTTATGCGACGGCAATATTAAAAGCCCTTGTGGATGAGTCTGGAATCTCTTTCCCGGTTTTTATTGATAGTCCTTTACAAAAATTCGACAGTATTCACTCTAAGAACATCATTTCAAAATTCTATCCTGCTGTGTCCAAACAGGTCGTTATTTTCCCTTTGTTAGGGAAAGAGCTATCAGAGACCGAATATGGGAATCTTCTTCCAAATGTTAATAGTGCATTCGTAATACAGAATAAAAACGGCGTATCATCTTTCATAAAAGTTGCCCCGGACAATATCTTTAGTTATATAGAATAGGCTATGTTCACTCAAATAAAGACATCAAAGGCGAATAAAATCATCGTTACTGATCTAAGTCGTCGGTTTAACTTAGGGGCCGAAAACGTTATCGCTCGAATTGCTTTTGCTTATTCCCTTTCATCAGGGCGTAAGCTCAAACTAAGTGATATTGCTGACTCTCAAGGGAAAGAGTATAGTAAGAATGTTCTCTTTGGTAATAATTTCCCCTTCTATATAGCTCTCCTTTGCACTCATTATGGCATTTATAAAACCGATAAAGACATTCCCAAATATATTAAATTACACCTCGACGATGGTCTTCAATTACTGAATAAAGAGCTTAACGATAATCCTAATCTAAATGGTATGGATTACCTTATCGATAAGATTGATGCTGGCTTAAAAACAATAGGTTAAGGGAATGTTAAGCGATAAGATAGCTGATCTTTATAGCGCCGGAGAGATCTCAGGCTATGTGTATCTTGCCTGTGTGGAGCATGACATCCTCACGGTAGGGGACCTCATCGAACAGGGTCTCCTTGAGGATCCAGGATGTGGCTGGGCTGCACAACTGCGTCCATTTATTGAAGACGAGTCAAGAGAAGAGTATGTTGAGGACAGCTCATCTTCAAGCGACCATGAAGAGCTTTTATCGCCTATTTATGAAATCTATGAAATCGCTTTTAAGAGGCTAGATGTTAGAACAGCCTCTGCAATTAAGACTCTCCAATCTGAGTATCCGTCTCTTAATATCTTTTTGGTTAAACTAATAAGTGGCGACAGGGTTTTATGGGAGAGGCTAAAGGGGCTCCATGCTGTTGGCCGAAAAACCGTAAAACGCGCTCACGATTTTGCATTAGAGCTAGAGGTTGCACTTAGACGCAAGGGGTTATCAGTTGACGATTTAATACCCATACAGGAAACGAAAGAGGTCGTTTCTTGCGAAACTATTGATAAGAATATTGACTACTGTCAAGCAGGAGAGCCTGTTTTGAAGGAGGCTGTTCGAGAAGCAATATCAGGCCTTTCTGTCAGATCAACAAATGCTCTTCTATCCATTCTTAAGGAAGCTGGGACATATAAAGCTTTTTGCGAGAGAATTACTTCTGCCGATTTTGATGTAAATAATATTCGCAATATTGGGAGAAAGAGTCTACCAGAAATTCGTTCTTTTATATCTAGTATCAAGAATGTCTTTATAGATATCTCGGATACTCCGCCTATTAAGAGTAATGAAAGTGTTGAGAATATTGATAGGTTTCAGGCTCTATTTGAGGATAAAATGCATGAATTATCCGTGCGGTCATACCATGCAATAGACGCCTTATATGGAAAATGTGGCCGTTCGGTAACACGGTTTATGGAGACTGTCACGCATCCGGATTTCCGCGTCTCTTCTCTTCCGGCCATCGGGCGAAAAAGCTCAACTGAGATAATTGACTGGATTCAAAACTTCAGAAGAATTGTTTCTGGCTCATCTGAAACGCATGAAATCGCAGAAAAAGAAGCTCGTGCTTTTACTCTTTCCAAGCAAGGCTTAAAGGGAGATGTCGCTACAATCGAAGATATTAGCAATGAACTTGGTCATTTTGCATTCTTTTTTGCATTAATGAGCTTTATCGAGCAATTAAATAACCGCGATAGAGCGATTATCGATTCTCAACTCAAAATATACCAAGGTCAAGTATTACAGAATAGAAAAGAAGCCGCTAAGGCCCTCAATATTACACCTGAACGAATGCGGCAATTGCGAATAGCCGTTTTTAAGAAGCTCCGGAGCTATTTGCCGTTACTCGACAGAATCGGTCAACAATATGAATCAGGATTCAGGTATAGTCTTTCTGAGATTAGTCATATAAACAAGGATGAGGGAACTCATTTCAATGATAATTTCATTTTATGGACTATTTCTCATATATGGAAGAATGAATACGAGTTATTAGGTGATCCGGAAACCGCTTTCGCAAATCCCTATGGCTATGAGGTCAATTTAGTCCTTGTACCAAAAGCTCTTTCAAAAATCTTCGACTTTCATTCATTTGTTCATTACTTTGATCAATTGCGGGAAGCAAAAAGGACAGACGACGTCTTGATTCCTCTTCAAGATAGTATGCTACGATTCTTTAAGGACCGAGTCTATTATGAGAAATTAGACCAGTTGTCTTTTCACTGCCGGCATATTCTAAGAACCGTTTTTGGCTTCGACGTTAATAATGATACGGTTGTCGTGGAACGCAATGCTTCACGGAATAACACTGAGTGGGTAGAGTTAATAATCCGTGAAGTGGGGCACCCAATGACCATTGAAGAACTTTTTGACGAACTGGAAAAACGTCATCCGGGGAAATCTAAGTCACCAATCGCTCTTGCTGGTGCAGTACGTATGAACCCCAACCTTGTCCCTATTGGGCGAAGTAGCACTTTTGGCTTACGTGAATGGTCTGGAGGAACTCACCGCGGTGGAACAATTAGAGAGTTCGCAACAGAATATCTCCTTTCACTTGATAAACCCATAGCTCAGTTACCGGATATAGCTAAATATGTGAGACAATTCCGCCCGTCATCTTCTGATAAGAGCATCAATTCAAACTTGTTATTGGAAACTACTGGCGCTTTTGACGTTTTCTTTAAAGATGACACAAGGTATATCGGTCTTTCTGGCTATGATTATGGTAACGAGTATCGTCGTTTTGACCGGAAAAAAGATGCCAAGCGTGATTTTAAGACGAGCTGCACTCTTCTTGAGGAGTTCGTGGCCGAAAATGGAAGATTACCATTCTCACATAAAGTTGACGAAGAAGAGAAACGGCTTGCTCGCTTTTGGAACGTTCAATTGGCTCAGCTTGAAAAGAGGCTATTAGAAGGAGAAGAGAAAGAGATTATTGAGTCAATGGCCGAGCGTTTTGCGGGCCTTAAGATTAATAAAAAAGAATTCGATTGGCTCCAGACATATGAGACTATCAAAAGAGCTATTGAGAATGGTTTTGGGATTTCTTCCTTGTCTAACGAAAAACAGATTTGGCTGAGCAATCAAATTCGTTCGTATAGATATAATAATCTGAGTGATACTCATATGAAATTGATTGAAGATTTAGTAAAACAGATAAAAGAACATGCTAACTGAGTATAATTTTAGAAGCCTTTATTCAACGGGCGAAAAGAACTCCCCTGTAGAGTTCTTCACAAACGCTTTATCCAGGAGCGACCATTTTGATCTGGGCCTCGGCTTCTTCAGCTCAGCAAGCATAAACGTTCTATGCTTAGGTTTTGCCCGGTTTATCTCTAATGGCGGAAGGATGCGACTGTATATCAACCAATTCCTTTCCGAAAATGATTACAAAGCTTTGGTAACAACCCCTCATGCTATTGAGGATAGTGTTATTAAAGATTTCCATGCCATGCTTAATCTCTTGTCAAAAAGAGATGAGCATTTCTTCAACTGCCTGTCGTATTTAATAAGTACCGGAAGGATTGACATTAGAATCGTTATCCCGAAAACGGGAGGCATTGCCCATCAAAAGTTCGGAGTGTTTACAGATGAAAAAGGAAACAAGGTGTCATTTATAGGCTCTCTTAATCTTACTGCCTCTGCATTGACCTCGCGGAATATCGAAAGCATCTCATGTCAGGTATCCTGGAAAGGTGCAGAAGAAAGCATCTCCGAATATGAAGAACTCTTTAATTCGATTTTTACTGGCGAAAAAGAGAACATTACCGTTCTCAAAGCAGACCAGTTGACGCAGGAGATTATCAAAGCCTTCCCATCCCCGGATGAAAAAACGATAATTGATGAAGAGGACAAGCTCATAAAAGAGTGGCGCGAACAGAGTCCTGGAAAACAAACAATAGATTCTGTTGTGGCAACAGAGAATGATGAACCGCATTTCCCCTTCCCTACAGGAGCGTTCCCGTATCAGACAGAGGCATACCAAAGCTGGCGGAACAATGGTTATACCGGTATTTTTGCAATGGCTACTGGAACGGGTAAGACGATAACATCTCTGAATTGTGTTTTAGAGGAATATAAGAATTCAGGGAAATATAGAATGCTCATTCTAGTCCCTTCTAATGATCTCGTTTCACAGTGGGTTGGTGAAGTTGGGAAGTTTAACTTCAAAAACGTTTATGTGGTAAATGGCATGAACGATTGGCGCAAGTCTTTAACCGAACTTAAGAATGAGGTTGGATGGGGCATTGAAAGGAATTATGTTATTATTTCCACATATGTTTCTTTTACGGATCCTTCGTTCCAGAATCTAATCAAAAAGTTGAATGATAGCGAGATGATTCTTATCGCGGATGAGGCTCATAATGTTGGAAGCTCGTCCGTAAGAAAAGCATTTGATGTTCTTCCGATTAGAAAGCGTATTGCTCTTTCTGCCACTCCTAGTCGAAAATACGATGAAGAAGGGACACGCGCTATTGAGGAGTATTTCCACGATGTGCCACCTTACTGTTATTCTTTCTCGATGGAAAGGGCGATTAAGGAAGGGCGCTTGATGCACTATCTTTACTATCCTCGTATCGCCTACTTGAACGACTCAGAGATGAAGCGCTATACATCTTATACTCGTCAACTTCTTTCTTTTTTCGACGCTAAAGAAAAGAAATTCAAGGAGAGTCAGGAAGTGATAGACCTCTTAATGAAGAGGAAAAGGGTAATACATAAAGCACAAGATAAGTATCGCGTCTTTATGGGTATTATCGACGAGCTTGTCGCTAATGAAAAGACTAAGTATTGCTTTGTCTATACTCCGGAAGGCGTTGACTATGGCTCAGGAGAAGAAGAAAAGATTCTTGAGAAGATGAAAGAACTTGTATTTGAGAAGTATCCTGAAATACGAACCAACACTTTTCTTGGTGGCGATAGTGGGAGGAAAGACAAATTGAGGGCTTTTGCAGAAGGGCAAATTGATATGCTATTTGCCATGAAATGCCTGGACGAAGGCGTCGATGTCCCTCGCGCCGAAGTTGGTATATTTACTTCAAGTACAGGGAATCCCAGACAGTTTATCCAACGGCGAGGTCGATTACTGCGAACTCATCCCGACAAAACTTTCGCTTATATCTATGACACGATTGTAGTTCCTGCCGCCTCATCGGATTCGGAGCATAATATGTATGAAATGGAACGCTCCCTTGTTCGAAATGAACTTATGCGGGTCGCATATTTCGCATCACTATCAGATAACTATTATGAAGCCAAGAAGGCGTTATCGGGTGTTTTAGACTACTACAAAATCGAGATTAGCACTCTTATTTCAGAATTACAAAATCAATAATAATATGACAACAACAGAGCTATTAAAGGAAGTCCTAAAGGACAAGATCTTTCAGGAGAAGTATGGTATTCCCCAAGAGGAATTAGAGTCTATCTCGTTTGATGCCGACTCTGGCTACCCGGTCGTTGAGGCCATTAAAACTATCATTAAGCTGAAGGACAGCAGTACTCCAGATGTTAATGTCTACAAAAACATAAAACAGAATATCTTTAATATTTCCGAGTAATATGGCATCTGTGATTAAATCTATTGCCTTCAAAAATTTCTATAATTTTTATGGAGATTTTGAGAACAATACGTTCACATTTAGCGAGGGCTTAAATATTATTAATGCCGACAATGGCATGGGAAAGTCAAAGATGTATAATGGCTTTCTCTGGATTATAAAGGACATGGTCTATGACTCTGATTTAAGAGAGCCCGATGGCGTAGTTCACTCTGCAATCAAGATTGCATCTGAGAAAGCAAAGAATACAGATGAGGTAGTTGACTTTGGTGTACGCCTTGTCTTTGAAGACGATAGGAAAGAGTATACTATAACGAAGTCAATTAAACTTACAAAAGACTATGCCTCAGAAATTGGTTGGAAGGTTTCTCTCCCAAGAACAGATGTTCTTGAGCTTGATCTTTTGACTCACAACTCAGCTATTGTATATGATCTTGCACGTCAAGAAGAAATAATCAAAGTTAGGCTTCTGTCTGCAACGATGCAACCTTACTCTCTTCTCCAAGGAGAGGCCATCGACAATATTGTCGACTTAACAGATTCCTCTAATCTTGCATCGACTGTTGAGGCTCTTACTGATCTGTCTGAATTAAAGATTATTGAAAAAACATGTAAGACTCTGTATTCTGGGGCGGATAAAGATCTCTCCACTAAGCAGAAAGCCTGTGCGCAGAATAAAAAGGGCTTTGATGATGCTCAAGCCGAGAAAGCAAATATTCTGAAACAGATAAAAGGAAGCGAAGAATCGATCGAACTGTATAAAAAAGAGCTCCAGCAAGCAACAGAGGAAGCCGATAAGTATAAAGGCATTCTTGCCAATACTGAAAAAAGGGTCGAGTATCGTGAGAAGCTCATCGCGCTCAGAACTCAACTGGGAAAGAAAGAGAAAGAACTCGAATCGCTTTTGTCTTCAATTAACGACAATCTATTTGCGAAGAATCCTCTTCCTTGGCTGCTATATGGTACTGAAGGATATGTTGATGCCTTCATCGAGAAACGTGGGAAATATACCGAAGCTATGTTAGCTAAGAAAGTCTTAGCTAATCCGGAGGCTTTGTTAGCATCAATCCTGCCGGAAGGGAGTCCGGATGATGCCTCTCTTTCTAAAATGTTAGATGAATGCCGTTGCTTTGTATGCAATCGACCATTTACCAAAGATGATGAACACTACAAGCACGTTGAAATGCTGCGCAACCGTTCGTTAAAAAAGCCAACCACTGACGATGCGAAATTCAAGGCTTTCTTCGGCGATATCCAGAAAGCCGTATCTCCTTATATGACAGTCGATACCATTTTCGCTTCGATTGCGAACTCTATTAAAACTCAGAAAGCTATCGAAAATGAAATAAAGACTATTCATGAACAGATTAATACAACGCTTACTGAGTTTAAGAATTATGGTGGATCAGAAAATGAAGACTCCGGTATCTCAGATGAGAATATTTTGTCCGCTTATGATAAGGCGTTGAATGCTATTAACCTGAATCAGGGGTACCTTACCTCCGCCACAAACCAAGTAATCAAGCTAAAGGAAGATCTCAAGGCATGCGATAAAAAGCTTTCCGAATACGGAGGTGCTGCTGTTCCCCAATCATATCGAGATCTAAAGGAAATAATCGAGGATGCACAGATAGCGTTTGATAGGACCAAGCAACGTATCTATGATGAAGTAATAGCGACGCTGGAGAAGAAGTCGAACGAATTCTATCAGAAGCTGACGGCTGGCAACAATGTCGATGGGGGAAAGCTCTCTTTCTCTAAAACGTCATACGATTCAATACAGTTGAAGGTTTACAATGAGGCTGGTGGTGAGCTTACCGGTGCTTCAGAAGGATTCCAGCGTATGAAGAAGATCGCCGTATTAATGGCAATTATCTCCTCCAAATTTGGTGGTGGGAAATTTGAGTATCCTTTTATCGCAGATGCTCCTTTCTCGGCGTTTGGTAAGAATTTCATTAACAACTTCTTCGATACAGTTCCTACTGTCTTCAAACAATGCATCATAATGATTAAAGATCTCTATGATGTAAATTCGCCTCAAAGGATTTCAGAAGATGGACAAGAAATCCTTGAAAAGATGAAAAATGGTGAACTTCCTGGTACTTTCTATGTCCTTACTGTACCCGAAGTCGGTGATCCGGTTAATATGATTACAAATATTCATTCTTATAAGAAATAGCCACTATGAATAGTCAAGAATTCCGTCAAGAGATTGACATTAAAAGGCCGAGATATCTTGCCAAGTATTATCCCCTAATGGAAACTATTTCCAATAAAGGAACAACAGGCGGAGGTGATTACATAAAGTTTGGCCCTTTCTTTCAAACATACATGTATGCCTTTATGATTGGCTACCATCTTGGAGAATGTAACCAAATTGCAGGGTCTGGTGAAACAAAAGACTTTGCCCCACTCAATCACTGGAAACCTTCAGAAATGGTTGATTACATTCTCATGCTCATCTTCTCTGAATCTGAAGACAAACTTGGGTTTAGCTGGGAGGAACTTGAATCCATGAATGATGATGAGTGTAAGGCTGCTGTATCTACCATCGTGCGAAGGATAGAGGGCTATGCTAATACTGGGCTAAACTATATCCAAGATAAGTTTAATAATGAGAAGGATGAGTTTCGAAGCCCACAAGTGTTCATTAATTTCCTCCGCGACGTTGTTGACGATAAGGTTCAATAAAGCATAGTTCTTTTAATGACGCGACAAGAAATACTTAACAAGCTCTCCAAGATTACTATCATTGTAGCTAATCCTACAGTGACATATGATATGGGGATGCAGTTTGATGTGATGACGGGTCAAGGTGCACTTACAACTTTTGGGAATGTTGGTCAGTGGCCATTTATGCGATTTGTCATTACGGAGTCTTTCCGTAACCTACAGAAATCATTACTTGATGGCTTCGATGTTTCCGAGGAGATTATGCTTCAGGACCCAATTTGCAAAGAACTCTGCAAATACCATGACATGTGGAATGGTAGCTATTCTCTTGAAGGAGAATCTCTTTCAAAGTGCCTTTCTTGTATTAAAGAGAAAATTCAGTCAGTCGATCTTTCGGGCGACGTATTATTTGTCTATGCTGCAGTAGAAGAATGGGATATTGACATCAGATTCTTCCCAGACTATCAAGAATTCCAAAAGGCAATGTTAGCAGATTGGGAAGATTCTGTTGACGATTACGAAGGCATGGATGATTCAGAACTTGAAGGATGGTATGACGTGGCCGAGGCTAATGATTGGGATGGAATACCCTACGCGTCTTTTGGTGAGGATTGAGAGACGGCAAAGCGGGTATTAATAGACTTAAATTGCCAGAATCCCATGAATAACTGACTATTACCTTCAAGCGGGATATAATGATATGACGCAACTGGAGACAGTCACAGAAAAGATTAAAGCCCACATCCATAAGCCAGGCTATATCTACGCGTTCCTAATGACTGTTGTTAGGGACTGTTTCTACGATGCTAATAATCCTGCTGAATACGAGAAAAGGGATAAGCTTATCACGGAGGAACTAATGACCCTTCTCGGTTTTTGGCTACAATGCCCAGAACCAAAGTTTTCCTACCCTGATAGTTTTGAGGCTCTCTACGCGATGATGATAGAAGCCGAAGAATTGATGAATGAGATGCACAAAGCGTCATATGAGCTTGTGATTGCTGAGATGCGCGAGATGCTCGATAGTGTTTCAAATACACAGCTCGAGCGCTCCTCCAAACGCTTGTCTGAAGAAGCCAAGGCCCAAAGTATTCAGGAAGCAATATACTATTGTGGAGATTATGCCTACGATTATGAGTATATTCATTTTTTAGGAAAGAAATACAAATACGATAAAGATTGGCTTTTACAGAATAAGTCATTTGATGTTGACGAAGCAGGAAGCATTGCTCTGGCGATTAAAGAGTTGCTAAGAAAGAAGACAGATGTACTTTGCTTCCCGGATCGCTCTTTGGACTTCAAGCAACTCGGCTACGAAGATGATGAGGAGTTCAAAATGGCTATGGAGTTCGCCACCTATATGGAATTAATTCCACCGTTTGATGAGAGCTCAAGTGAAAGCGAAGTATCTGATTCTCTTCATACTTTTTGTGATTCCCTAGTTCGCCTATTCTTACTTGATAGAGAAGATTTAAATAGCTTTTCGGGAGGCAAGACCTTTCTTGATCTTTTCTCTTTAGATTTGTCTGCTGAAAACAATTCTGAGTATTCTCGTTTTGGCGACTATAACGTATTACAAGCCAAGCCCATAATTCATCTAGGAGACGGCCATTATCTTATTCCGCTTGTATACCAATTGTTCGTTGCCCTTTATGAGACACCTTTCTATTGGATAATGGCGGACAAGCATTATGCTAAAACGGCAGGCACTCATCGTGGAAAAGCTGGCGAAGACATGGCCTATGAAATCCTGTCGCCCATATTTGGAAGCGACAGAATTCTTAGGGATATTGAGATTAAAGACTCAAAACATCATACAATTACTGATATTGACAACCTTTGCCTTTTGGGGTCAAAGGCTATTTGTATCCAAATCAAGTCTAAACGGTTATCCCAAGCTTCAAGAACTGGATCGCTTCAGCAACTGACCGATGATTTCAAGCACGCTGTTCAGGATGCGTATGAACAAGCCGTCCTTTGTAGAAAACACCTTATCGATCAGAGTGGCATTTTCTTTTGGTCCAAGGAGAATCAACGTAAAGTCGACATAAGTAAGGATATTGATGAAGTATACATTCTCTGCCTTACAAGCGAGAATTATCCGGCTTTAACTCATCAAGTCCATGAACTGCTTTCAATAGATCCTGGTAATCCTGCCCCAGTTGTTTTCAGTGTATTTGATCTGAGGCTTATTACTCATTATCTGGATAATCCATATAAGTTTACCTATTACATTCGCCAGAGAATCCAGACTGGTTCGTATTTCTATTCATTCAATGAGATCAACTATCTGGCCTTTCATCTTCTTCATAAGTTATATCCTAATCCAGATTACAACAGGGAGGTCCTGGATAATGATTTTGCTACTGAAATAGATAAGGATTATTATCCTTTTATTTCTGGAAGAAAATCCAATCTGGACACAGGGGCTCTCAAGCATAAATGGGAGAATAAGCGTTTTGAAACACTTTGCGCCGCTATTGAGAGGGTATCAACGTTTAAAACAGCCGACATTTTGTTCTTCTTATATGACCTTAGTTCAGAGTCGCGTGATGAATTGATGGATAGCCTCGATTATGTTAAACGGCGCAGTCGGCAAAAAAATACAGTGGTAAATATCCGCGCAGAGTACAGAACGTCGGAAGAAATAACGGGGATCACTTGTTTGGCACTACAGCCATATGCCGATTTGTATAAGCATATGTACTGCCTTGGCGAAATGCACAAGTATTATCACAAGGCGAATAAATGGTTAACATTTGGAGTATATAATACTTCGCCCTCAATGGTCGACCTCGTTTCATACGCTGATGGGAAATGGGAGGAGAATCCTGTCCTTGAGAGAGTTTGCAGAGATAATCTCGATAAGGAAGGAAGACTCTCTCAGTAAAAGAGTCTATTACCTGTATATATCGTATTGTTCAACTTTGTTTGAAAGAGCCGATAAAACAAGATTAAGTCGCCAAAATGTCGCCAAAAATAGAGACGCAAAAAGAGCTAACCGCTGAAAATCAGATAGTTAGCTCTTTTCAAGGTGCCCCGGGCGGGACTCGAACCCGCACGGCCGTTTCGGGCCAAGGGATTTTAAGTCCCTCGTGTCTACCATTCCACCACCAAGGCGTGTCATCGGCGATAATCGTCAATGACGCTGCAAATATAGGAAAAAAAGAGGTATAACCAATATCACTTCTTCTTCGTGTCAGTCTTCGCCTGAAAGCGTGCGACATTGACTATGAAGCGCTCGTGGGTGCCTTCGCCGATAATGCCTTCCGAGTCTTGTGCGACGACCTTGAAAGTCAACCTACGACCGTCAATATCAATCAGTTCCGAATCACACCAGACCTTCATACCTTCGGGCGTGGCGCTGACATGGCTAACATTGACATGTGTTCCTACAGTCTCGAAACCCTCATCAAGATAGGGCTGGACGCTCAGCCGGCAAGTCCGCTCCATGAGGGTGATCATAAGCGGAGTGGCGAACACCCGCACAGTACCGCTTCCAATGTGGCAGGCGAGAAGCTCAGGAGTGACTATCTCCTCCTGGTAGCCTTTTATTCCTGGTTCCAACATATTATTCGTTATTAGATTCTTCGCTTCGCTCAGAATGACAAGGGGGGATCAGGCCAGCAGATCCTCCAATTCGGACGCCACATGGCCAGGAAGGATAATATGGTGATTCCCAATTGGTTCCTTAAGGAAATACTCAGCGGCGGAAGCAGGCAGCTTCACCACCACCTGTGTCCTGCAAAGGTCTGGCTTCGACTCATTGCGGACAAGCTCGCCTTCACACGCGAAGTGCCGGGAAAGATCTCCGGAAACCTTGAATACGGTCACCGGGCCTTCAGGAATATGTCCCCTTATCCCGACGCCGATCCCCGATTCGAAATGAGTGTCAAGGCCGTAACCAGAGACCATGTCAAGCGGCACAGTGCAATGAGCGAAGACAATCTCACCAGTTTCCGGATTAATGCTGGAAGGATTGGCCTGGAAGCCGCTGCGGCCCGTCACTGCCCGCCCGATCATCATCGAGAGCATAGCCGGAATATCTCCCTCGCAGCCGGCGACTATCCCCTCCGAGTTCAACCTGGCAAGAGCCAGACAACCGGTGTTATGGACGGAAGTCAGAAGGTCGAAACATCTGATAGTCAGCCCGGAAAGGCCATAATCCGAGGCAATGGTATTAAGAGCTTTATATATCCTGTAGGCTCCTGGGATGGCTTCCTTGACATTTGAAGGCTGGCCGACATAGGCCTCCCCGACCGCCTCCCTGGATTCCTGGATCTCATCCTCCAACGAGGAATACTCATCCATCAGTTCCTCCATAGGAATATATTGGAAAGATATTCCCAAACGGTCGTAGACCACATCCTTGTCCACCCCGCTCGCTATCAGCCAATCAGACGGCTTCCCGACTACTCCGAGAGTGGTGTAGGCGAGGAAGCGCCTGGAATCCTCTACCATCGCCAGTGACTCCAGCCTGGAGCGGATGTAAGAAGCGCTCCCATGAAGGATCTCTCCACGTAGCCCCTCCTGCCGCAGATATGACAGGATCTCAATAGAAGCGGCGAGCGAATTGCTCTTCCCGGAAGTCAACAGCAAGATTGTCTGGCGACTCATCCCTTCCAGCTGAGGCAGGAGAGCTTTGAATAGTCCTTCGGTGCCTCCGGTCCTGACAAAAATCAGCGACAGGTCATATCCATAATCGGAATAATCGTCGCCTTTGAATGAATATTCTATTCCAAGGGACTCCAGGAATTCCCTTGTCGCGGCATCCACAACAGCCTTGTCATGGAGCGGAGATGTCAAAGTGTAGATAGAAACCATAGAATCAGATTTGTCAGTAAAGATAGTATTTATTAACTTTCGTAACAATCCGGATAATGCTTTTTAATTGATTGTATATGAAACTCTACAAACTTATCTTAACATCGGTCGCCGCCGTGGCTCTGGTCACCAGCTGTGGCACAGTCCGTCGCGCCACCACCTTGCAGGTGGGATCCTACAACATCCGCTACGAGAACCGCGGAGATTCTCTCAGGGGTAACGGTTGGGGGCAACGCTGTCCCATAATCGCCCAGCAGATACTCTTCCACGATCTTGAGATATTCGGCACACAGGAAGGCAAGTTCAACCAACTTGAGCAGTTGAAAGCCGCTCTCCCTGGTTATGAGTATATCGGAGCCGGAAGGGATGACGGCATACATGCCGGAGAGCATTCCGCTATCTTCTACAAAACAGACGTGTTCGACCTTCTGGACCATGGCGATTTCTGGCTTTCCCCGACTCCGGACGTGCCTAGCAAAGGTTGGGACGCGGCTTTGAACAGGGTCTGCACCTGGGGTCGCTTCAGGGTCAAGGAGACCAAGCAGGAGCTATATTACCTCAGTCTCCACATGGACCATATCGGAGTACAGGCCAGACAGGAGAGCGCTAAACTTGTGGTTCAGAAGATCCGTGAAATCTGCGGAGACAAACCGGTTGTCCTTACCGGAGACTTCAATGTGGACCAGACCAATCCGATCTACTTGACATTCGTGAACAGCGGGATCCTCGCCGACAGCTATGAGGTCTGCGAGATCCGTTACGCACTCGACGGAACGGCCAATGGCTTTGACCCTAACAGTTTCACCACCAGCAGGATAGATCACGTGTTCGTCTCCCCGGAAACAAGGGTGATCCGTTACGGGGTCCTGACCGACACGTACCGCACGATGACCCCGGAGGCCCAGAAATATGAGAACGGAAACTTCCCGAAAGAGATTTCCTTCCAGGCATATCAGGCCCGCACTCCCTCCGACCACTTCCCTCTGAAGGTCATCCTCCAGTTACCAAAGAAATAGTATTTGAAACGTAGAGCATGTACTTTTCAGAACATAACGAGAAAATCACTTTCAGCAATGAATCTGGTGGCATCCTCAAAGTGGAGGGGAAAGGAATAGTGTGCGCGGAAGACCTGGATGCCAGGCCTGGC
Organism: Bacteroidales bacterium; assembly: GCA_017548985.1. Taxonomy (GTDB): domain Bacteria; phylum Bacteroidota; class Bacteroidia; order Bacteroidales; family UBA932; genus Cryptobacteroides. The sequence goes on from JAFYYW010000007.1 coordinate 18,367, forward strand.
TTATTCCAGCCGGAAAAGTACACGAAGTTGTATTTCATGAAAGGAATAACCTCGGTCTCCAAAGGTTTCATTGAGGCATTCAAATCAATGGACTGCCTGATCATTGCCCGCTCAGTGAAAAGCGTGGAAATGACTCCCGAGCTCGAGAAGTATCTGAAAGACAACAATGTGCTTATACGGGGCGAATATAACTCACTCGCTGAGAGGCTGGCGAAAAAACTGGGGCTCCGATTCCTGCACAGCGACATCTTTTTAGGATGGACCAGTTTTGAGTCGGACGGCTACAGGGAGAGCAATAAACGAACTCTCTGTTTCAGGCTGGACGGTCCGCCCTATATCTACAGAGAGATCTTTACCCCAGGGATATCAGCCGGTAACAACGGAGGAGCTGAACTCTCCGAGGATCTCCCCGAAGATTTCTATGTGGGATGCGATCTCGAGGGATTCACGTACAATTTGCCCGTGAAATGCGAAGAGGCGATAATGAAGAACAAGGAACTGGAACGCTTCCTGAAAATTTCCAATCAACGGCTTAAACCCTCCAAAAAGGATTCATGAGCAGATTCACTGAGATTTCCGTCAAGTTGTGGCAAAGCTTCGTAAGGAGCTTCAGGGAGTTCCCGCTGGAGGCGCTTCTCGGAATAACGTATTTCCTTTTATTCATTTCCGGGAACAAGATCGGATCCTCGTTGGAAGGGACCGCCCCGTTCAACATGATCTGGTGGTTCTTCCCTCACTATGTCCTGGTGTACACATTCCACAGGTTCAGCGAGGGAAAACCATTCCTGAAAGTGTTGTATATTCTTTCATGGTTCCTCTGGATTCCCCTGCTGCTTTGGTGCTCAAAAATCACCGGATGGAGTCTTGGAATAGCCTATCTCATCGCGGTGATTCTCCTTATTATAGGGAAGGAACCACTTGAGAATGAGCCTTATGGGCGAAACATCCTGGACATCGTGACCAATGTGGCGGCAGCCTTCATTATAGGATTCCTGTCAATCGCCATAGTGGACGCCATAATCGCCTCCATCAGCTTCCTCTTTGACCTTGACCTGAAAGACAAATGGTTCTCCTACCCTTTCGCCTTCATAGTCTTTGTGGTTATCCCGCTCCTTTGCTGCTCATTTGTGACCAGGACGAGCTATAAAGAAGGTAACGGGAAGTTTCTCCAGATAGCCGTAAGCTATATTCTCTCGCCCGCCCTTATCATCTACACAGCCATCCTTTACATCTACATCATCAGGATCATCCTCAGATGGGAACTGCCAAACGGTGGCGTGGCGTATCTTGTGGCCAGTTTCATGGCCGTGGCTCTTGTCTGCATATTGCTCCGCCTGCAAACGGGGAAAAGACACTTCGAATGGTTTTACAAGGCTTTCCCGATAATAGCTATCCCTCCTCTTATCCTGCTCTGGATCGGAGTGTTCCGCCGTGTCGGGGAATATGGCCTGACTGAAGCGAGGTTCTACCTGGTGATCTTGTCCGCCCTGCTGACTATTTTCACGGCGATGCTCGCGCGCGGCAAGACAAGGAATTTCCAACTGATGACTCTGATCTTGGCGATAGCGGCTCTATTGTTCACCTATATTCCGGGAATAAGGGCAAAAGATTTCGGAATCAGGAGCCAAAAAGCCAGGTTGGAAAAAAACCTGCCGCTTGTTCTGGAAAATGGCAAGCTTCCGGAAAATATTGATTATGAGGCGATAGAGAATAATCCGGAACTGAAAGAAAACTGGCTGGCAGTTGATGGGGCATATAACTATCTCAAGCAGAATATGCCCCAAAAGAGATTCAAAGCGATACAAAGCGAGCTAGGCGGTTACAATTTCCAGAAGTGGAGACTCGAAGATGAGTCCACAACCGCTGTGGCGAATTGGTCTATCCAGGACATCGGAGACCCTATCGACTTGGGAGAATACAACTTGTTGATACCGCCTTCGGGATATCATTATTATGAGGATTCCACGGTCGTCATATTCTTCAAGGACAGCACCAAGACAGAAGAGCTTCTGAGATGTGGGATCCGAGAGGCTCTCGATTCTCCTGACGAGGATCCTCTTGGAAAACTCGTCTACAAAAATGAGGAATACATGGCCGTTTTCGACATGATAGATGATTTCCAACAGGCGAATTTGTCATTTTCCACAGGGAACCACACGCTCTATAAAAAGCATCAGTAACAGTGTCAATCGCCCAACATAAAGGCAACCCGTTCGGGATCAAGGTGACAGACAGCCTCTCGATGCTGGAGGCCATCAAGACCTGCGGCATAATCCCGTTTTTCGAGAACCCTGTCATGGGCTACTCAATCGAGGAGATGACCCCGTCAGGCTCATGGTTCACCGAAGAGGATCTGGGCCCGTGGGACTGGAAGGTTGATGTGGTTCAGAGCGGGGAAATCGTCTACGGGAAGTTTCTCTGCGGAGGAAAGGCCGCTTTCGCCACCCCATACTGGTACGCCCACCTTCGCAACTGGAGGCTTTCCCAAGAAAAACACAAGCCTACTGACGAAGGACGGAAGGTGCTGAGAATGATTGAGAAAGAGGGCTCTTGTGTCTCTCGTCAGGTCAGGGAGCTGCTAAATGTGAAGAAAAGCAAGTCAGACTCAGTGCTGGCCAGCCTCATGAACGGGACCAGGCTGATAATCGGAGACATCCAGAGAGTTTACAAAGGGCCGAACCTTGAATACAAAGGTTGGCAAACAGCTTCCTACTGCACTCCGGAATCCCTATTTGAGCGTCCGGCAGAAGATTTCGGTCCCTGGCATATTGGCGGTAGTACCTTGAAATGCGATTGCTCTCCTGAAGAATCCTATTCAAAACTTAGGAATCACATAAGAGGACTATTCCCGGAAGCCACTGAAAAACAATTAGATAAAATCATATAATCATGAATGTCGGAATCATAGGGGCAGGACATATCGCTGGAAAGATAGCGCGTACGTTGGAATGGACGGAAGGAATCAAAGCTATCGCCGTAGGATCGAGGAGTCAGGAAAAGGCAGAGGGTTTCGCCAACGAATTCAGGATTCCCAGGGCTTATGGTTCTTACAGCGCCTTGCTGGATGACCCCGATGTGGATCTTGTCTATGTCGCCACGCCCCACTCACACCATTTCGACGTCACGATGGAAGCTATCCGGAAAGGCAAGGCCTGTCTGGTGGAGAAGGCGTTCATGGCGAATGCCAAAGAAACCAGGGCCGTTCTGGATTTGGCGAAAGAGAAAGGTGTGTTCGTGGCTGAGGCGATCTGGACCCGTTATCAGCCAGCCAGGGATATTATCAACAGACTCATCTCCTATGGCAGGATCGGAAAAGTTTGCCAGATCAGCGCCACCCTCTCCCACGGGGTGATGCATCTGCCTCGAGTCACCCGTCCCGAGCTATGCGGGGGTACACTTCTGGACATAGGGTTATATCCTCTCAACTTCGTGAGAATGGTATGTGACAATCCGATTGAGAAGATTGAGTCGCAATGTGTCCTTTCCGACGAGGGCGTGGATATCAGCGAGACCATTTCCCTGACCCTGGAAGGCGGCGTGCTCGCTGTCATCCAAAGCTCTGTCTGTTGTGAGGGATTCAACACCGCCGCTATCGCCGGCACGGAAGGGACCATCGTGATTGACAACACCAATAATCCGCAAAGGATCAAGGTCCTCGCGAAGGGAGGCAGAATCATTGAGGAAATAGCTGTCCCTGAGAATATCTCGGGTTATGAATATGAGTTTTTCGCTTGTAGGGACGCGATAGAAAAAGGTCTCATAGAGCCGCCGCAAATGCCGCACTCCGAGACCTTGTTCCTCATGGAGCTAATGGACTCCCTACGTCACCAATGGGGCGTCCGCTATCCGATGGATTAGTAGATCATTATTCAATATAGATGTTCCTGAAGGCCAGCGGGCCACCCTCGCTCTGGAGGGCGATGTAACCGGCCTTGTAAGAGAGAGTCGCCTCGTTCTCGAGGCTGCCATTGATGTAAACCATCATCTTGTCGCCCCGGCAAATGATCTCAGCCCGGTTCCACTCCCCATCCGGAAGCTCAATCTGAGCCCCGGTATGGACCCTTTTCTTCATCGGGAACTTCACGGCCGGATCATAAGGGACTTCCTTGATTCTGGCTCCGCCGAGCGAGACAATATCTCCGGCCCTTCCAGCCATAAGCTGGCACTCATACGCTGTCGGCCATACCTTGTCACCTTCCTGTATCCTCTGGAATATTCCGCTGTTCGTGCCGCTTCCAATCCACTTCCACTCCACATGAAGCGAATAATCCCCGTACTGGCGAGCGGTCCTGAGATAGCCGTTTGGCTTGCCGGAAATGACGATGCAACCGTCCTCAACCTTGAATACAGGCTCCTCTGACTCGGACTCCGTGACCGGAACCCAGCCAGTCAGATCCTTGCCGTTGAACAGGACCGTCTTCCCGTTCTCGCCAAAGAAGTTATTGTAAATAACCGTAGGACGGGAAGCTCTTGTGCTGAGGTTAGGGAACCACATGTCAGCCGCCGTCAAACCACATTTCTTAGTCATGTCTATGCTGTACTCAAGACGGCCGAAATCAGCGTCGACATTGTTGGTGCCATAGGTGAACTTGATCCCGCGTTTTTTCGCCTCACGGATGATATACTCATTGGGGATCAGGTACCTGGCGCTGATCTCAAGGGCTATCCCGTTCTCCCGCATCACATCCAGGACTCTGGCCACCCTCTCAGGAGTCCACATCTGGTCGAACCTGTCGTTAAGGAAGTCCGGAAGGAAGAACGCGTTGGCGAAAATGTCCGCCGGCTCGTTGGAGAGTATCTTGACCGTCTGATCCACAATGAGATCCATATACTTCTGGTCCGACAACCCTTCCGGGAGGACCTCCTCGTTGCGGTAGATTCTGGCGATACGGCCCTTCTGATCCACGATGGTCATGGCGTCAGTGAACAGGTAATCGAAAGTCCCGAGCGCCTCAGAGGAGAAATCAGCCGTCCATTTCCGGCCCTCTCCCTGCACTCCGCGAAGGAAAGGCATATCTTTCACCTCATCGAAATATTCATAAACCTCCTCGTCATTCGACAGCATCCGGCCAACTCCACCAGCTCCGGCGTTGGGGGCGACACCGTAGTTGATACCATAATTCATGCTCATCGCATGGGCCATCTCGGCGGTCAGGCCACCTTTAAGATGGACATGCCAGTCGATCACAGGGAAATCCTCCTGCTGGAGCCGGATCGCCCTGTCGGTGGTCTCGTCAACCGGAGGAAGGGTGTCGCATGGATTGGCGGCGTCCGCGGGAAGTTTTGTCAGTTTCATATCCTTGAACCTGACCGTGCCCTTGCCTCCAACGAGGCTGACAGCGCCGTGGCCAAGCAGCATCTTCTCATATTGAGGAAGCCTCCAAGGCTGGGCAGGCTCGGTATAACAGACCACATCCACCCCTTTAATCTTCACAGAGATGTTCTTACCCCTCACAGCGACCTCGAGAGGAGTCCACTCGCCCTCATCCTCAAGCGCCCTATAGAGGTTTCTCACATGAAGGAGGGAACCACTCTTGATTGTCCCGTCGATCGGGCCACCGTTGAGAAGGACCTGGTATCCGCTTCCGGTACCGTCGTTGTGAAAAGTGACACAGGCCGAGGAACCGGGTTCCGTCTGGAACTCACCACTCAACACGAAATTGGTGTAATCGCCCTTGAACTGGTGGCGGGTCCCTTCAGTTACGGCCAATTCCTTGCCGCCGCAGGAAATCAGGGTCAGCGCCACAGCCGCGGCAGCCAACCAGGGAATAAAACTGACTGTTCTCATTGTCTATTTGTCTTTTTTATTTGTTCGCCGTGAATGACAGAATATTGGAGATCACCTCCTCGGGATCGTCCGTGATCGAAAGGATAAGATTCTTGTATACTCCCCTTGCCAGCAGGTCCTCAAGAAGGGGATAAACCGGAATCTGCTTACTGAAGAACTCCTTGCCGTAGAATACCATAGGACTGGCGTAACCAAATGATTCATAGTGGTTTTGCGCGGCATCCTGGAATATCTCCTGCATAGTGCCGGCAGAGCCTGGAGAGTAAATTATACCGCCCTTGGAAATAGTCAGCAGGATGTCCTCGCGGACACTGTTCATGAAATACTTGGCTATATCGGTAGCCAGCGGGGTCGAAGGCTCATGTCCATAGAACCAGGTGGGGATACCAAGGCTGCGATACATCTCCTGGGGATATTTCTTCCTGACCAGAAACGCTGTCCTCAACCAACCCGGATCACGGAACGTTGGCGCCTCGCGAAGGATAGTCAAGGCATCTTCCAACTCTTCCAAAGTCTTGCCGGCCATCCAGGCGCCCAGATGAGTCGCCTCCATAGCTCCGGGTCCTCCGCCAGAAGCCATCAATTTGCCGCTCTCCGTCAGCCTTTTGCTGATATATGCGATAGTGGCGTAAGCATCATCAGTCCTCTTGATGGCATGGCCGCCCATCACAGCCACAACCTGCCTTTCGTCGAAGCGGCTAAGAAAATCGTTCATCGCCTCTCCGATAGCATGGTCATGGAGGGATCGTCCGAGGGTCTCACGGATATTGTCGCTCTCCTTGCCTTTCTCGATATAGTCAGCGTAAACCTTTGAGTCAAAGCAATTGGCGAAAGTGTCCTCGTTGTCGGGATCATATCCCTCGTACAGATACTCAGCGGTGTATAGCTTGCTGCGGAACACGTTGTAAGGCATTCCCATACGAGGGAACACGAGGCAGGACGAGCCGATCCCATCCTCAAGCTCCTTGGGTATCTCGCAACCGAAGAAGAAACAATCTGAGAAGCGGTGTCTCGCCGCCACATACTGCGGTGCCTTGTTGAAATCTATATATTGGAACACATAATGTGTCACGAATCCGGAGCTGTCAGGAGCGGGCAGTTTCGCCAAGCTCTCTATCTGCTTGTAGGAGGTGCTAGTCGTCATCATAACCGTGAGGATCTTTAATCGAATTGTGGTTTAAGGTATTCGCCAATGCGGTCCAGCCAGGTGTAGCTCCCGGTTCCCGGAGAAGCCTTCTCCTGGAAGCAATGAGGCCTGAGGGCGAGAGTATGGAGCTCACACTGGATGCCCATCGCGCGCATCTTCTCCCAGATTTTGACGGAGTTCATGGCAGCCCAGCCGTCAGCGTCGCCATGTATGAGGAGCATCGGCGCGGTGTCCAGGTCGAAGGAGAATTCAGGAGCCAGAACGGCGGAATCGTCATTTCCTCCAGTCGAGTTGGGACTCTCAAGACCGTCAGTGAGCGAATAGGCCGGGTATATGCCAATGCCCCATTGGACGTTGCAAGGAATCTTGTCAATATCGTCAATCGGGTAATATGAACGATGTTTCGAGGATGTCACACCCATCATAGTCAGGTGTCCTCCAGCGGACGAGCCCATGATTCCGATACGGTTAGGGTCAAGTCCCTTGGAAGGGGCCTCACTACGGACTATCCTGATAACTCTCTGAAGATCCTGCCATGCGGTCGTGTGTTTCGCCAGACCGGTCGTCGGACGAGGGGCGCGATATTTCATGACCACTACAGCCATTCCCTTCTCGTTCAAGTATTTCCTGGCCGGGGCCACCTCGAAATCATCCGGACGGTTAAAGTTATAAGCCCCTCCGGCGTAAATGATCTGGATGGCCGTTGTCTTCAATACGGCGGGAATATGCCACTCCAAGTAAGGCTTGCATTGATCCGCTTGCGGATCGGGCATCTTCCCCTCGGGCCATACATCCTCGACAGTCTTCGTCACTCCGGGAACATCGGCGCTGAAGCGCTCCATAAGGCTTTCCTGCTCACCGAGAGGCCCGAGATATCCCATCTGGGTCATGAACTCAATCGCTCTCTCAAAACCGAAAGCCCCATGGCCCTTGCCCGGATAGAGATGCAACTCGGCCGGAACGCCCATCCGGCGCAACTGCCTGTAAACTTGGGTGGATCCGTTAGGTGAATATGGATCCATCCCACCATGATGAAGGCTCATCGGACAAGTCTTCTCGTCGAACTTGAACACCTCGCTGAGCTTCACATCAGCGCCATAACCATCCCTAAAGGCAGGAGTGCCGGTCTCACCATCAGTAGTGACATAGGCCGGAGCGTTCACAATCGCCCAATTGATATGGCAAGGAATCTCATCCAATTTGTCTATAGGCTCATAAGCCGGAGTCTGGGAGCTGGTAGCGAGCAAGAGTGCGAGATGGGAACCAGCTGACATTGAGACAGTTCCTATCTTCTCTGGATCAAAACCTCTTTTCGCTGCCTCGCTTCTGACCATCCTGACGGCCCTCTGACCGTCCTCCCACGCGCTCTGATATATCGGAAGGCCGACAGGGCGGGGAGTCCTGTACACGAAATTGACGCACTGAACCCCGATCTTGGTGAGCTCTTTCTGCCAATAATCGATAAGACCCACATCGCAGCAGTTATAGTAAGAGCCTCCGGAGATCAGAATCATGCACACATCCTTTTTGACGGAAGGGTCCGGAGCGTCGAACCACTCCAGATAGGCGATCTTGTGCTTCTCCGGTTTAAAACCCTTGGCGTCAACCTCGTTGGTCATCGCCGCTATCTGATGGTCCTGCGGATCAGGCATCTTACCCTTCGGCCAGATAAGCTCTCGCTCCAGGGCAAAAGCCTGCAAGGAACAGAATAAAAGCAGTAATCCAAAAAACTTCTTCATATCGCTAAATTAATAATTATTCAGGCATTATGTGCCACACGGCAGATGATTTGGGCTCAGGAAGAGAGGTCTTGATTCCCTCCGAGGCAAGCGCCGCGCCGGTTCTTGTCAAAGACACTCCGGTATCCACATTGGTGATTACGTATCTCTTTTCAGGATCCAGGAACTTAAGGAAGGCTGTGTATTCCGGATCCTGGCAAGTCTCCTGGCGGAAGGCCTGGACCACCGCCTCGTCCGTCTCACGATCATGCCAGGCTATGACGGTCCACGAAGAATCATCCTCCGGCTTGTGCCAAGGGGTCAATGGATACATATCCTTGACAAGCAGATGGTTATATTTCTTCCACTCGCCGAAGGTCGCCCTCAGGCGGTCGTAATCGAGATCTACGTCATGAGTGAACATCTCGGAAATATTATATACCGGCAACCAGGAGGCTCTGGTGATATAGAAAGTGCTGCCGCCGGCCAGGCCGGGCTCAAGCTCGTTCTGGGACTCTTTGGTGTTAGCCCCGTGGAACGGTATCCAACGGTTGAAGGAGGTGGTCATCGACAGGCGTAACGCGGTGGTTGTCCGGTCCGCGTCGCTTCTCATGAAAGGAAGGCTACGGCGCAGGGATTCAATGTCATTCCTTCCTCCTCCGGAAGCGCAATTATCTATAAATGTGCATTTTCCATTTTTGGCGCAGAACTCTATGATCCTGTCCCACAACTCGTAGTGACCTTGGATGGCGAGGTTTTCCGTGATGCCTGTCCTGGGCAAATCTGTCTTCTCGGCCTCCTTGGCATCAAAGCCGGCCCAAGCCTTAACCGGATTAGAGTTGTTGTCTTCCCTGAACAGATCGACCCCGTTCTCGCCCATCATCTTGGTGATTCTACCGAGAGTCCACTCGAGACAATCCTTGTTGCCCAGGTTGCTGGTGTAACGGTTTCTCCAGTAATAGTCAGCCCACTCGGGATTGTAACCGTAATTCCTCGCGAGGTCATCCACATCGCAGACACTCTCTGGCTCAAACCAAACCAAAACCTTCATCCCGGCCTTGTGACAAGCCTCGTTTGACTCAAGGAATGTTTTACCCGGCCATTTAAGATTGTCAAGTTCCCATGTCCCCACCGTACCGTACCAGTCAGATGGTACTGTCTTCCCTCTAGGGTCAAGATACCACCCCGCGTCAAACCATCTGAAATCCGGCACAACATCCTCATAGATAAGACGTTCCAGGGTTCTCTTCCAAGTGTAGAAACGCTCGGAGATCGATCCGTCGGAATTCGGGAGGCCGGTATCCCCGGCGAAACATGTGGTTGAGAATGGCTCTATCCGGTTTCCCTTCCCGTCCGCGGCGGGCATGTTGTATTTGATAAACCATTCCCTCCAGAGATTTGTCGCGTCGTCCCTGTCCCTGCCTTTGTAGGGCAGCATCACCACAAGGGCGGTGCGGACTTTCTCTCCGGGAATCAGTACAGAGTTGAACCCATTGCAGTTCGCGGCCTTCCAAGTGGTCACATCGCCCTGTGAGCGGAACTCGGCGCTCCATGTCCCGGCCCAACCCAAAGCGAGCAGCGTGCCTCCATCCCCATGAACCAGGTCAAAATAAGGGAAGTAGATATGTGTCGCCCGGCCGTTGGTGGACACGAATGACACGGTAGTATCCCTAAGCGGAGTCTGGTAATCGGCATATTTGTTCTGATGGTCTCCAAGGCAACCTCTCAATATGGGCTCGCCACCTTGGAAATCGATGACAACGCTGTTGACTTCAGAAAGGGCCTTACTGGGAGCCGATCCCGTATTCTCGAACCATAGGGTATATTCCAGTTCCCCGAACTCACTGTTCAGGAAGGCGTCCAATGTGGCGGTCAAGTTGTCATCAACGCGGAATTCCACTTTGAGAGACTTTCCGGAAGCCGTTGTCTTACAATTCTTTGACAAGACCTCGAATCCTTGAAGGCCGTTCACGGCCTTTCCGTCATAGACAAACGAAAGGGGGACTGACGCCGGATCCTCCACCCATTTCCCGAACAAATCAGCCCCGGTCTGAAGATCGGCGCAAGGCCTGTCGGTGGGAGTGACTACGTCCCCTTTCCCGCAACCCGCGAGCAGGAATAAAAAACAAGCAAGGGCTAAAAACGGTTTTCTCATTATGGAAAAATATGTGGTTATTCAAAGATAATCACTATTTTTATATGTTCGCTTAAAAACCTGATTTATTAATTGTAGAGAATATGAGAAGAATTATTAGTGTTTTATCCGTTTTCCTGCTTTTGCCCGCCTTCACCGCACAGGCCGGGAAAATCGTCACCGACAGCGTCAACAGCAGCATCCTGGGAGCTGAGGTCAAGTACAATATCTATCTCCCGGACGGTTTCGACAAGTCCGGCAAGCAGTATCCTGTGGTCTATCTGCTCCATGGCCTCTACGGCACCTACCAGGATTGGGAGCAGAAAGGTACCATGAAAGAGGTGGCCGATGAGCTGATCCGTTCCGGTGAGGCCGTCGAGATGATCATTGTGATGCCTAACGCGGGTGATCCTGACATCCACAATGTTTACAACGGCTATTTCAATATGCCCAATTGGAATTACGAGGACTTCTTCTTCAAGGAGTTCATTCCCACTGTGGAGAAGAAATACAGGGGAATCGGGGACAAGGGCCACAGGGCGATAATGGGTCTATCCATGGGAGGAGGAGGCAGCACCGTATATGCCCAGCGCCATCCTGACACCTTCTCCAGCTGCTACGCCATGAGCGCTTGGCTGGATCATAGGTATGACGAGAACACTCCTGACGAGAAGAAAGACAAGTTCTTCTACACATGCAAGGCTGTCCGCGAGCACTCCGCCCTCGACTTTGTTGACAACGCCGACGACGCCACCCTGGATGCCCTCCGGAGCGTCAAGTGGTTCTTCGACTGCGGTGACGATGACTCTCTCGTGAAGCTGTCCTTTGACCTCCACATGAAAATGATGCTCAAGAGAGTCAAGGATGAGCTGCGTGTCAGGGACGGCATCCACAACTGGGAGTACTGGCACACGGCCCTCAGGACCGCCCTACCGTTCGCTTCCAGGAATTTCGATAAGTAAATGATGGTCTTGAGGGGACGGGACATATTAATTCCGCTGGTCGCCGCGGCGCTTGCGGCGGTATCATGCCGGACTGGTGGGAATAACGGCCACATCGTGGCTTCAGAGATGGTCATAGCCGAATCTCCCCGTCCGGACAGCGTGTTCCTTTACACTCCGGGAATAATAGAAGGCTTTGACGGAAGGCTGGTGGTCAGTGTCGACTACGGCGGTCCGGGAACATATGTTCTCGACGGGCCCAAATCGGATTTCGGAGACTTCAAGTCCGGCAACCAGATCAGGATCTTGCTGTCTGACGACGACGGGAAGACCTGGCGGGAGACCCCTTCCAGGATCCCCATGATGCATGAAATCCTGTTCAAAGCCGGGAAGTCCTTGTATATGATAGGCCACTCCGGCAGGCTTCTGGTCACCCGGAGCGATGACAACGGGGAAACCTGGTCTGAACCCTCCGTCCTATGCGATGAGCCTCGCTGGCACCAGAGCTGCACTCCTGTCGACATCCACGACGGGAAAGTGACCCTGGTCTATGAGAAGTGGGTGGCTGATGGTCACCCCTGGCCCGGAGTCGGTCCCGTGCTGATGCAGGCCAAGGTTGACGACGATCTCACCCTGGTATCCAGCTGGAAGTTCTCGGAGTTGTACAACCCTGATGAGGACATGGAGGCCGCCAGGCCATCCGGGATACCGGTTACCGATCCCGGACAAGCAGGGATACTGGAGACAAATGTTATCCGGGTGTTTGATGAGAACAATCCGTTCTACGACCCCACCGGAAAGTCCGTGGTCCTGATGATGAGGGCCAACACCGGTTTTCCGGACATCGGAGTCATGATGAAAGGTGTGGAAAGGCCTGACGGGAACCTCGCGGTTGAGAAACTCACGAAAAACGGCAGGGAGATGTATTTCGCCCATATTCCAGGAGCTGATCTCAAGTTCTATGTGGTCTATGACCCGGAGAGCCGGCTCTACTGGCTCCTGCATTCCCAGATCAACGGCACCATGAACTACCGGAGAAGGTTAGCCTTGTCATATTCACCCGACCTGCTGAAATGGACTTTCGCCGGTCTCGTGGCTGTAGGACCGGCGGACAACGCCGCTCGGCATTACGCCACCATGCTGATCAAAGGGGATGATCTCCTTATCGTAAGCCGTTCCGGCGACGAGAGGGCTAAAGGTGCTCATGACGGAGACATCGTCACCTTCCACAGAGTTAGCGGCTTTAGGAATTTAATATATTAATTATAAAACACTTACCTTATGAAACATTTGAAACTGTCATTCATTTTCACTTTATTGCTGGTTTCCCTGACTGTCTCCGCGCAGAAGGTCAACCTCTCCGACAAGGAGTTATACAATGCCATTTGGGCCATGGGGCAGATGTATCCCGACGGCTTCACCCTTGACCTCAACACGATGAGGCAGCCCGACAAGGGGATCATGGTTTCTTATATAGCCACCCAGAACAGTTTCGACAAAAAGAGCATCCCCGCCGTGGTGAAGCATGCCCGGGAGCATGACGGTCTGGTGGGCGGCTGGTACAATCCGGAGAACGGGAAATACTATTTCGATTCCACAAGGATGTTCCCCGAGGACAGCCTCGCTGCTGCCGTCGCCTTCGCCAGGGAGAACGGGCAGCACACCGTCTACGATGCTGGCAAGGGTATAAACATCAAGTCCAACTATGAGCAGAGAGACTGCAGGATAATCTTCGACTGCGATATGGGCTCCTCTACCGATGACCTCTTCGCCCTGATGCTCCTGTACCGTTATATGGACATGAAGCGCTGCGACCTCCTCGGAGTCGTGGTCGATCGCATGGGTGCCGCCAATGCGGACGCTGTCGATGTGTTGAACAACTTTTACGGATATCCCGACATCCCGATCGGTCTCGAAAGGGAAGGAATAAAGGATCCCAAAGTGTTCATCCCCTACCATAATGTAGCTTACGCCCGCACCGAGGACGCGGAACCCATGTTCAAGCAGACTTACAAGAGCAAGGATGAATATCCTGAAGGCTACAAACTCTACCGCAAGCTTCTCGCCGGACAGCCCGACCACAGCGTGACAATCGCTTCCGTGGGCTTTGTCACTTCCCTCAGCCGCCTTCTCCAGTCCGGGCCGGACGAGTATTCCAACCTTAGCGGAGTAGAGCTCGTCAGGAACAAGGTGAAAGCCATTTATGCGATGGGCGGTGTTTTCGGTGAGGCTGTCGAACCAGACTATAATTTCACGCAGGCTATCGACTTCTCGCTGAAGTTCTTCGAGCTCTGGCCAAAGGAGATTGACATTATATTCTGCCCAGGAGAAGTCGGTGACCCTCTGGACTACCGTCCGGAACAGGTGATTTCCGACATGGACTGGACTGACTGCCATCCGATCAAGTGGATTTACCAGAACGTCCAGTGCGACACCGGCCAGAAAATGTGGGATCCTCTGGCTGTCATCAATGCCGTGGAGGGCGACGACCTTTATACGCTTTCAGAAAGGGGTTGGGTTGAACTGACTCCGAAGGGCGAGACGATATTCACTCCCGATCCGAAGGGCAACGCCCGTTATCAGTTCCCTGGTGACCAGGAGTGGTGCGACACCATTCTGAAGTACTTGAGGATTATGGCAATACAGCACTAGGAGCGTTATGTTTAAAACTATTATGGCCCTTTCAGTTTTAGGGGCGCTGTTCTCATGCAGCAAACCATGGGACAACAAATATGTGAAAAACATCCCTTCCGAGACAATAAAGGAATATGAACATTCCTACTCGGGAACAATGATGTGGTACATCACATGGTACAAGATCGAGAAGGGCGAGGATGGGCACCTGAAACTTTTGTATTCCCACGACTGTAACCCGGAAATCACCATCTACAAATGCCCCGACGACGCGTTGAGCAAGATTGATGGTTTTGTAAGGCAATACAAGCTTTGGAACCTCAGCAACTCCTACACTCCGAAAATGGAGGTGTTGGACGGCTATATGTGGCACACATCAATCAGGTATGAGGATGCCACCATCTCGACCGGAGGCTCCAATGCCTGGCCACCCAAAAAGCTGGCCGAAGGTCTTGCCAAGATAGAGGTCTACATCCAATCAATCATCGACGCCTCAACCGAGAACGATATTATAGGCACTGACTCGCATTCGAACCGATAACTGTCTGGCACGATATTTAGTATTTTTGCGGATTGGAATTTGAATCTACAAGAATATGATCAAGAAAACCATATTGACGGCCACTTTGGCTATCCTCACCTGCGGGGCCGCCCTCGCGCAATCGCAAAGTTTCAAGCTCGGGCAATGGACCGAGATCCAGAACTCCATATTGAAAGAGCTTAACCGCTCGTATGTCGACTCCCTCCCTATAGACAGGATCGAGAGAGCCGGTATCGACGCCATGTTGGGGGCCCTGGATCCGTACACTATTTACATTCCCGAGGAAGACAACGAGGATCTCCAGATGATGATAGCGAAGACCTACGGGGGTATCGGAGCAGTCATTTACAAGCCGGACAAGGACGGGAATGTGATAATCAACGAGCCTTACAAGAACTCCCCGGCGGAGAAATATGGTTTGAAGTGCGGCGATGAGATTCTGGAAATCGACGGCGAGTCCACCCACGGCCTCACCAGCCAGGAGGCTTCCGATAAGATGAAAGGCAAGCCTGGCACGAAAGTCAGGTTCAAGGTGAAGAAAGTCTATTCCGGAGAGATTGTGGACATCGACATCACCAGGGAGAGGATTCATCTCCCTGATGTGGAATACGCCGGAATGCTTGATTCCCAGACAGGCTACATATACCAGAGCGGATTCACCGAGAATGTCTCCGGAGAGATCCGCAACGCTGTCTTGAACCTGAAGAAGCAGGGCATGAAGAAACTTGTCCTGGATCTCCGCGGCAATGGTGGCGGCCTTATGAGCGAGGCGGTTAACATAGTTTCCCTTTTCGTCCCCAAAGGCTCGCTGGTGGTTTCTTCAAAAGGCAAAGGCACCGGGGAGCAGCAATATAAGACCACCACGGAACCAATTGATACAGAGATTCCTATTCTGATCATGGTGGATTCTGGTTCCGCCTCTTCCTCAGAGATTGTGACCGGGGCCCTTCAGGATCTTGACCGGGCTACCGTGATGGGTACCAGAACTTATGGTAAGGGACTTGTCCAGACCATCCGGCCTCTTCCCTACAATGGACAGATAAAGGTCACGACAGCGAAATATTACACCCCTTCAGGACGCTGCGTGCAGGCTATCGATTACGCCAACCGCAATGAGGACGGCAGCGTGGCCCATATTCCCGACTCCCTGACCCATGAGTTCAAGACCTCCAAGGGCAGGATTGTCAAAGATGGTGGCGGAATCACCCCGGATGTCATAGTCAAAGGCCATGAGTACAGCCGCCTGACTTATTCCCTCGTGTATTCGAACATCATCCAGGAATATACCCTAAAGTTTGTCAGGGAGCATCAGAGCATCCCGGAGGACTGGACAATGTCTGACGCTGACTGGAAGGACTTCGTGGAGTTCGCCAAGACTAAGGATTTCGACTACCGCTCCACCGCCAGGACATATTTCGACCAGGTTAAGAAAGAGCTCCAGAAGGATGGTCTCGCCGACAGTATGAAAGAACAGATCGAGGCGATGAGCAAAGCCATCGAGATGGATAAGGAGACATTCCTCAACCTCAAAAAAGACGAGATCGTTCCGTTCATAGAGGAGGAGGTCATGGTCCGTTACTTCTTCCAGGAAGCTGGTATTAAGACTCGTCTGCGCTACGATGACCAACTTAAAGAAGCTTTGACAAAGCCCATGATCGCTTTCTGATGACAAGGATTGGATGGACAATAGCGCGGGTGGCCTTGCTTCTCGCGCTTATTTATGAGGGGCAGGCTTCCGCTCAGCGGAAAGTGACCATAAGCGGCCACATCACGGACAATGACAGTGGTGAGACTTTGATCGGAGCGGGAATCCTCGAAGGGGTTTCCGGCACAGGAGCCGTCACCAATAATTTCGGATATTACTCCCTGACCCTCCGGGCAGGTGAATATGATTTCCAATATTCATATGTGGGATACAAGGACGATGTCAGGCACATCGCCCTCCTGAGAGACACCGTCATCAATGTGGCACTTGTTTCCGGGGAGACCCTGGCCTCTTCCAAAGTCGTGGCAAGCAAAGACGCCGGAATACAATCCACATATCTGGGCGCCTTAGATGTACCTATCGCCCAGATAAAGAACACTCCGGTCCTTTTCGGCGAGGCGGATGTCCTGAAAGTCCTTCAGATGATGCCTGGTGTCCAAGGCGGAAATGAAGGATTCTCAGGGATTTACGTCCGTGGGGGAGGTCCCGACGAGAACCTCATCCTCCTGGATGGAGTGCCGATCTACAATGTGGACCACATGCTCGGTATCTTCTCGGTTTTCCAGCCCGAGGCGGTTAAGAAAGTCACCCTTTACAAAGGCTCGTTTCCGGCCCGTTACGGAGGCAGGGTGTCCAGCATAGTGGACATCCGCACGAATGACGGGAATATGAAAGAGACCCACGGTACGGCCAGCATCGGGATGATCAGCGACAAACTCCACCTGGAGGGACCTATTATTAAGGACAAGCTTTCGTACTCGGTCAGCGCCAGGGGGATGCACACCATCCTCTATTCCCCTATAATCAAGCTACTTCTAAAGGACTCCTACGCCAACTATTATTTCTATGACCTCAACGGGAAGGTGACCTGGCGCCTCAGCGACCGGGACCGTTTCTATTTCGGCACCTACCATGGAAGGGACAGGTTTGTCTATAAAGCGGACGATGAAGACGAAGGCACCGAGATCATAGGGGACCAAACGACCAACTACAAGTACAACAGCCGTACGGAAATCGGGATATTATGGGGAAACACCGTGGGATCCGCCAGATGGAACCACATCTTCAACAGCAAGTTATTCTCCAACACGACCCTGTCTTACAACCGTTACAAGATGGCCATGAGCGCCGGAGAGAAGGAGACGGAGATAGAGAACGGGGTGAAATCCACCAACAGGTACCTTCTGGATTACCGTTCCGGAATAAGGGACCTGTCACTCCGCTCGGATTTCGACTTCAATCCTTCCCCTACCCATCTGGTGAAGTTCGGCGCTGAATACACCTGGCACACTTTCATCCCGGAACGAATGTCGGCTGTCGACCGGGAAATCCAGGGACAGGAGGTCCAGATCGACACGACATTCCATTTCACCGATCCCAAGAAAGTCCACAAGGGACATGAGCTGTCTCTCTACGCTGAGGACGACCTCAGTCTTGGAGAGCACGTCACTATCAATCCCGGATTCCGGCTATCAATGTTCAACACCGATGGACGGACCTACTGGAGCCTACAACCACGGGTCTCCGCCAAGGTGTCCGCCGGTAACGGGCTCTCTTTCAAAGCCGGTTACGCCAGGATGGCCCAATATGTCCACTTGCTGAGTTCAGCCCAGATATCCCTTCCGGTTGACCTTTGGGTCCCGATCACCAAGGATATCAAGCCCGTGACCTCAGATCAATTCTCCGCCGGAGTCTATTATGACAAGATCAAGGGTTGGGAATTCTCCCTTGAGGGATATCTCAAAAAAATGGACAACATTCTGGAATATAAGGACGGGACCTCGATGCTTGGCACTTCGGATGGCTGGGAGAACCGGGTGGAGATGGGAGAGGGAATGGCTCGAGGAATAGAGCTCCTTGTCCAGAAAACGGCTGGCAAGACAACCGGCTGGTTCGCCTATACCCTGGCAAAATCCGACCGCATATTCCCGGACGGATCAATTAACAATGGGGAGCGCTTCCCCTATAAATATGACCGTCGCCACAGCATCGATATAAGCGTGGACCATCGTTTCAACAAGACCTGGGGCATTGACGGCGCATGGTCTTTCGCCACCGGAGGTACAACCACAGTCCCCGTCCGCCAAGTCGCGGTCTTGCATCCGGATGGTTATATAGTTGACGCACAGTACGTTGACCATCGCAACAATTTCCGTATCCCTCCCAGCCACAGGCTCAATCTCGGAGCCAGCTACCACAAGGAGCGGCGCAGAGGGGAAAGCGTGTGGAATCTCAGTGTGTATAACGTTTACAACCAAATGAATCCGAACTTCGTCTTCATGGATTACGGTCCGGATTATGACAAAAACGGCAATCGTATCGGGACGAGCCTGAAGATGAAGAAGATAACCATCCTCCCGATCCTACCGTCAATAAGTTGGACCCGCAATTTCTGACAAGCTATGAGGAAACACTTGATAATCACCATATTGATTGCCGCTCTCGGGTTTGTGGCTTGTGAGAACACCATAAGGTACGAATACGACCCGAGTGACGGGAAGATTACTATTCTGGGAAAACTCTCCACGACTGACTCGAAGCACTCTATATTTCTGTCGATGAGTTATCCGGACAGGATCGATTCACTTCCGGGAGCCACGGTGGAGTGCTTTGTCAACGGATCAAGAAGTCTCGCCAAGGCTATTCCGGCAGGGTATACCGAAGAACTCGTCAACTGGCAGACAGGAGAGACTGTACTTGTCCCGAACCGCTTCCCGTATACACAATATGAGTTTGAGGCCAACTTCAAGCCTGGAGACAAAGTGCGGATCGAGGCATCCAAGGGGAATCTCAACGCATGGGCGGAACTAACGGTGCCACAGCCGGGGACCATAATGTCAGTGGACACGGCCACAGTCGTGAAATCCTTTGTCTATCAAGACTTTGACGGAGCCGAGTCTTATGAGCAGGAATATGTGGAATTCACCCTTCGGTTGCGTGATGTCCAAGGCGAGGACAACTACTATTCCATGAATGGGAACCTGACCCAAGTCACTATTCTCACATCAGTGGGCGAAGGGGAGAACCGCGTCGACACGGAGGGTCCGTATTGGCTCAGTTACGAGACCTTCCATGATATGATTCTGGAAGACGGTTATTCCTCCGGCATGGGCGAGATATTTGAGGATATGGTGCCTGTCAACTCGACGCACTGTTTCTCGGACAAACTGTTCAAGGACACTGAGGCCACAGTGCGGTTCTATATCCCATCCTATTATTTCAAGAATTACTTTTATTACATATATGACGCTGACAGGATTGAGATTAACTCTTTTCTCCGTATCAGCATGAGAAGTTTTGACAGAAGCTTCTACAACTATCTCAGAGCAATAAACAACATGGACACCTATGGCTACGATGTGTCGCCTATCATCGAGCCTACCATGCTTCCGAGCAATGTGAACGGCGGCAAAGGAATCGTGTCCGTCGCCGCCGAATCAATAGTGGATCTGGAATTTGAGCCCCGCGTGTACTACAGGGACGACATTGACTTCCCGGTTTATTAACAGGTAGCCACCGTCTCCTGTGACGATAAGGGCCCGAAAGGCTTTATTCAATAAAACTAGTCAGACAGGTCATTGACCCGGCCGGATGGAACTCGATAGTGCTTGAGGTCGCCGGGACAAGGATTGTCTCGCCCTGGCGGATCTCCATCCTATGGACCGATCCGTCACCCTCGTTGTCCACCAACTCGCCATTCCCGGAGACGCACATCACCACGACAAACGAATCCAACGCGCTGAGGTTCTTCGAGACCGGCTTGTCAATATCAAACAGGCTGGTTGTGAAGTACTCGCAACTCACAAGACGGGTCTCGGCATTCTTCGCTGGGACGTACTCGGTCCTGTAGTCGGGGAATACGGTGTAGTCTATCGCCTCCTTGGCTTTCTCCAAGTGTAGCTCGCGTGGTTTGCCGTCGAGTCCCAGCCGTCCATAATCATAAATCCTGTAAGTGATGTCCGACGTCTGCTGGATCTCAGCCACGAAAGAGCCGGCGCCAATGGCGTGGATACGGCCGGCGGGAAGGAAAAACACATCCCCGGGACGCACGCTGTAATGTCCAAGGACATCAGTAATGGTGCGGTCGTTCACCTTTTCCTCATATTCCTCTGGGGTGATCTCCTGGGTAAGTCCGCTGAGCAGCTTAGCGCCTTTGTCCGCTCCGACCACGTACCACATCTCGGTCTTGCCTTTCGAGCCGGGATTCGTCCTGGCCGCCAGCTCATCAGTCGGGTGGACTTGGACGGACAGGTCAGACTTGGCGTCAATGAACTTGATCAGCAACGGAAATTCCGTGCCTGTCTTCTGGATGACCTTCTTGCCGGCGAGCTCGACTCCATTGGATATCATAATGTCAGTCAATGACTTCCCCGCAAACGTGCCATTATCAACCACAGACACGTGGCCAGGCACGGCTGATATTTCCCAGCTCTCACCGATACGGTTCCTGGTGGTGAATATTCCTTTGAAAGGTGCTATCTTTTCTCCTCCCCAGACTTTTTCGCAAAGATAAGGCTTGAATTTAAGAGGATACATCATAGTACGTCCCTCCTATTTGTCAAGCTCAGAGAGAGCGAAAGCGTAAGCGCCAAGGGAAATTGCCTTGCTGGCCCCGATCTTGGAGCGCATGACTCCTATCCTCTTTTGAGGATCATAGACAACCTCATCATCAGTGCCGTAAACCTTCAGTTTCCTGGCTTCACCCTTGGCGAAATTCACGAAGTCCGAAGGATCGTCGAGGTTGTAGACCTTCATCTGGACCCTGTCCAAAGTCTCCCCGGTGAGCTGGCGCATCTTTCCTCTCATCGTCCTAAGTATTCCCGGCATCAGGTACTGATAGTTATTCATAATACCTCCGCCGATCACGACAAGACCGTCGATCAGGGTGACAGCTGTGGCGATGGCGTCTCCAGCCACCTCACCCATCTTGTCGAAAGCCTTAATGGCGGCCTCCTGGTCACCGGGAGCCTCTCCCTTGGATATGGCACCTATCTCCTTCGGTTCAAGGCCATGGTTGGGATTGCCGGAGAGTTCACCATAGACCCTCTTGATAGCGCGAATCGCCACACCATCCTCCACGATGATATCAGGCATGTCGGGATGCTTGAGGCAGAAAGTCTCGACACAAGAGTTGTCACCTCTGTTAAGCCTTCCATCGATCACTGTGCCGATGCCGAATCCAGTGCCGAAGGTGTAACCTATCAGGTTGTGGTAGCGTTTTGAGCTTCCAGCCTCCTCAAGACGTTTGTTAATCTCGGGCAGGGCACCGCCAAGAGCCTCACCATAAGCGTAAAGGTCACCGTCGTTGTTGATGAACACAGGCACTCCGAACTTTTTCTGAAGGAACGGTCCGAGAGCGACCCCATCCCTGAAGGAAGGGAAGTTAGGAAGAAAGCCTCCGATAATCCCGTTGGGATAGTCGGCCGGGCCGGGGAAGGCGAAACTGATCGCCACTGGTTTCTCGTCACCAAGCCTCTCTATGATCGTGCCGAAACCAAGGACCATAGCCTGCAGGCAAAGATCCAGATTGGACGCGTTTGAGGGTAGGGTAAGGGTGTCTCCGTAATACTCTCCGCCCTTCATGGCTCCGAAGACCATGTTGGTACCGCCGGCGTCCAGAGTCAGGACGATCCTGCTGTCGTTTTTGATGTCTGCCATATTAAAAACTGATTAAATAAGTCGGTTTGTCTCCACAAAGATAATCATAATTGCTAACTCTGTAGTGATATTAATAATAAGAGATGAAGAAAGGAAACAAGCGCCAAGGTGGCGCCAAAAACGGAAGACAAGCCCTCCGAAAGAGCCGCGAGAAACAATTCGGCTCAAGGCAGGGCGGAAAGAGGAAATTTGAGGAAGTGACCGGAAAGGTCCACATGAGCAGGGACGGTTTTGTCTTCGTCGTCCCCGAAGGAGATGAGAAAGATAACGATGTGTTCGTGAAGGCCTCCAAAACCCGCGGAGCCCTCAATGGTGACCTCGTCAGGTGCGTTGTCACAAGAGAGAAGAAAGCGGCTCCACTGCCGAGGGGAAGAGGAAAAGTCCAGGTCCGAGGTGGAGGACAGCGCAGGGAAGGAGAAATAATCGAGATTGTCGAGCGCAGCAAGACTCCCTTTGTCGGAATACTTCATATCGTAGGTAAGCAGGCTTGGGTGCTGATGCAGTCCAGGACCATGCCATATGACATATCCATTGATTTCGAGTCACTTCCGGAAGGGGTCCAAAGAGGAATGAAGGTGGCCGCTATCATTGACCGGTGGGACAGGAGCGAGCCTAACCCCCACGGCTATATCTCTGATGTCCTTGGTGAGCCGGGAGCAAACGAGACTGAGATGCACGCGATCCTCGCCGAGTACGGACTTCCCTACAGGTTCGCTCCTGAAGTTGAGAACGCGGCTGACAAGATTCCGGATGAGATAACCGAAAAGGATCTCAAAGGCCGTAAGGATTTCCGCAAGACCTTGACATTCACAATCGACCCCACTGATGCCAAGGATTTCGACGACGCCCTTTCCCTGACCAGGCTCAAGAACGGCAACTTCGAGATCGGAGTCCATATCGCCGATGTGTCATATTACGTGAAGCCCGGATCGCTTATGGACCAGGAGGCCCAGGTCCGCGGCACCTCCGTATATCTCGTGGACAGGACCGTGCCGATGCTCCCCGAGAAGCTTTCCAACAAGCTTTGCTCGCTGCGTCCCAATGAAGACAAGCTGACTTTCTCAGCTGTGTTTGAGATCACCCCTGACGCCAATGTGACAGACCGTTGGTTCGGCCGCACGGTAATCCGCTCTGACTATCGCTTTGACTACGAGGGTGCACAGAAGATCATCGAATCCGAGGGTAAGGAACCTGAGGATCCCGCGATAAGCCAGGAGATAAGGGACGCTGTCCTGGAACTGAACAGATTGGCCTTGATAATGCGGAAGAGACGTTTCTCTTCCGGAGCCATCAGTTTCGAGAGACCGGAGATGAAAGTCGAGGTCGATGAGAAAGGCAAGCCGGTGAGGGTTTACGAGAAAGTCTCCAAAGAGGCCAACTGGCTGATCGAAGAGTTCATGCTCCTGGCCAACAAGTCAGTCGCCGAGTATATCGCCACTTCCGGCAAGATGAACGGTAAGGAAGACAAGAACGCGAAGACATTCGTCTACCGTATCCATGACGAGCCTAATATGGAAAAGATCGCCAATCTCGGAAAATTCGTCGGCAACTTCGGCTATAAGATGGGCCCGGTCACGAGCGGTCGTGACGTCGCCAAGTCGCTTAACAACCTGTTGCAGGAGTCGAAGGACACTCCTGAGCGCGACGCGTTCCAGATGATAGCCCTGCGCTCCATGGCCAAGGCTGTGTATTCAACCGAGAACATCGGGCATTACGGTCTGGCGTTCAAGTTCTACACCCATTTCACATCCCCGATCCGCCGGTATCCAGACACTATGGTCCACAGGCTTCTGGCCATGTACCTTGACAACCGGGAGAGCCAGAACAAGGAATATTATGAGGCCCAGTGCCAACATGCCTCGGAGCGGGAGCAGATAGCCGCCAACGCCGAGCGGGACAGCATCAAGTACAAGTTGATCGAGTATATGGCCGACAAGATCGGACAGGAATATGACGGAATCGTCTCAGGCCTGACCGAGTGGGGCATGTATGTCGAGATCAAGCCCGAAATGATAGAGGGTATGGTGGCTTTGAGGGAGATCCATTCTGATTTCTATGAGTTCGACGAGGACAACTACCGCATCGTAGGAAAGCGGACAAGGAAGGTGTTCCGCCTCGGAGACCAGGTCAGGATAAGGGTCAAGTCAGCCAATCTTGAGCAGCGGCTCCTTGATTACGAACTGATTGAGAATGAATAAAAAGAACCCTCTTCAAATTTGAAGAGGGTTCCTTTTTTCACAGCTCGAATGATTATTTGAAGAGGAAGTTGGCTCCGATTGTGAGAGTGTTCCTCTTGACGATCATATCTTCAAAGGAGAGATCCTTGTTGTTCTTGATACAGTTGGTGATTCCAAAATCATATCCGCCGCGGATCACTACAGCGTCCTGGAGGGTCAACGCGATTCCGAATCCCCACTGGACGTCAAGAGGCTTGAGACCAGGGTAGGTCTTTCCGGCGCTGAACATGTTCCCACCAACTCCGATATTGAATCGAGGTCCGGTGTAAACCGCTAGCCCAATCGCCGAATCATCCATAGTGAACGAATACTTGAGGTCCAGGGGAATCCTCAGGTAATTGGCGTGATAGGACTTGTCATCGTCTGCCAATCCGAACTTGAATGTCTTGCCATAGTGGGCGATATAGGCGCCCGGCTCAACGGTAAGACCATCAACCGAGGAGAACGCGTAGTCGATGCTGGCTCCGAAATAGAAGCCGGGAATCATGTTGGGGAACTGATGCCTTTCCATGATCTCGACATCTGGCCCGCCAAGGCCGAACGATGTGAAACCTCCACCGAAAGACGGGGTCTTATCACCGGAGGAAAGCTGTGCGAAGGCGTTCGGGCCACAGAGGAACAAGAACGCCCCCAAGAGAGTGACAAGTAATCTTTTCATATCTAACATCTTCAGATCAAACATTTAATATCGGTCACTTATTTAATCTCCGGAAGTCCCAGATCCTTGAAAGTACGAGGTGCCGGTTTTCCAGGGAGATCCTTATGGGATGTCTGAGTCTTGATCTGCTCGAGAGCGACATCGATAGCCTTCAGGAGCTGCTCGTCAATGCCAGCATATTCCTTGATCGGGTCATTGTCAAGAACAATGTCAGGATCGACTCCATAGTTCTCGATAATCCATTCCCCGGTCTTCGGATCGAAGCTCGTGGAACCAGGAATCCTGACATCTGTACCGTCAAGATAAGGTAATGATCCGCCGATACCGACGATTCCACCCCAAGTTCTCATTCCGATCACGGTACCGAGGTTGTTGGCCTTGAAGCCCCAAGGGAACAGGTCTCCGTCAGAAGCGGAGTACTTGTTGATCAGCAAGACCTTCGGTCCGACATGAGCGCCATCAGGAATAGTGCTGACCCTGTTGGAAGTGCGGCCGGCATTCAACCTGTAGACCACCCTCTGGAGCCTCTCGATAATCATCGGGGAAACGTTTCCGCCACCATTCTCACGGTCATCGATGATAAGGGCATCCTTGTCAAGCTGGGGATACCAGTAGCGGGCGAACTCGTTGAGTCCCTCGGCTCCCATGTCAGGAATATAGATGTAGCCTACCTTGCCGCCGGACTTCTCCTCAACGGTCTTGATGTTGTTCTGGACCCACTCGTAATGCTCGAGAGGATACTCGTCCGCGATGGGCTTCACAACCACTCTGCGGCCTCCCTCAGCGGCTTTCTTGTTGACAGTCAGCTCAACGAGCTTGTCAGCCTTGCCGATCAGGAGTTTGTAGATGTTGTCCACGTCCTTGAGCGACTTGCCGTCGATGGCGGTGATGTAGTCACCCTCAGCGATGTCCATCCCAGGCTCTGTGAGAGGGCTGCGCAGCTCGGGCCTGTAGGTGGCGCCGGCATAGATGTGGTCAATCTTGAAATAGTTCTTGTCCTTGCTGACCTTGGCGCCGAGAAGACCCATCGGGATTCTGTCAGGCTTCGGATAAGGTCCGGGGTTGACATAAGCGTGTCCACTGGCCAACTCGGCGATCATCGCGCCAAGGATATAGTTAAGGTCGAGACGGTGCTTGACATAAGGAAGGAGGGGCTCATATTTGGCCTTGACACCTTTCCAGTCACGTCCGTGCATATTCTCGGTGTAGTAACCATCACGGAAAGCTCTCCAGACCTCGTTATAGACCTGCGGCCATTCCTGGGAATAATCGACAAGAGCGTAGGTGTTGTCCGTGTCGATATCCTCTCCGCCGGGACCGACCTTAGCCGCAGGGAAATTGACCACGGTGGACTTGCCTCTCAAGGACATGACGGCTTTCTTGTCACCAAGACGGTAGCTGATCATACCCTCAGCGCAATCCTCGATCTTACCGGAAGCGAAATCATATGTCCTGACAGCGGCTCCGCCTCTGCCGGCTCCAAGGCCACCAGGACCGCCAGGGCCACCGGGACCAGCTCCGAAACCACCGCCGGCACCACCGGTGAACCAGACTTTCTTGCCGTCGCAGAAGAAGACCCTGCCTCCGGAGAGAGGAAGCTTGACCACGCGGTCGAAAATTCCCTCGGGATCGATCTTAGTCTCCACAGGTTTGGCTTCCGGAGCGCCAGGTCTGGCCTCAGGGCCACCGGGCCTCATGCCAGGACCAGCTGTACCACCAGGACCACCAGGACCACCAGGACCACCAGGGCCGCCGAATCCGCCGGGACGGCCGGCGTTATCCTCTTCCTTCTTAGGGTTGGACTCGCTGTCCGTAGGCAGCAACGGTGAGGGGGTGTCCTTGGCGAGCATGGCCATGTAAGTTCCGGACATGTCGCTATAAGAGTAGTTCCACTCAATGCGGCTATACATTGGAGTGAGATCCCTTTCTGAAGTGAAAATCAAGTATTTCCCATCAGCAGAGAATATAGGGGAAGATGAATTGTACCATTTCTCCGTGACCGGATACTCCTTGCCGGAAGCGATATTGCGGACATAAATAATATTCATGTCATTGGAAGCCGGCTTGGTGTAGGCTATCCACTTGCTGTCAGGAGAGAAGGAGACTCCATAAAGTCCACCATCAGGGCTTGAATATATGACCTTCTTTGTCTTTGTGGCAGGATCAACCTCAACGAGACGGTTCTTGCGGTCTGTGTAATACACGTGCTTTGAGTCGGGAGCCCACATCAGGTTGCTGATATAGGTGTCATTATCCTTTGTCGCCTGGACCGTGGTCCTTGTGGCCGGATCATAAAGATAAACCTCGTTCTCACCTGTCAAATCACTGATGTAGGCGATGTACTTGCCGTCAGGGCTCCAGGAAGCCCCGCGCTCGTTGGCACCGGGGGTGTTGGTGATATTCCTCGTGATGCCCTTGCCGACCGGCACATCGAAGACCTCTCCACGGACAGTTGTGACAGCCCTCTTGCCGTCAGGAGACACGGTGAGGCCACCGCCGAAGCCCCTGCCGCCGCCACCTTGTACCTTCTTGTACTCGGAACGGGCATATACAAGGTCAGAGGAGAGGGTGATGTGGATCTGCTCAGCCTTCTTGGTGGCGGGATCGAGTTTGTAGAGGAAGCCTCCCTTCTCGAACACCACCAGCTTGCCGTTGGTGCTGGGGAACTTGACGTCGAAGTCCTCAAAGTTGGTGACCTTGGAAGTGGCCTTCGTCTTTGTGTTGTAGACGAAGACATTCATGGTCATATCCCTATCTGAGACAAAGAATATCTCGTCGCCAACCCACATCGGGAATATATCCTGAGCGGGATTGTCGGTGATCTTCTCGACCTTCTTGCCGTCATAGATCCAGACTTCGTCGGCCATACCGCCACGATAGTATTTCCATGTGCGGAACTCTCTCATAACGCGGTTGTAAGCCAGCTTCTTGCCATCGGGGGAATAGCTGCAGAAACCACCCTCAGGAAGAGGAAGCTCCTCGGGCATACCACCGTTGATGGAAACTTTCCAAAGCTTTCCGGGAAATCCGTCACCTGTCCTGTTACGATAGATGATTGACTTCCCGTCAACAGTCCAACCCATCACGATATTGTTGGGACCCATACGGTCGCCAAGGTCATCACGGGAGTTGGTGGAAGTGTAGGTGAGACGCACAGGCTCTCCACCTGTGGCGGGGATGATGTAGACCTCGCGGTTGCCGTCGTACTCACCGGTGAAAGCGATTGTCTTGCCGTCCGGTGAATACCTCGCGAACATCTCGTAACCCACGTGTGAGGTAAGGCGCTTGGCCTCACCGCCCGCGAGGGGTGCGGTAAAGAGGTCTCCAGCATAGGAGAACACAATGTCTGTCCCGTTGGTGGCGGGGAACCTGAGCAGGCGTGCCTCATCGGCCTTCGCCGTGGTGGCGAGCATCAAACCACACGCCAGGACCATCAATTGGAATTTTCTCATAATGATATGAATTAGAATAAAACAAATGTCCGATGATACTATTCAAGGCCGCGAGCGCGGAGGAGGGCGCCGGGATCGGGCTGGGCTCCGCGGAACATCATGTACAGGACCATAGGCTCCTCGCTACCGCCCCTCTCGAGGAAGGTCTTGCGGAACTTGGAAGCCACCGCAGGATTGTATATCCCTTGCTCCTGGAAATATTCAAAGGCGTCTTTATCAAGTACTTCCGCCCATAGGTAGCTATAGTAACCGGCGGAATACCCACTGTTGAATATGTGATTGAAGTAGGTCGTGCGGTAACGGGGGATGATCTCATCGATAAGCCCCATCTCCTGGCAGACCTTCTGCTCAAAGGCAGCGACATTGGCCGCCTGGTCACCCTCGCTCATCTTGGCGAGTTCCTCAAGAGTCAGCTCATGCCATTTCATGTCCAGTATCGAGGCGGCGCACAGCTCGGAGGTCATGAAACCCTGGTTGAACTTGCGGGCGTTGTTGATCTTGGTCACGAGGGAATCCGGGATAACCTCTCCAGTCTTGTAATGCTTGGCGTACTCAGCCAGGATCTCGGGCTGGAAGGCCCAGTTCTCGTTGAACTGGGAGAATGTCTCGACAAAGTCCCTCTTGACGCTTGTGCCACTCACTGACTTATAAGCGCACTTGGTGAGAAGGCCATGGAGAGCATGACCGAACTCATGGAAGGTAGTCTCCACATTGTCAATGGAAAACAGTCCCGGCTCAGTCTCGGTCGGAGCGTTCAGATTACCCACATTCACGACTATCGGACGCACTTCCTTGCCGTCCTTGTCCAAATACTGGTCGCGGAACACGTTCATCCATGCCCCACCTCTCTTTGATGAGCGGGGGAAGTAATCCGTCATGAATATGCCAAGGAGACTTCCGTCAGCGTCGGTGACCTTGAAGGTCTCTACCGCGGAATTATAGACCGGCACCCCGTCAAGAGGCTCCACATTGATGCCATATACCTTGTGGGCGGCGGCGAATATTCCGTTCCTCACATTCTGCATCATGAAGTAAGGCTTGGTCTGGCTCTCGTCGAGGGCATATTTGCGGGCACGGACCTTATCGGCATAATAGAACCAGTCCCAAGGCTGGATCTTCGAGCCTTTAGGAAGCTTGCCGGCGGCGATGTCCTCGTCCATAATCTTCTGCATGTCATAGACTTCCTGTTTCGCCTTGGCGTTGGAGGCCTTCTGGATCTGATCCAGGAACTCATCGACCGTGGCCGGATTCCCGGCCATCTGATTGTCCAGCACATAGGCGGCGAAGGTATCGAAACCAAGCATCCTGGCCTTCTCGGCGCGGAGTTTCAGGATCTCCAGAGCTATCGACTTGTTGTCATATTCATTGCCGTTGTTGCCCCTTGAGGAATATGCTTTGAACATATCTTCCCTGCGAGCCCTGTCCTCACATGACGTCATCTCGGAAGTGTAGGATGAGACAGGTGTACCGAACTTCTCCTTGAAGGCGTTGTTCTCCGCCAGCAGGTTGGTTCCGAACTTCTGCTGCAGGCTGGCGATCTTGACATTAATATCTTTCAGACGATCCTGCGAAGCCTCGTCGAGATCAACACCGTTGCGAGTGAAACTCTTGTAGAGGTTCTTAAGGACCATCTGCTGCTCTCTTGTGAGGGCGCTCTGGTCAGCATCGTAGATAGCCTTTACCCTCTCAAAGAACTTCTTGTTCATCGAGATCGAGTTCTCATGTTTGGTGAGCAGCTCGGTGGCCTCCTCCGCGATCTTGTCCATCTCGTCGCTCCCTTCAGTCTCCTGGAGGTTGGACAGCACACCCATCACCTTGTCCAGGATCTCTCCGGAATACTCGTAAGCGTCTATTGTATTCTTGAAGGTGGGAGCCTCCGGATTGTCCAGAATGGCCTGAAGCTCTTTCTCCTGCTGCTCTATTCCCGCCTTGACGGCCGGGATGTAGTCAGCCAGGGTAATCTTGTCAAAAGGCGGTATCCCGTAAGGGGTCTTCCATTCCTCAAGGAACGGATTCTTTGTCTTTACGCAAGCTGTCATAGCGACTATCGCTCCTATAGCTAGGAATACTTTATTCATCTCTATTGGATTTTAACTCCGTCAAGGTCAATCAAAGTGAATTGGGCGGCTCCGTTGTAATTGGTAAGGATGCCGGTCACATTGACCTTTGCCCCATCAATAATCTTCTGGTCGATCGGCGTGTCGGCGAATTTGGCATATCCGCTGGAACGAATCTGGATCTGGAGGTTACCCTTTGACTTGGGCATCGTGAAATACTGGCTCACGGCGTATGCCGCAGAATTCTCAATCAACTCAGTCAGGTGGTCGCGGACAGTACCGTAGTTGTAATCCCCGGAATTGCCGATCTTGGCGGAATCCCAGACACCCCACTGAAGGTATGTCCTCATCTGTTGGGCGCTGAACGCCCATGTGGTCACACCCCACTGCTGGTCTGAGAGGAAGAGGCGGTTGGAAGAGGCCTTCTTGTCAGCGTTGCCATTGAGATAAATCAGCACGAATATCTCTTTGCCATAGGTCAACCCGTTGAGAGTCACCAGTTTCCCGAAAAGCGGACCCTTATACCCCATTTTCAGGTTAGCGTCAATATCATCTCCGGTGACAACCTGGGGATTAAGCGGGGTCCCCTTAGGACCTTTGAAAATATGGTTGGCTATCAAGCTCTTCACGTCAATGTAAGCTGTCTCATATTCCCCGGTCGGATCATCGGCGCCGATCTGGAGCATTCCCCCGTAGTTGCCGATCACAAGACCCTGGCACTTGACATAAATCAACTGACCAACCTTATAATCATTATACAGCGCGGAATTGCCGATCTTAACCTCGATCGCCCCGGTGTTGTCCTGAATATAAAGGGAGCGGTATATGTTACCGGAGGCGTCAGAAGATATGACCTGACCCTCGATGATGATGTCCTGCTCGATATGGAGAGGCTTGCCCTGGTACATAGCCTTCAAGGCGGCTATGGTGGTGTTGGACTGCATCGATGCGGCGGCTGGTTCAGCCGGCTCGCCCTGGTTACCCATGACGGGTTCCCACTCTTGGCAGGAAATAACTGTGAATGAGAGCGCTATCGCTAATGAATAAATAAACTTTCTCATGATATTGCCTCCTGCTTTAGAATCTGAAATAAAGGTTCAGCATATAGTTGAAACCGGACATGTAGAAATACTTCGGATCGAAGTTGTAGTAGCGGGTCTTACTAACCGTGTTGTCAACCATCCTGGTCTGTTCGAAACCTCCGGTCTTGACATCGGTCTTGTTGAGGATATTCTTCGCGTTGAGCGAGAATCCGAGCTGGTATTTCCTCTGGATGTACCAGGACTTGCCCACGCTGAAGTTCACGAGCCAAGCCGGATCGAACTTTTCCTGGAGTGTCATCGCCTCAACCTCCTCAGCGGTGATAACTCCATCGGGGCCGGCGGTCGCATAATCCGTCCTGCTCAACGGACTCATATCCAGATATGAGTTGGCGAAATAGTCAACATCGGCGTCGATGAACCAATAGTTGTAGAAATAAGAGAGTCCGAGGCTGGCGGCCAGCTGCGGCGTGCTGGGCACGTAGTGCTTCTGGTATGTCCCGTCAGTTTTCGGAGTGCTCTTCCAGTACGGAACCGGCAGGTTCGAATAGATCGGGGAGGCGTTGTTGTCGACCGTGGCGGTCAGGATCGGGGTCGAAGTGTAGACATATTCACCGGTGGTGAACACTCCCACTACAGAAAGCCCGCTGAGAGGGGTCGGAACCTCGAAACCGAGTTCCATTCCCACGTGCCTCTCGTCAATCCCGCTCAGGGCGAAATTTCCGAATGAGTTGTTGAGGTCGTAATAGACGCTCATCACATCGGTCTGGTCGGTGATATTGGTGTAGAAACCGGTAAGGCGGAGGCTGTAACCATTTGTGGCGTACATGTAGTTCACGTCACCTGACAGGGCCTTGGTGTTCTCGATACCCTTTATAAGGGTGTTCCTGGTCCTCGGTGCCACGAAAGCCTTGTCGAAGTACGGAGCCTCGCTGGAATAACCGGCGTTGGCGAAGAACCTGTGACCGCCAGTCAGGGTGTAGGCAAGATTGATCTTGCCGGCGTATGTCAGGAAAGAACTCTTCTCGGATTTGCCCTTCGAGGTGATCGGGGATCCGTCCTCTTCATAAGAGGTGTAGATGTCATCTCCAATCTGGATCGGGTTGCCGTTGTCATCCAGACCAGGGAAAAGTCCCTTACGGACAAGGCCTTCCCTCCAGAAGGAGTTGGATCCGATCCGGCCTCCGACCGTCAAGTCAAGGCCGCCGAAAGCGAACTTGCCGGTAGCCCAGGCCTCTCCTTTAACGAGATGGGCATAGTAGTCGTAACCATATTTATCACCCACTTTCAGTTTGCGGGCCTCGCCATGGGCGAGATAGTAGTCGAGATCGTTCTGGACTCTGATGGCTGAAGCGGAATAGTCCCTCTCGGCGAACTGGTCCACATCGAGAAAATAGCTTCCTCCGAGAAGGTCGTTGACCGACTTGTAGTACTCGGTGCGGTTATACTTGGCGTTGAAACCAGCGCGTACAGCGACACCCTGTTTCGGCTTCCAAAGAATGCTGGTGGCGAGGTTGAGGTCGTTCTGATCCACATGCCTCTCCTCGAGAGCGTACTTGGCGCGGCCGCCATCGGAATTCCGGTTGACGCTATACAGCCTGTCCCAATCCACATGTGCGGTCGAAGGATCTCCGTTCATCCAAGCCTCGCGGGCCCATGCGGCCTTCGCCGGATTCATGCGGTTGTAGTCATCATTCGCCATGTAGAAATAGCTGGGGAGGTTGCGGTAATAGTCCGGACGGGGATCCGGAGCGTCATACCAATCAAGAGCGGTGTAACCGTTCTTGCCGGTTCTGAACAAGACCGTGGCGGAAGCCTCAAATTCCTTTGAAGGAGTGAAATCGTATTTCAGGAAGGTAATAGGCTCGAAGGTGATCCTGTTTCTGGCATTACGCATCTTCCCGTTCTGATAACCCCAGTTGGAGTTGTACATGTTGTCTCTGACCAGGTCGTAAACCTCCTGGGTGGAAGCGTTCTGCGCGCCTCTTTGTCCAGGGGCTCCGAAGGTCACGAGAGCCAATCTGTGAAGATCGTTCCAATTCTTCTCAACTCCCAGATAGTAAGCGAAAGAGCGGTAGTAAACACCTTGTACCCAATCGTTTCCACCAAGACGGGCAGAAGCGCTTATGGCATACGACCAACCCTTGTCATTCTCGGGAACCGCCCATGTGCCCATCACCCTCATGCGGTACAGGGCGCTATTGGTCAGGAGGCTGAACCGTTTGCCGGGACGCACCTGCCCTGGAGTGGCATAGATATTTGTGAGGCCGTTGTAACCTCCGATACCATAGGTGGATATCTCGGATCCGATGACGGAGGACTTGGCCCTGGTCGCCTCATTGAGGCCGCTCCACAATGAATATGGAGAAAAACCAGTCAAGGCGTCATTCATCTTGACTCCGGCTATGTACACATCCTGCGACTCACTCGCGTAACCTCTGACCTTGAAACGCACGGCGCTGAAATTAAAACTCGCGGCGTTGTTGAACACGTCGTTCTGGTCATAGAGGATCGTAGGGGTGTCCTCATAGCCGTTACCGTCAAGGTCGAACTCTCCGAAAGAAGAGTCGTCCACCTCTGCCACCACGACCGGAGAAAGGCTGAGGTTAAACATATTCTTGACGTAACCATCATTCACGGTCACATTGACTGTCGTGGGCAGGAAGCCTGGGGCCTCGATAAAGAGGTCATACATGCCGTCCGCCAACTCGCTCATCAGGAAGTCACCTTGGTCGTCGGACTTGATCGTCCCGATCTCAGTGGCTCCTGATTTAAGCGTCAGGACAGCTCCGGAGACCGGAGTCCTGTCGGCCCTGTTGACGATCTTTCCTTTCACACCGCCGGTCGGAGACTGGGCGAAAAGGGCGATCCCGGCCAGACAGGCCGCGACAAGCGCGGCTGTTTTCTTCAGGATATTCATTTTACTTTGTGGAGATTACTATGTAGGTTGGATAATGGTCGCTGTAGCCGTTGATGAAGGCTCCATTGGAAGAAGTCCTCTTGGGTGTGCCTTTGTATTGGCCTTCCTGCTGGGTCATGAACGGCTGCTGGAAGACCCTGCCGTAGAATTTCTTCTTGACGATAGGCTGGATCTGGAAGGTCCCCTTGGGAGCGTGGACCAGATTCGAATTCACCATGATGATGTCGAAAATACACCAGACGCCCTGATATGCCAAGGAGCCGTAACCAGCCTTGATCATCGAAAGGAAGGGGTTGAAGAAATCCTGCTGGCCGACTTCATCGATAGTTTCCTTGCCGTGGAGATATGTGACCATGCTCTCGTCAACGGGGTTGTCGTTCATATCACCCATCACCACGATCTTGATTCCCGGATATTTTTCCATCAAGGCCATGGCGTTCTCATGGATAATCTCGGCGCCTCGGCTACGCAGGTCGCCGCTCTTGCCTCCGATCCTGGAAGGAAGGTGGGTCACATAGAAGGCGAACATCTCGTCTCCAATAGTGCCCCGGACCTCGAGGATATCCCTCGTGCGGAAATTGTCTTGCTCCTCAGGAGTCATGCTGAACTGGATGCTCGGGGAATCGAAGGTGAACGGGATCGAGCGGCTCTCAAGAAGGGTGAACTGGTCTGGCCTGTAGAACAGGGCGCAGTCCACACCACGACGGTCGGGACCGTCATAATGGACGATCTGGTAGTTTGCCTCGGCGATTTCGGGCTGAATCACAAGATCCTCGAGAACGTTGCGGTTCTCGATCTCGCTGACTCCCAAGATGGTGTGCCAGACCTTGTTCTCGTCTTTCATCGCGCGGATGACCTCCGCCATGTTGTGGAGTTTCTTGCGATATTTGACATCAGTCCACTGGTTTGCGCCTTCGGGCAGGTACTCATAGTCATTCTTACCCTCGTCGTGATAGGTGTCGAACAGATTCTCGAGATTGTAGAAACCTATCACGTGGCTCTTCTGGACCTTCTGGGCACCGGCGAAAGGAGCCATCAGGAGGACACAGAGCGCTATGCAGTAAATTCTTCTCATTTGGTTGTCTTAATGTTATCGCTGATTATTACCACCACCAGCTTACGTTGGCGGGATTCTCTTCTTTTATTGTCTTCGCGGTCTCGGCGCCGACTTTGGCGTCAAGGTTTACGAACAGTTTGTAACCCAGTTTCTTCTCTAGGTCGGAGATTGACATGGACATGCCCTTGGAAATCTTAGAATCAACAGTCTTGACATTCTCCAAATAGAATGCGCAACCCATGTAACCCTTGTGGCCTACAGACTCATTGTTCTTGTACCTGAGCAGAGCTTTGTAATATCCCTCTGGGACGGTTACCGCCTTACCTACATTGTCATACGCCTTATTGGTAGAATTGCCGACGAAGCAACCCGTCACCACATATAAGGTGTCTGTGCCGGCGGTGGAGCCTGTTTTATTAGCCCATTCCCTGACCTTGCCTTCTAATGTCGCCCACAATCCTCCATTGAGATCATGATTTTGAGGAGTCATGTTGGTAAAATAGAAAGTCTGAACATTAGCTGGTCTGTTATTTGACCCTCTATCGGCGGAAGGTATTTGATGGCCACGATCCAAAATACCTAATGAAGAAGAATAACCCTTGTAAGCATTGAACAATATCGGTTGCTTCTTATCAGGCAATAAAGGACATAATCCCCATTCATCTGTGCGTCCACCACTACTATTATTCCAAGAACATAGCGGATACGCCACCCACCAAGAGACCAAGTTATCATAGTCCCAATAGAAGGAATAATTCCTTGTTGTGACCTCACCAATCTTCATATTCAAAGCGAAGAACTCCAGCCCGTCATCCTCTTTAGTCTCAGCTAGTTCCAGCCAACCATGAGGTGCGGTCTTGTAACCATAGCCATTCTCTTCTACTGGGGGCTGAGGCGGATCGTCATCTCCGCCCGGATCAGGCCCGGGACCCGGATCCGGAGGCGTGGGAGGCACTGGTACAACCAGTTTGCTCTGGGTGATACCGGCGCTGGCCGAGCCGCCAGGACCAGAGATGGTCACGGTGGCATTGCGGATAGCATCGGTATTTTCCGAATAACTCAGTACAACATTACTGGAGTTACCGGTGCCACTGGAAGGGCTGACGGTGATCCAGGGTGCTGAAGTCGTGATCGTCCAGCTGCCTGTGGCGGTGACCGTCATAAACTGGCTGCCTGCCTCGCCGGAGACGCTCTGGGTTTTGATGCTGACCACCGGCGGGACAAGAGGTTCTTCCTTGATATCAGAACCTCCCCCACACGAAACGACCATCAGTGACAGCGCCAGAAGCGCCGCCACTGATCTCGTAATCGCATAAACCCGACGGTTAGCAGTCATAACTATTCAGCAAAAGAAACTTCCACTTTCTGCAAACGCCAATGACCACTACCGGCCGCCCGAGTCATAATAATTGACTTTGAAGACCCAGACCATGTTACAGTAGCCTCACCTACGGTAATACTACCTGTGTTGACAGAACAATCGCTGGAAATCGGATAGGTCTTATATGTAACAGAATTATCTCCTGAACCAGAAGTTCCTGTGGCCTTTTGGAATGTATAAACCACCTTTGTAATTGTCTTAGAAGATGATTCTATTTTAATATAGCCGTTGCCATAAGTGCGAATCCCTTCGCCAGTCTTGTAATACTTTCCATCATTGGCGCCCTTTCCGAAAGCGACTGTGAAATCAGTGGATTTGACAACTGTCTTGTCGTCTCCGCTACCATTATATTGTGTGCCATTCTCGATATTCAAACTTGAGAATAAAATGGCGTTACCGGACACCTCGTCTCCGCCGGGACCGGGACCAGGATTATCGCCGCCAGGTCCTGGCACGTCACCTCCATCAGTCACTCCGTTGAGAGAATACAGGTATGAACTGTTAGCTTCTGTCTCGGGTGTGTTGCCCTTGTAATTCATCAACTTGCCACAGATGATCACCTCATCGCCGACCTTGATATCGGTCTGACCTTCCTCGAACTTCTTGTTACCGAGATAGAGCGTACGGAACACATAGAACTCTCCGTCACCCGTTCCATCCTCGGAAATGAAGAACGAAGCATTGCCGTAAGTGCCGCCTTCCGTGAAGGTTCCACTATTGGCTATTTTGCATATCTTGCCCTTCACATAAACATCCTCGGTAGTCTCGTAGTTATTCTTGTCCGTGTAAGTGAGCTTTGACGCGGCCGCTGCGGCTCCCGCGGGATTGTAAGGATCCTCGAGGGTTCCTGTACCATTCGGATCACCCGTAGGACCGGGACCGGGATTGTCACCGCCGCCGGACACCTTCTCGATGAACCAGGCATACATCACCTCGATCTTGCCTTCGAAGGAGCCGCGGTAGCCGTGGAGCTTGATCTTGTCACCCTCTTTCAGACCCAGGGATTCGTAGCTCTTGTCGTTCTTCATGCCGTAACCGAGTTCCGTCGCCGTCAGGCCGTACACATAGACCGTACCGGTCTCGTCCGTAAGGTCGAAGTTCCCGTAGGTCATATTGATGGAACCGCCGATGGTTCCGACGAGCTCATACACCTGCGAATCGGACTCGGGCGCGGCGTTGAATTCCGCGACCGTCACGGCCTTCACCTCGCCCGGAGTGGGAGGCTGCGGCGTGTCGCCGCCGGTAACCCCGTTGAGGGAGTACAAGTATGAATTGCCGGACACGGTCTCGGGAGTGTTGCCCCTGTAGTTCATCAGTTTACCATAGATGATGACCTCATCACCGACCTTGATGTCCGTCTGGCTGGACTCGAACTTCTTGTTACCAAGGTAAAGGGTACGGAAAACATAGAACTCGCCATCTCCTTCGCCATCCTCGGAGATATAGAACGAGGCGTTGCCGTAAGTGCCACCCTCAGTAAAGGTCCCATTGTTGGCAATCTTGCAGATCTTACCCATCACATAGACATCGCCGGTTGACTGGTAGTCTTCGTTGGAAGTCCAGGTCAGATCCTTGACAGCAGCGGCGGCTCCAGCGGGATTGTATGGATCTTCGAGGGTTCCTGTTCCCTTAGGCTCGCCCATCTCTTCACTACCAGAACCGGCCTCGAAGGTAAGGATCTGGGCGCTGACCACCTCATGCTGGGTGGCGCCGGTAGTCTTGTTCGTGTAGAGGGTATAAAGACCGGCAAGCTCGACCGTTCCTCCGTTGGAAATCTTTTCGCTCCAATCGTCCTTGTTCGCGACATTGTATACGTAGATGGTACCGCTGTCGTCAGTAAGGTCGAAGCTGCAGAAGTTCTTGTTGAACTTGCTGACCTTTCCTTTCAGCCTGTAGAACTGGCTGCTGTTGGCCTTCTCGATGAACGCGCTGACAGTTATGAGTTCGTACTTGGTGTAGTCGATCTCAGGAGCCTTTGTCTCACCGTTGACAGAGATAAGCTTGCTTCCGGTGGTATATTCAGGGGTGTCACCCTTGAAATTGACGAGTGTTCCGTAGACCACCACATCGTCTCCAACCTTGAGCTGATCCTTGTCGGTGAACGCGACACCTTCAAGATATTTGCCCCTGTAGACCTCAAGCTGGACAGTGCTGGTTCCGTCAGCCGAAATGTAATAAGTGGCGTTCCCGTAGCTCGGGTCAATGTCGACACTGACCACCTTTCCGGCCGTATACACATTAGCCGAGTTGGAGGAATTCAGATCGTCATTGGTGTTGAACGCCTGGAGGCTCTTGGCTTTCTCAAGAGCGGCGGCCACGTTGTACGGATCATTTGCGGTTCCGCTTCCGGAAGGCGTCACGTTAGGATCCTCACCCTTGGCTCCTTTCTGGCTGACCTCAACAGTCCTGAAATCAAAATCGGTCTTGACCTTGAAGGAGGCTGTCCTGTCTGTGGATGAATTGGCGAGAGCGGTCACCGTAACCGTCACGGGGGCGTCGGCGGCGTTACCGCTCGAAGGGTTGAATGCCAACCAGTCCGCATCGGTGGAGATTGTCCAGGGACGGTTGGAAGTCACTGTGATATTGCCGGTTCCGCCGTTCTGCTCAAAAGAGAGTTCGGTCTGACCAACAGTAAGGGAGGGAATAGTCGGTTCCGGCTCCGGTTCCTTGCAGCCAGCGAATAATGACGCCGCGGCGAGGATGCTCAAAAACAATTTCTGGATTTTCATTATAGCGCTATTATATGTTATGCTCGCAGTTTGCTAATATACAATGAAATGTTCAAAAATCAAAGAGACAGGACCAACTCGACAGGACAATGATCGGATCCGAAAATCT
The DNA here is from genome assembly GCA_017548985.1 of Bacteroidales bacterium. GTDB lineage: Bacteria > Bacteroidota > Bacteroidia > Bacteroidales > UBA932 > Cryptobacteroides. The sequence continues at coordinate 58,273 of JAFYYW010000007.1, forward strand.
CGTTATGGATGTCCGTCGATTCTATTTTTTCTCTTAAGTCTTCTGACACAAGGAAATAGTCGATGCGCCACCCGGCGTTGTTCTCCCTGGCCCTGAAACGATAGGACCACCAGGAATACTTCACTTCATCGGGATGGGTAGAGCGCCAGGTGTCCACGAATCCGGAGTCCAGAAGAACAGAGAACTTATCCCTTTCCTCATCCGTGAAACCTGCGTTGCGGCGGTTGGCCTTAGGGTTTTTGATATCGATTTCCTGATGGGCGACATTCATATCCCCGCAAATCACGACCCCTTTCCTGGCCTTAAGTCCGAGGACATATTCCCGGAAAGCGTCGTCCCAAACCATCCTGTAATCAAGCCTGCGAAGGCCGTCCTGGGAATTTGGAGTGTAGACGCAAACCAAGTAGAAATCAGGCATTTCCAGCGTTATGACACGACCCTCAGCATCATGTTCCGGGACACCTATCCCATAGGTCACCGAAATAGGCTGACGCTTGGTGTAAATCGCCGTTCCTGAATATCCTTTCTTCTCGGCGGAATTCCAGTAAGAAGTGTAACCGAGGTATTCCAGATCAAGCTGCCCGGGCTGCATCTTAGTCTCCTGGAGACAGAAGAAGTCCGCATCCAGAGCGGTGAAAGCCTTGTCAAAATCGCCTTTGCCGGCACAGGCCCGGAGGCCGTTCACATTCCAGCTGATGAATCTCATGTTTATCAATCGTTTATATTATTTACATCATCCTTTCGAACCCCTCATAACGGACCACCCAACTACCGTCTTTCGGGAAACCTGGACTCTCTACCGCCGACCCGGAAACACCTTTAGGCAACCCATCCCAACCAGCGCACATCATGGCCACGGCAGTCAAAAGACCTCCATTTGCCGGAAAATACGGGAAAGGGTACATGTCGGCCAAACCGTGAGCGTCGAAATTGAACTTGTGGGCGGTCGTACATAACAAATCCACAGCTGTTTCGGGTTCGCCAAGCCTGGCGGCGGCCATAGCGAGCATGGGATAATCCCAGCCCCAGATCCTGTCCATCTGCCATGTCTCCAAAACATGATGGAAGGTGCGACGGAAAGTCTCAATGTCTACCCCGTCTCCCGGCAGCCATCCATAGACACCCGTGAGCGCCGGATGCTCGAAATTATAGTTGGTCCACATATCCTTCATTCCCTCGTGAGTGATGTAATAACCATCCTCAACAGGTAGTTCGGAGAGTTTGTCGAGCACCTTTTTCCAAGCCTTCACACGCTTGGAGGGCAGGCCGAGGCGTTTAGCCCAATCCAACGCCACACGAAGGCCGAAACGCCAATATCCCAATTCGAATATGGGATTCATAGTCTCCATCATCTTCGTGTTCTCCGAGACCGGAATGACTGGTGGTCCTATCACAAAACGCTTCCCATCCTTGTCCCAAAAGACATAATCAGCCATATAATCGGCTGTGTTTATCACGACGTCCGCCCACTTGTCAAGAACTTCCTGTGATGGATTCAAGCGATATTCTTCCTCCGCGAACCATATAGGATGAGGCTGCTGCCAACAAAGAGCGGCGTGCGGCTCACAAGGCCATTCCCTATTGAAATTACCTGTGCACTTTGGCCATTTAGCCCCTTTCCGACCTTCGGAAGAAGCCCTTGAGACAGCCTCTTCCATGAACGCGCCGTACTTGGAAAGATATCCG
>JAFYYW010000008.1 GCA_017548985.1 Bacteroidales bacterium
AAGAATCAGGTAAAGAAAGAGCTACCACATCAACATATGGGAGTGGCTCTTTAAACTCGTCTAATACTTTACCGGCAATTTGCTGTGCAAATGAACAAACATTTGCAAAAAGTAATGTCAAAAATACTAAAAAATGCTTCATTTTAAGGGAAGGCTACATCCGCTATAAAGACGAAAGAAAACCCGAAATGTAACGCTTGCCTGCAGATTATTTACTGCAAAGTTAGCAATCCATCTCATTACTGTGGTTTTGCTGGCGGGAATAATTTTCGCAATCCGCCTTACCGATAGGCCTTCTCTGTAATACAGATCAACTGCCTTTTCGTAATACTGATCTCTTAACGAGGTTTGATAAATTAACATTGTTAACTCATGTTTGTGAGTCAACTAATTTCAGGGAAAGACACTATTATCTTCACGGACACCGGTTTACTCGGTATGGAAAATGATGTTTAACACTCGAAGCTGATAGATGTTCTACCCCTTGTTCTACCAGGTAATCTGGATAGCAACAACGGGATGTTTACTCGACACGGGTATAATGACAGGGGAACTGAACGTAACTGGCTGATAAACAAAAAAGAAAGGCTACCTTTTCAGATAACCTTTCTCTCAGAGCGGAAAACGAGACTCGAACTCGCGACCCCGACCTTGGCAAGGTCGTGCTCTACCAACTGAGCTATTTCCGCAGTATTTAGTAGTTTTCTACTCCCGTATTGGTGATTCGGGATGACAAAGGTACAACATTTTTGGAAACGAGCAAATTTTTTTGAATGAAAATATTCGTATCTTTGAATTCCGATAAGGAATAACACTACTAATAGATATGAAAAAAGCGTTTTTATCGCTTGTCCTGGCGATTCTTGGGACAACCTGGGCGGGAGCGAAAATCACACTCCCCACATTCTTCAGCGACAACATGGTACTCCAGCAGAACACGGAAGCGGCCATCTGGGGTTGGACTGATCTGAATGGAACTATTTCTATCACAACCACATGGACTGGAGTCAAGGTGACCGCGACCCCTGACAAGGACGGGAAATGGATGGCCCGGCTCAAGACTCCGTCCGCCGGAGGCCCTTACAAGGTGTTCATCTCTGAGGGCAGCAAGGGAGAAAGGATCACGTTGACCAATGTCATGATCGGTGAGGTTTGGTTCTGCTCCGGCCAATCCAACATGGAGATGCCCGTGAAGGGATATGGCGGCCAGCCCGCTGAAGGTGCCGTTGATTTCATCATGAAGGCCAAGGCCAAGACCCCGATCAGGATATGCAATATCACGAGGAAGGCTTCCCTGACCCCGCTCCAGGAGTGCGAGGGATCATGGCAGGAAAACACTCCGGAAGCGGTGGCTCCCACCAGCGCCACAGCGTATTTCTTCGCCTCCAAGCTTCAGGAAGTTCTTGATATTCCGGTGGGTATAATAGTCTCTTGCTGGGGAGGCTCCACGATAGAGACCTGGATCAACCGGGAGACTATGGCCTCCCAGTTCGCCCAGGAGTTCGACCTTTCTTTCCTTGACGGGACCGAGCTTAAATCCCCCCAACACCAGACCCCATGCACCCTCTTCAATGGCCAGGTGGCACCACTTGTCCCGTTCACTTTCGGAGGCATGATTTGGTATCAGGGCGAGTCTAACCGGGGCCGTAATGAGCAATACATCAGGCTGCAGAAGGCGTATGTCGACATGATGAGGGATATATTCGAGGTTCCTGGCGCACCGTTTTATTTCGTACAGATCGCCCCTTATAATTATGGAGATCCCGACGGATGGGCCTCTGGCTATTTCACTGAGGCTCAGGCCAAATCTGTCAGTGTAATTCCCAATAGCGGAATGGCCGCCACTCTTGACATCGGAGAGTACGCCACGATCCATCCTCGCAAAAAGCAGGAGGTCGGTAGCCGTCTGGCCTACCTCGCATTGGTCAAGCATTATGGAATAAAGGGCATTGACCCGGACGCCCCCGCCTACGAAAGTGTCGTGTTCGAGGACGGGAAAGCTATATTGCAATTCAAGGTGGCTGACCACAGCCTGTCACCCGCGGGTGTGGATGTCGAGGGATTTGAGATCGCCGGCGCGGACAGGGTGTTCCACCCGGCTGTCGGCCATGTCCAGAACTGGGGAGACAAGGTCGTTGTGAGCAGCCCCAATGTCCCTAATCCTGTCGCGGTCCGTTATTGCTTCAGGAACTGGGCCGTCGGCACTCTTTTCAACAACTACGGCATCCCCATGGCTCCTTTCCGCACGGATGATTGGGATCTTTGATGAATTGGAATATGAGACGTTTGATAGTTCTTTTAGCCTCGCTCGCCTTGGCTCTCGGAGCTGCCGCACAGACAGCTGAGGAGATCGTGGCGAGGATGGATCAGGAGACGGAAAAGGGTGATACCCAGGGAATTTCCATGACTATGACCATGAAGCTTCCGGTTCTGGGCGAATTCTCCACACTGATCAAGGCCAGGGGTGACTATAGTAAGGCTGAATCGACAGTCAAAGGAGAGAAAGTCATTTTATGGTCTGACACTAAGACGACTTGGACATATACCCCCAAAAACAACGAGTTGGTGATTGAGACCAGCAAGGGGAGCCAGAATGATGAAGGGGACTTGGTGAAGGGTGTGACTTCCGGATATAATGTCTCAATCAAGGGAGAGACCGCTGACGTTTGGCAGATAAAATGTGTCAAGCAGAAAAGCAATCAGGACAAGGACGACCCCAAGACAATGGACTTGGTGGTCTCGAAGAAGACTTATCTTCCTGTCAGTCTGGTCGCGAAAGTCAAGATGGTGACGATAACCCTCAAAAACTTCTCTATCGGGGTGTCTCCCGATGAGGTCAAGTTCGATCCGTCGGCATTCAAGGACGCTAAAATTATAGACAAGAGATAAGACCCGCTATGAAGAGGACCATATTCACACTCGCCGCTATCCTGATGGCTGTCTCGGCGATGGCGCAGGATCAGCAGGTCCGTTTTTTCTCCCATAGGGGAGGGAGGATGGAATATGATGAGAACACCATCCCGGCCTTTGAATCCAGTTACAAGGCTGGTTACCGGGGCTTCGAGACCGATATTCGTATGACCAAGGACGGGAAGCTGGTGATTCTCCATGATTCCAACCTCACACGTACCACCGACACGGAAGGAGTGGTGGAAGAGATGACCGAAGCCGAAATACGCAAGGCTCGCACCAAGAAGGGCAACAAGGTCATGTTCCTTGACGAGCTTATGGATTGGCTTGATTCAAAGGGAGATGTGACTTATGTGGAGTTTGAGCTCAAGACATCTCCGCTTGATCTTTATCCCGAAGATCGGTTGAGGGAATATTGCGACATGCTTTATGAGAGAGTGACGCGGAACAAACCTGCCGGGGCGACATACCTTTTCACTTCCAGTGATTACCGCGGGTTGCGATACCTCCAACAGAAGTATCCCGGTGTTCAGATGCTCCTCATAACAGGCAAACCTTGTAATGACGAGACTATAGCTCTATGCAAGGCCATGGGAATAGACCGTCTGGGAGCCACGATGGACGGGACATCCCGCGCGGCTGTGAAAAAAGCTCATGAGCAGGGACTTATTGTCAGCCTTTGGCCGGGACAGAGCGTGGCTGACGCCATGCTGGGAGTCTACCTTGGGGCGGACTTCCTTTGCACGGATATTCCTGTTGAGGTGATGAACTACATGAAGGCCAATGCCCCCTGGGTAAAGGCCAGCTATTAGTTTCCCTGATATCAGACTTCGATGGCGGTCTTGAACTGGGAGAGGAAGCGCAGGTCGTTCTCAAAATAATGGCGGAGGTCGTTGACCTGCCATTTGAGCATCGCTATACGTTCCAGACCCATTCCGAAAGCGAAACCACTATATTTCTTGCTGTCTATTCCGGATGCCTCGAGGACGTTCGGATCGACCATGCCGCAGCCCAGGATCTCGAGCCAGCCGGTTCCTTTGCAGATGTTGCACCCCTTGCCGTGGCAGATGTTGCAACTGACATCGACCTCGCTTGAGGGTTCGGTGAAGGGGAAGTAGGACGGCCTCATGCGGATCGCCGTGTCGGGGCCGAACATTTCCCTGGCGAAGAGAAGGATAGCCTGCTTCAGGTCAGCGAAGGTGACATTCTCGTCAATATACAATCCCTCGACCTGGTGGAAAATGCAGTGGGCGCGGGCGGAAATGGCCTCATTGCGGAAAACCCTTCCTGGGCAGATGACCCTGATGGGAAGCTTCATGCTTTCCATAGCCCGGACCTGGACAGAGGATGTGTGGGTCCTGAGAAGAAGCGGGTTGAGGTGGCCTGCGGAGACGAAGAAAGTGTCCTGCATGTCCCTGGCGGGGTGGTTGGGAGGGAAATTGAGAGCCTCGAAGACATGGTAGTCATCCTCGATCTCAGGGCCTTCGGCGACATCATAGCCGAATTTGCGGAATATGTCCACAATCTCCTGCCTGACTATAGAGACGGGATGTCTCGAACCAAGGGAGAAAGGAGTGCCGGGCATGGAGAGATCCTCTTTCGGCCCGTCGGAGACAGTCGTGGCTGCCGTCGCCTCCTTCAATTCCTCGATTTTGGCCGTGGCGGCCTGCTTCAGCTCGTTGAGCTTCCTTCCGAATTCTCTTTTGAGATCCGGACTGCAGGTCCTGAAATCTTCGAACAGCTTGGTGATCTCACCTTTCTTTCCCAGGAGCCTTACCCTGGCTTCCTCCACGTCCTTCGCGTTGGCGGCCTTCAACTCAGCCACTTGCGAAAGCAACTTTTCAATCGCTTCTTTCATTATATTCTTTTAAAAATTACTGCAATTTGGCGTTAGCCTCATCAATCTTGGCCTTTCTCTTGTCCCTGGCTTTCTTGTCCCGGGCGGCGCCCTGCTTCAGGTATCTGTTCCACTGGTCATCATCCAGGATCTTCCGGAACGAGTTGTACATCTGCTCCGCCCATTTGTCGCTGACCTGGACATAGAGATCGTTATTTGCCACCTTGGCATCCTGGAGGCCGTCAAGCTCAGCCTGCAACGCGCGGTAATCGTGGTTGAGGATGGAGTCGGCGTAGAAGGTCTGCCAATCCTCCAGTTCGAGGGTCTTCTCAAACTTGTCAACTTGCTGCTGGATGAACTCATCCAACTTCTTCGCCTTCTCTTCGGGAGACATTTGCTGCTGCTGGGCGAAAGCCGTCCCTAAGGAAATGAGCAGGCAAATAGCCGAGAACAATATTTTTTTCATATCTTTACAATTCTTAATAAGATGAGACAAAAGTAATCAATAATCGAATAATCACAAAATGACAAGGAAATCTATTTTCGTTGCCGCTCTTGCCGCTGTGGCTATTCTGGCCGGAGGATTTGAGAGCAAAGCGTGTACCAACATCATCGTGACGCGTGGAGCGAGTGTCGACAACTCGAGTATCGTCTCTTATGCCGCCGACTCTCATGTCCTGTTCGGAGAGTTGTATTTCCATCCCGCGGCCGTCTGGAAGGCTGGTTCCATGCTCAATGTCATTGATTGGGACTCCTACCGGCCTTTGGGCAGCATCCCGCAGGTGCCCCGGACTTACAAGACAGTAGGCAATATGAATGAGCATCAGCTGATAATCGGAGAGACAACTTGGGGAGGCCGAAGGGAACTCCGTGACCCTGCCGGGATAATGGATTACGGCTCATTGATTTACATAACCCTTCAGAGGGCAAAGACCGCCCGCGAGGCGATCCAGACCATAATAGATTTGGCCAATGAGTTCGGTTACGCTTCTTCCGGAGAGTCGTTCTCAATCGCTGACAAGGACGAGGCTTGGGTGATGGATCTTGTCGGAAAGGGTCCTGACAACAAAGGAATCAACTATGTCGCGATCAGGATTCCTGACGGCTATATCTGCTCTCATGCCAACCAGGCCCGCATCCAGACTTTCCCTCAGAATGATCCTGAGAATTGCGTTTTCGCGCCCGGGATGATCGAATTCGCCAGGGAGAAAGGCTGGTTCAGCGGTGATGACAAGGATTTTGATTTCACGGCGGCTTTCGGTCCGGTCGATTTCGGTGGAGCCCGAGGTTGCGACGCCCGCGCCTGGAGCGCTTTCAACATCCTGACCGGCGGTGAGTTCTCCTATGAGAAGGACGGGAAAATGGTGACCGAGCCCGCCTCGGCCTATTACGACTACATCACCGGCAAGGATCTCTCCCGCAGGCTGCCCCTTTTCGTGAAGCCTTCCAAGAAGATCTCGGTCAAGGACGTAGCTGACGCTATGAGGGATCACTTCGAGGGTACTCCTCTGGACATGACCACCGATATCGGAGCCGGCGGCAACGCCCTTCCTTACAGGTGGAGGCCGATGGGTTTCTCCAAGGACGGATGGAACTATACCAACGAGAGGGCCATCGCCACACAGCAGACCGGATTCTGGTTCGTCGCCCAGGCCAGGCACGACCTTCCCGACGTGATCGGCGGAATCATCTGGTTCGGCACCGACGATGCCGCGACTTCTTACATCACCCCGATATATTCCAACACCAATGAGGTTCCGGAGTGCTTCAGGGAAGGCAACGGGAACATGCTGGAGTATTCAAGCACCTCCTCCTTCTGGATCAACAACCGTATCGCGAATGATTGCTACAAGGCTTATAACATGATGGCCCCGACCGTCCGCGCCGCGATTGACAAGTTCGAGAACGAGCAGATGTTCGGCAAGGTGGCGGAGATGGACGCCAGGGCCCTGGCCGCCTACAACACCATTCTGCCCAAGGCCGAGAAGAAGGGCCTGGACTCCAAAGACTGGTTCGCTCCCGTTAAGAAGATGTTGACTGAGTATTCGGTCGCCACCGCCCAGACGCAGTTCGAGAACTGGGTCGCCCTTGAGGAGATGATAACAGTTAAATTCATCGACGGAAATGTCAAGGCCCAGAATGAGGATGGCTCGTTCAAGCATTCCCCGTTCAATGCCGGGACTCCGGCCGGAATAACCAATCCCGGTTACACCGACAAGTGGAAAGAGGCTGTCATTAAAGATCATGGAGACGTCATCCGGGTGAGGTAATGAGGTTGTTCAGGAATATTCTCACCGTCGCCGCTCTCCTTATGTCGACGATGGTGTCAGCTGACGAGGGGTTTTGGCTGGTCCAGGACATAAATGCTGTCCTGGAGAATAACATGCGCGCCAAGGGTCTCAGACTCAGGCCTAAAGAGATTTACAACGTTGACGCGCCCGGCTCTGGCCTGGCGGATGCCGTGGTGTCGCTGGGGTTCAAGTATTCGGGTAGCATTGTCTCCGACTGGGGACTTGTGCTGACTTGCGCTGACCCTGCGATCACTTTTATGGACAGGCTTGGCGATGTCGGCCAGCAGCTGCTGAAGGATGGCTTCCACGCTGTCTCGGAAGCGCATGAGATTCCCGTAGAGGGGGAGAAGATATATTCCCTGAAAAGGGTTTTCGATGTGACTGAGGAAGTCAAGTCCATGAGGCAGGGCGGAATGGGTTATGAGGAGATCACCTCGAGGCTTGAGAATGCCTACAACGAGTCCACCACCTTGAAGTGTCGTCTGACGTCAGAGTGGGCGGGGACAAAGTATTATATCGCCGCCTATAAGGTGTATGATGACGTGCGTCTCGTCGTGATGCCTCCTCTTGCGCTTGCCCGAATGGGTGGAGAAGAAGGAAAATGGTCCTGGCCGGCCCACAGGTGCGATTTCGCCTTGTTCCGGATCTATGACAACGGCAAGCCGGTTTCCGGGGCGAAGACACTTGATGTGTCCCTTGACGGTTACTCCGAAGGCAGTTTCACCATGACGCTCGGTTTCCCGCGGTTCACGGAAAGGTTTCTCCCTTCGGCCGGTATGCGTTTCAAGGAGGATGTGGCCCTGCCCTTGACCAACTCGCTTCGTGGCGCCAGGCTTGAGATTATCAGGCGTATGATGGCTGATGACAAGTCCGTCGGGAAACTGTATTCATCAAGAGCCAAGGAGTTGGAGGAAATCCTTGAGGTAGACAAGGGTGTGAAAAAATACTATGGTTCCTACAGCCTGACTCCCGCCAGGGAGAACGCCGAGCAATGGATGGCGGACAGTTTCCTCGGAAATCTTGACAGGGTTTTCAAGGAGACGAGGCGCGTGGAGACAGACAAGATCCTTCGTGACGAGACCCTCCGTGACGGCACTTTCGTCGGGTCCTATCTCCGGAGAGCCGCTTCGGCGGGAGATCTCGGTAAGATGAAGGAGATACTCCTGGCGGGAGTCCGCGAGACTGATCCCGCCACCGAGAAAGAGCTTCTGGAATATGCCCTGAGTGAGTATTACACCAATATGGACGACTACTATATGGGTGATTTCCAGAGATGGATCCAGGACCGTTTCGGATATGATTACGCCGCTGCCGCCGAGTATCTTTGGAAAGGTAGCCTCCTGTCGTCCCAATCTAAGATCCAGGAGATGGCGGATCCTTCTGAAATCAATGGAGACTTGCTTTTTAAGTTCTTGAATGATAGTCCCTTGAGTCTTTATGACGGACGAAAAGGGCATAAGGCGGCCCTTGACCAGACTGTCTCCCTCTCCCAGGAATATGTCCGGAAAATCCATGATGACGGGCTCCGTAGGGGTGTGCCTGTCTATCCTGACGCCAATTCTACCGCAAGGTTCACCTATGGAACAGTCACCGAGGGTTACACTACTCCCGCGGAATACCTCGCCCTGCTGGATCCCCAGGATCCGGACCGGGACCTTGGTCCGAATCTCAAAGCGTTGATGATGAAAGATTTCTGGGGACGTTGGGGATTCAAAGTCGGAGGCAAGAAGCATAGGATGGTCATTGATTTCATCTCTGATAATGACTTTGTCGACGGCTGCCAGGGATCTCCGGTCCTTGATAGCCAGGGACATCTGATAGGTGTGGTCTCGGGAGGCACGCCGGAGACAAAGGCCGGAAGCGCTTTCTATAAAGAGGATGGCGGCAAGTGTGTGAACACTGACATCCATTTCGTCCTCTGGTACCTCGGTAAAGGCATCGAGTTGAAACGGATAGTCAAGGAATTCGAAATCTTATAGTTCCAGATGAGGAAAGTGATAGGAATAGGGGAGACGGTCTATGATATCGTCTTCAAGGACGGCCAGCCGGCGGCGGCTGTGCCTGGGGGATCGACATTCAATTCGATGATCTCCCTTGGCAGGTGCGGCATCCCTGCCGACTTCCTTTCCGAAGTCGGGAACGACAGGGTCGGAACCATAATCCGGGATTTCATGTCGGAGAATGGGGTCGATCCGTCCTTCGTGAATATATTGCCCTCCAAGACTCCTCTGTCCCTCGCCTTTCTTGACGCCAAGAACGACGCATCATATACTTTCTACCGGGACCGGGTCGATGACCGTCCGGCGTTGAGGTATCCCGAGATATTCCCGGATGACATAGTGTTGTTCGGCTCGTTTTACGCCCTGAATCCGGCTGTCCGTCCGCAAGTCAAGGCTTTTCTTGAATATGCCCGGAGCCGGGATGCCATCCTTTATTACGATGTCAACTTCCGTCCTTCGCACCTGAAGGATCTCGGCGACATAGGAGACGCTTTCCGGGAGAACTTCACTTTCGCGGATGTGGTGAGGGGAAGCCATGAGGATTTCCTCACTCTGTTCGGGATGGAAGATTCCGGGGCTGTGTTCCGGGAAAAGATATCCCCATGCTGCGGCAATTTCATCTGCACCTTCGGAGCCGCCCCCTTGACAGTCATGGATCTCCATGGATTTGAGGCCAGATACCCTGTCGATCCGGTAGAGACAATCAGCACAATCGGGGCTGGGGACAGCTTCAACGCCGGTTTCATCTATGGTCTTGTAAAGGACGGGATCACCAGGAATATGCTTCTGGAAGGCCTTCCCGCCGAAGTCTGGGCCGATCTTGTGTACTGCGCCCAGAGTTTTTCAGCTTCTTGTTGCCAATCTTCTTTCAATTATGTGACCCCTGAATTCGCCGATTCCCACAGGCTTTAGACAAACCGATGCTCAAGATCCTTCTTCTATCCTTGCTGGTATTCCCCTATCCTGCCCAGGATGCCTCAGCCGTGCCTCTGGCACCTCAAGTCCGTCATGTCGTGACCGGCAAAGTCATTGATGACACTGACGGATCCGCTATCACAGGGGCTGACATCATAGTCACCGACCTTGACGACAAAGTGGTGGCAAACTCCACATCGGACACTCTCGGTGTTTTCTTTGTTGACCGTATTCCTTCCGGGGAGGTTCTTGTCCTGGTCAAGATGATGGGATATGACTCCTTTGTCAGCGACAAGATCACATTCGGGACAGGTTCTCCGGAGAAGATCGATCTCGGCGCCATCCGGCTCACCCGGTCCGCTGAGGGACTACGTGAGGTCACGGTTGTCGGGGAAAAGAACAGGATTGTCTACAAGTTGGATCGCCAATTGATAAGTGCCTCTTCTTCAGTTACTTCCGCAGGAGGGACGGCGGTTGATATCCTTGCGGGCCTGCCTTCGGTGCTGGTCGATAGCGAAGGGAATTTGAGTTTCAGGGGGAGTACTCGTTTCCTGGTCTATGTGGATGGGAAACCCAGTCCTTTGGATGGCACTTCCGCCTTGCGGCAGATACCGGCCGCTTCGGTAGAGGACATAGAGATTTTGACCACACCCTCGGCCAGATACCGGACGGACGGGGACGCGGGAATCATCAATATCACCACCAAGAAGGCAGACTCCGAGCAGTGGAGCGGACTGTTCACCACGACGGGAAGCACTATGGGTACCTGGAGCGTGGACGGAACGTTGAACTACCGTAAAGGCAAGAACAATTGGTACGTGGGTGGCACACTCCAGCAAATCAAGGGACGGAGCGACTTCACCCAGGAGAAGAAGACCGAAGTGGACGGCGTCACCACCACCTCCGTATCTGACGGTGAGAGATGGAGCCGGAACGGGACTTATATCGGCCGGGCGGGATGGCAGTTCTCGGAAGGAAGGAAGCATAACTATTCGCTTGACTTGCAATTCGGTCAGACTAACTACTGGCGGGGCGGTGACATGCGTTATGACGAGACGAGGGAGTATTCCGGTCCCGATGACATATTAACTTCAGTATTCAAGTCTAATTCCATATTCGATTCGCATGACCGTTACAACCTGAAAAAGAACTTGTTCCAGGCCGCTTCTGAATATGTGTGGCGTCCGGGGAAGAGGAGTGAGATAGCCCTCCAGAACCGCTTCCGGTACGATAGCTACAGCATTGAATACACCGAGAGCAACATGTTCGACTCTGCCGGTAACCGCTACGAGGGCACCCGTGGATACGAGGAGGAGCATCACTGGGATTGTGACGGGTCCCTGACATATAAGCTGTCCTACCGGGAAGGCGGGCAGTTCGAGACCGGCTACCAATACACCACCTACAGCGAACATGGTGGCTATCGGATTAAGTATTGGGACCGGGCGGCTTCGGAGTTCGATTGGCAGGAAGATCTTGCCACTCCTTTCTATTACCGCCGCCAAGTCCACTCGCTTTATGCCATGATCAAGGATTCTTTCGGTCCATTCTCTTTCGATGCCGGCCTTCGTGGTGACCGGGTGCTTGACAAGATGGACATAGAGATTGTGGACGCATCCAGGAACATAAAGCGTTTCGACCTTTTCCCTTCCGGGCATGTCCAGTACGATGCCGGCAGGGCTGGAACCTTGCGGGCCGGATATTCCTATCGCACGAACCGTCCCGGAATATGGCAGCTTGAACCATATATCACTTATGAGGATTATTACACCAAGAAAATCGGCAACCCGGACATCCTTCCGGAATATGTCCATAGCGCCGAACTGGGCTGGCAGCGTTCGTACGGTGGCGGGAATATTCTCGCCGCCACCGCCTATTATAGGTATCGCAAGGACATAACCGATTGGATCCGTACGGCTTATGAGCCGGGAGTCACGCTGGACAAGATTGTCAATGCCGGAAACCAGACCGAGGCCGGCTTTGAACTCAGCGGGACTTTCCATCCGAAACCATGGTGGACAAGCTCAGCATCAGGTAGTGCCTTTGACTACCGGTTCGCGAGCCGCAACGAGGCTTGCTCGGACGCCAGAGGGTTCTATTATCAGGCTAACTGGATAAACACTTTCCAGGCCGGCAAGGCCACCAGGCTACAGTTTGACGCTTACGCGGTGGGCCCCAAGATTCTCACGCAGGGTCGTGAGAAATCCTACGTTTATTTCAATTTCGGGGCCCGTCACCAGATGCTCAAGGACAAGTTGACGCTCTCGCTGGTGGCTCATGACATATTCCGGACCGCGAGGTACCTGAATACCCGTGAGGCGGCAGGTCTGCTGTCCCGAACCCTTGTGCGTCCGAAGTATCCGAATGTCGTGGTCTCGCTGACGTACAACTTCAACTCCTCGACTCACAAAGCCTCATCCACCTCCACCGCCCTCTTCGAAGGCAAAGACTTCTAAGGTCAGGATTTGTCGTGGAGGACGATGCTGCCTCCGGCGGTGTCGACCTGGATGACAGAGTCTTTATGGACCTTTCCGGCAAGGATCTCCTTTGCCAGCTGGTTCACCAATTCCCTCTGCATCAAACGCTTGATAGGCCTGGCGCCATAAGCGGGATCATATCCGCCCTCGACCATCCAATCCTCGAACTCCTTGCTGAACTCGATCGTGACACCTTCTTCGGAAAGCTTGTCCTGAAGCTGGCGCATCTGGATGTGGAGGATATCCCGGATGTCATTCCTGGTCAGAGGATCAAACATTATGATCTCGTCAATCCTGTTGAGGAACTCGGGCCGGACAGTCATTTTCAGCACGTCCATGACCTTCCCTTTGCACTCCTCAAGCATCTCCCGCCTCTTGGCGATCGCCCTCATCTCCTCGGTAGGGTCGGCGCCCGGAGCGCCTACGGAAGGCAGCTTCTCCATGTAGTTGGAGATTATGTCTGATCCGGCGTTGGAGGTCATTATCAGGATGGTGTTCTTGAAGTCCACCGTGCGGCCCTTGTTATCGGTCAGGCGTCCGTCATCCAGCACCTGCAGCAGCACGTTGAACACATCCGGATGGGCCTTCTCAATCTCGTCCAGTAGGATCACTGAATATGGTTTCCTGCGGACGGCTTCTGTCAGCTGGCCGCCCTCATCGTAGCCGACATATCCCGGAGGCGCGCCGACCAGACGGCTGACGGTATGACGCTCCTGATATTCACTCATATCGATCCTGGTGATCATGTTCTCGTCGTTGAACAGGAACTCCGCCAGCGCCTTGGCGAGCTCGGTCTTTCCGACACCGGTCGTACCCATGAACAGGAAGGAACCGATAGGCCTTTTCTCATTGGAAAGTCCTGCCCTTGAACGCCTTACGGCATCTGCGACGGCCTGGATGGCCTGATCCTGTCCGACCACCCTCTTGTGGAGCTCGGTCTCGATCCGGAGCAGTTTCTCCTTCTCGCTCTCGAGCATCTTCTGAACGGGGATGCCTGTCCATTTGGCGACCACCTCGGCTATGTCCTGAGGCGTGACAGCCTCGGTCACAATCGGATCCTCTATCGCGGCCTGCTTTGCTGAAAGCTCGTCAATGGTTTTCTGTATGTCCGCCATCTTGCCGTAGCGCAGCTCGGCGACTTTGCCGTAATCGCCGGCCCTCTCAGCGGCCGCGGCCTGGATCTTATAATCCTCCATCTTCTGACGGGCTTCCTGGAGGCCGGAGAGAATGTCTTTCTCGTCGTTCCACCTTTTCATCAAGGCGTCCCGCTCGGTGAGCTTGTCCGCGAGTTCCTTTTCGATTTTCTCTGATTTCAAGGAAGTTCCCTCACGTTTGACAGCCTCTTTCTCGATCTCGAGCTGGCGGATGTCGCTGTTGAGCTCAGCCAGTGGCTCCGGTACGGAGTTCATCTCGAGACGCAGTTTCGAGGCGGCCTCGTCCACAAGGTCTATCGCCTTGTCCGGGAGGAAACGGTTGGTGATATACCGGTGGGAAAGATTGACCGCGGCGATAAGGGCGTCGTCCTCGATCTTGACCCTGTGGTGGTTCTCGTATTTCTCTTTCAGTCCCCTCATGATCGCGATTGACTCGGCCGTGGAAGGCTCATCGACCATGACCATCTGGAAACGTCTCTCGAGGGCCTTGTCTGTCTCAAAATATTTCTGGTACTCGTCCAGGGTTGTGGAACCTATGGTCCTCAGCTCACCGCGGGCGAGGGCCGGCTTGAGAATATTCGAGGCGTCCATCGCTCCGGAAGTCCTTCCGGCGCCGACAAGGGTGTGGATCTCGTCGATGAAAAGGATGATCTCTCCGGTGCTGTCGACCACTTCCTTGACGACTCCCTTGAGCCTTTCCTCAAATTCGCCCTGATACTTGGCTCCGGCGATAAGGGCTCCCATGTCCAGGGAATATATCTTCTTGCTTTTAAGATTCTCGGGGACGTCCCCGTCAATGATCTTCTGGGCGATGCCCTCGGATATGGCGGTCTTGCCGACGCCCGGCTCTCCCACGAGTATAGGGTTGTTCTTGGTTCTCCTGCTGAGGATCTGGAGGACCCGTCGTATCTCGTCGTCCCTGCCGATGACAGGGTCGAGTTTGCCTTGCGAAGCTTGCTCATTAAGATTGATGGCGAACTTCGGAAGGAACTGCAATTGGTTGTTATTGTTTCTGTTGTCCATATAATGTGTCTCCTAAATAAATGATGTCCGGCTATCTGCTAGCCGGACATCTTAAGGTCAAAATATGTTCCAACAGAGTTGGACTGACAGTTTGTCAGTGGTCGTCAAACAATTAGTTGACGGGCTCAGCGGGAGTCTCGGTGGTGGGAGCGCCCTGCTGGAGCGGAGCTGACGGGAAGGCGGGCTGCTCCTCGACATTCTCGATCAGGTCATCCACGTTGACACCGGAAACATGGTTGCGGACGGTGAAAGACGTGATGATGGAGACAACGAGGATGAAGGTCACAAGGCCCCATGATACCTTCTCAAGGATGTCGGCGGTCTGTCTGACGCCAAGAGTCTGATTGGCTGACGTGAAGTTGCTGGCCATGCCCTCACCCTTTCCGTTCTGCAGGAGGACGACGGCGATCAGCAGGATCGCGGCGATGACAATCAGGATCGTAAGGATTGTGAATAATGTGTTCATATTCGTTATTTTTTAATTTCTTCGTCCAATTTTTCAATAAGGGATGCAAAGTAAGCTATTTTTTCCGGATATC
This sequence comes from Bacteroidales bacterium, assembly GCA_017548985.1. Taxonomy (GTDB): domain Bacteria; phylum Bacteroidota; class Bacteroidia; order Bacteroidales; family UBA932; genus Cryptobacteroides. Next base: position 15,147 of record JAFYYW010000008.1, read on the forward strand.
GCAACATTAACCGGGAATAAATCTTTTTCGCCTCCTCGCGGTAGCCCTGTTCGGCATAAATCCAAGCGAGTGTCTCAGTGCAGAATCCCAGCTCCGGATCTTCCCATCCGCGGCTGTCGCTCTCCTCTGACCTGGCGACCTTGAACTTCGAGAAGTAGTTGTCCTCGTCCACTTTGACTCCCTCATATTCGTCAGAAGAGAAGAAGTCCGCTCCAGCGGCCCTGACTGTCCTGCGGTAGGTCTTGGCCGGAGCCGGGACAGTCTCTGAAGAGCCTTTACCCGGATAGGGCTCGGAGCGTAGCGGGCCAGCGTCGGTCACCGGCTTCGGCGTGTCCGCCACAGGTTCCGGGGCGATGAAGCGTTTCAGGAGGGTCTGGACATCTTTGTCGGAATAGTCATTCTTACGGGAAGAACGGACAATGTCGGAGACGATGGTCCTGGAGGCGACATAGAGGGCGGCGTCGGCATATTGCTCCTTTCCCCATTCGCCGCCACCCATCTTGGACATCCGCTCGCAAAGCTCAATTCGAGCGGCGCCGAACCACGGGAAGGCTTTGATGACTCCCGCCAACTCGTCCATTGTCAGAGACTTGATATTCCTCACTCCTTCCATGGTCACTACCATTGCGCCACACTGGCGTTGAACATGTCTTCGATCAGTTTCTGGACAATCTCCTCGCATAGGGTGCTTTCAACCGCGTCGAGAGAGTTGGTGGAATCGTAGTCGGAATAGGCCGAGAAACTCTGCTCAAAATCTTCCTCGGGGAATTTCCTGTTGGTGAACTTAAGGGTCGCTGTGACCGTGAGGCGGTTCATGGCGGCGACTTCGTTAGCGGTGACCGCCGCGGCCCGGACCTCATAACCGGTCACGGCTCCGGAAAGCTCCAGATCCCCGTCCATCTCTACCTGCTCGAGCTTGGTGAGCTTGCGGAACTTATCCTTCATGGCTTCGGTCAGGTCATTGCTCAGGGAAGGGTTCACCTTGAGGGCCTTGTATTCGAAGTAGTTGATAGTCACGGTCTTGACACTCGGGTCAATGGAAGTGCCCGAGAATGAATATTTGACGATTGAGCATCCGCTGAGCAACAGGGACGCCGCTAAAACCGATGCCGCGAGTATCTTTCTCATATCGTTTATTCCAGATGATATTTTTTAATCCAACGGTAAAGGGATCTCTCCGAGGTTCCGATCTCCTTGGCGGCCAGTTTGCGGTTGCCGTGGTGTTTCTCCAGAGCCTTGGTGATGATTTCGATATTTGATTTCTGCAAGGAAAGGTCCTGGTCATGAGGTTCCTGGACATTGATGTCCACCACCTTGCCGATTTCCTCGCTGGAGACCGGCGCGCCCTGGCCTTGCCATTCAGCTTCCTCGGGTTCCTCGCGATGAGGGGTGAGTACAGGCGCCGGACCGGTGGCGCCGTTCACGCGGGCCTTCAGGTCATCAACTTCTTTCTTCAGGTCCAAGATGGCTTTGATGAACATCTCCTTGTCTGATTCGGACATGGAGTCTCCGGTGTTGTCTTTCGCGACGGCCGGAAGGAGGTTGATCTCTTCCTTGGGCATATATTTGGCCAGGGCCGCGGCGTCCACGACACATCTTCCGGTCACAGGAGTCAGTTTCTCGGACTCGAGGGCTGTCACGGTCTCGGCCACATTCTTGAGCTGACGGATATTGCCTGGCCAGCGGTAGTTTATCAGGAGATCTATGGCATCATTGGTCAGGGTAACTTTCCCCATCCCGTATTTCTCCGAGAAATCAGAGGAGAACTTCCTGAAAAAGAGATAGATGTCCTCTTTACGCTCCCTGAGGGCAGGCATCCTGATCTGGATGGCGTTGAGGCGGTAATAAAGGTCCTCCCTGAACTTGCCCTTGCCCACGGCGTGGAGAAGGTCGTTGTTGGTCGCGGCGATGACCCTCACATCGGTCTTTTCCACTTTTGAGGAACCCACTTTGATAAATTCCCCGCTTTGGAGGACTCTCAAGAGCTTGGCTTGGGAGGGGAGGGGAAGCTCCCCGATCTCATCCAGGAACAAAGTGCCGCCGTCAGCCTCCTGGAAATAACCCCTGCGGGTCTCGATCGCTCCGGTGAAAGATCCTTTCTCGTGGCCGAACAGCTCGGAATCGATAGTCCCTTCGGGAATGGCGCCGCAGTTGACGGCGAAATACTTGCCGTTTTTCCTGCGGCTGTTCTGGTGAATTATCTTGGGAATATTCTCTTTCCCGACACCGCTCTCGCCTGTGACGAGGACGGTAAGGTCGGTCGGAGCTATAGTGACGGCCGTCTCAAGCGCCCGGTTCAGGGCGGCATCATTTCCGATGATGTCGTACTTGTTTTTCAGCCTTTGCAGTTCTTGTGAATCCATATAAAAATGCTTGCTATTTGGAATCAGTTTGGCAAAGTTACGAAAATAATAGTTATATTTGCCTACTGATGAAGAAGGCTAAAAAGCTAATGTCCAATTAATATATTTTTATTAAAACATGAAGAAAGCAATCAAGATTCTTGCCGCGGCCGCAATCGTGCTGTCCGCCGTCGCTTGCTCTTCAGCCAAGAAGATGGCTGAACTTGCTGACAATGTTATTGTTACCTGCAATCCTGCCGTTCTTGAGGCTGTCGCCGGCAACATCGATCCCTCTGTCTCCGTGACCTATCCGGCCAACTACTTCCATCCGAAGGCCATCCTCGAGGTCACCCCTGTCATCGTCTATGAAGGTGGCGAGTCCAAGATGGCTCCCCTCATGTATCAGGGTGAGAAAGTCAAGGACAACTACAAAGTCGTTCCCAAGGCTGGCTCCACAGTGACCGAGAAGCTTCACTTCCCCTTCGTTGATGGAATGGAGAAGTCACATCTCGAGCTCCGCGGTGTGGCGAAGTACAAGAACAAGAGCATTCCTCTTCCCACCAAGAAAGTTGCTGATGGTGTCAACACCACCTACATGCTCGTGAAGGCTGGCGGTCAGGTTCCTCTCAAGGCTGACGGCTATGAGGCTATCCTCAAGCAGACCGCCGAGGGCCAGATCCTCTATAGGATCAACTCCGCCGATGTCCAGAACAAGCAGCTCACCGGTGCTTCCATCAAGAACTTCCAGGACGCTCTCGATGAGATCGCCGCTAACGAGAGGAAGACTCTCGTCGGAACCGAGGTCGTGGCTTACGCCTCCCCGGATGGTGGTGAGAAGCTGAACCGCAAGCTTTCCGATAACCGTTCCAAGACCGCTGACAAGGCTTGGACCAAGGTCGTCAAGGGCAAAGAGGTCACCGATCCCGAGGTCAAGAGTATCGGTCAGGACTGGGAAGGCTTCCAGGAGCTTGTCCAGAATTCCGACATCCGTGACAAGGATCTCATCCTCCGCGTTCTTTCGATGTACAGCGATCCCGCCGTTCGTGAGAGCGAGATCAAGAACATGTCTTCCATCTACTCTGAGTTGAAGGACGACATCCTTCCTGAGCTCCGCCGCGCCCGCTTCATCGCCAACGTCGAGTTCAAGAACTACACTCCGGACGAGCTTCTTGAGATGATCAACAACAACAGTGAGGTTCTTGACGAGCCCGCCCTGTTGAAGTCCGCCACCCTCGTGAAGGATCTTGACAGCAAGGTCAAGCTCTACAACAAGGCTATCAGCAAGTTCGACAGCGACGCCGCCAGGTTCAACCTCGGTACCGCTTATCTCGAGGCCGGTGATCTCAAGAACGCCGAGAAGGCTTTCGCCGCCGTCGAGACCAAGGACGCCGAGCTTGACAACGCTCTGGGTGTCCTCGCCCTCCGTAATGGTGATCTCGAGAAGGCCGCCAGCCTCTTCAAGAAGGCCGGCAGCGATATCGCCAAGACCAACCAGGGCGTCATCGACATCTGCACTGGCAACTATGACAAGGCTGTCGAGGATCTGAAGGATGCCAAGGGCTGCTGCAACAACACTGTCCTCGCTTACATCCTCACCAACCAGCTTGACAAGGCTAAGGCCGCCGCTCATTGCAAGGATCCTAGGGTCACCTACCTGAAGGCCGTCATCGCTGCCCGCCAGGGTAATATGGATGAGGTCAAGACTCTCCTCGATGAGGTCGCCAAGGCTGACAAGGCTCTTGCCGAGAGGGCTACCAAGGACGTTGAGTTCGCCGAGTACTTCAAGTAGCGGAAGTCTGGTTTTAAAGTCTTTAAAATCTTCCGGACAATGGGCCGGAAGATTTTTTTTATTCCTATATTTGGAAACAATCAAGAAAATCCATCAAAACCAAAAAGAAATGAAACGGACAATTATCGCTATCCTTGCTCTCGCCCTCGCTTTCACGGCGGCGGCCCAGGAGAAAACCTATCCCGAGCCTGAGAAGATGACTCCCGGTATGACTGAGTTCTGGACACCACAGCCCAAGATCGTGACTCCCGGAGACATCCTGACCAATTCGGCTCCTTCTGACGCTATCGTTCTTTTTGACGGGAAGAACCTTGACGCTTGGGAATCAGCCAGAGGCGGTGAGGCCAAATGGAGGGTCCATGACGGAGTATTCACTGTCGAGAAAAGGACGGGAGACATCGTTACTAAAGAGAAATTCGGGAGTTTCCAGCTTCACATTGAATGGTGTATCCCTGAGAATATCACCGGCACCAGCCAGGCCAGGGGCAACAGTGGAGTGTATCTCCAGGACATGTATGAGATCCAGATACTGGACTGCTACCAGAATGAGACTTATGTGAATGGGCAGACCGGAAGTGTTTACAAGCAGGTCGTTCCGCTCGCCAACGCTATGCGTAAACCTGGTGAATGGAACGTCTATGACATTGTCTACAGCGCTCCGATATTCAACGAGGACGGAACCTACAGGGTGGCTCCTACCGTGACTGTGATCCAGAACGGTATCGTGCTGCTGAACAATTTCACCATCCGCGGAACCACTGAGTACATCGGTCATCCCAGGGTAGTTCCCCACGGAGACGGCCCGATCCGCCTCCAGGCTCACGGCGACCGCAGCGAGCCTATAAGCTTCCGCAATATCTGGCTACGTAAGATGTAATTCTACCTGGTCGGACGTTCGACGCGTGGATGGGCCTTCATCATTGATGAGGCCCATTCTTTGAAATCGCTCCATTTGTAATACGGTCCGGAGACAGGCTGGATTTGGGGCAGTGTGGCCTCGGCGCCGTTGCGAAGGAGTTTGAACAAGATTTCGGGATTCTTCTTGGAGCGATACAGGACAAACTGGATATTGGCGCCCTTAGGCGTGTCATAATTCTGGAACCAATACTTCACGTCCTCTGTTTTCTCCGGCTCGAAACCACAACCGTTGATATTCAGGAGCGGGCATATGGCATTGACTACAGTGTCGTGGCCGAAGCGGAAGTGTGCCTTGAACTCTCCGGTCCCGATAGCCTCGTCGGCCAGATCGATAATATCTTTCAGCAGGGGAATCATCCTGTAGCGGTTCCTCGAATGGCCCACATAGACAGAGTAATTCTCAATCTCCCACATCTTCAGGAGCTGGTCTTTGGTGAAAATGTCCTCAAGCCAGTTTCCGTCAGAGTAGTTGTGATACCCTGCCCAAAGGTTGAAGAGCTCGTACACGAAGTCTCTCCGGCCTCCTATTTCCTCAAGGAAGCCCCTGTCAGAGAATAGTTTCCCTAGAATGGCGTCATAGTCCGTAAGGCGATCCCGAAAGTCATTCACGCTCTCGGGAACCCTGATGCCTCCCGCGTAATATTCAGCGATTTCCCTGGGTGCTCCACCCGGGTTGATAATAATCAGGTTGGTGTGGAGGGAATTCATTTTTATGTCCAGTTTCGGCGCGTATTTCTGTAGGCTGACGGTGAAGGCGTTCATGCTGACAATCGCCCTTTGGGAAGTAGAGGCCCTCGCCAGCACCTCGCCGCCATCCTTGAACACCTCGGGGAATTCCTCGCACATTATCTTGGCTATCTCCATGTGCTGCTCCATACCGAGATCCGAGAGGTCTCCGGTGTTGAGCAGAGGCTCCAGATAAAAGGCGTTGAAATCCTCGTACAGTTTCTGCCCTCTGGGGGTGAGCGAGCCGGCTTCGCTGGCGGCGTCAAGCACTTTCTTGATCAGGGAATAAGTGTTTGAGTTCCAAGCGTAGCGGGATCCGTGACGGCCGTAGTGGGAAATATAGAAAGGGACGTATCCTTTCGGGGCTGGTGTGAGAGTGGTGACGTCGAAACGGTAGGGGCCCTCGCAGCCGGCCATTTTATCTCTGCTGGCGGCAACGATGTCAAGGACATCATTTACCTGTGCTTTGGTGTAGGTTGAGAATAAAGTCAACGCGGCCGCGCACGCTAATAAGGAAAGAAAGACTCTTTTGTTGATCATGGGGATATTTTTATTCAATTATCACAAATATATGAATAAATGGATGATTTGCTATCTTTGCTGTCACTATGAATCCGACAACAGAGAAAAAGTTCAATCTGGCATTTAACATCTTCCTGGTCACCGGGATGATCGTGGCTGTCACAATAACCACTGTTTTCAAGCTACAGCAGCCGGGAGTCAAGACTTTCATGCTGCTTCTGGCGGCTTTCGGATCGGTGATGGGAGTCATCAACACCGTCCTTTCCGCCAATGGCCATATCCTGACATTCGTTTTCGGTTTCCTGGATGTGCTAGCCGCCACCGTGGTGCTTCTCGATAATGGGATCATGGGTAATTTCGCCCTCCACGCCTTCTATTTCCTTCCCATGCAGTTTATAGGTTTCTGGCAATGGCGTAAGCGTGGGGCCAAGGTTGGATCAGAAGCGGGGGAGGATACCAAGGTTAAGGCCAGGCGTCTGTCCGGGAAGCAATGGGCATGGTTGGTCGCCGGAATCTTGGTAGGGATAGCAGTGCTTTATACTATACTATTCTTCGTTGACAAAAGCCAGCTGGAAGCCGGGAAGATCACTTCTTTCAACAAATCCAAGATCTTGTTGGATGCGGTCGTGATGACTTTGAACATCGCCGGCCAAGTGCTCCTGAGCTTCGCTTTTATGGAGCAGTGGTATATTTGGATACTTGTGAATATCTCGTCCATATCGCTCTGGGCGGTGGCTTTGATGGGGGATCTGGGATCCGGCAACGCGGCCGTTATGCTCATCAAGTATATCTTCTATCTGCTGAATTCACTGAACGGGTTGCGTATATGGCTCAACCTTTGCAAAGAACCGGATTCCGGACAGGCGCCAACCGTGAATTTGGATATTTAATGTTTTTTTATTTAATTCGCGAAGTTATTGTGTAGTATTAGAAGAAGAATTTAAACAATTTAAATTTTATAGTCATGACTGAAGAAGAAATCGTAAAACAAGTCAAAGCGATCATCGTTGACAAACTGGGCGTTGAGGAAACTGAGGTTACCGAGACCGCCAATTTCACAAATGATCTGGGAGCCGACTCCCTTGACACTGTTGAGCTTCTTATGGAGTTCGAGAGGGTTTTCGGAATCAAGATTCCCGATGAGGAGACCAGCACTATCGCTACCGTTCAGGACGCGATTGAGAAGGTTAAGGAGAAGATCGCGGGCAAGGAGGAGGCCTAATCCCGATTGTCGACTTAAAAGTAAAAGCCCAGGCTGAACGCCTGGGCTTTTGCTTTGACTTTGTCCCCTTATTCCTTAGGAAGGGCGTAAGTGATCTTCAGTTTCGGCTTCCTGCCGTCCGAGCCTGGCCCGAGAAGGTAGCAGTTGTAGTAACGATCCTTGTCCAGTTCTGTGGTGACAGATGTCTGGGTCGCTGAGGCGGACGCGTACTGGGCCATCATCATGTAATTGTAGTAGTTGTTGTAGCCATAGCCGTACCCACCATATCCACCGTAACCACCATAACCATAACCACCATAACCATAGCCGCCATAACCGCCGTAACCTCCTCCGTAAATCTGGTTGGCATAGGAGTAGTATGCGAGTTGTTGGTAGTAGTCAGCCATCTGGCTGGCCTCGGCGTCAGTCGTGGTCGTCTTCACATTTTTCATGATCAGCATCCAGATGTCATAATCCGAGAGGTTGTCCTTGTCCTTTTTACGGATTATCTGCTGCACATGATGGGTCACGTCAGGGGCGTACACACAGAGCGACCTGTTAATGTCTCCCTGGTTCTCATCAGACGCGCTGGCGTCAGTAAGTCCGGCGAAAGCCACTGTCGTGTCGGTCGCTATCTTGATTGTCGGACTGAGAATATCCGGGAAGAGGTACATGGTCCTATAGTCCTCAGGGAAAACAAAAGGCAACTCGATCGTGGCCTTGCTGATGAGAGCCGAGGCCAGGTCACCACCCTTGGAGGATATTTCCGAACTGACCAGACGCCTGATCTCATCAGCGGATATCACAGGCTTGATGCCACTGCCACCCTCGATGAAGATCTTGTCGTCAGCCTTTCCAACCAGGCTTCCGGTCTCATGTGAATCCACATTGAACACGAATTGCTCAGGAGTTGAGGTGACTGAAATGAGTGAGTCGAGATCCTGGAACTGGAGAGGGCTGAAATAGAACATCAGGCTCGTGTCCTTGCGCTCCCCGTCGTAAATCCCGCTGTAGTACATCACGGCATAGTTGTCTGAGCGAACCAGATAGCTGCTGTACAGTTCCGTGATGCCCATCTTGAACATGTTGAACCGTCCGCCATTGCCGACAGGCTCATCAGTGGTTATGTATATTCCCGGAAATTTCTTGCGATAGGCTTCGAAATCCGACATGTCTTCCTTTGTGATGTTGAGGTACTGCTTCCCGTAATCTTCCGTGAAATCAAAAGAGAGGGAGTCCGTACCATTGACTACCGGGACGCCTTTGGTGATCCTTTTGGTCCCGTGTTTCACCTCGGTTCTCGAGAAATACTTGGTGGGGTCCAGAGGCTCGGTCAAGCTGTATACCTGAACGTTCTGGAGGATTCTGGACTGGTTCTCGTCAGCGACAGAGACGCTGTCCGCCTCAGCTTGGAACCTGAACCTTTTGAATATGGGATCCTGTCCGAAATCAACCGATCTGACACAAGGAACCAAGGTGACAACGCAACCCCTGCTGAACAGGCCGTAATTGTCGTCCCTAATGGCTCCGAAGTTTATGCGAGTGGATGAGTAACCGGACAGGCTGTCCACAGACCTCATCCAAATGTCCTCAAGATCAAACTCCGCCGTGTAGAAATCATATTTAAGGTTGGTGGCGATGAAATCGCCGCCTAGCTTCTCATTGACATTGACACAAGATATTAGGGCCGCCGCCAAGGCGATCGTCGCCAGAATCTTCTTCATTTACCGCAACTCTTGATAAAATCTGTCGTATTCGTCGATGTAGCTTCCGTCCTCAAGGGATTTCCCGTCGAAGGGGAGTGTGGGAATCTTGAGTCCTTCGCAGAACTTGATGATCCCGCTGTCCACATCGGGTGCGCCGAAAATCACGCCGTCAGAATACAAGGCAGCCATTTCCGCAAGATTTATGCCAGTGGGGGTGTCCAGAAGGGACACGTCACCGGGCTTGATTCCTCCGAACGGGACGGTGTCTTTAAAGGACGGAGAGAACGTCTCGGTGGAGATGTCGTTATAAATGGAGGTGACGACTTTGCTGCCGGCGAATATGGGATCCCCGTAATAGACTTTCTTCAGGAAGAGCGGGACGAGATGGGAGATCCATCCTTGGCAGTGGATCACGTCTGGGGCCCAGCGGAGCTTCTTTACGGTCTCCATGACGCCCCTGGCGAAGAAGATGGCCCTTTGCCCGTTGTCCTCAAAGAATTTACCATCCGTGTCGAACGTGGTTTGCTTGCGACGGAAGAAGTCGTCATTGTCGATGAAGTAGACCTGGATTCTCGCTGCCGCGATGGAGGCCACCTTGATCACCAACGTCCTGTCCACATCTCCGATAATGATATTCATTCCGGAGAGACGGATGACCTCGTGCAACTGGTTCTTTCTCTCGTTGATGCATCCATACCGGGGCATGAATGCCCTGATTTGCCTCTTCTTGTCCTGGATACCTTGCGGAAGGTAGCGCCCGATCTTGGCGATAGGGCTCTCGGGGAGGAAAGGCATGATCTCCGAGTTGATAAATAAAACTTTGTTGACGGGATTCCCCATGTTAATAACTTTGGACTACAAAGTTACGCTTTTTTTTTGAAATTTCCCACGGTCAGGGAAGCAACGTTCCTCAGCGTCTCCGATGGAGCATATTTAAGCGAGAAAGGCAGCCTCTTCAAAAACCTTTTCACGGTGTCGGCTTTCCTTTTCGCTGTTGACTTTCCGAGAGCTTCTTTGCGTCCGGATGCGTGGTGGCCGAAGTTGCCGCCCTCTTCCACAATCTTCAACAGGGGCGTGTCGGGAACGGTCTTCCCTTTCGGGAGGGGAGCCTGTATTCCGAGATGATTGATGATGAAGGATGAAAGCAGGGTCTGCCATCTGGCCATCCCGGCCTTTCTGAAGGCTTCTTCCACGCATTTGACGTCGTATCGGCCCTCCAGGCTCCTGAAAGCCATGGCCACATCGCAGATCTGCCTTATCCCTATTCCAGTGCCGCAGGCATGTTTCATTGCGTGTGCCGAAAGCATCAGTATGGTCGCTTCCGGAGAGGGCACTGCCGGAAGATCCTTGTCAGGGCGGTGCACGTCGAAATACCTGCTGTGGACATCCACGTCCACATATTCCCAATTGAAATGGAAACTACCGTCGCCGGCATCTTCGATTCCGGTCATGCCGGAGGCGATAGTCCGTGCCTCCCTGAACTCGTTACCGGGGAAATACAGGTCGATGTCCCCGAAGCTCCGCATCAGCGGCGCAGGATAGAAGGCCGCCGTGGCAGGCCCTTTCATTATTATGGGATGGAGTCCCTTCTTTTCGAAATATTCCGCGACGGCTTTCGAGACTGCCTGTTTTTTCCGTACCGCCCTGGCGGTGATCTCCTGTTCCGACAAAAGGTAATAGAGGACATCGTCCGGAATCCTTGTGTTTTCGGGCAACGATTCCAAAGCATACCCGAGCATGCCGGTGACGCTTTGCTCCTTGGCGCAGGCGGCGATCCTTCGCCAGCAGGCTTCGTCAAGGCTTGCTAAAGATGACAAATCCGCCTCTGCGCTAACGCCCGGTGAAAGGGCCACGCGCAGGAGGCGGAAGAATTCGTCGGGAAGTCTCATCGGCGGGAAAGCCTTCTGAACAGTCCTTTCCTGCGGCGGGCGTGCTTCTTCTCCCGGATTCCGGTGATGATCTCGTAGATCGTTCCCCAGTCGGGGAGGCCGCCAAGATTCTTATCGTCGATGTACACGTCAGCCACCACCTTGACGGAGGTGCTTCCGGTGCGTCCTTCGAAGAGGGAACCCACGGGCTGGTTGCAGTTCACCCCGTAGAAATCCAGTCCGCGCTTATGGCAGAAGTCAAGGGCTTCCTGAAGCAGCTCCCCGTCACGGGAAGTCCACAGTATCAACTTGTTGCCTTCTTCAGCGAGCTGCTTGAGGGTGTCGATCGCAAAAGGCTTCTCCTTTCCTATCGCGGGATACTTGTGTTCAACGATGGTCCCGTCGAAGTCAACAGCGATAGTCATTTCTTTGAATATCCTTTAATTGTCCTTTTCGCCGTAGCCATAGCCGTAGCCATAGCCTCCGTAACCGTAGCCCTTCTTGATCTGGGATCCGTTGAGCACCACGGCCATGTTCTTCAGGTGGCCCTTTTCGTAGAGGTCGTCGATCTGCTGGAGCAGACGGCGGTCGAGCTGGCCGCTCCTAAGAACGAACAAGTTCACGTCAACCACCTTATTGATGACCATCGGGTCAGCCACCATGGTCACGGGGACGCTGTCGAGGAGAATATAGTCATATGACTTCTTGAGTTCCTCGATCAGGGTCTCGAATCTCTTCCTTCCGAACAGCTCAGTGGAGTTCGGCGGGGTGTGACCGGCCGGGATGAGGTCTACGCCGGCAAGGACATCCTTTCGTATTATGTCGCTGATGCTGACAGTCTCATCATACAGATAATTCGACAGGCCGGAGGTCACGTGCTTGACTCCGAACAATTTTGAGAGGGATCTCTTCCTAAGGTCGACATCAAGGATGACGACTTTCTTTTTCGCGTCAGCCAAACAAGCCGCGATATTGGTGGACAGGAAGGTCTTTCCCGCGCCGACACTGATTGAGTTGCTGGCGATCACCATCTGGTCTGATCCTTCAGGGCGCATGAAGTCGAGGTTGGTACACATAATCCTCATGGCTTCCGTGAAGACGCTCTTGGAGTTAGGGTCGTAAGCGGTCTTTACAGGCTCATCAACCTTTTCACCCTTCTTTGCCTTCTTCTTGTCTTTCTTCTGCTTCTTGGTCTTGACGAAGGGAAGCTCTGCCAGGAATGGCGTGATAAGCATGTCTTCCACATCCTTGCGGGTGCGGGCCTTGGTGTCCAGGAACATCCTGGCAAGAAGGATGATGGCAGGCAAAAGCAAGCCAATCAAAAGGGCCAGGAGGAACATTTTGTTCCTCTGCGGATAGACTGGACCCCACGATCCGGTAGGTTCGTCAATCATACGGGCATTGTTGTCCGCCATCGCCTGAGTCAGCGAGTTCTCCTCGCGCTTGTTTAGAAGGAACAGGTACAGGGACTCCTTAATCTGCTGTTGGCGTTCGATTGAGAGAACTTCACGGGCCTTGGCCGGCATGGCGGTGAATTTCCGCACGGCTGTAGTCTCCTGCTTCGCCAAATCATCACGGTGAACCTGGAGGCTAACGAGATGGTTGTTGAGGATGCCGATGATGTTCTGTCTCAGATCCTGAAGTGCGGCTCCAAGTTCCTTTACTGCAGGACTCTCTGTACTGGAAGCCTCGACTAGTTTCTCGCGGCGGAGGACCATTGCGTTATATTCGGCAATGTTCTTGTCCGCATTAGGGTCGTTGACACCAGTCTGAGTCGGAATCAGACCGTACGGCTTCATGTTCTTGATATAGTTGAGAAGGTATTCGGCTACCTGGACGTCCGTTTCGACCTTGACTATCTCGGCGTTGTACCCACGGCTCTCATTCAAATAACGGGAAGCTGCTTCGTCCACGCTCATCACCTGGTTGGCGCTCTTGAACTGGGCCAGGCTATTTTCCACATGGCCCAACTCTTCCTGGATGCTGATGAGTCTTTCATTGATAAACTCAGCGGTATTGACGGCGATGCGGTTCTTTTCCCTGATAGCATCCTCGTTATACTTCTCGATTAGGGCATTTATGAGATCTGTCGACCTTTGTAGAGAGTAGTCTTGGAGAGCAATCTGAAGGATTGTGCCATCCTGGGTAATTTGAAGTCCGGAAAGATAACCCAAAGCGGCATTCAAAGGGATAGTCTTTTGGACAGTCAATTCCTTTCCGAACCAGGACGGGCCGTATTGGGTGTCAGGTTGGAATACAACCTTACCGCCCCCTAGGGCTATGGTGTCGCCCAAGGACACCGTCTGGAAATTACCTGTTCCGTCAAGATCCAGTTTTATCTGCTTGTCATCCAATGGAGTTACAATGACAGAGAAAGAGCCGGGCACGTTTTCTTCACGAGAGAAGAACACACGCACAGGGGAATTACGGTATAATTCAACATCCCGGAATTTGACCCTCATCTTGTAGTTGACATCGGCATCCAGCAACTTCACCGCTTCGGTCATTAGCCTGCGGGAACGAAGTTGAAGGATCTCCGTAGTCATGCTTACGTTATTGATAGTACTGGAATAAGCGTCCAGCCTTACCGAACGTACCGAGTTGCTGGGATCCTTTATGATCACGGTCACCCCGCTGCGATAGATGAACGGGGTCCTGGCATATTTGTAATACGTATAGCCAAGGGCTAAAGCAACGCAGAGCACGAACCAATACCAGTGGCTCAAAAGATAGAAGAACAGATCGACAAGATTGATCTGATCCTTATTCTTGTTGTTCTTGTTTTGCATGGTTATTCGTTACCGTCATCAATTAACTTCATCCAAAGGTAAAATGTAGAGACAAGTGAGCCGAGAGTGAAGATAGGAGACAGTGAGGATACAAATGTTCTGAACGGTTGAGACTCCCTGCTGCCCTTGGGTTTGAAATACACGATGTCGTTCTGCTGAAGATAGTAAGCAGGAGAATCAAAAAGATCTTTCTTTTGAAGATTAACACTGTAGGCTTTGCGGACACCATCTTCGGTGCGGATCACCATCACGTCCTTGATCTTAACCAATTGCCCGCCTGTACCAGACTGGGCGACAACCTGGAGCAAATTGATAGGCCCATTGCCAGCATGGAGGATATTGCCCCCGGTTTCCTTAAGGACCGTGATAGTAAAATTGCTCATGGAGACATCCACTATCGGCTCCTTTATATAACCCATCTCAATGATGCTGGAGGCAATCATATCTTTTACCTCCTTAAGGGTCTTGCCCATGACCATTATCTTTCCGATGACCGGGAAGTCAATAGAGCCTTCCGGGTCGATAAGATACTTGACCGCATTGGAAGAGGCAGTATTCTCTATAGTGCTTAATCCTGCTCCGGCATTGAAAGGGGCTGCCAATTCAGGTTTAGTACTTCGAACTTGTATCATCACTTCGTCTCCAGGCTGTAACTTTAACTCAGGAGCTTTCATGGCCTCATAAACCTCCCCATACTCAAAATCCCGGAGATAGGTCCAATTCTTTGAGGAGGCACAGGAACAGGCCAGGGCTACCAGCCCGGCCAATATTACCAATTCAAGAAGTCTTTTCATATAACTCTATCGTTTTATTTATCATCATTTCTTTCTTAAACATAGCTTCGAAACGTGCCTTGGCGCCGTCACAGAATGTCTTTCGGGCAGCATCATCCATTGTGACCTCGATTATTGCCTTTGCGAGTGCTTCAGGGTTTCCGGGCTCCGCATTAAGACCCGAGACACCGTCTTCATTCACCCAGGACACTCCGGATCCGGGAATCTTGGTGGCCACGACAGGAGTTCCAATTGACATAGCCTCGATCTGAACTATCCCGAAAGCCTCGTTCTTTGTGACCGAAGGCAGGACGAAAACATCAGCCGCGGCGAACCACGCCGGGAGATCCTCGTCCCGGATATACCCGGCCAACGAAACCTTCTTGTCAAGTCCAAGTCTTTCTATTTCAGCCTGAAGACTGTCCTTAAGCGGGCCGGCACCTCCTATGACCACGCGATAATCGTCGGGGAGGTATCCGGCAGCCCTGACAAGATGCACATAAC
The DNA here is from genome assembly GCA_017548985.1 of Bacteroidales bacterium. GTDB lineage: Bacteria > Bacteroidota > Bacteroidia > Bacteroidales > UBA932 > Cryptobacteroides. The sequence goes on from JAFYYW010000008.1 coordinate 30,285, forward strand.
CTTTGTACGGGATGAGTCTGCCGAGCGAGAATACAAGTTTCTTGCCGTCGTATGTGTTCTTTAACTTGCTTACCGATGCTTGTTCCTGCAGCATGGAGTCAACACCTATAGGAATGAAACAGGTCTTTCCTTGAACGTTCTCCAATGCCTTGGACTCGGCAACATAAACAGGAGAGGTGCCCACGATTCTGTCCGCCCTGTGGATCAGCCAGGATTGGATCGGTTTGTAAAGAAAGTGTAAAAACCCCTTGCCGATTATGTCGCTGTGCCAGTGCAGGACGACCTTCCCCTTGAAACGGCTGAGTCTCAAAGCCAGTCCTGCCATAGGGTCAGGATGGTGGATGTCGATGATATCGTATTCCCCCGCATGATTCCTGAGCCAGGAAACCATCCTGGGCGCAATCATAGTACCGGAGACCTTGAACAAGGTGGGAACCACGTACAGGGTGCCTCCTCCGTCGAATGAGAGTTTCTGCATGTCCGTCTTTCCGTCGGCGCTGGCGCAAAGCATGTCACAACCCAACCCGACGGTCAGGTCGTACATCACTTTCTCAACCCCTCCGAAGATGGGGAAGAACTTACCGAGCTGCAAGACTCTCATACAAATCAATGTAATCGCGGAAGCATCTGTCCTTGTCAAAATTGGCAAGAGCATACTCCCTGCGATTTAACCTACAAAAATAGGAATTATTCCCGATTATATCATTAATTATCTTCGTCATCCCTTCGATATTCCCTTGTTCCACAACGAATCCCGTCTTCTCGGTGACTGATTCTGGGGATCCCCCGGTCCTGTAAGTGATAACCGGTGTGCCGCAGGCTATTGACTCCAGGTTTACGGTAGGGTAGTTGTCTTGCCAGGTTGGATTGAGGAAAGCGACTGCTCCGGAGTATAACTCTGCTAACGCCGCGGCGTCAGATGTTCGAGGAATATGGATCACGTTTTCCGGCAGTGCTTTTTCCTGCTTTTGCGTCATACGGCCAACCATTACAAGTGAAATGTTTATGTCCAGTAATCCGGCTAACCTCATCAAATCATCGAACCCTTTTTCTTTAAGCCAGATGCTAGCAACGGCAATCACGTAATGAGGAGTCCTGATTCCGTATTTTTCCTTCGTTTGTTTATTATTTGATGGCTTGAATACATCGAGATCTATACCATTGTGTATAACTTGACAGGGAACCTCGGAGAGGAACGACTGTTGAATCTCGCCCTTAATCCATTCTGAAACCGCCACAAGGTGAAGATTCTTCATCTTTGTCAAAACTTGCCGTTTCCTCGCGTAATTGGATGCTGAATGATCTAAAAGCCAACTGGCCGGGAACGAAGTCTTCTGGGGACATGAATGGCACCTGGTCTTCCAACGGTCACAATTGGCGGCAGAATAGTAGTAGCAATGGCCTGTATACAACCAGCAGTCATGCGCCGTCCAGACAACCGGTATTCCCGATCCGCCAAGGAAGTCGCAAAGCATAGGGTAGTTGAGGAAATAACCGTGGACATTGTGAATATGGATAATGTCCGGCTTGATTGCCTCAATCTGCCTTATCAGTTCATTCGTGCCTCGTCTGGATGCCAGGCCGTGGGCATCGAGCAGTCGGGTGGCGACGGCATGGACTGCCAGATCGGCCTTGTTCCCTATGGGAATCAATTTGGATGTATGTGGTACCATTCCGTCCCTGGCCCGGCTGTAAGCGATATAGCTTTCCCAGCCTGAGCTGATAGCCAGGTCTCCAATCCCACGCATTATCTTGCCTGTGGATGTGTTCTCACGTACAACCGGGTTGATCTGCAGGAGTTTCCTCATCCTATTTTCCTCCGACTATTATTCTTGTTACACGTGGCGTTAATAATCTCATTAAATAATATACCGCCGATAGGATTCCTAATGCGGCAACGAAAGAAAGAAGGAAAATACCTATCAATTGGATCGTGTTGGTGGGTGAAAGACAGACCACAAGAGCCTTCTTGATAGATACTACCAGAAGATAGTGATAGAGATAGACAAAATAAGTCCATGCCCTGGATCTCACTGAAACTCCGCCATTGGACGCCAGCCACTTTTCGATTGGCTCGATTTTCCATGTGGATAAACAAGCTCCGGCTGAAAAGAAGAACAGGGGAGCCGGTCCGATCTTGGCAATCCAAAGCAAGCCGAGCAGTATCACTCCACACCAGCGGAAATGCCTCACTATCAAGTATATTATTGGAGACAGGATGCTTACTATGATAAGCTCTCGGATAAACCATAGCGATAGATTGATAGGGCCTTTCCAAAACACGAACAGAGGATCTTTCCACCTGTCTCCCAGAAACCCGTCTATCATTGAAGGAAACTGTTTGATAGCCAGGTAGTAAGCACCAAAAGCGATACAATTGGCTATTATGAGTGGAATGAACAGGGACAAGAAACGAGAGCGAATTTTATTCCAGAACCATCCGGAAGGAGGATCCTCCGGTACATTCCTGAAAAACAGATACCCTGATATCACGAAAAACAAAGGAACGCAAACTTCTGTCAAGAGCAACACCCATTTCATGATTCCATCAAACACGGGGGTGCCTACAGACATGTCCACCAGGGCGGCATGTCTGAGCACAATGCCGATGGTTAGGATAACCCGGATCAGATCGATCTTGTTCCCCTTCGGGGCGGTCAAGCCAGCAGTTCCTTGAAGCTCCTGTCCCATTGTTTCATTATTTTTTTTTCTGAATATTCTTCGGCGACCTTGCGGGCTTCAGCGCTCATCCTGGAGCGAAGCGATTCATCTCTCATAATAGTTTCCATCGCTTTTGCCAATGCGGCGATGTTGCCTTCGGGCACCAAAAGACCATTCTGTCCGTTCCTGATGATATCCTTCGGACCGCATTTGAAATCGAAACAAACACCAGGCAGCCCGCAACTCATCGCCTCGATTAGAACCATTGGCAGGCCTTCGTAGTGTGAGCTCATCACGATGAAGGCGCTGGAAGCATATTCCTTGAATATATTCTTGGTCGGTGGGTTGATCCTGGCAGAAGGACTGATACCAAGCCGTTCAATCCTTTCTTCCAACATTTCCTTCCATTCTCCCTGTCCGAAGATGTCCAGCCGCCATTCCTTACGAATATCCTCAGAGAGCGATGACCAGGCGTCGATAAGCCTGTCGAATCCCTTCTGGTAGTCCAGGCGTCCGACTGCTATCACCCTTCGGGATGAGACGTCATATGATAATTCAGGCACGTCAGCCGCCGCATTTGGAATGACCTCAAGGTTGGGAAGGTTCCCCCAATACCCCGCGTCTTCCTTGGTAAGCACCACAAACCTGTCGAACTTCCTGGCAATCCTTACGTCTTGCCATGAGCGGAACCTGTCCGCCAACCCGAGAAGTCCGCTCCTTCCATACTGCAAACGGAAATACCTGTTGAGATGCAGTTCCAGTACCTTCTTGCTTCCATCCTTGATCTTAGGGATAAATGAAGACTCAGAAGGATACAGGGATGCGACTATGTCGGCCCTCTCCTTCATAAGCAACTCGGTCAAGGCTTTCCTATGCTTTCTGCGCTTCTGGAAATAACTGAGAATCTTTGCGATAGGGGAACGGCCGTTGTCAATCGAATAGTTTATTCCCAAATCTATCATCCGTACATTTCCTGGGAATTGATAGAACGGGGGTCTGCCCTGCTGGTCGGTAGTTACGACAGTCACGTCATACCCATCCCTGGAGGCGAACCACCTTACCTTATTCAGCAGCACCCGCTCCATCCCTCCCGGGTTGTAGAGGGATGCCATGCAGTAAAAGAGTTTCATTTTCGTGATAGGGTTGACTTGCAAAGGTTATTGACGAGAAAAGAAACAACTATAGTGGTGCCGAATACCGTCAGTATATATAACCACTCTGGGCTAATCGCAACTGGATATTTATGAAATAATTCCATCATTGTCAGATGTGAGAGGTATATCTCATACGAAATGATTCCGAGGAGGCCAAGGAGAGGAGAAATATACTTGTCCGGTTTGATTGCTGCGACTATCAATGCAATGCCCATCGGGGTAACCATGTAGAATAATGTCCAGACAAACTGGTTGCCAGTCAGATAAGTACCGATCGCGGCCAAAGAAAGGATGGCGAGGCTTGATATATAGAATGCGATATTCTTGCCGCAGAAAGAATTGATGGTATCCTCGCGCATCGCATAGACCGCTCCGCAAGGGAATGAGAAAGAGCAGATCCACCAGCATCGGTCATATCCTACCCAGACCGCGAAAAAGATAAAGGCCAAAGAACCGAGGAATAAGAAAGGAAGCCTTGCCGACAAAGGGAGAAACCTGAAAGCGAACCAGAACAGAATGTAATCAAATATGATGACGAATAAGAACCAATACTGTGGAGGATATGCCTGTCCGTATTTTACTAATCGCCAAAGTAATGCCAGAAGCGTCGTCTCTCTGGTTCCGCACAACAGAAAATGGAGTAAAAGCAGAATGATGGCCGGAGCCAATATTTTTGTCAATCTGTATTTTAAGAATCCGATTAAGTACGAGGAACCTTTATTATTCCATGATTTTACCAGTCCGAACCCGGAGATGAAGAAGAACATTGCCACAGCTGTCGCGGCCATTTTGTGGAATGGGACGAATACAGGACAGTCAGAATAATAATAGAAGTGCCCAAGCACTATAATCAGTGCCATAAGCGCCTTCAGCGGTCCCATTTTCTTGTTAGAAAAGGACAGGGTCATTCTGAATGAGGTTGAGTCATAACATCACCATCAACACAAAGCAGAAGGGCTTCCAGCAGAAAAATATCAGTTGTCACTTTTGCCCATATGATGGCTTGGAGAGTGATGAGCAGTAGAGATAATAGATAAAAGTCCTTAAATTTCGTATTTAAAGAGAGACTGACGTATATGAAATATGAGGCGAAAACAGAGAACCCTATCAATCCGCAATATAGGACGAAATTGCAATACCCGATATCGGTTCCCCATGCGAATACTCCAAATTTACCGGCGCCTATCATCCAGTCGTGGAAAGTCTTCGGCCAAATCCACATTACCTTAAGCAAGATATCGGTTGAATTAGTCCTGAATTCACCAGTTTCAGCCCAATTGAAGAAACCCTCGAAGCCGAAGCGGAACAATCTTCTGGCCTCTGGACTGGAATTGTATAGACTTGATCCCAATGCAAAGAAACCAAGAATCAACCCAATAAACAGAGCGAAAAACCAAAGCTGACTTTTTTTGACATATCCTCCTCTCTTTACAGCCGCATTGGTGAAAATGATATATGCGATAGCCAATACCGCGCCGACGGTGGTAGTTCTTGATATCATCGATCCGACTACAGACAGTATAATGAAGCCGACCAGATACTTTGTCAAATTCTTAACCTGTCCGGTGATATTTTCGTTATGAACCATTTGATAACCTATCAGCAGTAGGACAGCGGAAAAACGCACACCAGCGGTATCAAGCGCGCAGCCAATCCCATACAGTCTGTTGTGTTTTTTATAAAAATCGTTTGCTTGCGCGATAAGCATGCTTACTAGCCTGTCAATGGCCGGGAAATTATCTATCAATAAAGCGATTATGCACTGAGCCACGCAGACAATCAGCAGATATTTGGATATGGAAGCAAGATCTGCTTTCTTTTCTATGGCCTTTATCATTACATAATCGCCATAAGCTCCTCCCATCCATGTGGCGAATGAAGTCCAATAGGAAACGTAAGTCATATCATCCGTTCCATTTGTGATGACGGAGAAGTAACACGAAAGCGAAAAGAGTACTGAAAGGATAGCAGCTATAACCGTTCTCTTGGATAAATGGACGGTTTTTTCCTGAAGACATTTATAAACAAAGGCGGCATAACCGAAAGCCGCGACCATCATCTTTGAATTGACGGCCGACGGGATGAACGTGAATCTCACCGGGAAAAAGTAGAAATCCACTATTGTCGCCAGAAATATGACTTGCAGCAGCCTTTTCATTTCTTTCTATCGGAATATGATTCCATATACGAATTTGTACACGCAAAGGTAATACATTTTCACGCAGCCCCAAAGTTTGCGGGCGGCCATGCCCTGGAGAAGCCGGGTTCTGAACGGAAGAGATTTGTTCGCCATAGCCGCCACGTTGGCCTCAGGAAGCCAGGAAAACCAAGTCAGGTAGTCTTTCTTGTCGGCGCTGATCAAAAGCGGAAGTTTCAGAAAAAGTTTGAGGTGATCAAGATAACCTTCCAATTCGCTTGAGTACCGGCTGGCTGATACGGCTTTTCCGGCTTCCTCCAGATTGGTGGATATCTCCCGCCTTCTCTCCTCGCTGAACTGACGGCTAAGGGAAGTCTGGCTGATCGCATTGTATCGATAGAGAGGCTCGTGGAGCTGGACGACCTTGCCGGCCTTTGTATAAGCCTTAATCATCACCATCATGTCTTCACCCATATTGGCTCCTTTGATGAAACGGATGCCATTGTCAATCAATAGCTTCCGCTTTACAAGGAATAACCAGAGGTTCCATCTCATCGTGCCTCCCATCAGGTTTTTCAAGGCTTCAAGGGGAGTGTTGTAGTCCGCTTGACGCATATACCTTCCGTTCTTCTCGAAGCCGAGGGTCCAGTCCCATCCGACGATGTCGGCATCGCCCCTTTCCGCGGCTTCGACAGCCTTTGTCAGACTCTCCGGTTCCATGCGGTCGTCCGCATCAAGGAAGGCAAGATACTCTCCGTCAGCAGCCTCCAAACCCATATTCCTGGCGGCGGCTACCCCTCCGTTGACATCTTGTCTGACTATCTTGCATGGAAGTCCGGATTCATTTTTGAACGCTTCAATGACAGCCGGAGTGCCGTCCGTGCTGCAGTCATCCACAAACACTACCTCGAAGTCCCTGAATGTCTGTGATTTCAGGCTCTCCAATGCGACAGGCAGGCACCCCTCGGCATTGTAGACGGGTATTATCACACTGATCTTCATCACTTAGACAATTCAAGTATCTTATTGATGAAACCCATATCGGAGCTGTTGAATTTCCTGGCGAAAAGGGCGGGGGATTCTTTCAGAAGGCCATAATCCTCAGCCGACCAATCTTTCAGCACCATCTCGCTGGATCCGGGATTCTCCCTCCAGCTGATTGCCCTCATGCAGCCTGTGGCGTCATCGGTAGTATTGAATATGTTATCCCTGAACGGCGACATCCGGCAAAGTGTCTGGACAACCAGCTCGTCCGGGCTGAAAGTGTTGCGGAAGGTCTTGCGAACCCAGTCCTTGTGGTCAAGGAGATAATGGATCATGCCGTCTGTTATGCTTACCCATTGGGAGCCTTTCTTGAAATCCACATTCTTGTTCCGAATTATCCCGAATGCTTCCTGGAAGCGGATGAAACCGGCCCGAAAAGCCTTTTTAAAGATATTCCTGCTCTTGAACTCTTCGGGGAAGAGATGCCATCTGCGCATCTTTCGGACAAACTCGCGGGGCATCTCGGTCCAGGTATAACCGATGAATTCCTTGCCGTCGTGCGCATCGAAGAACCCATGAATACAGTCCTGGCTCTTAAGCGGCAGATCAACCCCGGAAAGGAGATGATAGTACTGGTAAGGCCCCTTGGCGGCAGCCGCCTCGAACAGGGCATATTCCGCCTCTATCATGCTGAACCCGCCCCAGCGGACATCTTTCCTGTCTTCGAGGATAGTCAGGCCCGCCTCCTTGACCTTGATTTCCGGCAGGACCGCAACCTTCCTGTCGAAATGAATGAATATATCGTTGCGGACGTCATCCAGCCGGGACACCAGCAACTTCAGTATCTCGAACTCGTTATGAGCCAGTATGAGGAACGCGTGTCTCAAGAGTTGGTTTTGTTGCCTTGTTTCTTGCCGTCCTTGATTCCTTTGATGATTGCTCGGCATATTGATAGCCGGTCATCTTCGACGATAATCCGCTTCAGGATGTTTTTCAGACCCCACATCTGACGATAATGATTCTTCCATTCGGGAGTCGGGTGCTCGGCAAGCAGAATCTGATAATTTTTATACATCTCATAGAGACGAGCCGGAGAATGGCTGTTGATAGAGATCGTTTTGAAGAGGATTCTTCTGTGTTTCGAAACCCCATATTGCTGTAAAAGGACACAGTCTCCGACAAGATATACCGGAATCCCTTGTTCTTTTGCGCGTAAGGTGAAATCCAGGTCTATGCCGTCTACGAAGAACTCTGGCCTGTAGCCGCCAAGTTTATTCAAGATATCGACAGGGACCAGCATGCCGGAAGTAATCGGAAAGTCGAAAAAACGAAGAGTTCCGGTGAAAGCCATCCAATTCACGCCCGGCCCATAAATGCCTGCCGGTTGATCTGACCCGACTATATTGGATATATAATTATCGAAACCGACGAATACCGAATCCTGATCCATCGTCAGCAAAAAGTCATAGCCATTATTTGCCGCAAATTCCCATGCATAATTGAGCGCGGCGGATATGCCTTTGTTTTCACGGTCGCCTGCCCATTCGAGTTTCTCCGAGAAAGGAATGCCTGAAACAATGTTTTGGTCGACCTCGGAATTCTGCCACAACAGGAGACGGTCCACATATCGGGCAATTCCATGCAGATTCTTTAGAAGTAATTTACTGTCAGGATTATAGAGGATAACGATAGCCAGGATTCTCATATTCTAGATACCTAATGATTGTTTGGTTTTACGTATATATGACAGGAATCGTCCGACGAAGGGTATCCTGTACCAACGCCAGAGGCGGTACACTTTAGAAGACGGAGTCCATTCCTGGCGGATCTCCTCCGGCAGCCTGTCATAAGTCTTCCACCAGTCTTCGAACCTGACGGAGAATATGTTCCATGGTTTTCCGCCGGTGTAGTGGATGGTTCCATGGCTCTGGACGTCGTCCCAAAGCTCTTCTGAATATTGCCGTACGAAATCGGGCTTGTATTTTTGGATGAAGAATGTCCGTATGCCATTGAACACGGGATTCAGCGGCAGTACCCTTCCGAGGCAGACCTGGTTGAGGGCGTCCTGGTCGGGGAATTCAAGATATGGTACCCGGCAGGCATCCAGGAGGCGTTCCGAGACTTTCTCTTCCCGCATCTGGCGAAGGTTCATGAGAAGGAAGCCGGAGTTGAAGTAGCGGAACGGATCGCATCCGATGGCTCGTGCCCTTTCAACCTGGTTCTCGATAGGTGCTTCATAAACCGCCGCGAGATAATTGTCTCCGAGGTCTGTTTCCCTGTAAAGCTTGCCGACGTCCTGCCGGACTATAACGTCGCAGTCAATATAGGCGATGGAATCATATTCCGGCAAAAGTTCCGGAAGGATCAGCCTGAACGAAGCCGCCTCCGTGTACCGAGGGTCGGTGTAGATTCCCTCCAGCCGGCCTTTTAAAGGAATGTACTCGAAAGAAAGCCTTCCTCCCCCTAGGTCCACAAGTTTCCTCTGCATCCGTTCGGGAATCTCCTCGGTCACCAGGCAGATGACCTTGAAACTGTCTTCCGACGAGTTCAGCAACGACCGGAGCATCGTCGCCGCCGGCACGAAATAATTGGGAGTGAACGCTATGGCGAGAGGAATCATGACATCCATGATTTCATCTTTTTGAATCCAAGACTCAAACCTATAGGTGCCATTATTCCGATGAAGAAAGCCAGGACAAGTAATAAGGCACCTCCATTTTCACCTAGGCCTTTTTCGACTAAAGTGAAAAGAACTTTTATTACGAATATATGCCAGATCAATATCGGCAGGGTGTATTTTCCGACAAAAGAAATAGACTTTGACGCGATTGTCCATCTCTCCAATAACTTGCTGAACGAGATGACCATCAAGATGCCGATAATGGCTCCGGTGAAATAAAGCGGAACACTTCCATAGACATTCACGGCGATATTGGTCATCTGGATTCGGGAGATAAATAACAATGCGATCGCTGAGGCCGATCCGAGAAGAATACACTTGACGGGAGAGAAAATCCTCTGGTTATCAACGATTTCTGCCGTGCAAACATGACCTAGGCTGAAGAACGGAAGGGCGGCCAGGGTCTGCCCGATCATGTATTTCTCAATCGGGAATAAGGCGCCGAAGACTCCCGCCAGAACACATACGGAAAGCATCATTATCTTATTACCCTTGAAAACCAGTTGCAGCAACTTGTATATGATAAACACCCTGAAAAGGATCAGGATGAACCAAGTCGGTCTTGAAAGCATACTCAACACAGGCCAGAGACCGAGAACAGCATACATCAAATCCGACCAGGACATATTTCCGTCATAAGCGTCCCCCATCAATCTTGCCCTGACCATTTCGACCGCGAAGAAGAATATGTTGGCAAGAAGGTAAGGGATGAACAAACGGAAGAATTTCTTCTTGAGACAGTCACCGACCCCTTCTTTCTCTTTGAAGAACAATCCGGACAAGAAGAAGAACAGGGGGACATGGAACAGGTATATGAACCGATATGTGCCAATAAGACCCGCTCCGAAATAATCAATAAGATGTCCCAGTACCACAAGGCTGATACCAGTTCCCTTGGCAATGTCGATGCTGACCTTGCGTGTCATCAGGATTGTTTGTAATAATCAAGATATCTTTCAGCTGTTATAGCGATGTCATATTGCTTGAAGGATTCTTCACACCTTTGACGAATCTCTTTAATGCTAGAGTCTGGTGTTTGTAAGACTCTTTTCATTGTGTCATAATAATCTGCCTCAGAGACTGATGATGAAAGAAATCCATTATATCCGTCTTGCACCACATCAATTATACCACCAACAGGGGTGCATATTGGAACGCATCCGGTGGAAAGTGCCTCCAGTAAAACAATTGGTAGTCCTTCATAAAACGAAGTCAGGCACATTCCGTATGAATCGTTCATCATTGAAGGGATATCGGATTGTTCTCCGATATAAAACACTCTCTCAGAGAGATAAGGTTCAATAGCATCCATAACACTTCTTACATGCATAGGTCCGGCGATGACCAGCGATACATCAAAGCCTTTCTTGATCAGCCTATCAAAAATCTTACAAAGCATTGCTTGATTTTTTTCCGGGCATATCCTTCCTGCGTGAATAAATACTTTTGTGTCAGGAGTGATACGGTATTTGTCCATAACCGGTTTTCCTGTTATGGAAGGTTTTGGAATCCCGTTGTTAATCAGCTCGCTTTCACAATGATACAATTGCGTGAAAGAGTCTTTAGATGTCTTTGAGATAGTGACGGGACGCACCCATTTCTTCCTGAAACAGAATCGTTTGAGTGCTAAAAGACGGAGATCCCAGGGGTTGTTCTCTTTAAGGGCGTCACTATGGATGGAATAGAAGAATTTTGTCCTTTTGTGAAGAATAATTATGGCAAGGGAATAGAAATAGAAGAAACCGTGAAGATGGACAACGTCATAATTACCTTTTCGTATGAAGCGGTAAATATTGATAATCGTCTTAATCGGATTAATATTCCCGCCAACTTTATTGATGGATTCTTTGGCCACACTGTCTGATAGCCTTGAATAGAAAAGGTCGGATGGATTTGGTTTGGTGATGGTACATACGGTAACATCCACATGTTTCACCAATTCATTTGCCAGACCACACACAAAGGCCTCTATCCCGCCCGCTCCCAGGCTCCTATGCATCTGAAGAACTCTCATTTGAGGCAGATTTCATTAAAGCAGGTTTCCCACATTTCCATAATACGGTCTTCGGAAAACTTTATAAGAACATCTTTGGCATGGGAGGCCAAGTCATGTCGAAGATCTCTGTTTTCCATGAGTCGCCGCATTGATTGAGCAAGAGAGCGGATGTCTCCATTTTTGACGATAATACCGTTTGTGCCCTCCTGGATAATTTCTCTGGGTCCGCTCATGAAATCGAAAGAGACCACAGGGAGACCGCAAGACATCGCTTCGAGCATCACCATACCGAATCCTTCAGAGCGGGATGACATTACAAGGAATGCACTTTGAGCATATTCCTTGAATATCTCTTTTGTAGGTCGGCATATTTCAGTCGAAGCTTCCAGTCCGAGTCTGGCGATCATACCATTTAACTGTTCGCGGAGTACTCCATCGCCAAATATGTTCAATTTCCAATCCCCCTTGATGCCGTCCGGGACAAGCGCCCATGCCTGAAGAAGACGGTCGAAACCTTTTTCATATATTAATCTTCCAACGGCGATGATGCGGTGGGTGTCAACATCTGCGGTGATGTCGGGGGTGGCTGTCACAGAATTGGGGATAACCTCAATGTTGTCAAGGTCGCTCCATTGCTCAGCGGCTTCGTGAGTCAAGACTACGCATTTGTCAAATTTGCTGGCGATAAGGGTATCTTTCCAACAACGATACTTGGCGACGAGAAGATGAATACCTTTGAAACCTTGATTCAGCCGGAAATCACGGTTTGAATGGAACTCCAATATTTTTTTGCTACCATCTCTAATTTGTGGAACAACAGATACTTCCGAAGGATAGAGCGCTATCGTTATGTCTGGATGCTCTCTGAACAGGAGTTCTGATAACCTCTTTTTATGGAGTCTCCGTTTTTTGCGAAGGGCGAAGATTCTCTCTAGAGGCGGACGAGAATAATCCGAAGAATAGTTGATTCCGAGATCGATAATATTCACTTCTGGAGGGAACTGATAGAAAGTGGGCGATGACCCTTGATCGGTGGTAATGATTGTGATATCGTATCTGGCTTGCTTCACCAACCACAGAACCTTGTTATGGAGTACACGCTCCATTCCCGCTGGGCTGGAGAGAGTCGGAGTAAGGTAGAAGAGTTTTCTCACCATTATTCGGAACGCTTCTCAATGATTCTTCCGGGCACACCGACAACCGTCACTCCTGGTTCAAGTACATCTTTCACCACTACGGCACCGGCGCCGATGCGGACGTTATCCGCAATTCTGATTCCTCCAAGTATCTGTGCACCCTGACCTATGTCCACATTGTCTCCAATAACAGGAGAATAATCTGGATAACCGCCGTCACTACCAATACAGCAGTTTCCGTGGATCTTGCAATTGCGGCCTATCCTAGCCCTTGGATTAACTATTACCGACCCGAAATGTTCTAACTGTAAGCCGTCCTCAAAGCATCCTGCGCTGATAATGAAACCCAGTCTTGAACCAAGGCGGTTCTTGCGGCCTCTATACCAGAATGCCAGTAATTTGCAAGGTTTGACGAAGGAGTATCTCTCCTCCTTACGCAGGAAGCGCATATATCTGTTGATATAGTATCTCTCGGGTCTGATCAGCCACTCGAGAATCTTTTCTTTCAGTGTCATTTATATGTCAATTTATGGATGGGGATTTCTCGGAGGATGTCCTCTCTCTTCATAATGGTGAAGCGAGGATCGTTAATGGATTGTTGCAGGTAATGGGGCAGGGTATCGCTGATCAAAGGGAATGCCTCCTTATCCTTATATACATCGTAAAGAATCTGGATAAAGAAATAATCCGGTATGTCGGTATGCTCTTTCCACCACAGAAGCATATAGTTACAAAGGTCGGCAGCGGTTTCGCTCCCTTTCTTGGCGAACATGATGCTGCTTAACATATTGACCCGGAATCCTTTGGCCCAGCCAAAGTAATAGGCATAAGTGTTCCGCCAATACTTGATATTTGGTTCAGAGGCATCTCGTCTGTAGATGAAAAAGGGATACTGCCAATAGTTTTCCGGGATTGGACCGGATAAACAAACGGTTGCATCCAGCCATACGCCTCCATAAGTTTTTAGCAGCATCAAACGAAGCAAATCTGAGAAGAACGCCCTGGAAAATACGGAGCGCTTAGTCTGAACAAACTCCGGAATCTCCAGATAATCAGATAGATTATTATCTGTGAGCCGAATTATAGTTGAATTATTCGACCACTTGTCAACAGATTCCAGACACTTTTTCACGATATCAGGAACATCGTCATATCCCTGTGCCCAGTATTGCCAGATAATCCTGTCTGTGTTGAATTGTCTCTTGGGCTTAATCCCGAAGTCGATAGGATTTGCCTCGTACCCGTCAATCAGGGATTTACAAATATCCGCGGCCCGCTTGTGATCGGCCAGGATTTTTCGTTCGCGCAATTTTCGCCAGAAGTATGTTCTGGAAAGGTTTATCATTTTGTGAATTTTCTGGCGAAAAGATAACCGGTCTTGCACAGGTCCTCGTATTCCGCGAGTCGATATGTGCTGGCATTTGAACGTGAAATGTTGTGCAAGAGATAATCTTTGCAGTCAATCACTTTGCTCGACAGAGGAGAAGACATTAATTCAGAAGGGATGAAATACTCGTCTCCGCAGAAGGAATAGCGGTATGTGCTAAGAATCTCCTTTTTGCGTGATAGAATATAGTCGACGGCTTCTTGAGTGATGCTCAGCCAGTTGCTTGCCTTGTAAAAAACTATTTCACGGTTGCGTTTTATTCCCAAAACCCGTTGAATAGCGACGCAGGCCTTCCATAAGAACTGGGAGATGTTTCTCAATACGCCATTCATAGATGAATAATGCTTTAGGAAAAGATTGTAACTACGGACTTTAAGCCTTTCTTGATAGGGACTTGACTGGCACAGACCAGAGAGGATGCATTTATCTTTCCAGGAATCGAATAATGACAGGATCTCTCCAATCGGCTTAAGAGGAAGATGCACCCCGGATAGAAGATGATAGTATTCATAGGGGCCGTGCCCGGCGGCTTCCTCGAATAGAGCCAGCTCACACTTGATTTGCGAAACTGAGCCCCAGTGAACATCAATCCTTTTGTCGAGGATGAATAGTCCGCTTTTCTCTGTTTTTATTATGGGAATAGTTTTGACCTTCCTGTCGAAATGGATGAAAATGTCTGTCTCCAGGTCATCCAGTTTCGATACCAGTAATCGGAGAATATCGAATTCGTTATGGGCGATTATGAGAAAAGCGTGTTTTCGCATACAATCTATATCCAATACGCTTTGGAGCCGTGATTATATCGTTCATTTTCCGGAGGGAGTGTCAGATAATCTCCAAAAATAATCTTGAGATGATAGTCATAATCCTCGAAAATCGAGAAATGCTTATCCTCAAATGGGACTTCCATATAGTTCAACATCTTTTCCGAATCGTAAATCGTACACCAACCTGTCAGTGAGGCACAGTATTTAGATTCGTCAATCGGGTATTTTTGTTTGAACTTCAGGATCCTTTTCACCAGTTTACTTTCGGAGATAAAAAAGTGGAATGCTTTAGAGGCCACAATTAAGATATTCTTGCCAACCCCATACTCTTTTTTAACCCTCAAATGTCTGGTAAACAACTGGCTGCTCCATATACGTGAAAGTCTTTTGACAGCATTAACCCGTTTTTCCGCAGTCCTTTTGGAATCTGATAGACCATCAAGGATGAAAATATCAACGGCAACGGGAAACTCGTTGCCATATTGATCGATAGAAGTAGTCCTTATGTCACAAAGCTTGGCATATTGCAAAGGGAAGCGCCAGTCCTTCTCCTGAGACTTGATTTCATAGAACGGATGAGTATAATTCTCCAGTAAGAAGAGATAATCCTTTCTGGGCATCAGGATGTCAATGTCATCATCCCAAGGAATGAATCCTTTATGTCTGACAGCCCCTATCAAGGATCCGTATGCCAGGGAGTATCTTAGATTATTCTCCCTACAGAATCTGTCGAGGTCTGTCATAATGTCGAGAAGGATGGTTTTTATGCCATCGAATGATATGGGGGAGAGTTCTTTACCGTTATTGACCATTATAAACTATTGAATAGAGTATCTTCTAGCACCTTGGCCATCTTTTCCGCCCCGTACTTGTTCAGATGTATCGCATCGTGGAAGTCCCCGCTTTCGAACCGAGTGTCCGACATTAAATCCAATGCTATGCAATTGCCATGGGAATCAGCGAGTTCCCGCATCATTCGTTTTGTGTCTTCAAGCTGATACTTGTTGAGGTTCTCGACATAAGTATGCCAGCAAGGATAAAGAACGATGGCGACTCTCACTCCTTTGGCCTCGCATTTTTCGACTATGCTCTTATATTTGCTGTAATTGAAGGATCCGTCTAATTCGAGCTTGCCTTCACGTCGGGGAGTGTGCGATTGCGCATACGAGATTCCATTATCGTCGAGAAAGGCCTCATCATGAGTCACATCCTGCCCTTGCCCAAATCCGTATTTGATAAAATCCTCCCGCTCGGCCTTGGCTGTGGAACTGAAAACTTTACCTGTCAGATAGTATCCGAACATGCTTAGATACGCTCTTGCCGGATTGTTCAGTATTTCCAAGTTGTACCGGGGATCGAAGTCCGGAATCCGGTCGTTCTTGACGCTGTCGGCCTGCCAGTAGAGGTGGTACTTGACCGTGTTGAAGAGATCCTCTCCGCACATATCCTTGAGGTCGGGCAGAGTATTGTAGAAGTGGAAGTAGGAAGTCGCGATTACCACCCATTTTAGGGAGTCCATCCTGTCGATGAAATGTCCGAGGATGTAGTCGTCGAAATAGACGTTCTGGAATCCGACGGCCATATTGTAGCCCCGGTGCTTCATGACGCGAGGGTTGAATCCCTCGTTGGCGTGGGAATGACCCAGGGCCAGGATTTCAATCTCAGAGGCGTACTTGTCCAGCCCGGCGTACTTGTCCTTGAAGGTCGTAGGCTTCAGCCTGAAACCCAGTTCCATAAGCGCCAGGATGAATGCCAGCAGCAGAAGAAACACGGACAGCTTTATCAGGAATCTTTTCATGCGGCAGGCCTAGAACTGAGCGTAAATGAATGCGGAAGAATCGGTTGAAAACACCAGGGTGACAAGGATCACCGCCAGGTAAATAACATAACGCAGGGCCACGGATTTGACTCCGTCGAGGTCGAGGGCATATTCCTTCTTGCGCTGGATCCACTCGATGACCATCGTGACCAGGATGAAAGCGAAGCATTGCAGGTGCCTGTTTTCCAGCGAGAAGGATAAGATGCTGCTAATGAATATGTTCCCAAGGTATGCGAACGCGTGGCCGACGCTGTCCGCCCTGAATATGATGAGTCCGACAGTCACCAACAGGAAGGTAAGCAACATCCTGCCGCAGTCTTTGAGGCAGGGGAGCCCAAGGGCCCCTGTCTTGAGTTTGGCCTTCTTGAAGAACGCTCCTGAAAGGATGAGGGGGATGAAGAGCAGGCCGTGGTAAAGACCGAACAGCGCGTAAGTCCAATTGTCCCCGTGCCACATTCCGACCAGAATGAAGTTGATGACTATGGCGAGGATCATTCCGAACTTGCCCCAGTCGCGGAACCTGACGTTCAGCGGCATGAATACGTAGTCGGTGAGCCATGACGTCAGGGACATGTGCCAGCGGCGCCAGTAGTCGGCCACATTGACGGCGAAGAAGGGGTAGTTGAAGTTTCTGGCGACCTTCAGTCCCAGGGCCTTGCCGACTCCTATCGCCATGTCCGAATATCCCGAGAAATCCATGTACATCTGGAAGGAATACAGAATCGCGACTATGAGCAGGCTTCCTCCCGGCATGCCCGCGAAACCGCCGCTGTTCCAGACCGAGTCAACGCAGCCGGCGATGTTGTCTGCTATCGCCACCTTCTTGAACATACCCCAGATGAACTGCCGGCACCCGTCGACAGTAATGCCATAATCGAATTCCCGTTCCTTGTCCAGCTGCCTGAGGAAGCCGGGGCGGTCTATGGGACCGGCCATGATGCAAGGAAAGAAAGACACGTAGGTGGCGAAAGCCACAATGTCCCGGGAAGGTTCAATATGTCCCCTGTTTATCTCGATCACATAGCTTATCAACTTGAACACGAAGAAACTGATACCCAAAGGCAAAATAATCCTGAATGTGTGGATGTTCGCCTTTAGACCGAGGCTTTCAAACAGCTTTGCGAAAGAGTCGATGAAGAAGTTGAGGTATTTGAAATACACCAGCAGACCCACGCCGAGAACTATTCCCAAAGTGCTCAAGGTCGATCTTCTCTTCTCGCTTCTTGCTGACCTCATTGAGAGTCCCAGGCAGTAATATATCAAGGTCACGGCCACCAGCAGCGGGAGCATCTTCCAGTTGGCGTATCCGTAGAAGAAATAGCTTCCAACCAGCAGCAACAAGTTCTGCCACTTCACTTTCCCTTTGCAAATGAAGTAGTACAGCGCGAACAGCGCCGTAAAGAATAGCAGGAAAGCGAATGACTGGAACGACATTATTTGGCTGCTATGCTGTCAAGCATCTCACCGATGTTCCTCCAGCTGAGGATTTCCTTGGAGGTGAACTTGATCTTGAACTGTTTCTCTATCGCGACGATGAGCTGGATGTGCGTCAGGGAGTCCCAGCCTTCGACATCTTCCGCCGTGGTGGAGTCTGCCAGAACGATTTCCTCGTCGTCAAGGATATCCCTGAAGATATCCTGAACAGTCTTCAATATTTCTGATCTATCCATCTTACTTTTTGGTTATATGACATTTCCTTGGTATGTAATCTAACACGTTCAGAGAGAATAATTTCCGCTCGCTGTCAGGCATGGGGGCGAATCCTAGGCCGGGGTAATGGCTCTCGACCATTCCATTCTTGGCGGTGGGGATATATTCGCCGACGATGGTCTTGAAGCCGTTTTCCTTGGCATAGTCCACAATCGTGTTGAGGGTGAAGTTCTCCATTCCACGCTTCAGGACGCGGCAGCTCATGAACCAGGTGTCCACGAACAGGGTCTCCTTGTCCTGCTTCTTCAATATGACCACGCAGATAAGGCCGTTGTCCCCGAACTTGTCTTCGAGGGTGAAGGAGAAGCAGGCGTAGCCGTCGTCTTCTCCCAGAGCCTTTATCTGATCGTCTGTGTATCGCACTGTCCTGAGATTGAACTGGTTGCTGCGCTGGCTGAGCTGCGCCACGCGCAGCGTGTTGAACGAGTCGAACCCTTTCACATCACTGGTCATCCCGAGGGACGCCAGGAACTCGTCTTCATTGGTGAATGCCTTGGCCGACCCCTGACGTTTCGCCTCTGCCTGATACTGTCTTGTCCGGTCCTTGTCGTTTCCGGAATATGAAGCGGTTTCGAACAGGTTGAGGGAATACAGGAACTCCAGATAGTCTCCAGGATCCTCAGGAAGCTCGGGTACAGTTATTTCCGGAAGGTTCTCGCGGACTATGTTCCGTTCGAAAGGATTGTCGTCCAGGAACACCATCGAGTCGAAACCTATGTTCAGGATGCTCTGGATGCGGCGGATGTTGTCGGCCTTGTTGTCCCAGTTGGCGATGAACACCGCGAAATCGTCAAGTTTCAGCACCATCTCGGGATTCTTCTCGAAAGGCTCTTTGGCCTTGTCCTCGTCATTCTTGCTGCAGACGCAGATTATGATGCCCCTGTTCTTGAGTTTCTTGATCCATTCCTGGAACTCCGTGAAGGCTTTCCCGATCCCGAGTCCGTGGCCGATCTGTATGTTCTCCCATCCGTCATCCCCGATGACTCCGCCCCAGATGGTGTTGTCAAGGTCCAGGATCAGGCATTTCTTGAATTTCCCCCGGATGGCGGAAATGATGTCCAGGGTGCGGTTGGCCACATAGGGGAGGGCGTCAAGGCTCAGGACCATCTCCGTGCTCACATACACGCTGCTGTCGAACATCCAGTCCCGCCCGAGCTTGTTCTGGAGGCCGGCGATGTCACAAACGAACAGGTTGGAATATTCCCTGGAGAGATTCATCAGCTCGTAGTTGAGCTTTCGTACCTGGTAGGTGAATGAGCCGGACATCCTGTTGGCGAACGATCCGAAGACGGTGTCTTCTATCTCAGGGTAGTTGTAATATATGACCTTACCTTGGACGGACTCGCAGAGCGTCCTTATGAATTCAAGGCGCTCATCAGCAAGAACTTCCCACTCTTTCGGGTCGTCCTTGAGGCTGTATTCCTCAAGGAGTTTGTGGGTGGACTGGAATATGACGGTGAACTGTGCGCCGAAGCTGTAGTAATCCGACGTCGGGTCCAGGATCTGCCGCTCCACCTGGTTAAATTCCGCCTCGAACAGATTGACGGGAATGCCCCTGGATACTGCCTCTCCCTTAATGGCAGTTGCCAGGAACTGCGTCGCCGTATCCCCCAGCAGAGCCACCCGGAGCCCCTCCGGATCATCCCCGGCCGCCTTCGCGAGTTTTTTCAGTTGTTTGAATTCTAACATATCGGCAAATGATGCGGAGAATGAAGGCGGCGAGAATGGAGAAAGCCACGCAGGCAATTATCCGAACTACTGGACTGACGGTTAATCCAAGATACTTGATACTGCTGTGGACGATATGAATGGCGGGTTGGTGAATCACGTAAATCTCCAGAGACAATGCTCCTAGCCAAGCAAGTATTTTCGTCGGACAGCGATCATATAAACTTCTAATGGGGGAATCGGGAATCAAGACCCCAGTGAGAATCAAAGGAAATAGGATTATGATGTAACTGTCAAAGTGCTTTTTGACAAACAGCATCGCGATAAATATCGCGAAAGACACCAAAGATAGGACGGTGACAAATGCTTTCTTTGGGATGAGATCCTCCTGATTTTCACTAATGATATAGAAAAGGATAACACCGATGCTCATCTCTAAGAACCCTCTTAATAGAGGGATGCTTATCGCTCCAATCACGGAGAAATTTCCAGTTGAAGGTCCCTGGGAGAAAAAGAAAGTGAAACCAAGAAGCACACTGAATGGCAGAATGACCTTGACGGTTTTCTTTTCGTTATATTCCAATAGGCCGTAAAGAAGGAAGCCGCTGATTATCAGCACGCTCAAGAACCATCCGCCTACAAGGACCACGGGCCAGTGGTCGATGAACCCCAGTTCCTCCGTCAGTGTCAGGAAAGCCACATAGGGGGCGTATGCTTCCATAAACCCTTCAAATCCCTGGACGGAAAGCAAACGTTTGAAGTCGAGGATGGTCGCAAGGAGAAGTGCTAGCAGATAAGGCAGATAAACGGCCTTGATCCTTCGCCAGGTATATTGAGCCGCGGTTCCTCCCTTGGTGTGGAAATGATTAGCCAGATAATACCCGGCGATCATAAAAAACATATCGACTGCCAGCGCACCGTGATGCAAGAAAGGGATCAGTACCAAATGATGCAGGACGATCAACAGGATCATCAATCCCTTTAATGCGTCAACCGCCGAATTTCTATTACTGGATAGCATTTCTGGGCTGTTTATCTTTGAAAAAGTTCGTTATCCATTTCCAAATCAAGACCCTGGGTTTATCGGCAAGTATGCAAATCAATGCAATCAAGACAACGGCGAGGGTTGACACACAATACCTGACCGGCAGGGTGAAACTCGAAGAGATATATTCAAAACACTTCTTGAAATAAGGATATATCAGGTTGTTCGTATGGAATAGGTAAATGGCGAATGCGGAAGTGGCTAACCAGTTGATAGCTTTGCTTTTGAAGTTAAGTTTTGAGAAGAAAATAAGCAAGAACAATGAGGCTGCCACAGCAAGTGGCGAATCATAATGATTCAAATGGAATCCCATCCCGAAGAGCTTATATCCGAAATAAAACCCGAATATAGACAGAACTGTGGCGACGATGTATATCAGGATATCGTAACGCTTTGCCATTGAGAAGCATTTGCCGGGATAGAGTCTCGCATATCGGGCCAGCAAATATAACCCGATGAAGAAGAGAGGCGAGAAACCATAGTCGAAATGTCCGACATCAAGAAGATATCCAAAGATGAATTCTGCCAGGAAAAAAGCGGCTAAAGCAATGACGAAATCTCTTTTAGAAGCATTTTGGACAAAGGTGTTCAAGACCGGAGAAACCGCATATAGAATTAGATAAGACACTACGAACCAGTAGCCGGATCCAAATAATAGATAGGGTGCCAGATTCTGCCTGAAGGATACCGGTAAACCAGCAGCCAGGAATAATAGGAAGCATAATATGGCACAGAAAAATACCTGGAATAATAGATTTGCCAATCCCTTCCAACTCGCCTTGATTCCGAACCAACCGGAGATCATGACAAAAACGTTGACGCAAACCAGAAGGAACTGAGAAACAATCAATTTAAGTACACCCTCTGGATCAGTCAAGTCATTCTCGTTAACGTAGCCGAGGGCATGACAACCCACGACCATTAACATGCTGACAAGTCGTAACAACTCAATATTTGATAACCGCTCCGTCATAAGTGCAGCAGCAGTTCTATCTATTCCTCTTGATTATGTCCGTTATCTTTTTAAAGACTATCCTTACCCTCTGTTTGGTCTCTTCCCTTGTGAATTGGCGGCAAAACTTTTTGAATTCGGGCAGATAGACTTTATAATCCGTATCAGGATCCAACTTCCAGAACTCACCATGCATGGATGGTGCCTTGACAGGGGTCATATAGTCTCCATACATTATGGTCAGGATCTTGTGATAGCCGACAGGAACTGGCATTGAAACGTCCTCAAAAGGCATATCGATCAAAAAACCGAACAACTCTTTGTCATAAAGGACATTGCGGACTACGTTGAAAGACCAGGAGGCCACTTTCCTGTTATCCGCAATCTTATATTCCCGGAATAAATCCTCGTATTTATTCAATAATTTTCCGAAAGAATACCTGTATCGCCAGGCAGCAAGACTTTCAATCGGGCGAAGCCAGTCAAATTTGGCGGCACGAAGCATCTTGGCGAACAGCTTGTCTCTGATTTTCAGTTGTTTCTCCAGTTTTTCCGGATCATCTGGAACGGCATCATAGCTGAAGATATCAATGAATATGCCCATATGGGTATTGGCGAATTTGGGGTAGGGAAGCATGGCCGTCGTACCGTCCATCCTCAGTTTAGAGAAGGCTTGCGGGCAGGTCTTCTCGGTGTACCCACACTGGAAAAAATAAGGATGCTGGAACTCTTTCGGGGCCACAGCGACAAGTTTGTCGTAGTCTTCCCGGAAGAGAGCCATATCTATGTCATCATCCCATGGGATGAATCCTTTTTCCCGGACGGTTCCGAGCAATGTCCCTCCATCTGCCCAGACCTTGAGACCGTACTTGTCACAAACCCTGAACAATTCCCTTAAAAGATCGAGCTGGATAAGCTGGATAGATCTTATCGTCTTGTCATCTGAAAACATATATTGATCAATCAGATTATTTGCAAGCGGCTTGGGCAAGTTGTTGGAGGTAACCTCTGCCAAAGCGGCTGTCCGGCTCAAGATAATTACCCTCTCCCCACTCGTTCCATGCTTTGATGAATATCAGACCCTCGCCGCCTCTTTCCTCTACCAGAGATAAGGTTTTCTTGCACAACTCTCCCCATTTCTCCGGAGTACTGTCGTGGATGATCACACCTTTGGAACAACTTCTGGGAGAATGGTCGAAATTCGGGATAATGCACGGGATTGTCTCCGGATAATTGATAAAGGATTCTGTCGCGATGTTTGAATAGTATTCGTAAGTCATCGAGACAGGACGCTTCAACAATGGGTTTAACCTGGTTAGCAACTTGTTCTTGAAGATCATACGGTTGCAATACGCCGCGTCGTGCATCGGGTCGAATACCACCGCGTCATAGCTCGAAGAATGATCGGCCAGGCTGGATGAGCCTTGGAACAATCCGAAGAAATAGAAGCCGGGAAGGCCGTTCTTTTTTGCGAGAGAGTTCCAGAGTGAAGTGAAAACTTCTATGTCCGGCATTTTGGAGGGAGCGAAAATGCCATATAAAAGGCGTCCGTCCACTTTGATGTACCGTTTGTCCTTGAAAGCCGAAAGCATAGCATAGAATTGGCTCTCATAATCTTCTATGCCAGGATAGGTCTGCTCTATAAGTACTTTATCCGGCACTTTTGGGTTCCACCTCTTGGCATACCAGGTGTGATTTGCCCAACAAAGACAGAAAGGGTAATCTGGTACACCGGACTGGACGACCTCGTCAAACACTCGGTTGAGGAGCCTTCTTCCCGCAAACCAATAATGCCAATAACAGAATCCCTCGATCCCTGCAGATCGTGCTAGTTCGGCCTGTTTAATCCTGATGTTCTGGTCGCGTAAATCATAATAGCCGAGTTCTTCAGCGGGAACGCGTGGCTGATAATGGCCTTTGAACAGCGGTTTTGCTCTTCTGACGTTGGTCCACTCGGTAAACCCCTTTCCCCACCACTCGTCATTTTCAGGAGTGGGAAAAAATTGAGGCAGGTAGAATGCTATTAAGCGCGGCATAAGAACTGTTTGATGTAACCTTCAACTTCCTGTTCCGCATATAATCTGAATAACTTGGACAGCAGGAAATATGTGATTCCTCCCACGGTCACGGATACTCCAAGGGAAATCCAATTGTTCTGTATCAGAGAGGAGAAACACAGCGCCTCGGCGAGAACAATTAAGGATATCAGGAAATATGGGTAAACTGATTTGACTTGCTTGCTGAACGAATAGCCGAGAATCTTTTTAGTGTAGTGGGTATTGAGGTAGAGAGCGATGAAAGCGTTCAACACCTGTCCGTAACACATCACCTTGAGGCTGAAGAACATGGATATGAACAAGATGGAAAAGGCTATTATCTTCTTGATGATCTCAAGGCGCAGTACAAAATCCGACCGCCCTTTGACGAAGAGTAGGTTGAGGTTGATCTTGGTGACACACTCGGTCAGGAATGAGAAACACAAGATCTGCATAAACGGCACGCATGGCAGCCATTTGTCAGTTAGAAGGAGGGATACCATCGGTCTGGCGCAACCGCAAATGCCCAAAAGAACCGGAAATAGAATGAAACAGGATATCTGGATATACTTGTCGTACACACGGATAAGCAGATGGTCGTCGTCCTGGACCTTGCTTAATACCGGATATGCGACCTTATCGAGTGCTCCCATTATTGTCCCATTCGCGATTCCAGGGAATTGCCCCGCTCTTGAAAACTGTCCCAGATCAGCTGCTGTGAATCTTTTGCCTATCACTAACGAATATGAGCCCGAGTAGATATCGTGGATCAAGCATGAAGCCAGGATTTTTGAACTGAACCCGAATAGTCGCTTGAAGGATTCCTTAGAAAACACCAAACGTGGTACCCAGCGTAAAAAGAGCAGTGAAAGAATTGTAATAGCTATCGAAGATGCTATGTTCTGCGCGGCGAGGGCCCACACCCCAAGACTTTTGTAGGCACAGAAAATGCCTATTCCGCCAGAAAAGACAGATGCGATGAATGAGATGAGTGTCTTGGTTTTAAAATCAAGCCTTATTGACAGTAGTGTCCCGTGAACGGAGGAGAAAGCTCCAATAACCAGGATGAGTGAGATTACCCGAAGCAGGGGTTTTAATAAAGGTTGCCCGTAGAAGCGAGCGATGGCCGGAGCCGATACGAATAGGATCCAATAGAATACAAAACTCAATACGAGATTGACGATGTACACGGTCGAGAAGTCCTTGTCGCTAGGATTCTTTGTTTGGATTAAAGCACTTGTCAATCCTCCGTTAATAAGAGTCTGGGAAATTGTCAGGAAAACCCCAAGCATGCCTACAAGGCCGTAGTCCGTAGGACTTAACAGTCTTGCCAGAATAATGCCTATCAAAAAGTTAACTCCACGGATCAAGACTTGTTCCACAAAGGTCCAAGTTATCCCCTTGATAGTCTTCTGTTTTAAGGATTCAGGCATTTCAATGTCCTGCTGATTCCTTCCCTTAGAGTATATTTAGCCCTCCATCCCAGGGCCCTCAGTTTGCTGCCATCGAGCCTGGCTTTTGTCGCTTTGCTGAACCCCGCCGCTTCCACCGCATCAGGAAAATCGAAAACCACCCTGGTTCCGGCCTCTTCAGCAATAATACCAGCGATTACTTTAAGGGGGATATCCAAAGATTCTTCTGCCACGTTATATGATTGTCCGCATTCACCTTTTAGTAGGACTGTAAGCAAACCCGTTACCGCATCGGCAGTGTATGTATATGAATACAATTGGTTTCCGTCGCTTTTCAAAACTATATCTTCCCCATTTACGCCATTACGAAGGAATTGCGACATGGCTTTCGTGTCAGAAGGGAGCAGGGTTGGGCCGAAAGAACGGGTAAGCCTCGCGATAACAATATCCAATCCTTTTTGTTTGAGGTATGCCTGGCAGAGAGCCTCCCCGCAGCGCTTGCTTTCAGGATAACCCGCGCGCAGGGTATTGCAGTCGATATATCCAAGATACTGCTCGTCAAACAGTTCTTTGTCTCCTCTATTCTCGCCATAAATCTCATTTGAAGAAGCGAACAGGAACCTCCTTGCCCTTTGCGACATGGCCGCTTCAAGCATGTTCCTTGTTCCAATGATATTTGTCAGGACAGTCCCGATAGGATCAGTGGCATAAGCTACAGGATGTGTGTTGCTGGCAAGATGCAGCACATAATCAATCTTGCCTGGCATAAGATAAGTAATCTCCTGATTCACATCTCCTTCCAGTATCTGCAAAAGGGAAGAATCCGACCATTCCACAAACCTTGAACATGCTTTCTCGCGACTGCGGGAAAGAGCGAAAACCTTGCAGTTTAAGCCATACTCACGGTTCCGGAACATAATGACGTCGACAAGGCAACTCCCGATCATTCCCGTGGATCCGGAGATCAAGAGAGAACGATCACGCAGAATGTCCCAGTCGAACCAATCACAACCATTAATAGTGATCAGGTCTTCGGCATACTGCGGGCATGAGAACGGTTTATTATTCGAGATGTCCATCTTTCTTCATTTCCAGATACCCCTTGAAGAGTTCCAAGTCATCTTTAGTGGTAAGTTTGATGTTCTTATCAGATCCGGCGGCAAAGTGCAGAGTCTTTCCTAATTCAACCATCATGGTATTGGTGTACGAAGAACCGTAAATGCCAATTCCTTTTTCGAAGGCCTCGTGATAAGCTCTGTCAAGAATACCGAACCTATATGCTTGCGGCGTCGCTACTCTTCGTAGCGTTTCCCTTGGTATGTATTTAGTTGTCGTGGAAGGATCGTCCTCATTCACCAAGAATATTTGTTCATTGTAAGGCATTGAAGTGACGGCGTTTCCATATTCTTGACACTTCTCTATAACATCAGTAAGGACATATGGCTCAATCAGCGGGCGAATACCATCGTGGATGATAATGATATCATCATCGTGGCATGTGTCTTCCAAATTGAACACTCCGTTACGAATGGACTCTTGACCTGTGCCTCCTCCTGGGACGATCCACTTGAGTTTATCTATCCCGAATTGCCTGGAATAGGCCCATACGACATCCTGCCAGCCATCAATGCAAACAACTTCGATCGCATCTACCATTTTATGACTCTGGAATCCTTCCAAAGTATATATGAGAACCGGTTTGTCATGGATTGTGATAAACTGTTTGGGGATGCTCTGCCCCATCCTGGAGCCAGAGCCTCCTGCTATGATAATGGCGATATTCATTTGTGTTATCATGCACAAAGCCTTGCCCGACCGGTGGGCCAGACAAGACTTTGAAAAGGGTTTTCGAGTAAAAATCTATTCCTCGTCAAGCACCAGTACGATGCGGCGATTGAGCTGGCGGCCTTCGTCTGTCTCGTTCGTGGCCACGGGGCGAGATTCGCCAAAGCCCTTCCAGGTCAGGCGGAACTTGTTGATTCCCTTGTTTACGAGATAGTCGTAGACGGCTTTGGCGCGCCTTTCGGAGAGGCCTTGGTTGTACTCCTCGGTGCCTCGGCTGTCAGTGTGTCCCTCGATGACACCCTTGACGGTCGGGAACTCGTTCAGCCAGGCGACAGCTTTGTCGAGGATCGGAATGGCATCGGCGCGGATCTCGGATTTGTCGAAGTCGAACAGGGCGTCGGCGCGGAAGGACTTATTGATTTCCTCTACTGCCTCCTGGACGGTGGGTTTCGGCTCCTCAACCACGGGTTCGGGCTCGGGCTCCGGTGCGGGTTCCGGCTTGGGGACGATTACAGGTATCGGCTCTGGAATCACCTCGGGCTCTGGTTTCGCGCCAACCTTGCCCAGATTGACTCTAAGACCGAGAGTGGCGGTGAGATTCCTTCCGAAACCGTCTCCCTCGGGGAAGGTGGATCCCGGGAAGGCAGTCGCTTTGAGATCCGGAATAAAGCTGACCCTGTTGGAAAGCTTGATCGGAACCATGATGCCGACACCTCCGGCAGGCTTTAAGTTTTCGACCTTGGCGGCCCCGGCGTGAATATACGGGACAAGGAAATCCCAGCAACGCAGGAGCAGGTCCGCATGGGCATAGGAGTAGTTCAGTTTTCCGTATTCGATATACTGGTCAGAGACCGAAAGTCCCTGATATCCAGCCCTGAATCCAAGAGTGTTGTTGAAGAACTTTCCAACGTACACATCGAAGGCAGTGCCATTTCCACTGTGTGACTCTATTCGTGAAAGGTATTCTTTCCCGTCAAATCCGGTGTTGAATCCTCCCGAGGCTCCGAGGAACCAATTGGTGGGTCGCTCGTTCTGGGCGGTAGCCACGAACGACATGGCAATGGCCGCGAAAACCAGTACTATTCTTTTCATTCTCATCATCAGTTAAATTAAAAATGCAAAGCGAGTCCGAAAGAACCTACGCCACGAAGGTCGAATGGATAACCAGGATAACCGTTAGCAGAGGCTTTCTTGTCCTCCTCTGTCGGCTGCAGACCGTTGAAATTGTCAGTGTATGCCTCCGCGGCAAAATCAACGAAGAGTCCGAAGAAATCGGAGAGCCTGAGTTCGCAAAGGAATCCCACGCGGAAGCCGAAGCTGTTGTTAGGATCGGTCATATAAGTGCCTTTGGAAATACCCTGCCACGGATGGCCGGAGTCGGTGATGTCATAGGAGTGTCCCAGTCCGACTCCTAAGTATGCCTTAGGAGCAAAAGGCCCCTCGTAGAACTCGTCTGTCAGATTCCAGGTGGCGTCAAGAAAAGCGGAAATGCTCTTGAAGTTGTACGGCCAGAAGCCTCCTCCGGATTGACGGGAATTGTTGGCGGCGTCATTCTTCCCGTCATAGTTGACATTGACGCGGAATCCCAACTTGCGAGAGACGTCGTAACCTAATGATACGGAGCCTTGTAAAGAGAGGAGATCAAAAGCCTTTCCGGCTTCCTTGAAGGTGAAACAGTTTTCATTGTAAGATAACAGCCCGCCTCCTTGGATACCTATCCAGAATGGGTTAGTTGGCCTCTCTTCGGCAGGCTGCGCGAAGAGAGCGGAGGCGCTTAGCACCAACACTGCGAATGAAGTGAAAATAGTCTTCATTGTTTTGAATATTAATAATTTACTTAGATTCTTGACAGTAAGCCGAAAATGGCTACGCCGACAGTCCTGCATCTGCGGAACCGCTTCGAAAAAGTATGGAGGACATCTCCATTCACTGCAAAGATAGTCTTTTTATTCGAAACTTGTTGACGAATGTCAAATTAATTTATTCAATAATCGTTTTAAATGGCGTTTTTGGGATGAAAAATACTGGCCTATTATATTAATTACTTTTTTTTTTGAGAGATTCTTTATAATTTTGCAAGTTCACAATTGTGTCCCAAAAGGTATGCTGTTGTGTTGAAGCAAGCAAGTTGTTATGAATTTGGCGAGATCATACGGAATGGATAGGGAGATGGCGGACCAGGGCGGAATGGCCTGGTACGTCGCGAAAACTCGCTATTTCCGCCAGGAGATCCGGATGAGGGATGAGCTCTCCCGCAGGGGGATAATCTCTTTCGTCCCGACGGTCAGCGTGCGGAAGAGCCGCGGCTCCGGTTCGTATGAGAAAGTCCTTGCTCCCAACATTGTGTTCGTCAGGGCCACCAAGGAAGACGCCTGCATGCTTGTGGTGAGGGATAGGTACCCGATCCAGTTCGTTCCGGATTGTGCCACAAGGCAGATGATGGTTGTCCCGGACAAGCAGATGGATGATTTCCGCCGCGTATTTGATCTTTCCATTGAAGAAGGAGGACTGGTTGACAAGCCTCTGAAGGTCGGAGAGAAGGTGAGGGTCACGAAAGGATCCTTGAAGGGCGTTGAGGGATATGTTGAGGAATTACTTGGCAAGACCTATGTTGTGGTCGGATTGTTAGGATGCCTTTGGGCCCGGGCCAGGGTTCCGAGGGCGTGGTTGGAGAAGATAATATAGAAGAATAAATATAGAGACATTTGATTTATGGAAAAAGCTAAACAGTATACGCCACCAATTGTGTTGCGCGTATGTGAGTTCTCTCCTGAAGGCCCGATACTTGACGGGTCGTTGGTGGATGATGCCCAGGTTAACATCGCCGCCACAGAGCAGAAGGTGGAGACACATGATTTTAGTGATTCAGGGTTTAACCATAACTGGCAGTAAGCATGAGAAAGATTTTACATTTTTTGGCAGCTGCCGTTGTTTTGGCAGGCCTTCTCGTTCTGGCTGGGTGCCAGAAGGAGAATTGGGACAGGAAAGGTGCCAAAGCGGTTCAGTTCGGTGTGTCCGCTCATTCTTCAGCCATGACGAGGACTGAGTATAAGGAATATACCGAAGGAGCCTCCACACAGGGAATCAAGTGGTTGAATACGGATAAGATTCGTATTTACTCGCCTAATTCCGCCAGGCGTGCCGCAGTTGAGAATGGTCCCGAGACCACCGAGAATCCGTACTATTATTGGGCTGATTACAAGATTAAACCTAATAGTGAAGATCAGTCGAAAGGTACGCTGGAGAACCTGAGTAACGACGTCGACCCGACGACCAATCCTGCTTATGATCAAGAGCAGGTCGGTGAAAGTTATTATGTAGGTAACGGCCTCATCTGGCTGGACGATAACCAGGCCACATTCTATGGCGTATATCCGAAGCCCGGTTCCGATGCTGGTACTGGCAATACGTCGGCTGTGCCGGGCACTCAGGGGAAATTCAGTTTCACGATCCCGGCCTTACAGTATTATTCTGAGAAGGGAGACATGTCATACGCTTTCATGACTTCCAAGGCTACGGCTAGCAAAGGCCAGAATGTTTTAATGACATTCTATCCTGACTTCACGGCTTTCGAGTTTTTCCTGAAGTCTACCGAAGAGGGCGTCACGTTAAATGATTTTTATATCAGGATTAACGACAATAGTATTAATAATACCACTCATTTGGCGGGTCCTTTCGATGTTGACGTGTCAGGCGACAAATCATATACTTTTTATGACAATTCGTCTTCTCAAAAGTATATTCATGTTAACATGGGCTCGGGGAAAGATATACCTTCCGGAGATGATGTCGCTCCTCTTGTTTTCACCGTGTTCGCGTTGCCAAGGACTCTTTCGAAACTTCGCATAGAGATTGAGGCCACTTATTCGAGTGGTACCAATAAGACATGGACTCTTGACTTGTCCAAGAGCGATGGGACCACAATTAATTTCACCGCTTGTTCCAAGCACCGTCTTACCGGCTTGCTTTTGCCTGGTGGAGAGTGGCTGATTACTTTTGCTGACGGTGGAATGACTGTCGAAGAGTGGATCACCAACTCTGACAACAATCAGACCCTGGTCATTGAATAGGAGGAATGATTATGAAGAAGCTTATATATTTAATCGGGATAGCTCTCGCCTTCGGATTCGTCGCTTGCGACAAGACCGAGGTCGTCAAGCTGGCAGAGGATGAAGGCAGTATTTCCTTCGCCCCCAAAACCGTTGAGACCAGAGCGCTTATCGACACCGTGACGGATTTGCACGACTACACGTTGAAGATCTGGGACATTTGGAGCGGGCAGACAACACCTTACATTGATAACACTCTTGTGTATTCACAAGGCTGGCAGTATGGAAACACCGCCAGCGCTCCTTATTACTGGAAGGCCGGCACGCACAAATTCTTCAGCTACATTGATGGCACGGGTACATATGACTCTACCACTCAAACGCTGTCCGTGAGCAAGTCATTGACCGCCAGCGATGATGAGGTTGACGTTCTATATTCGGATATCTTCTCGTCAACCGCCGCCGCCTGGATGGCCGCCAACACACCTGAGACACCGGTGCCCCTGACATTCAAGCATTTGCTCTCGTCCATCGGTATGGTGGTGAAGAATTGCACGGACGGGACTGTGACCGTGAATTCTGTCAGTACGGTCATCCCTAATAAGGGAAGTGCCACCATCAACTTCAGCGGCGACGCGACCGCGGTCGCTTATGGAGACGCTGGCGTGACCGCTGACGAAGCCACCCCGTTCATTTCCGCCTCCAATCCAATCGCTGATGTCGCCCTTCCCTCTGAGGGTTTCATCGACATTTTGTCCAAGCAGGTGTTCAATGCCGACACCGATGCGGTTGACACCAACTACTTCGTGATTTGGCCCCAGACCATTGACACCCTCAAGATCGATGTCAATTACACCATTGCCGATGGCTCTGAGGTTGTCACTTACGAGAAGACCGTGAGTATTCCCGATATCGAATGGGTCGCCGGTAACAAGTACACATATACTCTCAACATCTCCCCGACAGACATTCTGCTGATCTTCAAGGTTCAGCCTTGGGATAATGGTCCCGCTGGAAGTCTCGACACCAAGGACGGTTCCATCAATATGTCGAATGTGACTTGGATGAACACCAAGGTACGGCAGACCCCCACCGGGGAGGATATGAACACGGTTGACATCGATGGCTATACGGTGAATATGTACTATAAGCCTTATGTGCTTAACGGGACTGAATGGACACAGTATACCGCCAACAACGGTTACTTCCCTGCTCAGGGTTATTTCACCATTAACTATCCGCTGGAAGGGAAGTTCAAGATAGGACTTATCCCCGCATACGGCGAGACATCGGTCAATACTTCTAAGTACGAGATCGTTATCTACAATTCGAGTACCGGGCAGTGGGTTGCTCACAACCAGACAGATGGCGAGGACATCACCACAAAGACCGTTTACTTCCAGGTACGCTCAACTTCCAGTGCGAGTGGCCCTTTCAAGGCTCAGATAGACATTTGGGTCAAACCGGACGGAGGTGAGTGGATCAGCGCCTACTCTGAGATCAGATCGAATTACGCGCTTGTCATTCCCGCACATAATTAACCGCTTATGAAGAGTATGAAAAAGTTTATATATTATTTAATAGGTGTCACGGCCATTCTGGCCGCCTCCTGTGAGAGAGAGATTAGTTGGCACGAGGAATTCCCCGTAGATGAGGAGGGTGTTGCCGCGCTCAGCTTCTCTTGTTCCGATATGGCGACTCGAGCTGTGAATGGTGTGAGTAACGAGAACTTGATCAAACGGATCGACTACTTCATTTTCGCATACGGCGAAGATGGCAAGGTAGCGGATGATGCTGAGTATGTTTACTCCAAGTCCCTCATCCCCACGGATGATGGTCTTGCCGGCACATATAAAGATACGATCCAGACCGGAGTTTTGAACAAGATTTTCGCTAACGGCTCTAAAACCGCGAAGGTTTTCGCTGTAGCGAACTATGTTGACAAGTATGGATCAAATCCTTCCCTCGCCGATGTCAACACAACTATTCCGGACACCGTCAAGACATGGAAAGGGCTTCACGAGCTGGAAGTGGGAGCCACGTTCTTTGAGGATGGCGGAGAAGGCTTCGAACTCCGCTGGCCACGCACGATGACGCCAGCTGATACAAACCTCTTCTTTGTGATGACCGGTGAGAAAGAAATCGAGTTGAATCCTTCAGGCAGGTTCGCCGTCCAGGCTGAGATCCCGCTTAAACGCCTCGCTTCCAAAGTCACAGTGTCTTTCACATATGAGGAGTTTTTGGAGCAGAAGAAGGATAAAGAAGGTCACATTTACGAGGAGATCAAATGGGAACCGATGAGTAATGGCGATAAGACTCGTGTGTACTTGTCCAACGCCATTGAGCATACAACTCTCGGAGGCCCGCTTTCCCGCGCCCTTGTGGCTGATTCCTGGGCAAATTGCACGAAGCCTCAAACACACGGCTCAACTGAAGGAAACGGTAGCCGTGATCTATTCGAGTATGCGTATGACTATATGAAAGATCTCACCACCACTGATAGCAACGGTAATAAGCTTGCGCATTACTATTCTTATCCTATCAGTCTTGATGAAGGTGATGATAACCAGCCTTATCTCAAGCTTGTTTTGCCTTGGCAGGGATACAAGAATTTCGGGACCACAGATGCTCCTGACTGGAGAGAGTACAAGCAGAAGGAGGTCTATTACAAGATAGTGCTTCCTCGCGGTTCCATCAGCGAACCCAACATGATCTATGAGTTCTCGGTGACAGTGAACACAATCGGTTCTGACAATGAGGTCAAGGTCATCGGTGAGGAGTATGTGGTCAAGGATTGGAGTCAGAACGGTGCTTTCGCTTCCAATGTGGGCTTGGGCCGTTATATCTCCCTGGACATCCCGAAGGACGAATATGACATGTATAGCAATAGTGTTCAGATCCTGTTCGTTTCTTCCGGTGAGGTGGAGGTCTCTAAGCTACAGATATATGACTATAATCTGACAGGGAATACCGCCACGCCCAGATATTTCATCAATGGTGGGCCAACTTCTTATGTTAACCCGTACAATGCGAATACTGTTGATGGCGGAAATCCCGCGGTAAGGCTGCCCAACTGGGTGAGCGTTCAGGGGTCGCAACTTGTCATCAATCACACTTTGCGTACAGCCCTTGATAATCAGGTGAACATTTCCCCGTTCAAGTTCGTCGTCACCCTTCACTTGAAGGATGAGGGTACAAGCACGCGTTTCGACCGCACTGTCACCATCACCCAGTATCCGCCTATCTATGCGGAGGCAGTTCTTACCCAGAATGCTAATACGATTTTCCTCAATGGAACAGTATATAGCGGTACTGCTCGAAATGTGACAAATAATGCAAGTGCGTCTCTCGGTTATATTGGTAATTCCTCGGCTGGCAAAACGAGGACGATCGTGACTGTTACGACCTTGGCTAGTATTGATGCTGGAAAGTATACCAACTTAGGGATGGATGCTCCCGTCATTGGCGATCCCCGTATTAAGTTGAAAGATAAATATCCAGTGAATACGTATACACCTCTAGGAGGACAGCCTCAATCTTGGGGAGAACAAGATCTTGGTAATGCCTCTAACAATTATATCGAGGATTATATGTATGCCGATCCCGACAAAGCGAATGTGATTGCTCCCAAGTTTATGCTGGCTTCTGGATATGGTGGTTGTAATGGTAATAAAGTTGGCTGGGCTTCAAATATTGAGAGATGTGCTTCATATCAAGAGGATGGATATCCTGCTGGTAGATGGAGACTTCCCACAGAAGCGGAAATGGTATTTGTCTATACCCTCGCAAATGATCTTGGGCTGCTCGCCAATCCTTTTTATTCTAGTTCTCATTATTGGGCCTCTACTGGAAGGAATTTTTATGACGAGGCGTTCAACACTACCCAGGGTGGTGGAACTGGAGCTGGCCAAAATGTAAATGGTTGGTCTTCCCGTTGTGTCTATGACCTTTGGTATTGGGGTGAAGATCCTGTTCTGACGGGCAATGCCGCTACACAATGGTCCGGATTTATGACTACGAAATAATCTAATTGTATGATGATTATGAAAAGATTATTATATATAGCCTCGATACTTTTTTTGGGCGCTGTCGCTTGCACCAAGGAGGCGGAGTTGTTGGAGAACGATAATCAGGCCTCGGAGAATAGCGGCCTGGTGGCCGTGACAATGAAACTTGCGGTTCCCGTGGAATTGACCGCCTCGACCAGGTCGACGGATGCGAACAAGCGAGCTGAAGATCCGAAGATAGAATCCATCCGCGTGGCTGTTTTCGGCACATCCGGTTATCCTCAGGCTTATGCGTTGGCGACGCCTGTAAGCAAAACCACCGAGTCTGGGAAAACTGTTTACGTTGACAGTGAAGATTATGCCAAGACCAATTATAGAGGTCCCGCGGACATTTACTATTTCAAGGTTCTACTTCCTGTTTATGAAGCAGAGGCCCACGTTCATATAATCGCTAATGGAGACTCAAGTATTCCATTCGACAGTGTCGCTGATGAGCACTCCATTATGGGTCACATGGAATCCACCGATGATGTGGGCGCTTATTGGGCCAGGGTCGTTTTGCCCGACGGTATTCTTACCCAGTTGGACGAGAATGGTATTTTGCAGACCGACGATGAGGGTAATTACATCCCTAGTGACGAGACCGCGGCCCTCTTTGAGGATGTGGTCCTTGTCCGAAACTTCGCCGAGGTCTCGCTGAATGTCGCGGCTGACGCCGGAATAAGCGCTGTTTCATGGACGCTCGTGAACACTCCGGTCTCCGGCTCCATCGCGCCTGTCTCGATGACTGGTACCAGACCGAAACCGGGAACCACACAGCCGGTCTTTTATGCGGAGTATGTCGATGACTACAAGAATTATATATTCTACAAGAAGAACGCGAAGATGGTTCTGACGGACGGCGAGCCCGTGTACGATGCCGTACAGACCGATTCCCTTACCAACCTTTTGAAAACTTACGATGGTTATATGGTCAGCACGGCTTTGAATACCCTTCCGGAAGATGTAGAGGATGAGGACATAGAGTGGACGGATGCCTCCAAACCTCTTTACACTTACGAGCGTGTGGATCCTAAAAGGACGAATCCTACCTTTATATTAATGAGGGCAAGGTATGGATCGGAGACAGATTACACATACTATCGTGTTGACTTGATGGACGAGGACGTGGGCGGCTATTATCCTATCTACCGTAACTACAAGTACGAGATTGATGTCCCTTACGTGGGCAATCACGGCGCTTCCACTCCTGCCGAGGCTATCATCCGCAACAGCGGTGGTAATATGTCGATGTCCGCTGAGACCAAGACACTTACCGATGTTTCTGATGGAAAGTCGCGTTTGTTTGTGGAGTTCGTTGAGAAGACATACACGACCAGTGGGCAGAAATCCTTCTGGGTGTACTATGTCCCGGATGTGACAGATGTTGATAGTGAGGGTAATGCTATTGTTAATAACGAAAGCATAAATGTCACAATCAAAGAAATGGGTGACAATCCGGCGCTCGCCAACTCCTCTATTTCATCAAGAGAGGAAGATGGTCTGAAGTTCTACACCGTGACACTCAACGGACAGAACGATAGTTTAGACCTTGAGTCCGTGCTTCAGGTTAAAGCCACTAATGGTTTGACCGGTACCAACAGGTCCACCTTGTACCGCGATATCACTTTGAAGGTGATGAAGAAGATGGATATGGCTTTGTCCCTGGAACCTCCGAAGGTGGTTGAGGGTACGAATATCAATACGATCCTCCATATCGCCCTGACAGACACATTGCAGGAGTCTATGTTCCCGCTCGAGTTCTACATCGAGGACAGCAACCGCACTTTGAATCCGACTGGTAAAGATGGTGCGGGAAATACCATTGCCGTGCCGGTGAAGATAGGCCCGAGCATTTATAATACGGCTGACCAGCATTCATACTACTACATCCGTACGGTCAATTGGGATGAGTACAAGCCTATGCGCAACGCTTGGGTCACTGCCCATAACGCCGGACAATCTGTTGTTGGAATAATTGATTTTACCACGCAATTCAAGACGGTCAAGGCTGCCAGCGCGACCACTGTCTATGTTGACAACGAGTATTTCAATAGGGATAGTGTCAAATTCGAGAATGAGCGCTTCGGCTTATCGACCCAGACAACTTCCGTCAATTATAGGGCTCAATCGGTGCAGGTGTTGCTTACCGCTGACAATGATATCAACTGGATAGCAAATGTTGATAACGGCGCTTCTTTGCCGGAGGATGATCAGCAAGGACAGGGTTCCAAGACCCTTACTGTCAACATTCCTGAGAACACAACCGATCAGCAGAGGACCTTTACGGTGACTGTCACGCAAGGCACACGCGCGGCAGGGGAGGAGATCTCGATAGATATAGTTCAAAATAGAGGACCAGTTACTCCTCAGCCGTTATCTTTTGGCCCGGATGATTATTTTACGTCTAATGGAAATCTAATCACGAGCTCTGTTACCACGGCAGATGGTTATTTGACAGTATCGGAGAATAGTCTATCCAGATCTCGAAACACCACCTATCTCACTGCGCCTAACAATAGTTCGGTTAGCTTTAATAGTGTTGCTGGTATTAAGATCACCAAAATAGTTATCAATTATGTAAGCGGTTATGGTTTTACTTCAGCTGAGCGCAATGCTAACAACCAAAGAGACAGGGTCAATGTTACAACTTCCATAGGAAATCCATCATTTAGCGATGACGGTACTGTGGTTACTTGGGAAGGTAATGCTGAGACAGTCACATTTACACACGTGGTGGGTAACAGAAAAGATTCTCGACGAATATCAAGTATCAGTGTGTGGTATGAATAGTCTGACTCTTTAATATAATCGAGGGAGGCTCATCACGAGCCTCCCTCCTTTGTTTTTTCTTGTATTGTTTGTTTCCTTCTGTTTTTTTTGTACATCTTTGCGACAAGAAAGAATTGGAGAGTACGCATCCGAGGATAAGCGTTTTATGGAAGTGACTGACTGTCAGTTGAATATGAAAAATGCGTAGAGTATTTCTCTACGCATTTTCTGTAAAGTACTGATTGTCAGGTATTTCTGAAGAACGGCTGCCATTTCCTGCCCGGTTCGTTTACACGGTAGTGTTTCATTGAGTGTGTCCGGAGCCCCGAAAGACAACGAGCTTTTGCTGGAAGTATGTGCAAGATGGAAAACATATCCTTTGGAATAAAGAAACTGGATTTCAATCATCGGGGGAAAATGATTGTTTTCTTCACCGATGGTAGGGTTTTGGTCGTGCCTGTTTCCTTCTTCCCCGATATCAAGGGGTTGTCAATGAAAGAACGGAATAAATGGATGATCCTTGACGACCAGTTTTTCACTTTTGAATCCCTGAGCAAGGTTTATTCCGTGATGGATCCGCTACGTGTGGCTTAGCTCCTCGACCGGGTCACCCCCGGCTTGACCGGGGGTCTCTCGCCGCAACGGGATGGCCGGTCAAGCCGGCCATGACGGGAAAAGCTCAGAACCTCTTGCCGGACACTATCGAGAGGAAAGTCAGGCCGAGGACTTTGACATCGAACCAGACGCTGCGGTTGCGGAGGTAATACAGGTCCAGGTCGAGCCGGGTCAGCATCTTGTCGAGGGTGTCGGTGTAGCCGTTGTAAAGGGTGGCGTAGCTGGTGACCCCCGGCCGGATCTGATAAAGGAAA
>JAFYYW010000009.1 GCA_017548985.1 Bacteroidales bacterium
AAATCCGCCACATGCCAGGTGACTGTCAGCAAGAAAGTGGTGCCGGTCACAGCGATCGAGTTCATTGAGACCGATCATAGCGTATATATTGGCAAGAGCATCCAATTAAGCGTCAAGCTCACTCCCTCCAACGCCACGGAAACCCCGGTATTGACCTCCAGCGACGAATCCATCGCGACGGTAGATGAGAACGGGAAGGTCACCGGTGTCAGCCTGGGTAATGTCACTATTACCGCCGCAGTCGGAGACAAGAAGGCGACCTACTCCGTTGAAGTGCATAATCCCCTTATCGAATCAATAACAATTGAACCCTCTGAAATCACGATTTTCCAAGGAGACACCGCGCGTTTCACCATCAAGGTTGATCCGCCAGAGGTAGTTATCAAAAGAATTATTTGGAGTTCCAGTGATAATTCCATCGTACGCAGTACTTTAGATGAAAACTACGAAGTCAAGAATGATGGCTCTTTCGTGGGTGTGGGTTCCGGAACAACTACAGTACATGTCTCAGTAAACGCCACCAGTAGCGCAACTGCCAATGTGACTGTTGTCGAACCTGATTATATGGCCAAGGAAAAAGCAGCCCTTATGGCATTCTACAACGCCCACAAGAATCACTGGTCTCATCATGACAACTGGGGAGCAGACGGCCCGGTCACCAGCGCGTGGGAAGGTGTGGAGATGGATCCTACGGGAACCCATGTGAAAGGGTTGCAAATCTGGGACGGTCTCGGAAAAATCCCCAAGGAAATCGAGGACCTTACGGAACTTGAGTATCTGAGCTTCAATTGCAACCTGGAACTGTCTTACGGCCTTCCGAAGAGCACCTTTGGGCCGCTGCCGAAAGAGATAGGAAACCTGAAGAAACTCAAGAGAATTGTCATGTATGACTACCCTCTGACCGGGAAACTTCCCGAGAGCCTTTTCACTCTTTCCAATCTTGAGACACTGTACATCGTAAGGAGTCAATATATGGATAACGCCCCGTTATCCTCATCTATCGGACAACTCACCAACTTGGAACAGCTTGACCTGAACACAAACAATTTTTCAGGATCACTTCCCAAGGAGATTGGAAACCTTACTAAACTGACTTGGCTCAATCTCTCCTACAATAGTTTCACCGGAACAATTCCCGCATCTTATTCCGGATTGAGAAATCTGGAGAATTTCGACCTTATGGGTAACGGACTGTCCGGCACCCTGCCGGCTTCCCTTGCCAAGATTGAGCGTTTCCCTTTGATTTGGGGCCGCACGGTTCAGTTCAACAACTTCACGCAGGAAGATGTCCGCAAATCAAAGATTCCCGCCCCTATCTCTCCTCCTGTAAAAACAATATCAGGCAAAGAGCTCGATATCGAGGCCTTCATAAAAGGCAACAAGTATACCGTCCTTTTTGACGTGGCCGCGGATTACCCCGAGGTGGCAGAATATCTGGCCTCGCTCGAAAACCTTTACAAGAAGGGAAAGAGCAAGGGGCTTGGAGTCCTGACGTTCTTCGACAACAACTCAAATAAAGAGCCGGATCTTTCCAGGCGTGACCAGTTGTTCAAGGATCTTCTGAAGAAATCCGGTGCGGAATGGGAATCCTTTATACGTCACATGTATGATGAGATCCCAACTGAAAAAGCCCCGTTCTATGCGATAAAAGGTGATGGCATGTACCCTTACGGCAGTATCAACCAGATAGTGATCATCGGGCCTGACGGTACAGTAGATTACACAACACTGGTTGACTCCGACCAGAAAAAGAATGTGGAAAACGCTCTGAAGTACCTTGAGAAAGCCCTGAATGTCTCCATGACTCATTATGAATCAAAGAGTTATTCAAGGGACGGAAACTATAAGACTCTTCAGAAGGCCAGCACAGGCAAGGGGATCGACCTGGTCATCACAGGAGACGCCTTCTCTGACCGCGACATAACAGGAGGCACCTTCGAGAAAGCAGCCAAGCAAGCGATGAATGACCTGTTCATGGTCGAGCCTCTCAAGTCCATGAAGAACAGGTTCAATGTGTACATGGTGGAGGCGGTCTCCAAGAACGATGAATACTTCTCCAGATGCTCCACCGTATTCAGCGGAGTCTTCGGGTCCGGGAGCGCCGTGGGAGGAGATAATAAGAAAGTCCTTGAATACGCCAAGAAAGTCATTAAAACCGACGATAAGATGGACAATGTCATGGTGCTGGTCCTGATGAACAGCTATCGGGACGCCGGCACCACATATATGATGGATCCGGCGGATGAGAGCATCTATGCCGGTGGAGCTTCCGTGATATGGATCCCTTACAAGGATGTGACTGTGACAGGAGGATACTCAAACATGGCCACCACTATCATCCACGAGGTAGGTGGCCACGGGTTGGGCAAACTTGCCGATGAATACTCTTATCTATCATTAGGAGAGGTCACATCATCTGAGGTCACCAAGATCAACAAGTACCATAAGTGGAACAGATTCACGAACATATCCCTCACGTCGAATCCCAATCAGGTCTTGTGGAAACAGTTCATTGGCGACAGCGCCTTCGCTTCAGAGAATATCGGAGTATATGAAGGTGGAGACGCTTTCTGGTCAGGTGTATGGAGGCCTACCGAACAGAGCGTGATGAATGACAGCTACAATCATTCAGCATTCAATGCCCCGTCCCGCTCGCAGTTATACACCAGGATCATGAAGCTCTCCGAGGGTTCATCCTGGAAATACGACTACAACACCTTCAAGACCTGGGACAAGGCACATCCTACCAAGGTGGCTACCAGGAGCATAGCCGAGACGGATAAGGAAGAACACGTCCATATTCCGCCGGTCCTGCTCGGCAAAACCTGGAAGGAGGTGATAGACGGAAGGTAGACCTATCGCGTCACTGCTGAGACGACAATACCCCCCGGCTCCCATTTACCCGGATAGGGCGCGAAACGAAGGGAGCCGGGGGATATTGTCGTTCAGCCGAAGATAGACTTAAGCTTCCAGGCGCTTTTCCAGACGCTCGCGGATGGCAGCGAGGAACTGGGCGGAAGTCAGCATCTTTGGAGTAATCCCCTCCATCAGGTTCACGAGATCCTTGGTGGCGTAGCCCTCGTTGAGAGTGTCCAAGCAAGCGGCCTCGAGTTTGTCGGCGTAGGCCACAAGCTCAGGCAGGTTGTCCAGCTCTCCCCTCTTGCGGAAAGCCCCGCTCCAGGCGAAGATAGTCGCGATCGGGTTGGTGGAGGTTTCTTCTCCCTTCAGGTACTTGTAGTAATGGCGGGTCACGGTGCCATGGGCGGCCTCGTATTCATACTTGC
The DNA here is from genome assembly GCA_017548985.1 of Bacteroidales bacterium. GTDB lineage: Bacteria > Bacteroidota > Bacteroidia > Bacteroidales > UBA932 > Cryptobacteroides. Next base: position 3,285 of record JAFYYW010000009.1, read on the forward strand.
CGTCGGGGCTCACGAGAACGGAGGTCATCATGGCCAGGGAACCGAAGGCGGTGGAGACCATGTCGGACATCACGTCGCCGTCGTAGTTCTTGCAGGCCCAGATGAAACCACCCTCGGAACGCATCACGCGGGCGACCGCGTCATCGATAAGGGTGTAGAAATATTCAATCCCAGCCTCGGCGAAACGGTCCTTATACTCCTGGAACACCTCGTCGAAGATGGCCCTGAAGCGACCGTCATACTTCTTGGCGATGGTGTCCTTGGTAGCGAACCAGATGGTCTGCTTGAGACTCAAGGCATACTGGAAGCAGGAATGGGCGAAGCTGCGGATGGATTTGTCCGTATTGTGCATTCCCTGGAGGACGCCGGGACCCTTCATCTGCTGGACCACGACCTCTTCCCTCTTGCCGGACTCTCCTTCGAATACGAGTTTCGCGACACCGGGCTCATCCGTGACGATATCCACGCTCTTGTACACGTCTCCGTAGGCATGACGGGCGATGGTGATGGGCTTCTTCCAGAACTTCACCGCAGGGTGGATGGAAGGGATGGTGATAGGAGTACGGAACACGGTACCGTCAAGCATCGAACGGATGGTTCCATTGGGGCTCTTGTACATCTCCTTGAGGTTGTACTCGGTCATCCTCTGGGCGTTGGGGGTGATGGTAGCGCACTTGACAGCCACACCATACTTCTTGGTAGCGTTAGCCGCATCCACGGTCACCTGGTCCGAAGTCTTGTCACGGTTGGGCAAGCCGAGGTCGTAATATTCAGTCTTGAGATCCACGAAGGGCAGGATGAGCTCATATTTGATCATCTTCCAGAGGATCCTGGTCATCTCGTCGCCGTCCATCTCGACAAGCGGCGTGGTCATTTTGATTTTTTCCATTTCTTATTTGCGGTTTTTGTAATAATTCATAAGGCATCCGTCAGCGAGAATCTGGCGCTCGTCAGCGGTCAAGTTCTTGAAATAGAGGTGGATAGGCTTGATGTCGCCACCCTTGGTGATAACCTTCGCGTCGATCTCCTCAGAGCCGTTAAGGATGGCCTCACGGATTCCGGGAACGAACACCATGTCGCCAGCCTCGTAATCGAACGGAGTCTCAGGAGCGATAGTGAACGGGAGGATACCCCAGTTGATACAGTTGGAGCGATAACGCTTGGTGGCGTACTCGTAGCAGATGTTGGCGTCACCACCGAGAACCTTCTGGCAGGAAGCGGCCTGCTCACGAGCGGAACCGTCACCGGGCTTGTTGGCGAAAACGCAGGAGCCGAAGGAGGTGTTCACGGAAGACACACCGAGCTTCGCGAGAGTCATGGCGATATTTGAAGGGGCCTCACCCTGACGGCGCTCGAGATCCTGAGCCTGGATCCTCTTGGAAATGCCGACATATTCAGGAACTCTCCTTGAGAGAGCGAACTCACTGAGTTTGAGAGGGTTCGAACGATAGCTGGAAGTCTCTCCTGAAGGGATAAGCTCATCGGTGGTGGTCACGGGATCGTGGATGACAGCGGCCAGTTCGAGGAGCATGTTGTCCTCCATCGGATACATCTTAGGCCAATCCTTGATGTTGGGGCCATAGCGCAGCTCCACGCTGAGATCCTCCTTGCCGAAACCGTAATAGACACGGCTCTTGTAGATCCTGTCGTCAAACTCATAGCGCTTATGGGTGTCCTCATATTCAATGTCGGTGGCGGCTGTGATAACTCCACCGTTGGCGGCTGTGGCGGCGATCGAGCGGGCATCCATCAAGGATACGAGCGAAAGCTGGCCCTGGCCAGGCTTGGAGCCTTCCCTGTTGGGGAAGTTACGGGTAGTGTGACGGATGGAGAATCCGTTGTTGGCGGGCACATCACCGGCACCGAAGCAAGGTCCGCAGAAAGCGGGCTTGATCACGACGCCAGCCTCGAGAAGTTCCTCAGCTATGTGCTGACGGGTCGTGGCAAGGTATACGGGTGTGGACTGCGGATAAGCGCTCATGGTGAAATAATCGCTGCCGATGGTCTTACCCTTCATGATGGACGCGGCCTCAGAGAGGTTGTCGTAAGTACCTCCGGAGCAACCGGCGATCAGAGCCTGGTCAGCGCAGACCTTCCCGTCCTTGATCTTTGACAGGAGATCTATCTGCACCTTGTCGCCGAAACGTTTCTTGGCGTCGTCCTCGACAGCCTTGAGGATACCCTCAGGGTCAGCCTGCAACTCATGGATAGTGAATGCGTTGGAAGGATGGAACGGCAGAGCGATCATGCTCTCCTGAGTGGAAAGGTCGATGCGGATCATGCTGTCATACCATGCGACCTTGCCGGGCTTGAGTTCCTTATAGCACTCAGGGCGGCGATGAATCTCATAATGCTCCTTGACTATTTCGTCAGTGACCCAGATGGAGCTGAGGCAGGTGGTCTCGGTGGTCATAACGTCGATTCCATTGCGGAAGTCGATAGGAAGCTCCTTGACACCAGGACCAGCGAACTCAAGCACCTTATTCTTCACGAAACCACTCTCGAATACTTCCTTGACGAGGGAGATGGCCACATCATGGGGGCCGACTCCATGCTTGGGTTTGCCCTCAAGCCAGACCAGGACTACCTCAGGAGCGTTGATGTCCCAAGTGTTGTGGAGAAGCTGTTTCACAAGCTCACCACCACCTTCGCCGACACCCATGCAACCAAGTGACCCGTAGCGGGTGTGGGAGTCGGAACCGAGAACCATTCCACCGCAGGTGGCAAGAGCCTCACGGACATACTGATGTATAACAGCCTGATTGGCGGGAACATAGATACCACCGTACTTCTTGGCCGCGGAAAGGCCGAACACATGGTCATCCTCATTGATGGTTCCGCCGACAGCGCAAAGGGAGTTGTGGCAGTTGGTCATGGCATAAGGGATAGGGAACTTCTCCAGGCCGCTGGCGCGGGCTGTCTGGATAATACCCACATAGGTGATGTCGTGTGACGCCATAGCGTCGAAACGGATTTTTAGCTTAGAGCCTTTTGTACCCTGGACATCATGGGAACGGAGAATCCCATAAGCGATAGTGTTCTCACGCGCCTCGTCTTTGCCGGGCAATCCCTCGGGATTGTCAACAATCGTCTTTCCGTCAAGGAGATACACTCCATGTTGGATCATTTCTACCATAATTGTGTGGTTTTAAGAATATTAATTAGTTAATGAATCTACAAATATCGTGAGCGCCAACATGTCGGCGGCACCTCCGGGGGAGATACCCTCCGCATCGTAACGCTTTTTCATTTCTCTCAATCCTCCCTCGCTGAAATTATCCAGCAGGGCTTTCGCCTCCTCCTTCACTTCCTGGGCTCTCTGATAACCAACCCTGTGAATAATGCAGGTGTCGTCCAGTGTGGACATTATCTTGAGCAACGTCTTCTGCAATGCAGCCGTCTTATCTATCTCCGCTGTGCCGTCCGGGCCAGGCCGAGTCCATCCTCGCTCCGCTGCGGCTGAGTACGGCCTAAGCCCGGCGGCACCAGCGGAGTGGAAGAAGGGCAGCCAATCTTCAAAAAGAGGTTTGTAGCCTTCCCAGGCCAACTGTAGAGCACCCTTGACCCCGTGCTCTTTAACAGCTTTGGCACCATGGGAATCGTTACCCGCAGCAAGCAAACCAGAAAGTTCAGCGATCCTTTCAGATAGTTCTGTAACCGTAAAACGTAAAGGACTATCAGTCAATATATTAGCAATTAGTGCGTGGTCATTATTCACCAGCCATATTTGCCTATTATCTTGATATTCATTTAGTTGCGAATCACGGGCAATTATCAGAGCCGCAATTGCGGCGAAGCCTAAGGCGAAAATCGCCCCGCGATAAGTGTTTACTCCCCGGGTATATTCCAGCACTTCCGCCTCAATCGCCTTTCCGAACTCTCTTAAAGAATCACCAGCGGCCTTCTGGCAGCCTGTCAAATCGCCAAGGATATGGAGATGGCGGATAAAGGAGCGGCGGATAACATCGATGCTGCCTTTCATCAGGGCATAGTCCATATCACTGTGAGCTCCATTGCTATCCTTGTCAACAAGGCCTGGCTTCACAGGAGTGTCAAGCTCTATCCTGAGTGACCTGGCCACCAGCTCAGCGACCAAATAAGGCCACGTCGTCTGCGGCGTCATGACGACGGCGTTCCGGAAACTCCCATGTTCCAATGCCTTACGCACATCAGAAGCTTGAATATACCCGGCGAGATTGCCGTCAAGGGAAAGCCTTGACAGTTCGACAACCGATATTCCATAGGCCTGGAGAATCTCTTTCATGAGCTCGTTGTAACGGGCGGTCAGAGGGTCTGAAGGCTCGCTGCCGACAAAACGGACAGTCACTCCTAAAGACGGGGCGATGTGCCTGGCGAATAGATCGAGATCCAGTCTCATCTGGGTTTCGGCGGCTTCCGTGAGATCTTTAAGGAAATATGTCGGGAAGGTCGTCGCTGAAATCTGGTACTCACTGCCTTCCAAGACAGTGGCGAGACCCTCACAGCCACGACGTATCATCTCAAGCCGTTCCTCATACGGGAACAACGACACATCCTCCTTGACCGGAATCACAAACAACTTCCCTACCTGCCCAGAGGCCTTCTCAACCAGATACTTATGCCCCAGGGTGAACGGGTTGGCATTCATGATTATGACACCGGCAGTCGAAGGACAACCGATTGAATCCGGCCGATCAAATCCTGGCTTTGCCGCAGCCGAGCACGACTTAAGATAATCCTCCAAACCATGACCGTTCTCCATCAGGATAGCGAGAGGAGCTTTCGCGATAATGTGGAAGCCGAGGCTGGTGAAAATGGCCTCATTCTCGGGTTTGGTGAAAACCTTGAGATTGGCTATACCCTTTGCGGAGGCATAAGCGATGATGTGGGAAACCAGCGGGGCGACAAGCCCTCTCGACCTGGCCGAAGCGACCACAGCGACACATTTGATGACATCTCCCGCAAGGCCGGCTCCGGCGACAATGGATCCGTCCCCGTCAAGGACAGAAAAATAATCGTCGACAACTTCCAGACGCAAACCATTGGCCGTGAGGAAGTTCTCGACTTGTCTCCTGAATCGGGGAGAACTCAGCGGGATTCTCTGTATCTCTACTATGTTATCTTCTGTCTGCACCTTGTCGCAAGCTTTCCAATACTCCCGGTTCCGCCTGCTGTGGAACAACTCTACAAATGTAACAAATCGTTACAGATAAACAAAAGTTTTCTTATGATTTTAAATAAATATCAACCATTTGGTCGATTTTCGCAAGCAATTCTTCGGTTGTGTGAGACTTTGCTCTCATGCAATGCCTAACCTCGTTGCCACACAAAAGGCACTTCCTCGGCTCCAACCCCAAATCCTCACGCCCCAATGGTGCCGGTGAATACTTGGCGGCGGGAAGTCCCCGTACTCCCTGCGCTTCGCGCCCTATCCGGGTAAATGTCCGTCCGGGGACTTCCCGTCCGCCACTCAACGAAGTCTGTTCCGATTCAGATTCAAGGGATTCGGAGCGTAGCGACGCAGGGAGTTTGAGGGGTACGCCCCTCAATCCCCCTCGGGGGTGCAGGGGGGTGGAAGAGGATTTGGACGTGATCGTGACGATCACGTCCAAATCCATAAGGCGTCCGAGGGGGTGGGTGTCTTCGAGATGGCAGGCAAGGCGCTTGGCATCAAATGGAGACATGGGAACGAGGAAGAAGCCCTCATAACCGGTCTCCAAATCACGAAGCTCCTCTATTTCAACCGTATACGCCTCCCTGACAGCCTTAACCCCAGCTTCAGCTATCACCAAAGAACTTTTGTTCCTTTTAACCGGCCCGGGCAATTGCACCGTGAGACACAAAAGCGAAAGGCCAGGATTGGCTTCCAGCAGCTCGCGCTGCCGCCGCACCCTGGCCTCCCGGCTCTCCAATATTTCTTCCAGAGTCACCTACTGGATGTTGTAGATCTTGTCAAGGACTTTGCCGTGGCGATCCATGACGATACCGACGACCTTGTCGCCGAATGGCAGAGGATCAGGCACACCGATCACACTTGTAGCCTTCGCGGCGAGATCGTGGATGTCCACAACCTTCAGCCCTGCCTCCTTGAGACGCTCAGCGATCTCGGGACGACGGGGGTTGACAGCTATTCCATATTCGGTGACAACCACATCGACCCCGGCGCCAGGAGTGATCAGAGTCGTCACTTTCGGGACGACGCAAGGGATACGTCCTCTCAGAAGAGGGCAAACGATGATTGACAAAGCGCTATCCTCGGCGGTGTCGGGATGGCCTCCCACAGCTCCGCGTATGATTCCGTCAGATCCGACGAGAACGTTCACATTGAAATCAACGTCAACTTCGAGGGCGGAGAGGATCACAATGTCAAGGGCGTGGACCGCTGAACCGGGATTATCGGCGCTGGCATATTCGACTGCGCTGACCTCCTGGTGGGTCTGGTCAGAGGCGATCGACTCAGCCGCGACCTTGTCAAACGACTGGACGTCAATCAGTTTGCCGATCAGGCCTTCCTCATGGAGCTTGACCATGTGGGCAGTGATGCCACCGAGGGCGAAAGAAGCTTTGATTCCCTTCTCAAGCATGCTCTCCTTTATGTACTTCACGACAGCCAGCGAAGCTCCGCCGGTACCGGTCTGGATGGAGAAACCATCCTTGAAGTAACCGCTGTTGATCACGACCTGGGCGGCCTGCTGGGCAAGCAAAATGTCACGGGGATTCTTCGAGTCACGGATCGCTCCCGAAGATATCTTCGAGCTGTCACCCACGGAATCCACGATCACGACGGATTCGACATCGCAGGAAGAGATTGACTTGGGGTAATTAGGATAGGCCACGAGGTCGTCAGTCAGGACAACCACATGGTCGGCGTACTTTGCGTCCGGAAGCGCGTAACCAAGAGAGCCACAAATGGATTTGGCGTTCTCGCTGCGGGGGCAACCGGAAGCGTTACCCAACTCGTCGCAAGAGGAAGCTCCCAGGAAAGCGACATCAATGTGAAGCTCACCGTTGGCGATAGCGCTGCCCCTGCCACCATGGGAACGGAACACGACAGGCTCAGTCATAAGGCCATGGGATATCTCATTAGCCAGTTCACCGCGGAGACCCGAGGTGGAGATGCCGGTGATGACGCCAGCCTTGATGTGCTCAATAAGCGGGGCGTGGACATCCGAGAGACTCGAGGCCGCGAGTTTGAGATCCTTGAAACCCATCTCAGCCAACTTGGCGACAACCAGGTTGACGACCTTGTCTCCACCGCGGAAATGATGGTGGAAAGATATGGTCATGCCATCCTTGAGGCCAGAGCGGCGGATGGCTTCCTCCAAAGAGACTACTTTAGTGTTTCTCATGACAATTCCTCCTCATTCAATATTCCTGAAGCGACAGCCAAGGCGATCACCCTCTCGGCGCGGAGCACGACCGGGCGGTCAACCATCTTGCCATTGACGGCGATGACACCCGAACCCTTCTCACGGGCCTCCTTGATGGCGGCGATGATCCGAAGGGCCTTGTCAATGTCTTTCTGCTTGGGAGCGAACACCTCATTGACCACCTGGATCTGGCGGGGATTGATGATCGACTTCCCGTCAAAACCGAGATTCTTGATCAACTCAACTTCCTTACGGAAGGTGTCCATGTCATCAAGGTTGGAATATACAGTGTCAAAGCAAGCGATACCAGCGGCCCTGGCGGCCACAACTATGGTCTCCCTCGCAAGAAGGAGCTCGGACCCTTCCGGAGTACGGGGGGTCTTCAGGTTGGCGGTGTAATCCTCGGCTCCGAGCGCGATACCCATCATCCTCTTGGAAGCGGTGGCGATCTCGTAGGCATTGACGATACCAAGAGCGCTCTCGATAGCCGCCATGATCTGGGTGCGTCCGACACATCCGAGTTCCTCTTCGACCTTGATGATCTCAGCCTCCAGCTCACGGACCTCATCAGCTGTCTCCGTCTTAGGCATACGGATCACATCGACCCCGGCCTTCACGACAGCCTCAACGTCCTTTTTCCCATACGGGGTGTTGAGGGGATTGATCCTGACCACCATCTCGGTGTCGCCATAATCGATTGTCTTGAGGGCGTTATAGACCAGGAGGCGGGCGGCGTCCTTCTCGGCCATCGTCACTGAATCCTCAAGGTCAAGCATTATCGAATCCGGCCCATAAATATGGGCGTCCGCCATCATCCCGGGATTGTTGCCCGGAACGAACATCATTGTTCTTCTAAGCCTTTCCATACTATTTCCAGACATCTTTGCCGGTGGCGCGTACAGCGGCGGCGGTTACTCTCGCGCGGATCGTGCAGTCCAGGGCACCTTTATCCGTCGCTTTGACATACGCGTCAGAGATGCCGAGGCCCTCGAGAGTCTCGGTGATCACCGACTTGATCTGCCGCCCGAACTGGGCGGCCACAGAGCTTTGAAGCTCTACCTGAAGGCCTTCACCCGGTCCGATCTGGATCATGATGTCTCCGGACTCGAGAGTGCCGGCCACAGCGTTCTTTACTTCCATGGTTAGAGTGATCAATTATAAATTGTTTGCGAAAATAGGTCTTTCCCTTATAATTTCAAAGCGTTTTAATGAATAGTTATGAACATTTTCCAACACTTGTCCACAATATGGAAATAATGCTATATTTGTGTTAAATAAAACTGACTTTCTATGGACAGAAGAGATTTCATCAAGAGTTCGGCGCTCGCCACCGCGGCACTCATGTTCGATTGGGAAAAAGCTTTCGCGGCCGGTACGACCGCTCCACAAGTGGGCAAAACCTGGAAAGGTTGGAAGAAAGGGCATTTCCAGGCGCATTTCATCTACACTGGTGTCGGTGAGTCGATTTTCATGATATTCCCGGACGGCACTACGATGCTTCTCGACTGCGGAGACCACAACGCGATCGGTCGTGGCAAGTTGGCTGTCCCGGTGCTTCCCTCTCCAGACAGACATTCCGGAGAATGGATCGCCAGATACATCCAGCGAGTTAATCCATTGAAGGACGAGGTAGACTACATGATGCTCTCCCACTACCACAACGACCATGGAGGCTGCGCCAAATTCCATGCGGGCACAGTTACCCGTGACGGGGAGGAGTATCCTTTGAGCGGATTCGCCCAAGCCGCCGAATGGCTCAAATTCCGGAAGGCCATTGACAGGTGCTGGCCAGGATATGACGACCCCATTCCGCTCATTGAGAGATCAGCGGATAACGTGACACAGATGAAGAGGTTCTATACTTATATGTCGCGCCATCGCGGGCTTGAGATAGAGAAGTTCCAACTCGGAGCCATAGACCAGATAAAGATGATTCATAACCCGGGGAAATATCCCGGATTCTCAATCAGGAACATTTCCGCGAACGGAAGGATAGCTTATCCGGACGGAAGGATAAAAGACCTGTATGCCGACAGGAAAAAAGACGCCCCTAAATATTTTAACGAGAATGGGATGAGTCTCGGGATAATCATCTCCTACGGTCCTTTCAGGTTCTACACCGCCGGAGACTTCTCAGACAGTTGGGAAATGCCGGACGGCTCTCGCCATGAGATTGAAGATGACATCGCCGAGGTATGCGGAAAAGTCAACGTCGCAAAGATCAACCACCATGGCCACTACTCCATGACTGAGAAACTGCTTAAGGCTCTTCAGGCAAGGGTATATGTAAGCTGCGTTTGGGACCAGCTACATAACGTGGCTCCGGTGATGGAAAGGATAGCTGACAGGTCGATCTATCCTGGCGACAGGATTGTCTGCCCCGGAGTATTCCCGAAAGAAAGGCGTGAGGAAGACGCCGGAAAGGCGTGGCTGGAAGTCATAAACAAGTCCTCCTTCAATGGCGGTCATGTGGTGCTCGATGTGCCGAAGGGAGGGAAGGAGTATTCAGTCACATATCTCACCGCCGAGGACGAGTCAATGAAAGTCCTCAGCGTGATGAATTTCCAGTCTTGAGTCGGGGAACTATTTGACCCTAAGTCTCTTACCTATCCGTAGAACGGTACGCTCCGAGATACCGTTAAGCTGGCAAAGCTTCTTGACCGTAGTATGGTACTTACGAGCCAGGGCGCCGAGAGTGTCGCCTTGCTTGATCGTGTGGTACTGAGCGGCGGCGGCAGCCTTCCTCTCCTCCTCAGCTTTCTTCTCGGCCTCGACCTTGTCCTGGGTGTCTCCCTCGATAATGTCGATCTCTTCCTGCTCGTCCTCTGGGACGTAATTGCTGGAAGCGTTCAGATACTTCTTTTTCAAGGTGAAGAACCTGTGCCGCAGCTCACCGGTATTGAAATCGATCAGCCACTCAGGATCGAAAGCGTAACCTTTGTAACGGGTCTCAAAGTGGAGATGGGGACCGGAAGAACGGCCTGTGGAACCGCCCAAGCCTATGATTGAGCCGGCGTTGACCCATTCATCCTCATTGACCATAATCTTCGACAGGTGGGCATAGAATGTCTCAAGCCCGTTCTCATGACGAAGAATAATGAGGTTGCCGTAGCCTTTGTAATATTTAGCCAGACGGACCTTCCCGTCAAACGCGGCATAGACCGGAGTGCCTGTTTGGAGGGGCAGGTCGACTCCCTGATGGCGGCGTCTATGGCGGTAACCGAATTTGGAGAACACCTTGGTCTGGTTCGGGCACTTGTACTGGCTGAGAGAGTCCACCACCCAAATTCCGATCTCATTCGGAAGACTCTCTAGGGATGACCGGTAAGGATCCGGATAATCATGGGTCCAATGGTCAGAGAACACCTCGTTGGAGACCACATAGGAAGGATCCTTGATGTATTTCCATGTGTAGTCGGCGAAGAGGATGATCTTGATATGGGGATTGGCTGTCGAGAGGGTGTCCATCGCCTTGGCGGTGGTCTCATCCATCGACTGGACCGGCTGGAGAGCCGGCCTGGGTATCAGCAGTTCCGCTTGCTTCTTTGTCGTGATTGTGGTGTCTTGCGCCATACCGGCGAAAGGCACGAGACAGAATACGACGGCGGCCGCTATCTTGCTAAACTTTCGCATCGAATTTCTCTATTAACAAACGCTTTGTCAGCTCGACCTTCTCCTCCAGGAGGGAGTCAGAGGTGGCCTCGCATATGAAACGGAGATAAGGCTCCGTATTGGAAGGACGGATGTTGAACCACCAGTCCGGGAACTCGACCCTGTAGCCGTCGAAGTCCATAGTGGCGGTAGGGGTCTCAACTGAGGTGAAATATTCCCTGACGGCATCCATGGCGCCCTTCTTGTCCTCTATGCGGAAATTGATCTCACCGGAATTCTTGTAGCGGGCGATCTTGTCTATGAGCATGCTCAAGCTGACGCCACGAGTCTTCATCGCGGCCACTACCCTAAGGATCAGCATCGAGGCGAGAAGGCCGCTGTCAGAATAGAAGAAGTCGCGGAAATAGTAGTGACCGGCAAGCTCTCCACCCCAGACGCCGTCCAACTCGCGTAACTTCTTGGCGGCGAAGGCGCGACCCACCTTCCAGGTCTCCATCTGGCAGCCCATCGGAGCCAAATATTCCCCGACAGCCTTGGAGCTCCTGATATCCTGAAGGACAATTCCCTTCAATCCTCTCTCCTCAACAAAATAATGGCCGAGCACAGCGATCATGAGGTCAGGGGAAATGAACCTCCCCTCATTGTCCACGAACATGACCCTGTCAGCGTCACCATCATAAATCACACCCACATCGGCACCGACTTCCTTGACAAGAGCCTGAAGAGGTTCCACATTCTTGGGAATCAGCGGGTTGGCCTCATGGTTGGGGAAGGTTCCGTCAAGCTCCTCGAAAATGTAGGAAGGAGAGTCTCCGAATATTTCCCTGGCGTATAACGCGGCCATGCCGTTGGACAGGTCGAAAGCGATATTGAGGCAAGAGTAATCACCCTTGAACTTCATCAGGAAGTCAAGATAGTCCTTGTGGATGTCCATCTCGACAACTTTTCCCTTGACTGGGGCCGGAGGAGTGGGCCTTCCCGACTCGATCCATTCCTGAATCTGTCCGAGGCCGGAATCCAGGCCGACAGGAAGGGCGTTCTCACGGGACACCTTCATACCGTTGTATTCCCTCGGGTTGTGTGAAGCCGTGATCTGGACCGAAGCCTTGAAACCATAATTGGCTGTTCCGAAATATACCATCGGAGTGGTGCTGAGGCCAATGTCATACACGTCCGCGCCGGCGTCGGTTATGCCATTAAGCAGATATTCATGCACTTCCGGAGAAGACACCCTGCAATCCCTTCCGACAAGCACCTTGTCGGTCGAGAGAAGCTCAGGAAGGAAATAGCCGACCTTGTAGGCGGTGTTGCGGTCGAAATCCACATTGTAGATGCCGCGTATGTCGTATGCGTGAAAAGCTCCCATGGTATTGAATTATTTGATTTTAGTGGTATATCGGGCGGGTACCCGGCCCTTGGCTATATTAATCAATTTCTTGGATATTATCTTCTTGCGGATCGGCGGGACATGGTCGACAAAAAGGTCTCCGTCAAGATGGGACATCTCATGCTGGATCATCCTGCAGGCGAACTTGTCGAAGGTCTCCGTCTTTTTCTCGAGGTTCTCATCGTAATATTCAACCGTCATGCTCTCCGGCCTGGAAACGTCACAGTATATTCCGGGAATACTCAGGCATCCCTCGGAATACGTGCACTTATTCTCGCTTTCCCCGATGACCTCAGGATTGATCATCACCCTGGTGAAACCTTCCAGATAGGGATAAATATCAGCCATATCCCTGCCATCGACTATCAAGACCCTTACGCTCTCCCCTATCTGTGGAGCGGCCAGACCGCAGCCTTCCGCCTTGGCCAGCGTGTCTTTGAGGTCAGCCACAAGGTTCTTGATATACTCCTTGGCGGAGAGATCCACCGGAACGGCGGTTTCCCTCAACACCTCTGATCCATAAAGATATATAGGTTTTACCATAACACTCAACCCTTGTTAGTCCTGTCCAAATAACTCTGAAGGATAATCGCGGCGCTGATCCTGTCGACAGAATTCTTGTCCCGCCTGTCTTTAGCCTTCATCCCACCGTCGATCATGGCCCTATGGGCAAGGACCGAGGTGAACCTCTCGTCCTCAAGAGTCACAGGGATGGACGGGAACTTCCTCGAAAGATTCTTCAGGAAGGCGTCCACGTCCGCCGCGGCCTCGGACGGAGTATTGTCCATGTTCATCGGATAACCCACCACGAATCGGGCCACAGTCTCCTTTTCAGCATAATTTTTGAGATAATCTATTATCTTTGCAGCGGGAACCGTGTCCAGTGGTGAGGCAAAGATTCCAAGCGGGTCGCAGACCGCGACCCCGACGCGTTTGCGTCCGTAATCTATGCCTATAATCCTGTCCATGAACCGACAAAGTTAAAGAAAAAGACTTTCAAGTCAAAATTATATGTCTAAAGACAAGAAACATACACCCACAAGAAACTACCGGATCACCGTGGTTGACGATGACACCCACGACCAGTTGTGGGTGAGAAAATTCACCAAGCTGAACCTTGTGGTCGGAATCATCACCGCCCTGGTCGTGACACTGGCGCTGTTATGGTGCCTTGTGGCTTTGACACCTGTCAAGACCCTTATTCCGGGCTATCCGGATGCCAGGACCAAACATGACGCGATCCAGAACGCGATAAGAATCGACTCGCTGGAGAACGTGATAGCGAGATGGGAGCTATATTCAGAGAATCTCCGCAGGGTCGTCGAAGGAGAAGCTCCGCTTAAGATCGACAGCATAATGGAGGCCCGTTCCAGGGAAAAACGGATGTCAGAGAAAGATCTCAAGGAGATAGCCTCCAAGGACTCCCTACTCCGCAAGGAAGTGGCGGCGGAGGATCGTTTCGACATAGCCTCAGGAAGCCCCAAGTCGCTCCCGATTGAAGGAATGCATTTCTTCACCCCTCTCAAGGGAGTCATCTCGCAAGGATATGACAAGGCCCTTCATCCGTACATAGATATCACCGCTCCGGGCAACTCGGTTGTCATGTCGGTGCTGGACGGCACGGTCATCTCCGCCGGATGGACAGATGAGGAGGGTTACACTATCCGCATCCAGCACGACGGAGACATCATCTCAGTCTACAAGCACAACCAGAAACTCACCAAGAAGACCGGGGACAAGGTCACCGCCGGCACCCCGATAGCCATAGTGGGAGGTACAGGCAGCACCGCTGAGGGAGATCATCTCCATTTCGAACTCTGGCACAAGGGAGAGGCTGTGGATCCCACAAAATATATCAGTTTCTGATGGAGAAGAGAAGAATAGCCATACTCGGATCCACAGGATCCATCGGAAGACAGACTCTGGACGTGATCCGTGAGCATCCTGACTTGTTTGAGGTCGAACTGCTCACCTGCAACAATAGTTTCGTCACCATCGCCGCACAGGCCCGTGAGTTCGACGCCAATAATGTCGTGATATGTGACGAGACTCGTTACAAAGAACTCTCCGACGCGCTGGAAGACACTGACACCAAGGTCTTCGCGGGCATGAAGTCGGTCTGTGACCTGGTCACCTCTGACAGGGTCGACATCGTGGTCGCCTCAATGGTGGGATTCAGCGGGTTGGCACCTACGATCGCCGCCTTGAAGGCCGGCAAGGTGATAGCTCTCGCCAATAAGGAGACCCTTGTGGCCGCCGGATCGATAGTGATGGGATTGTCCAGGAAGTACAATTCGCCGATCCTTCCTGTCGACTCCGAGCATTCAGCCATATTCCAGTGCCTCCTCGCGGCTCAAGGAAATAAGGTAAGCAAGATTCACCTGACCGCCTCAGGAGGCCCGTTCAGGACCTGGGACAAGGAAAAGATCGCTACCGCCACGAAGGACATGGCATTGAGGCATCCCAACTGGAATATGGGCTCAAAGATAACGATTGACTCCGCCACGATGATGAACAAGGGTTTCGAGGTCATCGAGGCCAGGTGGCTGTTCAACACCCCTGTTGACAAGATCCATGTGGTAGTACACCCGGAGTCAGTGATCCACTCCATGGTAGAGTTCGAGGACGGGGCTGTCATCGCCCAAATGGCCTCACCCGACATGCGGGAGCCTATCCAGTTCGCCATCGGCTTCCCCGAAAGGCTGCCTCTCGGCAACAAAAAACTGGATTTCGCCACCCTCGGGACCCTCTCCTTCTTTGAGCCGGATCTGGACAAGTTCCCCTCTCTTGGATTGGCTTTCAAAGCTATCGGAAGAGGCGGGAATATCCCTTGCGCCCTCAATGCCGCCAACGAGTCCGCTGTCGCCGCATATCTCCGGGATGAGATTCCCTTCTACGGAATCTCAGATGTGGTCGGGGAATGTATGGAGAGAATACACTTCATCGCCGATCCGACGATAGATGACATATTCGACACCAATAAGCAGGCCCGCTCCATGGCCGACGATATCATAGTCTCAATGGGTAAAAAAGCCTGACGCGCCATGGATGTGTTGATGAAAGTCCTTCAAGTGATCCTGGCCCTGTCGGTGCTGATCATTATCCACGAGTTCGGCCATTTCTCATTCGCCAAGCTATTCGGGATCAGGGTGGAGAAGTTCTACCTGTTTTTCGACATTTCCAACAAGAAGTTGTTCAGCACCAAGGGACGCTTCTTCACCAGGCTCTTCCCTAAAGCGAAGGACTGGGAGACTGAATATGGCATCGGCTGGCTTCCGCTCGGAGGCTATTGCAAGATAAGCGGGATGATCGATGAGAGCATGGACACAGAGGCTCTCAAAAAGGATCCCCAGCCATGGGAATTCCGCACTAAACCGGCCTGGCAGAGGCTTCTGGTGATGGTTGGTGGCGTGCTGTACAACTTCATATTCGCCATCCTATGCTACATAGCCATCATGGCGATATGGGGCAACACCTACATCAAGAACGAGGGAAGCAGGATATACCCGGACGCGCTCGCCATCGATATGGGCTTCAAGGCCGGAGACGAGATCCTGAGGATGGACGATTATGTCCCCGAGAACTTCGGGATGCTCCAGGCTGACCTGGCCCGCAGGAATGTCCACAAAGTGGTGGTCTTGAGGGATGGTGACACAGTCGATGTCTACATCGACCATTCGAAGATCGGAGAAGTGCTCAACTCCCCCGGGATGTTTGACTTGGCCGTCCCTTTCGTGATCGATTCAGTGATGAGCGGTTCCCCGAATGTCGATGCCGGGCTTTTGAGAGGTGACCGGATAGTGGCGTTGGACAGCGTCAGCACCCCGTTTATCCAAGATATGAAAGCCTATCTGGCCAATGTCCCCGGCGATTCTGTCACAGCCTTTATCCTCCGTGGTACTGACACCCTGGCTGTCCCGGTGCTGGTCGACTCTGAAGGCAGGATCGGGGTATATACACAGGTACCCTCATACACGACCAGGACATATACGGTACTCCAGGCCATCCCCGCCGGATTCAACCTCACTTTCGAGACCATCGGAGGCTACCTGCGGGATCTCAAGCTCGTGGCCTCGCCAAGCACTGAGGCTTATAAGTCCGTAGGAAGCTTTATCGCTATAGGTCAAGTGTTTCCGTCCACGTGGGACTGGTTCCGTTTCCTTCATATACTGGCCCTGCTCTCAATCATGCTCGGCGTGATGAACCTGCTTCCTATCCCGGCTTTGGACGGTGGTCATATCGTCTTCTGCCTCTACGAGATGTTGACCGGGCGAAAGCCCAGCGACAAGTTCCTGGAAGTCGCGCAGATTATAGGTATGATCCTGCTGATGCTGCTGATGGTCCTGGCCTTCGGTAACGATATCCGACGCCTGTTCCACTAATTTTTTCCATTGTTATTTTCACGGAAATGATTAAATTCGCCTTTCCTTTCGAAGGACGGATTTAACAACTATATTTTCCATGGGAGGTTTCTTCGGAACTATTTCAAAACGGGAGTGTGCCACCGACCTTTTCTACGGCACAGATTACAACAGCCATCTGGGGACCCGCCGCGGCGGTCTCGCGACCTTCGACCCCGAGCGGGGATTCATGAGAGGTATCCACAGCCTTGAGAACGGATATTTCCGAAACCGGTTCGAGGATGAGCTCAGCAAGTTCACGGGCAATTCCGGAATAGGAATCATCAGTGACACCGACGCCCAACCCATGCTGGTCAACTCCCATCTCGGGAGATTCGCGCTGGTCACAGTGGCCAGGGTCGGTAACGCCGAGGCTCTCGCCAAGAAGTTCCTCGATGAAGGGATGTACCTTACGGAGTTCAGCAGCGGGAAGATCAATATCACCGAGCTTGTCAGCTTGCTGATAGTCAGGGGCAAAACCTTCGTGGAAGGCATTGAGAACGTGTTCCGTGAGGTAAAGGGTTCCTGCTCGATGCTTATCCTGACCGAAGACGGCATCATCGCGGCGAGGGACGCCTGGGGCCGGACTCCTATCGCCATCGGTTCCAAGGACGGAGCCATGGCTGTAAGCTCGGAGAGCTCGGCCTTCGCCAATCTCGGATTCAGCATCGAACGGTTCGTCGGTCCGGGCGAGATCATCCGGCTGAGGGCCGACGGCATGGAACAACTGAGGGCACCGAATCCAAGAAAACAGATCTGCTCCTTCCTTTGGATATATTACGGATTCCCGACCTCTTGCTATGACGGGAAAAACGTCGAGGAAGCCAGGTTCGCCAGCGGCAAGGAAATGGGAGAGAATGAGGATATCGACGTCGACTGCGCCTGCGGCGTGCCGGACAGCGGAATCGGGATGGCAGTTGGTTTCGCGGCCGGCCACAAGGTTCCGTATATGCGCACTATAGCCAAATACACCCCTACCTGGTCCAGGTCGTTCATGCCCTCATACCAGAGCATGAGGGATCTTGTCGCGAAAATGAAGCTCATCCACAATGTGGATATGCTCAAGGGCAAGAGGGTCCTCTTCTGCGATGACAGCATCGTACGCGGCACCCAGTTGCGGGACAACACACGCCAGCTCCACGAAAGCGGAGCCAAGGAGGTCCACATGCGCATTTCCTGTCCTCCCCTCGTGTTCGGATGCCCCTTCCTCAACTTCTCCACGAGCAAGACCGAGATGGAGTTGATCACCCGCCGTATCATCGGTCAGTTCGAGGGCGACCCCGACAAGAATGTGGATAAATACACTGATTCGACCACTCCCGAATATGCGCGGATGGTCAATGAGATCGCCAGCCAACTCAATCTTGACTCCCTGAAATTCAACACTATCGAGACGCTTGTCAAGAGTATAGGCCTTCCCCGCGAGGATCTCTGCCTCCACTGCTTTGACGGCTCGTCAGCCTTCACCCTCGAAGAGGAGAACAAATAAATGAAAGCGTTCTTCCTAGCCTTTCTGGTGGTGGTGAGTGCCGCCACCCTTTACGTCGCCTGGCATATCTGGCGGCTAACTCCGGCTAGTTGGTTCGTGAGGCTTATCGTTGTCGGAGCCTTCCTGCTCTGGACGGCCAGTTTCTTCTTCGGATTCTTCTTCCTGGAAAAGGTTCCCTTCAGGGCCGCGATCCCACTTTATCAGATTGGAAACACCTGGCTGATAGCGTTTTTGTACATATTCCTGGCCTTTTTCCTGTTAGATATCCTGTCCATTTGCGGGGCGCTGCCCAAAGGCTTCCTGAAAGAGTCATGGCCGGTGCTTGGCGGGATAGCTGGGGCGGTCACCCTTTTGCTCTGCCTCGGCAGTCTCCATTACCACCACAAGTACCGGGAAGAGCTGACGATCACCACTTCCAAGCCTCTGGAGAAACCTCTGACCGTGGTTATGGCTAGCGACCTCCATCTTGGCTATCACAACCGTCGGAAGGAACTGGGACGTTGGATTGACCTCTTCAACGCTGAGAATCCGGACCTGGTACTGTTTGGCGGGGACATTATCGACAGGAGCTTGAGGCCTGTCATCAGAGGTGACTATGCCGCCGAGTTCAAGCGGCTCAAGGCTCCAATCTGGAGTGTTTTGGGCAATCATGAATATTACAGCGACGTGGAACGCTCCGAGATGTTCTTCAAAGAAGCCGGAATCGGCTTGCTGAAAGACTGTTTCATAGACACTCTCGGAATCAGGATTGTCGGCCGCAATGACCGCTCATACCCCTGCCGCCCTGCGCTCTGGGAGATTCTTCCCGTTCCGGATGCAAGTCCTGCCGCCGACTCCCTGCGCTTCGCGCCCTATCCGGGTAAATGTCCGTCGGCGGCAGACTTGCCTCCGCAGCGACGGTTCACAATACTCCTGGATCACCAGCCATATAACTTGAAGGAGGCCGAAGAGGCTGGAATAGACTTCCAGTTCAGTGGCCACACCCACAGAGGCCAGGTATGGCCCATCTCCTGGATTACCGACAGGATGTACGAGAAATCGTGGGGGCATCTCCAAAGAGGAGACACCCGTTATTATGTCAGCTCAGGACTCGGGATTTGGGGCGCGAAGATCCGCATTGGCACCCGCTCGGAATATCTGGTGCTGCGTGTCAACAGCAAATAATCTCCGCGATCATACACCTGGCCGATCCGCCGCCAACCGCCTCTATGTGAGGGACCGGGACGTCCAGAATCTTCCCGAAACCACTCAAAGTCTCCAGTTGCCCGGGAGTCAGGCTTTCCTTTGCGGTCTGTGACATCACGAGGAGTCTTTCTCCATGGATATTCCTCACTTCCAACACATTACCGGCAAAATGGCACATCTGATCGTAAGAGATGCGCACTATCTTCCTGCCAGAATCTGACAGATTTGACTCGATGACCTCTAACTCAAGAGGAGATATTACCACATCCTCGCAAAGAATGGCGAACTTCTCACCGATTGACATCACCACGTTGGTGTGGTAGATTGGATTGCCGCCACGGTCAACCGCGTCAAAAAGGATGGAGTTGTAACCCATTTTGCGACAGAAATCGTCCAAGACCATCTCGGAGGTCCGGGGAGAGCGGCAGGCATAGGCTACCCTTCCCTTCCGGTCCAGGACCATGCTTCCTGTGCTCTCGAGGAATTTGCCCTTGTCTTCCCAGTAAGACAAATCCAGGATCCTCTTCGTTCCCGCGGCTCCCATAATCGTCCTTATGATGGCAGGATCACGCTCCAGCCGACGGTTTAGGGCGAACATCGGATAAAGGACAAGGGTCCCGTCTGCGTGGGTTGAGAACCAATTGTTCGGGAATATCGAATCGGGAGTACATGGCTCCGGTGTGTCCTCAACCACCACCACAGGGACATCGCGCTCTTTTAAAAGACTCACCATCCCGTCGAACTCCTCAAGGGCATACTTCTGCGCGTCCTCCCGCGAAGATGAATGCTGGAAAACGTTACTGGAAGCCGTCTGCTCATTGAAACCAAAACAGACCGGCCTTACCATCAACAATTTGGTGACCTCCTCCTTTCGTTTTGAGCAAGCGAGCGATAACATCATATTGCGGACAGAAAACACGATGGAGAACTGGCCTATGGCAAGAACCCAGTCATGGCGGATAAGGCCGTAGATGATAATCATCACAGATCCTATAACCGCCATCACCCAATGGCCGGTGGGAAGTATGGACGCCTTGCGGCGGTAACTATATATAAGCTGGTAAACAGAACGGAGCTCGTAAACCGCTTGGCCGGCCACACCGAAAAGGAGGAGTTTTAACGGCACATATTCATTGTGGATGAATGTCTCCTTGAAAGACGGGAAATCCCTGACTATCAACGCCAAGATTACCAAAGGGAAAAGCGCCTGGAGTACTACCACAAAACGAGGGACCCTCTTGTAAAGGCCGAGGATGCTGATGTTCCACATGTAGATGTAGTAGCCCACACTCTCCCCGAATATGATTGAGAAATCCTTCCTCAACCAGCCGTAGAGATACAGCACAACAGCCCCCAAACTGCTCAGGACCCAGTATATTCCCGGAGACTCCACCTTCTTGGATTTCTCCGACATGTACCATTGGATCAGGATCCTCAGGCCATATATGCCCATTCCGGCCAGGCCCAACAGATATACCCATACAGGACTGTCCATGCCTATTCGGGATTAAGAGTTCCGTAGAAATGGCGGAATACCATTTCGCCTGTCTCCTTCGGTAACGGGCGTACGAGAGAACGCGTCATGCCAACGGGAAAGTCGCTCTTATTCAAGACTATCATCCCGTCAAGACAGTTATTGAATGAAGGATCCACATTGAAACAGGAAACTTTGGCTCCACAACTGAAGTACTTCCTGAAAAGCACCGGAAGCCTGTACTTTCCGTCAGAGATGGCCGCGAGAAGCCTGTCGAAAGCATCAATGTCACCCTTCGGGATCTTGGAGAGAAGGCCATCCGGATTGACCCGCAGGAAATCCGGATGGAATGGATTCGGGGCCGTGGCGAAACTATCGGCATTTTCCATAAGGAAGTCCCTTTCCAAGAAATAGATGGCGAGGCTCTTATAAAAGTCCGGAAGAGCGTTACTGATACTCACTGTACCGATGCTGTAATTTGCCTGGGGATCTGTCGCCATAGCGACCGCGAGACCGGAAAGCATCAATTTCAAGGGAAGGACCTCCCGCTGGTACTTAAGGGAGAGGAACGACCTGCCAAGCTCCATGCTGTGAGGAAGGATTCTGTCCGAATCAGGGCCGAATCTCAGAAGGCTGGCCGTGTACAAACCGTCCTTGCCGAGAGCGGGAATAATCCTTGAGCCAAAGCCGACCCGATAGGCTCCCGCTATCTCCCCATTAGGTATATTCCATAAAATCAGATGCTTATAATGGCCATCGTAGGAATCCGTGTCATAAGGATTGCCTGTGCCTTCCCCTATCGCGCGGAATGTCTCCTCGCGCAACCGGTAAAGCTCCTTCATGGCATCCGGGGCGTCCGAGGCGTCGATAAGGTATCCCTTATAGTCCCCCGCCTGGAAAAGACACTTGTCCTCAAGCCCGGACATCTGGGATCGGACCAGATCCTGATCCACAGGCTCAATCAAAGGGGTCATCTTGATTCCCTCAGACTCTTTTTGCTCCGGAACACATTGGGCCTCAAGGGCATAAGTCCTATTGCGGAGATAATTCCCGAGGGTCTGGATGTCCATGCCGGCTATCTCCGAGGCGGAAATCGCCTTGCCGATCCTGACTTTAACAAGGGTGCCGTTCTTGCAGGTCAGCTCCCTGACTAATCTTAAGGTTCTTAACCTGGGATGGATCATCCCGAGGATGTGGAATATTCTCGAGTTGGTCCCGTCAAAATAGATCGGGATGACGGGAAGCCCTGAGTTCTTGATCAGTTTTGAGATATTCTCCGGCCAAGGCTTGTCTTCAATCACCCGCTTCCCGCACGGTCCCTGAGCTTGTCGAAGGGCTGTACGCCGCCCCTTCTTCTGGTAGGTCGACACCTCTCCTGTGGGGAAAAGACCGAGGGAACCACCGGAGGCGATGTGACCAAGGGCTGTACGGATCCCTGTGATGCTTTTCGCTCCTCCTTTCGAGAAATTGTCCACAGGGATGAACCACTTGGTGAGATTACTGACTTTGGCGAGAAGGAAGGTGGTGAGGATCTTGAAGTCCTCCCTTCTGGAATTAATTATCGCATTGAGTATCAAACCGTCAGCACCGCCGAAAGGATGGTTTGAGACAGTCAGGAAACCACCTTCGGAAGGGATATTGCCCAATTGCTCTTCCGGGACCTCATACGAGATTCCGAACCTTCTCAGGACTTCCTCCGAGAAATCCGGCCCCTCAAGATCCGCGACATATGGGTACACTTTATTAAGCTTCCCGATGCCCAGGATCCTATACAAAGCCCCCGCAACGCACTTTCCCACAAGCCCTTTCAGCCCTAATGCCTGCCGCAGGCCATCCTTGCTAATCAGTACTTTCTCGTTCATTGACCTCAAATAAACCGTTAAATATACTGATTTTTTCTTTACGGCGGTTATCCGGCCGGGTAAGGTCGGTTTCCCAGGCCGGAACCTTGCCGGAAAAGAAGTAAAAACATAGGACGGATCTTTATATTGATATATTTTTTTATATCTTTGTATGTCTAAACTATAATTATGAAAACAATCAAAGTACGTAGAGTAATCGAACTCTTAGAACGAGATGGATGGAGACTTGTCAGAACTAAAGGTGATCACCGTCAATTCAAATGCAGGGATAAACCCGGAACAGTTACTGTCAGTGGAAAGCCAAATGATGATTTAGACCCTTTCCTGTTGCATAGCATTTGGAAGCAGGCGGGATGGAAATAGTTAAAACAAGAAAAAAGAATGATATGAATAAACTATATATCAATATCGATTGGGTACCTAATAACTTTAGTGCAGTGCCGGCTGATGAAGGCCTCGCTTGTGTTGCCACAGGAAACACTCTGGAAGAAGTAAAGGAGAATATTATAAGTGCCTTGAAGTTTCATGTGGAAGGCCTTGTCGAGAATGGCGACCACGTTCCTGATACACTAAACGGAGAGTGGGTGCCTGAGTTCATCCTTACCACCCGGGCACAACTGAAATACTGCGACCTTTACATTACAAGGAAGGCATTGGCAAAGGAAACTGGAGTCAACGAACAGCAGCTCAGCCACTACGCCAACGGCCAACGCCATCCCCGTCCCGCCATGCAGCACAGGATTTCCGACGGCATCCGCTCCATCCGCGACCGCCTGAACGGAATCTTATAGGGTTAGGTCCCACTTACGGAACTGCTAATGGGCAAGGTCGAACTTCATGGTTCTGACCTTGCCCATCAATATTGCACCGCAGGCCCCTCCAGGACATTTTTAACCGGCAAGGTCCCCTCAACGGAATTCGACCTTGCCAAGTATGCGAATCTATTTGATAGTAATAAAGCTCAATCTTCTCTTTCTAAACAATACTGTCTACAAATAGTCGGGACACTAGGAGCAAAGCGATAATTCGGAGCATGGATATATTCCGTTGTTACTTCTCGTCTTGCAGGCTCGATACTGTCAATGATTCGACAAATCCTATCCCAATAGTCTTGGGAGAAATCTATTTCAGCACCCAATCTTCCTTGAATGTGAATCTGACCATTGTTAATTGAAACAAGAATGAAACTTCTTCTACCCAATGTAGGAATTTGATAAGGAAGTTGTTTAGCTGACAGCCAGTTAAGGACCGAATCGTAATCAATAGAATTCATATTAATGTTTCTTTTAATTCCAGTCAGCGATCTCGCCGCCGATCTCGATTCGGATTGATTCGGTGGAGGTGTTGAGGGTGACATTGAAGGTGTGGTTCATTCCGGGCTTGAAGTTGAATGAACCCTCGACTAGATACGACACACCGTTCGCGACCATCTCAAAGAGAGGGGTACGCGAGGACAGTCTCTGAGGGACAACCACGGCCTCGTAGGTTTCGTCATCCACCTTATGGCAAGTTATAGTCCTTGCAGTTCCGTACGGATCCTTTGTAACAGAGCCGGTCGTCAAATCTACTGTAGCGTCCGGGACAGTGCTATGTACATAGAACACGGCGGAAGAAGGAAGGTCTCCGACATAGTCAGCACCCTTGACCAATTTCAAGGTGATCTTGGACAACTTGTGGCTGAACTGTAGCGGGATAGCGTCCGTCGTGTACGCCACAGAAGCAGCCTTGCCCCACAGAAAATCGCAAGATCCATATCCGGCAGACTGATCCTCAAGGATGGAGAACGAATTGGCCGTGATGGATGTAACGTTCTCAAAATAAGGATAGTAGGCGTAGATGTCGCAAATACTTTCTGTTGAAGGCCATTTAACTCCTGAGTCTCCGGTCCATTGTGAGCCGTTGTAGGTTGCCTCAAGGTTATTAACATAGTTGCCGGAGATCTGCAGAGGAGCAGGAGTCTCTACCACATAAAGGCCGATCTTGTCTCCCGTCTCAAATGCGGTCTCGGTAGCCCTGGTCACCGCCGAAGGATGGACGAAACGGATGTCCATCTGGCCTGGCTCAACTTCTGTCATCTGCTTCTGGCAGGAAAGCGTGATGAGCGAGACAATCGGAATTAAAAACAATATCTTTTTCATAATCATTCTCTGCATATTAAAGGTTAGGATGATCGCCCACGATAATGGGTGCGTGGTGATGATAGTTGGATGAAGAAGAATTCGGGATCCAGGCGGGAGCGGCGTCGATGGACGACCGGGTACCGAGCGCCGGGGCGTCCTTCGTGTAGAAGTCCTCCTGGTCGAAAGTTAGGCCAGCGTAGTCCATTATCCGCTCGACAATGGCCTGACGGGATATGGCACTGTAATACGGGATATTGTTGTTCATACAACTGTTCGGCTCGCTGCGGAAGATGCCCCGGGTGTGGAAGAAGCCACCCTCATAGATGTCCACGGTATTGGAATATGTCGGGTGGTACATCAAGTGGCTCCAAGGAACGGCATTACGGTCAGCCGTCTCGGACATATTCTTATACCAACCGTTGGCTTTGGCAGCCCTGAACTCGTTCAAGTGCGCATTATGGCAATCACAGGCATCAATGAAAGCATTGACATAGATGTACTCATCTCCCAGTTTGCCGAACCCGTGGCCACCGGCCTCGTGCTGGACAAGACCGCGGAAATCATATGGATAAAGATCAGTGCTCTTCGGACAAAGAGCCAAGGCTGAGCCATCATTCCACATATATGTCACTCCTCCATAATCGCTACTGTTCAGCACCATAACTACAAGTCCCTTCGTGATGTCCATATTGGAATCAGCTAAGCGGGCATAATTGAATGCTTCCGTCCCGCTGTTTTGGAGAGAGCCTCCTGTCAATGAGTATTGTGTCCCGAACTTAGCCTCTCTTATCGTATTGACACTTCCTACACTGCTGTCCTCTGACTTGCCGAACACCACATAAACATCGAAATAGTCTTGATAGCTCTTATATGGCTCAATGTCAAAGAAATAACCGATTGCTTCGCGGGTGTCGGCCAAGTAGCTTCCGGAAGCTATATCAGCAGCATCGTAGCAATCTCCCAGGAAAACCAGCGGGATTCCGGAACCCATGGAATGGGTTTGCTCGGTCACCACGGATCCGTCGGCATAAGAATAATCATACTGCTCTACCGTCAGTGTACTCCTGTAATCTTTTCCATTAAGTAAGAAAACAACCTCACCTGAACGATTTCCTGCACCTGAAGGAAGAGCATTGACCGTTACAGTCACATCGGTTTTCCCCGTTCCGGAAGAAGGAGAAACAGAAACCCAATCAGGCTTATCCTCTATGCTCCATGATGCTCCAGACTCGGCTCGAAGGATGAAGGTCCGGCTTTCTTCCGGATTCAAGGTCTTGTACAGACGGCGGCTGATCGAGAAATCGCGATGTGCCGCAATACGCTGGAACTCATTCCAACCAGACGCATAAGTGTAATCGTTAACGCTCGATTCCGGGACTTCAACAGTAAAATTATCTTTTGGAACGCCTCCAAAAGCATTGCTAGAAACTACAGGAGGAGTCTCCGCAAGACATGTAATAGACATGACACTGTTACAGTTATCAAACGCCCTCTCCCCAATTGAAGCAATTCCAGAATGGAGATATATACCTTGTAACATTGAACAACCTTCAAACACGAGTGGTTCTATCAGCGTTACTTCCGATGGGATGGTTATGGTCCCTGTCAGAGTTTTAATATTTCTAAAAGCTTGTTCTCCAATTCTCAATATATTGTCTGGAAAATATATACTCGTGAATTGATTACCATTAAAACAACCATCAGAGATATACGTCAAGTTGTCGGGAAGAACCAGTTCACCTTTAAATGAGCAATTTTTAAAGGCGCTACTCTCGATTTTCTTAAGAGATTTAGGGAGAATCAGCGATGAGAAACCTTTACAATTGACAAAACAGAAACTTTTGATTGTTTCAATTCTGTCAGGCAAAGATAATACACCTGTAAATCCGTAGCAATTATTAAAAGCAGTTCCTCCTATTTCCTCCAAAGAATCAGGGAAGACCAATTTGCCAGTCAAGTTATAGCATCTATAAAAAGCGCTTCCGCCTATTTTTTTGAGATGTAATGGTAGTTCAAGTTGTCCATTTAGACCTATACAGTTATTAAAAGCACCATCTCCTATTTCTTCAACTAGTTCCGGTAAATCAATAGAAGAAATCTGAGTTCCTCCAAAGGCTTCATTTCCTATTATCCTTACAGAATCAGGTAATGATAGTGCACCTGACAAAAGTGTAGCATTAAAAGCCTTATATTCGATTGCCGTAATGGGATTATCATTATTTCCATCAGGAAAAACAAATGTGTTAAATGTAGTTTTTCCATCAAAAGCGCAACTAGGAATAACCCCTTCCACCACCTTCGTCTCCTGCATATTTACTCCCTGCAGTACCGACATATTGTCCCTCATGAAATAGAAGTCGTCGGCATTAACCGTTCCTAAAACCTTGAGGTACTTTATCGCATTCGGGTTCTTTCCGACAGCTGTCAAGGTCTCGCCGAGGGTGCCGGGGGTCTCGACATTGACGACTACATATTCCTTGGCCACAAACTCGTGGGAGGAGTTGTCATTGGTCCAGGCGGAGATGCTGGTCTGGACGGTGACTTCGTAGCCTCCGTCGGCCTTCTTGTTGATCGTCACGGCGAAGTTGTGTTGCTTGCCGGGGACATATGTGAAGGCCGAGCCTTCGCTATAGGTGTAGGCCGTTCCGCCAAGGGTGATGGAGAACAAGGTACTGGCCGAGGACACCGTCTGTGGCACCACAATGGCCCTGAAACCATTCTCGTAAGCTGCCGGGACAGTGCTACGGGCAGGTACCGCTCCGGTCGCGGTCACCTCTCCAGTGGCCAGGTTGATGGTGGCGTTGCGCTTGACATTGTTGATGAGGACGGACTGGCTCATAGACTCGAACTCCCCTGCCGCAAAGCCGGTACCCTCCTCCAAAGTCACGACCACGCAACTCATCCTATGCTGGAACAGAAGCTGGACCGTGCTGTGGCTCGGCGTTACAGCCTCTCGCTTGGCCCAAAGGAAATCACTGGCTTCGTAGCCGCCCATCGATCCGTGTGCGGAAATTGTACTCTGATCCTCCTGCACCTCGAACGGTAATGCCTCGATTGAAGATATGGCGGAAGAATACGGATACATACCGAAAAGATCTACTTTCGTGTTCTTATCCTTGTAGTATATGTCATAATCAGGAGTCCAGGTGGACGATCCGTCAAAAGTGAACCGGACGTTGGTCGCCTGGTTATCCTTCAGCATCAGAGTGCCGGGAGTGTCCCCGTCGTAATTGACTGCCCAGATGCCGACCTGATCCCCCGCGGCAAAGCCGTTGTCGGACGCTCTCGTGACGGCGAGCTGGTTGATGTCGCCTTTCATCGAGATGGGAACCTTTTCCTCAACAGGAGCGAAAGAATCCTCCTGTACCTGGCAGCCGAAAGCCAAAGCCGTGGCGGCAAGGATGGTTCCAAATAAATATATATTTCTGATTCTCATATTCATAAGTGATTAATTAGCGGTTCCTGAATGATTCTCGGTGCTCCATCCTCCGATTCCGATGATGGTTCCAGCCTTCTTCTGGGTGACGGTCACTGTGTTGGATATTGACGTGCCTGTCTCTGAGAAGACTATTGTTCCTTCCCTGTTGGCACCGGTATTCTCGGCCACATTGAAGGTGTAAGTGGTCACCCGGCCATCTGTCGCGGAACCTACACTTGTGATCCAGTCTACTCCAGAAGCCGCGGTCACCTCAACAGGGGTTGCGGAGTTGATCAGCTGGACAGTGATTGTCCCTCCCTCCGTTCCGACTTCTGTCTCAGCTGGATAGACCGAAGTCTTGGCTGAGAACAATTTCCTATAGTTCGGAGGGCAATCCGCTCCGGCAACCGCTGATAATAAGGCGGTTCCGTCAGGGCACTCAAGTCGCATCCGGATCACTTTCCCGGAGAGGTTGGTCGGAGCGACCATCATCCAGCAACGAAGGTTCCCGACACTCGCCATCGTGGTCTCTTCGAGATCCAGATGAATGGATTCGGACATTTCAGTGGGCGTGATAACGATCAGGGATGTCTCATCGTCGGCATTCAGGTTGAAAGTACCCTTAGTCACATACTTTGCCTCATCAACAGAGACTGTCAATGATGAGTAAGTTCCGGGGAGAACCGGCATCCTGTAACGGTGGGGTGAGCCTATGTTCAGGTAGGTGAAATAGAGCATTCCAGAAGACGGGGCCGAGCCGATGGCTGCGGAGAAACCATAATCTCCCAGATGAGATGTGTTGTCATCCCCTCTCTGAACCTGTCCGGTATAGTCCAGGGGAACAGCGGCCGGATCGAGGTCATAGTCAGGAATGAATGGTGTGTAACTTGCGTAGCGCGAGCCGCTTATGAGGGCGAAGCCACGCCCGTCGAACTCAGCGTCGACTTGGCCATAGTATTGCTCCTGAACGGGGAACTTCATCTGGCTCCCTTCTGAAGAGACGATACCGACTGCGTCGCCTTCAGCCCAAAGGAAGGTGAAAGTGTTAGTCCCGGAATCGAATGAATACTCTGTCCTTGTCTCAACATCGTCCCCTTTGAAAGGAGACAAGCGCATTATCACTTTCGAGATACCGTCCTCGCTATCCAAGACTTCTTCCGGAGCCTTCTGGCAGGAGAATAGGGCAGCGAAAAGGGTAACCGCAGTGAAGAGATATTGGGGTACTGTCTTCATGGAATAATTAATCATCTTCTTCATCATCCTTCATCATCATCAGGGTCTCCGCCGCCTCCCTGGTTTCCACCTCCGGCGCCAGATGTTCCGCTATCCTGCAACATAACAGATTGATCCTGGACTAACACAATCTCATCAATCCCAGGAACCTCATACTCAATTCTTTCCATCATTGTTTTCATTATTGATCAGGTTATTAATTACAGTCATCATTATTATTCCGGCAAGTTACACCTTCTGAAAACTCGGGTCAAGTCCACATTGGTTCAAATGAGGGCGAGGCGTGAGATGGCGGCAAAACACATATCAAAATGACGCCGAGAACATCATTAGCGATGACTCGGCGTCATTCAAAGGGGCAAAATGCTTCCGGCTATTCAAACAACTCCGTGGCCTGACGGAAGAGTTCGTCAATGAGGTTAGAGTCGGAGGATTTGGCTTTGGGTGAAGGATTCTTTACGGGTTGCTTCTTGGGGGCGGCGGGATCCTTCGGTTCCGGATTCTTCACTTCGTTCAGAATGACAGTAGTGTCGGGCGCTTCGACAGGCTCAGCGACCGTAGTTTCGACAGGCTCAGCGACCGTAGTTTTGACAGAATCAACGACTGTAGCCTCGACGGACTCGGGAACCGGTGCGGGACGATTAAACCATCGGTCGAGAATGGGGACCAACGCGACGGCGGCGACCAAAAGGATGAAGACGATTCCTGCTAACGCGGGGAGGCCGCTCCGGATGGCTTTTTGCACTTCCGAAACCGAGGCATAACGACCTTCAGGCCTGACTGACAACAGTTTCCGGACGATAGGTGAATATTTCCTCACCGGGAAAAGAGACATCACCATCCCAAGGGAATATAGGTCGCTCCGGACACTGGCCTTGCCACCGGAACGCACCTCCGGGGCAGCGAAAACGGCGGTTCCCGCCGGAGTCTTCAAGATCGAAGAGGAATCTGTGTCCGAAAGACCGAAATCAATCAGTTTGACGTTGTCCCCGTTGAATGTCACAAGAATATTCGAGGGCTTCAAGTCCCTGTGCAGCACCTGCTTGGCATGCATATAAGCCAAAGCGGAACAGATCTCCTCGACAATCTTGTCATATACGCTCCGCTCATGTCTGCCCTCGGCCAGAAAATCTTCCAAAGTCCGGCCATCTATCCACTCCATCTCGATGCAGGAACCCAGGTCGGGATGGGTCTTGAAAGAATAATACTCGCAGATATTACCGTGGCCCAGGGAATAACCGATCTCAAACTCTTTGAGAAGGAGCCTTTCATACAATGGATCTCCCCTGCGTTCCTTCTTAAGACACTTGAGAACCCTGAAACGCCCTCCCCTGTCAAACTTCCAGATCTCTGAATATCCTTCAGGAGATGAGCCCACAAGTTCCAGGGCAGAGAGACCGGCAGGCGACTCAACCGAAGGCACGTCGAAGAACTCCGAGGAATTATCCATACCCAAATATCCGCTTTTTTCCCTACATTTGCAACACCTATGCGCAAGGTCCTGTCATACCTCCTGATGCTTCCGATGCTGCTCCTGACACTGGCGGCATATGGGCAGGACAGTCGGATTGATCTTGCACTGAACCGGTACGAGATCATCTGCGACAAGTGCATTCTCCTGAAAGAGAAGACGTTGAAAGGTGAGGACATCTCCACTGATGAGCTAAAGGAATTGCTGGAGCAAGTCTCGGATTTGAGAACTACCCTCCAGAAAGGCTCGAATAACATGTCCAAATCGCAGAAGGATAGATTTGAGATCATCCGCAGAAGATACATCGCCGCGTTCTCAGGCCAGAGCGCCATCACAGACGGCGCGGTTTTGAAGGTCGCGAGGCCGGAACTGGACTTGCCGAGGCTGTCTTGGAGGCCAGAGACTGGGGTAATCGGAACGGAGATTCTTCACTCAGCCTTCGGCTACGCTCAGAGTGACAACAGGAACGCCCGGAAGGAACTCTCACTCAGCCTTATTATTCTTGGAGGATGGAGGCCAGAATCTCTCTCATACGGAGCATTGGCTTCAATAACCGATGGAAAATCAGGCGTTTACATAAAAGGTCGCTCAAACTTCAATAATCAGGTCAAGGCAGTGTATTCCTGTCTCAGCGACGGCACCTCAAACGGCTCCCCCATCTGGACTAGCGGCAATGAACTCCACTCTGAATGGAGCCTCGGGGCAGGAGGAATCTTACATATCGCTGGACCAGTGAGCATTTATGCAGGATCAGGCTACGGCCAGACCCAGACCCTTTGGGAAGACTCGGCAGGTAAATGGGCTCGGGTTGAGGACTATTCAGTCAAAGGAATATGCGCCGATGCCGGACTATTGCTCTCCTTAGGGCACTTCGCTGCCAGCGCAGGAATCAGCACCATCGGCATGAAGAAAGCAACCTTAGAAGTCGGTCTTGGAATCAGTTTCTAAACTATTCAGACTTAAGCACTTCCAACACATTGAGCCCCTCGGCCTTCGCGGCGACATAAGGAGGGGTCGCGGATCCGTCGGAGCGGCGGAGTGAGGCAATGAACAGCGGAGCCCCCAGGATAAATTCCGAAGCCTCGAAACGATCGCCCGGTCTCAGCTTGGTGTTCTCAGCGGATTCCACCTCGAAAGACGTCCCGCCAAGGAACTTGATCTTTACCAACCGGTTAGGTGCCCAGCCAAGCAGTAGTTCCGCCCCTCCCTTCAATGAAGCGGCCTCCACGGTCTTGGAAGTGAAAAATGATGAGACCACCGCTCCGGAAGCCTTAAGCGCTTCTCTAAAAGCCTTGAAATCCCTATAACCGATGTATCGGCTGAGAGCGTCCATCGTCGCGATTCTCGGAGTAGATGAATATGACACATATCCCCAAAGTCTCTTGATAGTAGAAGCGGAGATCAAAGCACTTGTCTCCCGTTCTATCACGAAAGAGAGCAGTTCATAATCAGTTGTGGTGGAAAGACGATGGCCGAATTTCACTTCGACTTGACGGAGAAGCTCTCCCAATTCCGGTATGAAAGGTGTTCCCATGACTCCGCGAAAATACCTTGCCAAGTTGGTTCAATCAAGTCCATGTTGGTTCAAAATTAACCATGGATCACTTGATGACAATCTTTGTCCCGGAGGGGACATGAGCCTCGTCCCGGTTCATTGTGACACCCGGAAGCGACTGATTTGAAGACACATAAACTGTCTGTAAGACATTGTTCCCCATCGCGTCATTCATCGGGGAACAATAAAGTCCGACTCTCCGTCCATCCCATATTCCGGTCCCCAGTTCGGGATTACAGGAGACATCCAGCGTGGTTATAAGGTTGCCTCCGCAGTCAAGGCAAGCAAGCCTGTCAAGTTTGGACAAATCCAATGAAGACAGTTTATTACCACTGCAGTTAATATACTCCAACTTCGTGTTAGAGCACAAAGGAAGTTCCGTCAATTTATTGTCATCACAGAACAAGTATTTCAATTCCTTGTTCTCTGACAGATCCAAGGCCGCGATATCATTGGACCAGCAGCGTAATTCATTAAGCTTGGGATTATGGGAAAGGTCGAGTGATGACAGGCCGGTAATGTCGCAGCAAAGGTATTCAAGCTCCGGGTTATTCGAGACATCAAGTCTACCGAGGGAATTGTTGTTCCCAACATTAAGGTACTTCAGCCTCGGATTGCGGTAAAGGTCAAGATTCGTTATACGGTTCCCTCCTATGCTCAGATATTCCAACAATGGGAGGCGAGGCACCAGATTCTCAATCATTCCGCTATGCGTCGGACAATCATCCAACTCGAGATGACGCAACTTGGAATTCAGGGTGAGGTCAGAGAGTTTCCCGCTCGTGTAGTTGATCCGGAATTCTTCGAGATTCGGACAACCGGACACATCCACGTCGAACTCCTTGTCATCACGAGAGTCTCTCAACTCAAGGTATTCCAGTTTCCTGAAGCCAGAGAAATCCGGAACCTTCCCATAACATCCCCTTGCCTCGAAATACTTAAGCTTTGTGAGATGGGAGATATCGGGGTAGTCCATATTGCTGAAAGACAGAAAGATACGCTCCAACTCGGAATTGTTTGACAAGTCGGTGGAATGGATAGTCTCGCCAAGATGGGCGTTGTGGGATAGGGACAACAAGACAAGTTTAGGATTGTTGGATACATCTACCCGACGGAGGGTGCCAAGAGGGCCGCAAGTAAGTCCGTCGTCGTACCATTTCCCAACGCAAGCAAGATAATCAAGATTGGGCATATATTCGATTCCCTGGAGAGACTCCACACCCCAGTCCTCCGAATCCATCGATATGCTAGTGATCTTTTCAGCCTCAGAGTAACTGATCGCTCCGTCCCCATCAAGGTCAAAGTTGGCCACCAGATATGCTTTGAATCCTTCGTCCTCTATCGGAATTATCCCTTGCTTGAGGATTTGAATGACCGTCTCTTCCGGAACCATATCATTGTCCCTATCCGGAGAAATACCCGGAATATACTGATTCTCAGCAACAAACAAAGTCGTCAGCAAGTTATTGCCCATCTCATCATTCATAGGAGAACAATGAAGACCACAGTCTTTCTCCTGGGGGTACGATCCTAGGGAGAGATTCCTCGACACATCAAGGCTTGTGATCTTATTACCCCAGCATATTACCATAATAAGACGGGGATTATTGGACAAGATCAGGCTTCGCAAGGCGCAATTCCAACAAGATAATTCCTCAAGAAGCGGGTTCCTGGACAAGTCGATATGCTGGATATCATTGTCATTGAATGCCAGACGGAGCAGTTTCGGGTTATGGGTGACATCAAGGCTTGTCAGTCCCGTATTGGCGCATCCCAGATCGACAAGGTTCGGCATACCGGACACGTCTATACTGCCCAAGGGGTTGTCCCAACAGGCTAACTGCTCAATGCTGCCAGGGAGCAAACAGGAAGATATGTTATTATTTATACAGTTCAAGAATCTTAACCTTGTGTCTTTCGAAAGATCCAACTCCGTCAACTCGTTGAACCCGACGTTTATGGATACCAGCTTAGGCGCTCCCGAGAAATCTATGCTTTTAATCAGGTTGTTATCGCAGTAGATTTCCTCCAGCATAGGATTGTCCCCAAGCTTGAGTTCCCTTATCATGTTACCATCACATTTCAGGGAACGTAGTTTGGTATTCGCGCTAACATCAATGGCTTCCAGCAATCCGGGATGTGATCCATACCCATAAGTGCCTTCTGGAGCCCCGGGACAAGACAGGTATGTCAAGTTCTTGAAACACTCTATTCCAGATACGGAAGTGATAAGGTCCGATATGACTTCTATGCTGGTTATCTTAAGCCCCTCCTCTTCTGAAAGGAACCCGTCACCGTCGGTGTCGAAGTTCTCCAGGATATAGCGGCGGAAATATGGATCCGGTATATCGATGCCCGCTGGCTCATCAGCTGGCTCAGGGACCGTGAAACTGCCGCTTTGTGATCTGACTTCAGACTCCCTCGCCCTGGCGAAAGCGTACCACTGATAGGCCTTTCCAGGAGTGAGCCCGGTCACGACAGATTTGAAGGAAGTTGTTAACAATTCACAAGTTACAGTACGCTTCTCTTCACCGTCAGTCCAGATCACAAAACCGCATGCCTCAGCCCTGGGAGCAGATAATTCACATCTGAAGGTAGCCGCCGTGCCACTCACCTCAGCCTCGGCCGACACTATCGCCGGAGCCAAATACTCCTCACTCTCCTTCTCCGGCGCACAGGAGAAGAAAAGCGACGCGGAAATAAATCCTGGCAATATCCAAAAGAGGTGTTTCAGCATTATCCGCAAAGATAGCTCATTAAAACAAATAAATGTCCTATTTAATGGATGCAAATCTCCTGACAGATTCATAGCGACTTGACATACTCTTTCAATCCCGGGAGATCCCGTTCTATAATCATCCAGACCGTCCTCATATTTACCGTATAGTAATCATGAACCAGTACGTGACGCAATCCCTCGATAGCCTCCCAATCCATCCCAGGATGTGATGTTATGAATTCCCTAGAGAGCCTGTAAACACTTTCCCCAATGCATTGCAGGTTATATATTACCGCATGACAAAGAATCTTGCTGGCTATGAATTCATCACAAGAGGTGGTTCCGGCAAGAAAACCCTCTATGTTTGAGATAGATTCCAGAATCAGATCCAGTCGGGCTGAATCGTTCAATTTATCTCTCATAGATCAAATATTTATCACGTTCGGCAGATTGAAGGGCGAAGTCTTTCAGGAAACCATTTTCCACAAGATCCACTTCCCTACCGAGAATCTTCTCAAGGTCAAGTTTCTGCCGGATTATATCCAGCATGGAAACCTTGATGTCAGAATCATAATCCACCAGCAAGTCCACATCACTTTCCGGTGTCTCCTCCCCTCTGGCGAAAGAACCGAACACCCATACCCTGCAGACTTGACCGGTTTTTGAAAAATATCTTTGGATATTCGAGAACAGCTCAACTCTCGCATAATCGATAGCGGCAAGTTCATCTTCCAATTCATTAGAGACACCCCTTCTTGCCGCATACCGACGCATACGATCGACATTCAAAGAATATACTTCCATGGCTTTCTGGAAACACGGCAAATCTGAATCGTCCTTATCTTCTTTCCTGGAGAAGGAATCGACAAGTGTCTTTTCGAGAGAGGGCGCCGGACATCCGGACAATTGAATTATAGGAGCTTCCGAGATCAGTGGCCCTACCACAATATAACCTTCAAGCGGGGCTTGGAAACTTTTGAACGCTTTCTCAAGCACCACCTTTCCATATCCGGTTTTAAGACAAGAATACACGAAAGGAATATCACCACGTGCCACCTCCACAAAAAGATTCTGCCCTTTCAAGGATATACAATGATTAATCCCTTCACAATTATTAACCAGATAATCATTTACTTCCAGCATCCACGGCGTGACCGGAACCTTATATTCAAGTTTCTTTACAGCGACATATCTTCCTCGCCCTGTCCTGGACAGAATCCCTTTCTGAACCAGAGATCGAATCCTGGAATTCACTGTCGCTATAGGGGTATCAGGACTTGCCGCCAAGAAATCAGACAGCGTCAACTCCCTGCCACTATCAAGCAAATCCCTTATCTCATTGTTTATTTGATCTATTCTCATCATGAATTCATATCGCATCAAAAATAGTAATATTTCGGCAATATTTATTAATATTTGCCGATTTATTTAATTTTCCTATTATTCGATTGTTTTGCCCAAATGAACAATAAAAAAACAGCCAGGCCTGAACCTGACTGTTTTTTATATGTGGTCGGGATGATCCGACTCGAACGGACGACCCCTACGTCCCGAACGTAGTGCGCTAGCCAACTGCGCTACATCCCGATTGCTCCTTACGAGAGCTTGTTGATGTAGACAGCGATACCGCTCTTGAGGTTGGAAGCCTTGTTCTTGTGGATAACGCCGATCTTCGCGAGTTTGTCGATCATGGCGTACACCTTGGGAGCTCCTTCCTCGGCAGCCTTCTTGTCTGTAGTGTTCCTGATAGCGCGGATAGCGTTCCGCGTCGACTTCGCATAATACTTATTATGCAGTCTGCGCCGCTCGCTCTGGCGATTGGCTTTCTTTGCTGATGCGTGATTTGCCATTGTTTTATTTTTTAATATTTTTGGTAGTGGGTAGGAGAATCGAACTCCTATTGCGGGAATGAAAATCCCGAGTACTAACCGTTATACGAACCCACCGTACAACCGATTTGGACGCGATACGCCAAATTGGGTTGCAAATATAGAGATTATTTTCGAGCCGACAAAATAAATTTGAGCGAGAAACGTCTTATTTTCACTGGCCTTCCTCCTTATCCCATTCGAAGGAATAAAGAAGCGACTCCACCTGGCGCAGGTACTGACGTTTGTCGTATTTCGCGGCATACACCCAGGCCTCCAGAACGATGATGTCCTTCCCGTCCTTGCTATAGAACGAATGTGACACGAAAGGACCGCCCATGAAGTCGTTGTAAACCTCCCATAGTCCCCTGGTCTCGGCGAAATCGAGGTTGTGGTATTTAAGGAACTTGACCCCGGGAGTAATGAACTGGCTAGTGATCATGTAGGTGTTGTCGAACATTCCGGGGACATATTTCTGAAGGAAAGCGTCCCTGTGGGCGATAATCCTCTCCTCAGTGAAGGGCTCGTCCTCAGTCGCGGGATATTTGTAGACGAACACACCCTGGGTCGTATACTGTTTCTCGTCGGCGATCCAAATGAAATCGTCGGTGACCTTCTTGAGGTTGTATCCCACCGGGAAATGGACCTTGCCTCCGATCATCTGGTCGACAACCTCAGCGAGTTTGCCTTCCTCATAAAGCAGGGTGTTTGTTATAACCCTGTTGCGCTCCGCCTGCTCTATGGCACCGGCGATGTTCTCACCGTCCTTTTGGAGGACAACGATGGCAGAGTCGGCATTGGAGGCGTTGACCTGGATGACGCACTGCGGTTTTGCCCAGACATTCGTGCGGTAGATGACCCCCTGCTTCTGGACAGTGGTGTCGACATTGAATATGACAATGTTCCGGTGATATTTGAACATATCCTTGAAGGATCCCGGAGCAAGGCTGACAAGCGAATACAAAGGCTCCCTCTGGGGCAGGAACTCGCAGTCCCGGGCGAGAAGCCCGCGGACCTCGTTGCCCAGGTTGCCTTCCCAACCTTCCCGGTCAATCACGACTATGACCTCTCCAGCCTTGCCGCTGACATTAGGGAGAAGCGCCTTCCCGTTACTTCCGCATGACGCCGCCGAAACTATGGCCATAATGCCAGCCGCGACGTAAATGAATATCTTTTTCATGACTCTATGATTATATACTTTTCCACGATGCAAAGTTACGACGGTTTTAGGATTATCTCCAAATTTCCGCCCCTGAAAAAACTCTCGCTCCGCATCTTATTCCAATTGATTTTCAGTCACTTCCATTTAAACAATCTCTCGCATAAGCTGAGGGTGCTAGAATCCACTTCCGAACCTGGCATAATTCCACGAGCTTGGCGCCAGGAGGGTACTCCCTCTAGAAACCGTGGCCACCCTCGGCCACGTAAGAGGGGGGACCGCCGACGAAGTCGGTGGTGGGGCCGAGCGAAGCGAGGCGTTTCGGGAGGGAGCACCCTCTCGGCGCCACTAACATTGTGTGATTAAGTGTTCGGGTCGATGCCCTTGTGCCAGAAACGGGAGGTGATGTCCGTCAGGCGGTAGTCTGGCTTGGATGAAGTGTCGTGGGTGACCTTGTAGAGCCGCTGGTTTGTGGTCGGGGAATTGAGCGGGCCGAAATGCTCCATATATGGCCCGACCTTGACATAATCAAAAGTCATATAAAGCGCCTTCTCGACATCACGACGACCGGAATAGAGAGCCGGCGAGAGGCCGATTTCCCTGACATGGTCAGCCAAAGCGATCAAAGCCTCCGGATCATTGCCCTCGCCCAGAAAGAGGAAACAGTTGACACCGAAATTGTCAGCGACAAGCTTGTCTATGATCTCATTGGTCAGTTCCTCCCCTATGTCCTCCTTAAGAAAAGGCGAGTGGCACCCGACGCAATTACCTTGGCAGTTGCTTATGTCAACTGCCAAGGTAACCCTGTCAGGTATCTCCTCAATGACCACTGAGGTCATCTGGGGGACATATTTAATCATATCTTCGTCTTCTCGACGTAGACCGGAGCCGAGGCCTTGACAGTCTCCCTGGCTCCCTCATGGATGTAAAAGCGATGTCTCGCCTCTTCCTGACGCATCTCACTGAATGAGGAAACTCTCTTCAGGTAACCGATCACGCGCGTCAGATAATCAAGATTGTGGCTTCCGCACTTAGGACAAACCTCCAGGGTGTCCTTGCTGATGTACCCGCAGTCGTTGCAGACAGTGTTGCGGCAGTTGAATGTGAAGTAGTTGGTGCCATAATGGGCCGCCGTCTTCAGAAGCTGCCTGTACTGATCCTTCGACAAATGCTCGGCGACATTCATGTGAAGCGCGGATCCGCCATCAAGATGCTTGACATAGTCGTTGCCATGAAGCTTGAACTTGTCAATCATCGAGAGGGTGTCATCCTCGGGGTTGTAGAAGTACGAGCTGTACATGTTGTGCTTGGGCGACACGTAGAAACCGTCCTTCTGATCCCACTTGTAGTTCTTCCCGGAAAGGTTCTCTCCAGGGACGAACTCGGTGTTGAACATCGCATCGGCTGTCCTGTCCTTCCTGTTGCACCTGTTGATAGTCTCGAGGATAGAGTCCACGAACTCGTTGTACTCGGGGTTGGGGCTGATCGTCAGGCCGAGGAACTCAGCCGCGTCGGTCAAACCGTTGACACCGATAGTAAGGTACTGACGCCTCATGTCAATGAAACCGGCCTGGTAAACATCCAACATACGGGCCTTAAGGAAGTCCTTGATGATCTCATTGAAAGCGGTCTGGTACTTGTGGACCTTCTCCGTCTCCTCAGCCACAGCGTCACGGATGTACTCGTAAAGCTGGTTCTTGTCGTAATCCCCTCTGCTGAGAGCCTTGCCTCCATCAATCATGACACCCTTCTTCTCAAGGAAGTAGCGCCTGGTGGCTATCTGGATGAGCCTGTTGAGATTGATAGTCATAACAGACTTGGAACCAGTTGACACAGAGGCGGTACCCATCGAATACTGGTGGGTGGTGTGGTTGTGGGAGGAATCCGACTTGTCAAGGTCGTTGAGGGAATTGCGCAAGCGGCAGCAGCTGGCGAGACTGTCCGGGCTGTCGGACAGGTAGCAGAAGAAACTGTGACCCTTTGACCACATCTCGGCGGTGAAATCGGCATAATCCGGATCGGCGAAATCGTCAGATCCGTCGGTCAGAAGCGCCATGGTCTCCACAGGGAAAGTCAGGATGTAATGGTTCCTTTCCTGGTTGAACCAATTCATGAAATGCTTCTGGAGCCAGGAGAGAGTATCCCACCTGGGCGCGGTGCCATCAGGGAAACGGAAATCACCGAAAACGCCACGGAAGTAAGGCTCGTCAAAGTAACTGATATTCCAGAACACGGTCTGGTAACCGCGGTTGCCGGCGGGCATATTCATGGAATGCACCACCTGTTGGAAATAGTTGTCGATAACCTTGATAAGGGTTCTCTTCTTGACGTTCATCTCGACGACATCCTCAAGATGGTCGATGTAGTCGTCGCCGTAGTCCTTGCGGATAAAATAGTCGAGGTACATCAGGAACTCGGGAGTCGCCACCGCGCCCATGAACTGGGAGGAAATGGAATACACGAGGTTGATGAACTCGCCGCAGAAGGACTTGAGGTCAGTCGGGGCTATGGACACGCCACCGAGGTTACGCAGACCGTCGACGAGGAATGGATACATCGTGATCGCCACGCAGTAAGGGTACCCGGGGGTGCCGCTCTCGTCATGCTTGTAAAGGACGTGGCTCTCAAGATCCTTGATGTACTGGTTCGCGAGTCCGCGGCCGTACAAGGACTTGATCTTATCCTTCATGATGTAGCGATTCTGCTTGATGTTGTTCTCCTTGTAGAGTTCCTGGCCGAGCGTCACTATGTTCTTGCGGGTCACATTGGCGTTGGCATCGAACTTAGATCCCGTCGCGGCGTTCGAAGCGGCGATGTAGTCTTTGATGAAGTCCCTCTTCTTGCGGAGGTCAAGCCCGGCGTCGAATTTCTCGATGTAGGCGATAGCGACCTTCTTGTTGATGGACATGAGGCTTTCCTCAACCTGGCGACGGATCTCACGGCTTGTGATCTTGTCGTAAATGTAAAGGTTTTCGGCAATTGACACAACTACTGCCTCGGGACACTCCTCACCGGCCGTCTTATAGGCCTCGCGGATACCGCTCATCAATTTGACCTTGTCGTACTCTTCAAACGAACCGTTGGTCTTACGTACAGTTACATCCATATATATATTATTCTTGCGTGATTTTTAGTTATCAGCATGTGTAAGGGGGGTTGAAAGAGGTTCGGACTGACAAGCAGTCCGAACATTCCAACGCAAATATAGCAGATAAATCGCCCCCTCGCTCAAATAAAATCGTAAAGTTATCAACAACTAGGTAACGATATTGTTAATTCGTTTACCTTCAGACACTTACAGGAAAATATACTTGAGCACGAACAATATCGCCAAAACGATCATGAACCAGCTGACTTTTTCCTTCTTCCCAGTGCAAAGATTCAGAACCACATAGGCGATCAAGCCGATGAGGATACCATGGGAAATCGAGTAAGTCATGGGCATCAGTATCATGGTCAGATAGGCGGGAATAGCCTCCGAGAAATCCTCGAGAGGAATGTCTTTGATCGGGCTGAGCATGAACAGGCCCACTATCACAAGGGCGGGGCAAACAGCCGATCCGGGAATAGCCGTGAATATCGGGGCGAAGAATAGGGCAAGGATGAAGCATCCGGCCGTCGCGGCGGCGGTAAGGCCGCTGCGACCTCCCTGGGCGACACCCGAGGCACTCTCAACATAGGTGGTCACCGTGCTGGTTCCGAGGGCGGCGCCAGCCATGGTGCCGATCGCGTCAGCCAGGAAGGCCTGGTTGATACGGACCGGCTTGCCTTTCTCATCGACCATGTCAGCCTTGGTGGTGACACCCACGAGGGTGCCGATGGTGTCGAACATGTCCACGAACAGGAATGTGAATACCACGACTAGCATGTCAAGGCTCAAAACCTGGCTGAAGTCGAACTTGCAGAAAATCGGGGAGATGCTCGGAGGGGCGGACAGGAAACCGCTGAACTTGGTGAGCCCCATGGGAATACCGATCAACGCGGTGGCTATGATGCCTATAAGGAGGGCTCCGGGAACATTGAGAATCACAAGGATTCCGGTCAGGATCAAGCCGATCACGGAGAGAAGGCCAGGACCGCTCGTCAGGGTACCGAGATCAACGAGGGTGGCCTCATTGGCCACGACGATACCGCCGCTCTTCAGTCCGATCAGGGCTATGAACAATCCTATACCGGCTCCGATCGCCTTACGCATCGACATCGGCAGGGCGTTGACGATCGCCTCACGCACATTAGTCAGCGTCAAGATCACGAATATGAAACCCTCGATCAAGACAGCCGTTAGGGCGAACTGCCAGGAATAACCCATTCCCAGACAGACAGAATAGCAGAAGAACGCGTTTAGTCCCATTCCGGGCGCCAGGGCGAACGGAAGTTTGGCGTAGAGAGCCATCACCAGCGTGCCGATTATAGCGGCGATCGCGGTGGTGGTGAAAAGGGCGTTCTTGTCCATCCCGGTGTCGGCGAGGATGGATGGGTTGACGGCCAGGATGTAGGACATAGCCAGGAATGTGGTTATTCCCGCCATGATCTCAGTGGAGACCTTCATCTTGGAGCCGTCGAAACCGAATAACTTGGTTAGCCAGCCTTTCTTCTCAGGTGACTTGGCCGCTGTTGTGGTTTCAGCCATAATAATATAATAGTGTTATTTTAGTTAGAGTGTTGGTTCAGGGAATTAGAAAGCCCAGCGGATACCGGCGCAAGGATTGACCATGAATCCCTTGTTACCCGCGAAGTTGCAAGATATCTCGATCTCACATCCTATGTCAAGATGGTTATCGAACGCGCTTCCGAGGTTCATCCAAAGCTGAGGCTCAGTCAGGAAGGTGAATTTGGTCTCGTCACCAAGTCCCCAGATAGTGTTGTTGCTCCAAAGATCAGCGAAGCCCTTGAAAGTGAGTCCTTTGACACCAAACAAGCCAGCCATGCTCCAGACCGCGGTGAACTTCACGGGGATGTCAGCCTTCCCGAAACCCTGGAAAGTCTCGAACATCGCGTAAAGTGTCAGCATGTTGGAGAAGTCCTGGGAATGGAGGAAATACTTGGCTCCGAAACACCAGGTTCCCTGACCCCAGGTCGTGCCGTCATACTCAACATGTCCGCTCAGATCCTTCAAGTCGCTTTCCTGCCAGAAATTGATGCCGCGCTCAATCTCGAAGTAGCTTCCGTTGATGGCGCTGGCGACATCGGGACGCTGATCCTTTTGAGTGTAGTAATGGTCGATGAAGAAGAAGGTGTCTCCGAACTTGTCACCCTTGAACATCTCGAAGGTGGTGGTCATGTACTGACGATCCTTGCCGAAATCATAGAACACTTGGACATTTGTCTGGGCCTTTGCCATGAATGAGAAGGCCAGAGCGGCGACAGCGGCCGCGATGATGCGTTTTGTTGACATAATTATAAATAAGTTGGACGATACTCTTGCAAAGTCTTTACAAATTTAAACCGATAACCAGAGAAAATCCATATCTTTGTTAAGCAATAATCCACAAAGTTTTCAACAATCATGTTCGAGGAATATTTGAAATTCTACCAGGACTTTCCTTCTCCGGGAATCAAGTTCGTGGACATCATCCCCTATCTCCAGGACCGCGAGGTGTTCGCCAAAGTGACAGCTGAGGTCGGCCGTCTCGTGACAGCCCCTTCAGTCGCCTGCCCCGAGGCGAGGGCCTTCCTTTTCACCTCCCCTCTCCTGATCGCCGACTGCGGCGTTGACAACATCATCCTGTTCCGCAAGAGAGGCAAGCTCCCCTACAGCGGCAATGACCTGCAGACCATCGAGATAATGAAGGAATATGGCGCGGACAAGCTGATCTACCGCAACTCTGACATCGCTGCCGGCAAGGCGGAGGACGGGGTGTTCCACGTGTCTATCGTGGATGATGTCCTGGCGACTGGCGGAACCGCCGAAGGAATCGCCAAGGCTCTTGAAGCTACCACTATCAAAATC
Source organism: Bacteroidales bacterium (assembly GCA_017548985.1). Lineage (GTDB taxonomy): Bacteria > Bacteroidota > Bacteroidia > Bacteroidales > UBA932 > Cryptobacteroides. The sequence goes on from JAFYYW010000009.1 coordinate 47,536, forward strand.
GACGGCAAGGATTATAAGGTCAAGGTAAACGAGTTCATATTCATCGTCGAGCTTGACGGCCTTAACGGCCGCGACCGGCTCGCTGAGATAGCGCCTGTATATTCCATCGCCCATGTTTAACAGGATATTCGCTGCCGCGGTGGCGCTGGTTTGCGTCGCCGGATGCGCGAAGGTCGGTCCAACGGGCCTCCGTGCCGAGTATCAGAAAGGTGACGCACTGGTTGAGGCCAGCTCCGCACCAAGGATGAGCTGGATCAACTCTTCTGAGCAAACCGCTTGTCAGATAATTGTTTCCAAGAACAAGAACGGGAAAGACCCGGTATGGGATTCCGGAAAGGTTGACTCCGGAGAATCCCACCTTGTCCCTTATGGCGGTCCAGCCTTGGAGCCAATGACTGACTATTACTGGACTGTCAGGACTTGGGATGGAAAAGGCAAGGCCACCAGGTGGAGCGATCCTGCCCGCTGGACCACAGGACCCGCGACAGACGGCTGGGATGCCCAATGGATCGGAGCACCATGGCAAAAGGACGAGAGAGGCCAGTGGTACACCCGCTACCCGATGTTCCGCAAGGAGTTCAGTGTCGGGGCAGGCCTCGTGAGCGCCAACATGTTCATAAGCGGACTGGGTTATTTCGAGGCCAGGATAAATGGAGGAAAGGTTGGAGACGATTTCCTGGCTCCCGGTCTTACGGACTACACCTTACGTCCTTTCCTGCGTGAGAACCCCAGGATCCCGCTGGATCCTGAAGTCACCGCCTACAGGACCCTTTATCTCAGCTACGACATCACCAGCCAGTTGAGACAAGGGACCAACGCCATCGGAGTAACCCTCGGAAACGGTTATTTCCATACCCGGCCGACCGCCCAGTCAGCCCAGTGTGAGCCTTACGGTGTGCCGAGGCTGATCGCCAGGATAGAGCTGACCTACAAGGACGGCCACAGGGAGCATATCAGCACGGACACGTCCTGGAAAGCCGCAGAATCCCCCTTCGTATTCGGAGATATCTGGCAAGGAGAGGCTTATGACGCCCGTGAGGAACAGCAGGGATGGGACAAGCCCGGATTTGACGACTCCGCCTGGGCCGCCGCAGTGATACGGACGACCCCCGACGGACCTCTGACCGCCAATAACGGCCCCACAGACAAGATCACCGAAGTCTTCAAACCCGTCTCTTTCGAGAAGCTGGATGACGGATCCTATAAGGTTGACTTCGGCACCGTGATTTCCGGATGGATCCACTTCAACGGTATCAAAGGCAGTTCCGGAGACACCTTGAGAGTCGAGTATGCCGGCGAATACGCGAGTCCCCGTTGCGAGTACATATTCTCCGGCGACGAACCTGTCGACTTCGCCCCCAGATTCACCTGGTTCGTGTTCCGGGAGGCAACCATAAGCGGCATAAAAGACCTTGACGCCTCACAGATCACAGCAGAGGCGGTCAACACAAATGTCCCGGTCAACTCATCATTCTCATCCTCGAATCCTCTGTTTGAGCGGATATTGACCATATTCCAGCGCTCTCAGATGGACAACATGCACAGCGCCGTAGCCTCCGACTGTCCCCATAGGGAGCGACTCCCCTACACCGGGGACGGAGAGGTAGCGATGGCCGCTGTCCTGTCGTCCTTCGACGCCTCGTCATTCTATAACAAATGGATCGGCGACGTGATCGGAAGCCAGAATCCCGAGACGGGTTATGTCCCGAACGGCGCCCCATGGGAGCCGATGTGCGGAGGTGGCCCCGCCTGGGGAGCGGCAATCTGCGTGATGCCATGGGAGTTTTATCTCCGTTACGGGGACAAGTCGCTGCTGGAGAACAGTTTCGAAGGGATGAAGGGATATGTCAGGTACCTCGGCACATGGACCAGACCGGATGGCACAATCCTGGTCGCCAAGGCCACTCCTGACGGCCAGCCGTTCTACTGGTATAACCTCGGTGACTGGCTGCCGCCCCAAAACAATGAGATTCCTTCCGAGGCCCTGGTCCACACCTTTATTTATTGGATATGCGTGAGGAACGTGGCCTGGGCTGCCGGCATCCTTGGTGACGATGCGGCGGAGAAGGAATATTCAGAATTGAGGGACAAGATCGCCGCTTCTTTCAACGAGACATTCTACGACAAGGAGACAAAATCATACGGGGACAACGGAAGCAATGTCCTGGCTTTGTACATCGGTGTTCCCGCCGACAGGCTTGAGGATGTCAGGGCGACTTTGAGGGAAGAGCTGATGGTCAAGAACAATGGTCACCTCAACACCGGAATAATCGGCACCCGTTACCTCTTCGAGACTCTCGCGATGAACGGGATGGGGGATGTCGCATATACCATCATGAACCAGAGGGACTTCCCGAGTTTCGGCTGGTGGATCGAGCAGGGCGCCACGACCTCATGGGAGCAGTGGAACGGTACCGATTCGAGGAACCATCCGATGTTCGGAGGTGGATTGACCTGGTTCTCTAACATGCTGGCCGGCGTGGTCACGGATCCTGAGAAGCCGGGTTTCAAGCACTTCATTGTCAGGCCTATGCCGGTGAAGGAGCTGCCGGAGGTCAACTACTCGACGCAGACTCCTTATGGTACAGTGGCGACTAAGGTGACCCATGACGGACAGACGGTAAAGGTCGAGGTGACAGTGCCTTTCGGCTCCACCGCGACGGTCTTTGTACCCAAGAGCCTGGACGCTGTGATCGCCGCCCCGCTCTCCGACGACAGCTACACTGTCCACGAGACAGGACCCGGTCATTTTGTTTTCTAGAAGGCATTCGCTATATTAGAGGATTATTGTTTGTGAATTGTTGGATATGAAAAAGATAACACTCCCAATCCTTGGCCTTCTAGCCTTTGTGGCGGTCAACGCCCAGACTTTGCAGACGGCATATCTTTCCGATGATTTCGTGTATTCCTACAGACTCAATCCCGCCTTCCATTCGGATTACGGTTTCGTGGGATTACCTTTCATCGGAGTGACCTCCGGCACGTATAAGGGAGACTTCTCCCTCAATAACCTGTTTTACAAGAATGGTGGCGAGAAGGTCACGTTCATGAACAGCGGCGTGGCTTCCTCCGAGTTCCTGGACCACTTCAAGAAAGGCCTGAACAAGTTCAGTTCCGAGAGTTACACCAACCTCGCCGCGATCGGTTTCAAGGCCGGCGGGCTTTACAACATTGTCGATTTCAATTTCAGGAACTACACCAGCGGGAAACTTCCCGGCGACTTGGCCCGTTTCCTGAAAGACGGAGCCTCAGCTGACGGGTCCTATGACCTGTCAGGGCTGAAGATGCATTCCACATCCTTCTTTGAGATCGGCATCACCTCCTCTTGGAAAACCAGCAGAAAACTGACCCTAGGCATGAGATTCAAGGGAGTTATCGGCTTTGTCAACTCCTATATTGACATGGACAAGCTGACTATCAACCACGCCGGAGAAAACTGGACCGTGAACTCCTCAGGTGTGATCGCTTCTGCCTTTGACGGCTATCAGATTGCCTCCATGCCCGCTTATTACGACCCTTCCGTGAGCCTGATAGATTTCAGCAAGACCAAGGTCGGGAAGCCTAAGGGGATAATGAACGGTTATGGTGTCGGCGCTGACGTGGGCGTCCTGTACGACGACAGCTCCTGGCAGTTGTCAGCCTCGATATCGGACATCGGATGCGTGTTCTGGTTCCATAATCTCTATGGTCATTCCCCGTCACCGGCCAAGGAATATTCGAAGGTTTACACCCCCCATCAGAGAGGGAGCGTCATGGAAAGGGAGTTCTCAGACATGGGTGCCCTTCTTGGAGACGCCGCCAACTTCATTATGGAGGATGAGTTCCAGACTCTCGGCCTTCTCCCGCTGACTGTGCGCCTGGGAGCCAAGTATCTGTATTTGTCCGACATATCTTTCGGAGGTTTGGCGACCTTCCGCTATGACGACATCTGCCCGTTCTACGAGTTGCGGGGATGTGTGAATTACAAACCCGTGAAGTCGGTGGAGCTGATCGGGAGTGTAGGAGCTGGAAGTCTTGGAATAAGTGTCGGCGCTTTCGCCAACGCCCGTCTCGGGTTCCTTAACATCTTCGCCGGGACAGAGAATCTGATAGGCACTTCCGGATCGGCCTTCCTGCCCTCATCCAAGGGCTCCCCAAACATGGTGGCCGGACTTAATATCCTCTGGTAAAACGAATAACGGCCTCAGGAAATCCTGAGGCCGTTTCCGTGCGCGGGATGAGAGTCGAACTCACACGTCGCAATTGACACTAGCTCCTGAAACTAGCGCGTCTACCATTTCGCCACCCGCGCTTTTCAAATGGATTGCAAAGATACGAATTGTTATCGAATTCGCAAATAAAAATAGCGCGGGCTCGAGGTTTCTCTATTTGTTGTATTTCTTGAATGTGTTGGTGATGAGCGCCTTCTTAGCGGGGCAGACGCTGATCAGCTCGTTTTTGAAAGCTTCGACGTCGGTGACAGACGGCTTCAGTGATTCGCAGATCTGGGCCCTGGTGACTCCACCTTCCTCCAGTGTGGTCAGAATCTCCGGGTGGAACCAGTTGGAATACCCTTGCCTGGGATTTGTCCCATAACGCTCTTTGTAGACCATGTTCTGGACATGGTAGGCCCACATCTCGCTGACCTCGCAATAACCGGCGTTCTCACCGTTCCCCGTGCCATAGCATGATCCGGTCAACAGATAAGAGGAAAGCACGTAGGTCACATAAGGATTCCAGTAGGTTCCTCTGACCATCGTGAAATGTGAGGCGTGCGCCATCTCATGGATTGTGGTCGAGTAAAGGTCGGCATATTTCCCGTTCTTGTCCTTGGAACCGATCGTGATGTCCGGAGAGAATACCTGGACGACTACTTTATACGCCTGAAGGAAGTTGCTGACAAGTTTGCTGTCAAGGATGGCTCCCTGATGCATCATAAGGGCGCTCGAAGGATTAAGCTTATTCAATATCCAGAATCTCATCTTCTTGGGAGGCAGGATGACATCCGTCGCCGAGCACTTCTGGAAATAATCGTAAGCGGCGTTGTTGACCACGCACCTGCGGAACAGGGTGGCGTCGGACTTGCTGTCAATCGTCACATCGATTCCGTCCGGATCATCCTTTCCTAAAGCAGACACGGAGGCTGGGACGAGCACGAGGTTCAAGCCGATGGTGAATCCGAGCTTGTTCTGAAAACAAAGGTTGTACTTTGGCCTGGCAGCGAATTTGGCCGGAAATGAGTAGTTGCCTTTGTCGTCAGTATAAGTCGTCGAGATTTTGACAAGCACGTTGGCGGTGATCTTCACTCCGGAGACCCCTACCGTTTTACCCAACTTGTCATCCTTGATGGTTATCCTTCCGGAAGGGTTGGTCTTGGCTTTAGCCCTGGTTGCGACGGGAATCAAGTCACCATTGCCCGTAGCCTCGAAGGACCGGGTCTCAACAATGTCCCAATCCACATCCTCATAACCCCTGGTCGGCACAGTGTCGTCAGGAATAAAGCAGTCCTCCAATATCTCACACTCGATGCCCGGGGGAAAATTGAATCCCGGGGGAACGACAGCGTACTGCCATGAGATCTCTCCTTCCGGAATCGACGGGTCATGGTAAAAGTCGCCATCTTTAATTATCTCATAATCAAGCGGATGGTCAAACAGATCAACACCAAGGTCCTCAAGAATGGAGAAATCCTCGGAGCTTTTCGGGAGGAACCGGACATAAAGGTCCGTGACCGGGAGCTGGGCCTCGGACCTTGTGGGATAGAGTTCCGAGAGGGCGGCCATCATATTGGCGCGGGAATAAGGATTCTCGAGCTTCTGTCCAAGTTCGATCATCCCGTGTGCCACCACTTCGGTTTTGTCTTTGGTGTTCTGGGGGTCCAACGCGAGTTGAGACCCCTCCCCGGTGCCGCAAGACGCTAGCAGCAGCGTCGGCAGCAATAATTTGAAGAAGTTTTTCATAATATAAGATAGTTTTGTTTCAGAAGCAAAGGTAAGGCAGACTATCCGTTGGATGAAATATTCAACGGATAAAAACAAAAAACGCCGCTAGGCGGCGTTCCAAGGCATATTTTCACTCTCCGGGAAGAGTCAAAATGACAAGAAAATCAGAAATACGAGACAGTCTTCTGCTCAATGGCGGACATCAGTGAGTTGGCCAGGCGGCTCACCCCGAAGCGGAACAGGCTCTTATCCAGCCACTCGTCTCCAAGGATTGTCTTGACAATAGAGTAGTAGCAAACAGCGTCCTTGGCGGTCGAGATACCTCCGGCGGCCTTGAAACCGACCTTCCTTCCGGTCTTCTCATAGAAAACCTTGACGCACTCGCACATCACGTAAGCGGCCATAGGGGTGGCGTTGACGCTCACCTTTCCAGTGGAAGTCTTTATGAAATCGGCACCTTCCTCCATAGCCAGGAAAGACGCTTCAGCTATCTTCTCAGGGGCTACAAGCAAACCTGTCTCAAGAATCACTTTCAGGACAACCTTCTTACCCAGCTTGGTCGCGACACGATCAACAGCCTCCCTCATTGCCCTGATCTCCTTTCTGGCGGACTCATAGTCCTTAGCCATGAAAAAGTTGAGAGCCAGAACGATATCAATCTCGTCAGCACCAGCCTCGACAGCCATCTCACACTCCTTGACCTTCACCTCGATAAAACTCTGGGACGTAGGGAAACAACCTGACACCGCGGTGACATGGACACTCTTGTCAGTCAAGGTGTCGCTCACTACAGAGGCCATATTGGAAAACACGCAGACAGAAGCCGGAAGCGGATACTCGGGGAAATCCTCCTTGAAAGAGTTGACCTTGGCGGCCAGTTTGGCGACATAGTCAGGAGTGTCCTCTGTGCGAAGAGTAGTCAAGTCCATTATTGACATGCAAGTCTTCAGGACTTCAGGGGTTGTCACGTTGTCGATATTGGCGGCGATAACGTCCAATCTTTTCCCGATCTTTTCCGCGTCAGGATTGTAACCGTACTTTTCTAATAAAGGTTCCATTGTAGTATATCTTTAATTATCAATCTTCTATCCACGTATCTGAACATTCATTCCCTCCTCAATAAGGGGACGGACCAGATTCTCCATCTCCTCTGCGGTGAACTTTTCCAAACCCTCTGCCGGGGCCTCCCGATCCAATGTGTAAACCATTATCTCCCTCGGCCTCAAATCCCTGACAATAGCCATCCAGCCATCCAGAACCTCTGGAGAGGAAGAGTCAAAACCCGGGGCGCGGAGGAACATCGTCTGAAGGACGAAATCCCCATCAAACTTCCGCAGGGACTCGACCACATCAGCCACATGGTACTCTCCCTGAGGCTGGTTGATCTTCCGGACAAGCTCGTCCGTCGGAGCGTCCAGCTTCAGGATAGGGTTATCCACTTTCTTCAACGCCTCGAAAATCTCAGGCTTGCCAACCCTTGTGGCGTTGGAGAGAACAGACACTTTGGCTGAAGGGAAATACTTATCCCTCAACTCAATAGTTATGGATATGATCTCCGGGAAATCCGGGTTCAATGTGGGTTCCCCGTCCCCCGAGAAGGTAATGGAATCTATTCCCACACCATGCCGCGCGCAGTCTTTCAACTTCGACTCGAGAGCCTTCCTGAGTTTTTGGGCGTCCGGAAGTACCTTGTCGTCCCGACCATCTTTATTCCAGCCACATTCGCAATAGATACAATCGAAATTGCACAGCTTGCCTTTCTCGGGAAGCAAGTTGATTCCCAAAGACGAGCCCAGTCTTCTCGAATGGATGGGGCCAAAGACTATCTCCTCTCGCATCATATCTTTAAGCCAATCTATATGAGGCGCTTCCGGCTGTCAGCTGACCGTCGTCACCAAGGTTGTCAATAAACACGATCCCGGGTCTCTTGCCAATCTCCAATGTTCCGAATATATTCTCCTTTCCAAGGAATTCGGCTCCGTTGCGGCAAGCCCAGGTCAACAGTTCATTCAAAGTGAGGCCATCGACATGTCCCTGAAGACAATAAAGCTCCCTGACCATGTCAAGGTCGTCATTACTGGAGAGCGAGTCTGTCCCGACAGTCAGCTTGAGACCATTGCGGCGCATCAGGTTAACCGGTGGCAGCGCGTTATGTATAAATATGTTAGAACACGGACAAAGGGCTATATACGGATGCCTCATAACCCTCTTCACCGCATCTATCCCCTCCTGGTCCATGCAAACCTCGTGGACAAGAAGGATATGCTCGTCGAAAGGAGCTGGATGAGCCTTCTCAAGCCTGTCTATGAAATAGAGGAGGGATGACTTCCCCGTCACTGGAGGCACGCTCATCCCAGCCGCCTTGCGGTTATCCCACATCGCTCCTTTGCCATATTTAAGCATCTCCTCTTCCTCTTCCGTCTCCTCGCTATGGAACGACAGGAAGCCGGACTTGAGTCCCTCGGCCGATACAGCCGTGACAAGCTCGGGACTCATGGTGTAGCAAGCGTGAGGGGTCGGCGAGGCGTCCAGCCTGAGCCGGTCAGCCTTCCCCTTCAGTTTCATGACAGAATCCATCACGTCCGCACAATCTTCCGGCTCGGTCCCGAATACCTCCAGAAAGGTCCTGGTGTACATAGGGGACTCCTTCTTCACGGCGAAAGAATCATCGCAATTGCTGATGTCGGCCATGGCTGAGACTCCTCTCTCCCACATCACGTCCATCCACTCGAGTATGTCATCTATCTTTTCCTGAAGAGGTTTCGTGTCCCTCAACGCGTTGATCTGGTCGATGAAACCGGCCATGCCTGTCCCCTTGCGAAAGAGCTTGCGCATATAAGACAGCTCCACATGGCAATGGGCGTTCACAAAGCCAGGGACGATCGCCCCGTCAAGGAATATCTCCTCCGCATCCGGATCCTGGCACTCCCCGATAGCGGTGATTGTGCCTTTATGGTCATATTCCACATAACCGTTCCGGATCGGTCCGGGACGGTCTAACGTGTAAAGATATTCAGCGGCTATTCTCGCCATGGGATGGGTTTAGGTTTATTATCTGAAGACGGCTGAACAACTGACGATGAGTCCTTTATGATCAGTTCAGGGCCATGGAAAACAGTGTCCTCCACCACAGGAACCGGGTAATATACCCCCTTGTCGCTCTTATCAATCTTGATCTTGTCAGTCATCGAATTGACATAGAACACGTCCCCGTAATTGGTGAAATCATCCGAGGAGAAAGCCTTCATGGCTTTGGCGATCGAGTCGGCCCTGTGACGGATTTTCTCCTGCTGGCGGATATCCCTGTAAATGGCCGCGGACTCATCCTCAAAGGTTTTCACCACCCTCCCGAGCATCTCCGCATAACGCTTCGGGTCGGAAAGATAGTAATTCACGCTTGTCCTGTAGTCCTCGACAGTGTAGCCGTATTTCTCGAATATGGGCTCGTACAGCCAGGTCGTGTCGGCCTGACGCCTCCTGTCCTCAGACTCCATCACCCATTGGTCAACCAGGAACATGTCATAGTAGATCTTCTCCATCTGGCGCTTCGGGATCACTCCCGGCTCTTTTGAGCACGACGCCACCGCCGAGACGGCCAGCGCCACGGCGACAAAAGATCCGACCAACCTGTTCCTAGCCATACCTTACCTCAAAGCAGCTCCGTACTCACCAGTGAATGTCGACAGCAACTTGTCCATTATCCTCTCCACATCGCTGTCAGTCAATGTCTTCTCCTGATCCTGGAGAACGAAGCCCAAGGCGTATTGCTTCTTGCCCGCGGGAATCTTGTCACCCCTGTAGACATCGAACAAGGTGACACTCTTCAAGAACTTCTTAGCGGCCTTGAAAGCGCTCTTGTAGAGATCGGCGTAACAGACATCCTCGTCCAGAAGGAGGGCGAGATCCCTGCGCACCTCGGGGAATTTAGGCAACTCCTTGAACGCCACCTTATCCCTCTTGACAAGTTTGAACAGGGTGTTCCAGTTGACCTCGGCCGCGAAAGCGGGCTGTTTGACGTCAAACCTCTTGGCGAGTGAAGGAAGAACCGTACCGACAACCGCGAGAGGCAGATGAGAGCCAGGCAGGGAGTAGCACACTCCCTCGCTGAATATGTCAGCCGGAGCGGGGGTGGCCTCCATCTGGTAAATGTCAGCGCCGAAACGCCTCAGGAGGAGGTCAAGATAACCCTTCAGCTCGAAGAAGCTGCTCTTTCCGGGCTGGACGTTCCATGATTTCTCAGGAGTACCTGTGATGAACATCGAATATGCCTGGTGCTCCTCGTATGAGGCGAGAGTCGTGCCGTCACCCTGGGGATCGCGGCTGTAGACAGAGCCAAATTCAAATAGTCTCATCGAGGAGATCTGGCGGTTGATGTTGTAAGCCATAACCTCAAGGCCATTGAATATAAGGTTCTGCCTCATGACATTGAGGTCGGAGCTCAGGGGATTGACGATAGCCGCGCACTTCTCTTCCGGATAGGTGGTCAGGCCTTTGTAATAAGCGGATTTCGTCAGGGAGTTGTTCATCATCTCAACGAACCCGTTGGCCGCCAAGAAGTTGGATATTCCGTTACGGATCGCCTCGGGTTCCGGGCTTGGAGTCGCGTTGACGGACATCTTCATATGGCGAGGAAGGTCGATGTTGTTGTAGCCATAGACCCTGAGGATCTCCTCGACCACATCACACTCCCTCTCGACGTCCACCATATATGACGGGGCGGCGACCTTCGCGCCTCCGGGCCTCTTCTCAAGGAAGTCGTATGCCAGGAACGTGAGAATATTCTCGATAGTTTCATGGCCGATCTTCTTTCCTATAAAGTTCTCAATACGGTCGTAATCGAGGTCAATCACCTTCTTTCCTATCTTCTCGGGATAAAACTCCTCCATGTCACCAACAATCTCACCGCCAGCCAGTTCCTTAATAAGCAAGGCGGCGCGCTTGCAGGCGTAATCACCTATAGCCGGATCGCATCCCCTCTCAAAACGGAACGAAGCGTCTGTCTGGAGGGTGTGCCTCTTGGATGTCTTACGGATGGAACCGGGATCGAAATAGGCGCTCTCGATGAAAACGGTGGTCGTCGATTCAGTGACACCCGAATCAATTCCTCCGAACACACCGGCGATGCACATAGGACCGTTCTCGTCAGCGATCACGATATCCTCGGCCGAAAGCTTCCTTTCCATCTCATCCAGGGTGACTATCTTCTCGCCCTCGGAAGCCCTCCTGACGATGACCTTCCCACCGGAGATCTTGTCGGCGTCGAATGTGTGGAGAGGCTGGCCGAGCTCCCAAAGGATGAAGTTGGAGACGTCGACCACATTGTCTATCGGCCTGAGCCCTATGGCCAGAAGCCTCTTGCGGAGCCACTCGGGAGAAGGTCCGACCTTGACACCCTTGACTGTGATACCGCAATATCTCGGAGCCGCGTTGGGATCCTGGACATCAATTGGAATAGCGGTACCCTCGCCCGGCTTCCAAGCCTCGATCGAAGGATACTTGAAGGAGCATGGAATATCGTTGAGTTTCATCCAGGCATACAGGTCACGGGCCACTCCGATATGGGAAGAGGCGTCGACCCTGTTGGCCGTGATCTCATATTCAATGACAGCCTCGGTCTTGAGGTGGAGATATTCCTTCGCGGGAGTGCCCACGACAGCGTCGACAGGAAGCACCATGATACCGGAATGGTCCTCTCCGATGCCTAGCTCGTCCTCGGCGCAGATCATACCCATGGACTCAATCCCACGGATCTTGGACTTCTTGATCTTGAAATCGCCCGGAAGCACGGTACCGATCCTGGCGAACAGGACTTTCTGCCCGGCTGCCACGTTCGGGGCTCCGCAAACCACCTGGACGGGCTCGGCGGAACCGTCATCGACCTTCGTGACATGGAGATGGTCAGAATCCGGATGTGGCTCGCACTCAAGAACTTCCGCCACAACGACCCCGGCCAGTCCACCAGGGATTTCCTCCTGTTCCTCGACAGAGTCGACCTCGATGCCGATGTCGGTCATCACCTCAGCGATCTTCGCGGGGGTCAGGTCAAACTCGAGATAATCTTTCAGCCAATTGTAAGAGAGCTTCATAATTATTTATTTATCAATATCTTCCTTTGAAAACAGAGAGTTCACGAACTCTTTTTTGTCAAACACCTTGAGGTCATCCACACCTTCTCCTATGCCAATAAACTTCACCGGGACCTTGAGCTGGTCGACAATCCCGATCACGACACCGCCCTTGGCGGTCCCGTCCAGTTTGGTGACGGCCAGGGAGGTTATGTCCGTGGCCCTGGAAAACTCCTTGGCCTGCTGGTAAGCGTTCTGCCCTGTAGAGGCGTCCAGAACCAGAAGGACCTCGTGAGGAGCGTCAGGGATAATCTTGCGCATGACATTGCGGATCTTGGTCAGCTCGTTCATCAGGTCTATCCTGTTGTGGAGACGACCAGCCGTGTCGATAAGGACGACATCCGCCTCCTTGGCCACAGCCGACTTTACGGTGTCGAACGCCACCGAAGCGGGATCGGCACCCATGCCTTGCTTCACGATGTCCACCCCGGCCCTCTCAGCCCAGATGACGAGCTGCTCAACCGCGGCCGCCCTGAAGGTGTCAGCGGCTCCGACAATGACCTTCTTGCCCATCGCCTTATACCGTGACGCCAGTTTTCCTATCGTGGTTGTCTTGCCAACCCCGTTGACGCCCACAACCATGACGACCATCGGCTTCTTCGAAAGATCGAACGGCTCCTGAGGAGTTTCCTCCCCATCCACATCCAGCATCTTCCCTATCTCGTCACGGAGCATGTCCACGAGCTCATCCATAGACATGTACTTGTCTCTCCCCACTCTCTCCTCAAGGCTGTCCACGATCTTAAGGGTCGTGTCCACTCCCATGTCAGACGCGACCAGTGCCTCCTCGATAGCGTCAAGCACATCATCGTCAACCTTGGATTTGCCGACAACGGCCCTTGAGAGCCTCTGGAAGAAGCCCTGCTTGGTTTTCTCAACGCCTTTGTCAAAAAGTCCCATGACAATCAAAATGTAATCTTACAAATATACACAAATTCGGGGTAAATAAAAAAGAGCGGACGTCATCAAAACGTCCGCCCAACAGTATCTTTTCTTCAAAGATTATTTCTTTCCTTCGAAGAATTCCTTTGACTTCTCAGCTTCCACAAGCTGCTCGGTGAAGAAATAAGCGCCCGTCTTGGGAGACTTGTCCATACGGATGCATTTCACCATGCTCTTGGCGCCGGCCTTCGCGGCGAATGTAGCGACTGCTTTCTTTGCCATAACTTAATCTCCTTATTTGATTTCGCGGTGGACAGTGACCTTGTGGAGGTAAGGGTTGTACTTCTTGCGCTCCAAGCGCTCAGGAGTGTTCTTCTTGTTCTTTGTGGTGACGTACCTGGAAATCCCGGGGACTCCGCTCGCCTTCTGCTCAGTGCACTCGAGGATAACCTGCACTCTCGCGTCTTTAGTTTTCTTTGCCATAGTTCAAAAATTTTTTAGACAAGGCCTACATATCCTTTTTCCTGAGCCTCCTTAAGGGCGGCGTCAAGACCCTTCTTCTCGATGGTCCTCATGCCCTTGGTGGAAACTTTGAGAGTGATGTACCTCTGCTCCTCCTCAGACCAGAACTTCTTGGTCTTGAGGTTGAGGGCGAAGTCGCGCTTCGTATGAAGCCTGGAATGAGCGACGTTGCAGCCGATCATCCTTTTCCGTCCTGTGATTTGACAAACTTTTGCCATGATATCTTACTTTTTTTATTGATTCAAAATACTTTGGGGCCGCAAATTTCGTTTAAATTTTTCAGAATCGCAAGTCCTTGACCTCATTTCCTAAACAAATTTGAAGAATCTGCGCCACCTGATGTTGTTGGGGAACTTCCTGCCGGCGTCCGTGGACAGCCAGATGACAGACGGCTTCCCGACTATATGATCCTCGGGCACGAAGCCCCAGTACCTGGAGTCGAGGGAGTTATGCCTGTTGTCCCCCATCATGAAATAATAGTCCTGGGAGAAAGTGTAGCTTGTGGTCTCTTCCCCGTCGATGATGATCTTCCCATCGGCATCCACCTTCAGATCGTGTCCCTCATAAGAGGTGATAATCCGCTCGTAAACAGGCAGGTTCGAGAGCGTCAACCCCACTGTGGCACCCTTGGCCGGGATCCAAAGCGGTCCGAAATTATCCCTTGTCCATCCTGAGCCTTCCGTGAAAGGGAAGATGCTCAGATAAGAGTCCGGGAAATCCGGAGGATAGACATCCAGATTCGGCTCGACACTCACGACCGCGGAGTACCCTTTGACCTCATCATACATAGCGGAGGTGAGGGGCATGGCGGGATAACCCGGGAGGCTTGGGTCATAGAACAACTCTGAAGTGTTCAGGCCGAGCTTATCGATGGTCCGGGGGTTGATCTGCTGGCCGTTCGTCACGACCTTGTAGGTCAACTGGACTCCAGGATAAACCTCCTGCCGCTGTCCGTCTATCCAGACAAGGCCGTCACGAACCTGGAGAGTGTCGCCAGCGACAGCGACGCATCTCTTGACGTAGTGATCTTCCTTGTCTACGGGACGGACCTTCACAGGCCCTCCGTTGGCGATCGTGTAATCTCTGCCGGCGTTACGTACCCATGCGTAGTAGTCTTCCGAAGGGAAGCGGGTCAAGACCGTGTCCCCATGAGGGAAATTGAATACCACATAGTCGCCTCTCTTGACATGACCGAAGCCTTTCAGACGGCGGTAGTCATTCTGGATAAGAGTCGAATAAGACTCTTTCCCGAATATCACATTGTGCGTGAAAGGGATCGTGAGCGGTGTCTGGGGGACTTTGGGGCCGTACGCGAGTTTGCTTACGAAAAGGTGGTCTCCGGTGTAAAGAGAGCTCTCCATCGAGGATGAAGGGATCTTGAACGCCTGAAAGAAGAAAATGTTGATGAATGTCACGACAACAGTGGCGAAGATGATGGCATCAAGCCAGTCCAGCCAGACGTTGCGCTTCTCCCCTTCCTTGTAATCCTTTTTCCAGAACAGCCACTTCACCTTCTTGGTGATGTGGAGGTCGAATATGATAATAAGGCCGAGGATCCACCACCAGTTTCCGAGCCAGGCCACCCACAACGTGTAAAGTATGGCCCAGAAACTCATCCTGACCCATTTGTTGTGGTATAAGGTGTTCAAGCTCACTTTCGGGGACCCGGTGAACTATTTGACGGAATTGACGATGGCCTCAAACGCCTGAGGGTTGTTCATGGCGAGGTCGGCGAGAACCTTGCGGTTGAGACCGACATTCTGCTTCGCGAGCTTGCCCATGAACTGGGAATAGGTGATGCCATACTGACGGGCGGCGGCGTTGATCCTCTGAATCCAGAGGGCGCGGAAGTTGCGCTTCTTCGCCTTGCGGTCACGATAGGCATAGGTCAAACCCTTCTCATAAGTGTTCTTGGCTACGGTCCAGACATTCTTTCTGGAGAGGAAATTACCGCGGGTTCTCTTAAGAATCTTCTTGCGGCGAGCCCTGGAGGCTACTGAATTGACTGATCTTGGCATAATCTGATCTTTTTCCGGAGGCAGCGACCGCGACTTGGCGGTTCTTTTCGGCTGCGTTCCAAGTTAAACAATAAATAAACTACAGGACCAACATTTCCTTTACCCTCTTCAGATCGTCCTTCTCGACGAGCGCGAAGTGGTCAAGATTTCTCTTGCGTTTTGTGGTCTTCTTCGTGAGGATGTGGCTGTGATAAGCATGCTTCCTCTTGATTTTTCCTGTTCCGGTAAGCGCGAAACGCTTTTTGGCACCGGAGACGGTCTTAAGCTTTGCCATTTTTACAAATAATTAATACTGTTAATATTGTTACCGCTCTCACGGCGGTCACTTTTTACTTTTTCTTGACAGGGGCGATCATCATCGTCATCCTCTTTCCTTCCAGGGAAGGCATATTCTCGGCCCTTCCGTACTCCTCAAGCTCAACCGCGAACCTCAGGAGCTGTTTCTCACCTTGATCGGCGAACATGATAGAGCGTCCGCGGAAGAATATCGTCGCCTTGACCTTGGAGCCTTCCTCCAGGAACTCTTGCGCATGCTTGAGCTTGAACTGGAAATCATGCTCGTCGGTGTTGGGACCGAAACGGATCTCCTTGATGGTCACCTTGGTGGCGTTCTGCTTCATCTCCTTGGCCTTCTTCCTCTGCTGGTAGAGGTATTTCTGGTAATCAAGGATCTTGCACACCGGCGGCTCAGCCTTGGCGCTGATCTCGACCAAGTCAAGTTCCAGCTCATCGGCCATAGCCAGAGCCTTTGAAATAGGATAAATGCCTGGCTCGGCGATGTTGTCGCCGACAAGACGGACCTGAGGAGCGGTTATCTCCTCATTGATGTTCAGCTCATCATCCGCCTTCTGGCGGACAAATGAACGCTGGCCACGAGCCCCGGCCGCAGGCTTCGCACCGGCTGGTTTAAATCCGGTTGATGGTCTTGAACCTCCGTAACGTTTCTTGTAAGGCATTCCTGTTTTTAATTAAACTCTTTAAAATAAATCTCCTATATGTTTATATCCACTTCAAGCGAGCTCTTGGGCCATCTGGTCCTTAAGCCACGCCACAAACTCTTCCACTTTCATCACGCCGGCGTCGGCGCCTTCCTTCCTAACAGAAACCGTGCCCTGCTCAACTTCTTTCTCTCCCACAATAGCCAGCACAGGGACGCGCAGCAACGAAATCTCACGGATACGCTTCCCGAGAGTCTCGTTTCTGTCATCTATAGAGGCGCGAATATCGGAATTATTCAGCAATCCGCAAACTTTTTTCGCGAAATCTGAATATTTCTCACTGATAGGCAGTACTTTAACCTGATCAGGGCTGAGCCATAAGGGGAGATGTCCTCCGGTGTGCTCGAGCAACACGGCGGTGAACCTCTCGATGGATCCGAAAGGAGCCCTGTGGATCATGACCGGGCGCTGTTTGCTTCCGTCGGCGGCGGTATACTCAAGCTGGAATCTCTCAGGAAGATTGTAGTCCACCTGGATGGTTCCGAGCTGCCATTTCCTACCGATGGCGTCCTTGACCATAAAGTCAAGCTTAGGACCATAGAAAGCGGCCTCTCCGTACTCCACGACTGTCTTGAGACCCATCTCGGCGGCAGCCTCGATGATAGCGTTCTCGGCCTTCTCCCAGTTCTCGTCGGAACCGATGTACTTTGACTTGTTATTGGGGTCCCTGAGGGATACCTGGGCAGTGTATTTGTCGAACTTGAAAATCTTGAACACATAGAGAATCAGCTCGATAACCTTCTCGAACTCACCCTTGAGCTGGTCGGGAGTCACGAACATGTGAGCGTCGTCCTGGGTGAATGAGCGGACCCTGGTAAGCCCGTGGAGCTCACCGCTCTGCTCATAGCGGTAAACTGTGCCGAACTCCGCCATCCTCAACGGGAGATCCCTGTAAGATCTGGGCGCCGAGCGGAAAATCTCGCAATGATGAGGGCAGTTCATCGGTTTGAGCATGTACTCCTCACCTTCCTGAGGTGTGTGGATCGGCTGGAACGAATCCTTTCCGTACTTGGCGTAGTGGCCGGAGGTGACATAAAGGTCCTTGCTTCCGATATGAGGGGTCACGACCGGGAGGTAGCCATATTCATTCTGCTTCTTGCGAAGGAACTTCTCAAGCTCGAATCTCATCACGGAACCTCTTGGCAACCAGAGAGGAAGACCCATACCAACCCGGGAAGAGAAGGTGAAAAGCTCCATCTCCTTGCCGAGCTTGCGGTGATCCCTCTTCTTCGCCTCCTCGAGAACCACGAGGTACTCGTCGAGCATCGACTTCTTGGGGAAAGTGATTCCATAGATACGGGTCAACTGGCCGCGTGTCTCGTCGCCGCGCCAATAAGCTCCGGCTAAAGCGGTGAGCTTGACAGCCTTGATCACACCGGTGTCACGGAGATGGGGTCCGCGGCAGAGGTCGGTGAAATGGCCGTTGGTGTAGTATGTGATGGTACCGTCCTCAAGCTCGCTGATGAGCTCGCACTTGTACTGGTCTCCCTTCTCCTCGAAATGCTTCATGGCTTCCGCCTTGGAGACATCGATCCTGGTGTAATCCTGCTTCTCGCGGGCGAGCTCAAGCATCCTCTTCTCTATCTTCGGGAAGTCAGCGTCCGTGATCTGGTGACTTCCGAGATCGACATCATAATAGAAACCATTCTCGATGGCCGGTCCGATACCGAACTTGACTCCGGGGAACAAGTCCTCAAGAGCCTCAGCCATAAGGTGAGATGAGGAATGCCAGAAAACCCTCTTGGCCTCGTCATCTTCCCACTTCAGGAGCGTTATCGAGCAATCTTCCTCGATCGGACGATTGAGATCCCTTGTCTCTCCCTTGCCGATGGTAGTGTCGCCAGCGGGCTTGACGGCCACAGCCAGAACCTCCTCAGCCAGCCTAGGGCTGATGCCCATGGCGATCTCATAACCGGTCACTCCTTTCTCGTACTCTCTGACGCTGCCGTCAGGAAATGTGATGTTTATCATAACTTATATTATTTGATAGCCGACAAAGATAAGAATTATTTTGCTATTTTTGCACAAACTATGGAGTTAACGCATATGAAGAAAGAATTCACTTCCGGCGAGTCATGGAACAGCGCCGCGATAGCCGGACTCATTCTTGCTGTCGCCACTATAGCGGCCGAGCTGGTCTCCTCTCTCTGCGGAAAGATCGGCGGGTTCGCTGGCGGTTTCCTCGGATTCATCGCGTGGGCAGGCAAACTCGTCCTTTGCGCTGTCTTGTTCAGGTATCTCATGCTCAAGTTCAAATCCTCTTATGACGGTGTCGAGTATCCCCATCTACAAAGATACGGGCTCAAACTGGCCTTGTTCTCCTCGATCATCGTCGCCGCGTACTCCACGGTCAACCTCCTCTTCATCAATCCTACCTCTTTCGAAGAGATAATGGACGTGATGAGGACCAGCTACTCCTCGATGCTTGACTCTAACTCCGAGGCGGCCCTTGAGAAGATGATGCCCAAGATGCCGTACTATATGGCCATAGGAACCTTGATCTACTGCTTCCTATGGGGTTGGATTCTCTCCACCGTGTTCGCCAGGAGCCTGAGAAGTGACAATCCTTTCGAGGATATTGAAGAACCTGTTGACGATCAAGATTCGTAATTAAAGTGTAACCTAACTCGCTGATTAATAGGGGTTGTGCTGGATTTCGGCGAGCCACGAACCGTAAGCGGAATTAACTTACCTAATACAATTTATAATCGTAGTTGTCATGAAAAAAACGATTTGGGCGATATTGGCTACCGCGGCTTTATTCGCAGTCTGTTGCGACAAAGAGTATGACGACTCTGCGTTGGTCCAAAGAATCAATGACCTTGAAGGAAGAGTCACTGCTCTTGAACCTCTCAACACAACCGTGTCCGGAATCAGCGCGATCGTAAACGCGCTTAACGAGAAAGACTCGGTTTTAGGTGTTATTGAAGTAAAAGACAGTGAAGGAAATGTCATCGGTTACACCATTAACTTCTCAAAGAGCGCCCCTGTCACAATCTACAATGGAGAAAGAGGTGACAGAGGTCCACAGGGAGAGCAGGGAGAGCAGGGAGAACAGGGAGAGAAAGGAGAACAGGGAGATAAAGGAGATAAAGGAGATAAAGGAGAGAAGGGAGAGAAGGGAGAGAAGGGAGAAGTCGGTCCTATCCCATCTATCGGAATCCAGCAGGGTAAAGACGGCAATTATTTCTGGGTAATCGAGGGCCAGATCGTAAAAGACCAGAACGGTAACCCGATCCCTTGTACCCAAGTAACACCTACCTTCAAGATTGAAGAAGGTTCATGTTGGGTGTCATACGACGGCAAGAACTGGACCGAGCTCGGACTTATCTCAGGTACCGGCACCACCGTCGAGGTTGACAACACCAACGAGGATTATGTGCTTTTTACCGTCAATGGTACCGAAATACAGATCCCAAAGGAGAAGACATTCGCTCTTGATATCAAGTACGATGGAGATCTCGCTGCTGTCGGTATAGCCGCCAATTCTACCGCGGATATCGCGTATGAGGTCAAGGGGGCGGGCGAGAACGACGAAGTGACAGTCGACGTGCTCAGCGCTACCGCCGGCATTTCCGCCAAGATTTCCAAGACCGATAATACTAAAGGTCACATCCTTATCACTACCACAGACGCGCTTGACGGAAAGATCTTCGTATACGCCGACAACAACAAGGGCAAGACCAACATCAAGTCCATCACCCTCGAGGCCGGCCAGATCTCCGCGATCGTCGATGTGGTCCAGGCGCCGGCAGCCGGTTGCGACATAGCTCTTACAGTCAGCACCAACATGGCCCACAGCGTCGTTGTTCCTAACGGAATCAACTGGCTGCATATAACCATAAAGAGTAGAGCCGGTGAAGGTTCTTATCTCGAGCACCTCCACGTAGGCGAGATGACCAGGGCCACCCAAGATTACAAGTATGTGATTATTGTCGACCCTAACGAGACCGCTTCTTACCGCTTTGCTAGCATCCGCATTGTTTCAAAGACAACAGGCGAAGTTCTCAAGGCTATCGACATCGTCCAGAAACCGGCATCAGGCGTTACCGACCTCTCTTCTATCGAAGGTCTTCCGGATGACGAGGAAGTAGACATCAATGGTTCAGTCGTTCTCGCCGCTTCCAAGAAGGGCGCGGTCGTTTCTGACGGAAAGAACCCTATCTATGTTGAATCCGGGACTGTTCTCGCAGTCGGAGACAGTATCTCTTTCCGCGGTGTCAAGAAAACCAACGATAATACCAATTATGCTTATATCAAGGCCGCTTCCGTAGAAGTTATCAAATCGGGTGTAGTAGTTCCTGACCAGCCTTGGATGCATATCAGTTATTCCGAGAATTACAATATTACCAATACTGCTACTACCGCTCTTATCCAGAAGGACGCGGATGGGAACTACTTCTTTGTGACTCCGTTGAGCTTCTATGTCTACATCGAGTCGCCGCTCGAGTCCCTAAATCTCGATGCCCTTGTAGGCAAGTATGCTACAGTCAAAGGATACATCGACGAGGTACACGTTCTCGGAATCGATTGGACAACCATCAGCTATATCTGCGAATACACGATGATCGTGAACTCTGCTGCCGAAGTCAAGTTCGAAGCCAACTCCAACTGGTCAGTTTCTTATGACGGAAAGGTAAGCGGCGACGCGCAGAATCCTGAGCAGGTGACCAATACCGTAGTTTCAGGAAGCGACAGGTACCTCATCGGAATCATTTCCGAATCTCAGCTTAAGGGATTTCCTGTAGAGGAAGCTCCGGAAGAATACGGTGCTATCTATATGGCTGATAGTCTCCAGTACAATATTACACGTTACAGTTCCAGCTATACCAAAGAAGAAATCATAGGCACTCTTTCATATGACTCAACTGCCAGCGAAACCTTCAAAGAGTGTGAGTTAGGCAAATACTATGCTCTTGCTGTAGGTTTTGATGAAGATGGTCTGGTAACCGGATCTTATGCTATATCCGAGTTCGAGATCAAAGAGCCATATATCGCTGCCAGATACGAGGACTTCCTCGGAGTCTGGGGTTATGAAAGCGAGGGAGGTATCCAGAAATGGGCTATCACCGAAAAAGTCACAGGCAAAAGCTACAATCTCGTAGTCAACGATGTCGTTCCCAACGGTGGTGTTTACCCTACGCTCGTCTATGACGCGGGAAGAGGTTCCTTTACTCTCGACGCCCAGGATCTCGGCGAGTTCGAATATGACGGCGAGAATAATATCGAACAGGTTGCCGCTGTCTTTGCTTCCTTCGGTGGCGGATTCTACGACAACACCGATTATATGCAAGGTGAAACAAGGATTTTCGAGGCCAGAATGAACGAAGACGGTAAGATTGAAATAATCCCAAGTTCCGATTCTTATGGTCTTCTCGAGGGTTTTGCTATCTTGACCGGAGTTAAGGGTGAGAGCGAAAGAGAGTCTATTGTCGGTGATGTCTCCCTGTTGCCTGGCATTCTCGACGAGTACGAGGCTCCGGACAAGGCTTATCTCGCATGGCTTGGCGACTGGACCGTTACCACAGGTAATGCTTCTTACGTCATCAACATCGCTCAGGACATTCCTAACGACAGCTATAAGATTACCGGAATGAATGGATTCAGCTATAGCTGGGTTAATATTCCTAACTACTATGATGCCGAGACCGGAGAACT
>JAFYYW010000010.1 GCA_017548985.1 Bacteroidales bacterium
AAAATCTTGTACATCAACTCGGGCTCCTGTTTTTCGGGAATATAGACTATCGTCTTGAGGCCTTTACCGGCGAACCAACCTGCCTCTGTATGGGCAGAGCGGCCGCAAGGCAGCACCAGCACGCATGTGTCTGCCCAAAGCATGGCGTCGAAATCGACCTTGAAGCCTTTCTCCGCGATCGGGTGGGCAAGGTTGCCGATATATTCCCCGACACTCCACTCCTGCCAGTCCTCAGCTATGTCAGACCAGTGGAATCCTCCGGGGTTATCTTGGGGGTTCCTGAAGTCATAAACCTCGTGACCAGCCTCCCTCAGCCTTGCCACGACTTCAGGTTGATAGGGATTGCGCCAGCTAGACGCCACATAAATCTTTGCCATAACGCTAATATAATGGAAATCCGTCTTAAACCAAGCCTTTTTCCTTCGCTTTTGAGATCAGTTCGGCAGTGTTGGCCGCATCGAATTTCTCAAGAAGCCTCTTCCTGTACCATTTTATTGTGGCGAGCGAAAGGAATAACTTCTCCGCTATTTGAGGACTGGTCATTCCCGAGGCGATAAGCGGCAGAATCTCCGTTTCTCTATCAGTGAGGATGAGTTCTGTATCCGCCTCTTTTTCTCTCATCGCCTCGTCGATCACCTCGTCCGCCCCATCCCTTTGGCGGCGTAATATGAAAGCCTTCCGCCCGGCAATCAGTAGGGCACAAGCTGCCAGGAACAGGAGAATCAAGCTTAATATAATGATTATCAATTGTTTCTTCTGTTGGGCGAGGGCTTTGCCCATAAGGTCCAGGGTCTCGATTCTGGCCCTGAATTCCTGGTCATCGTGGAGGGAATAATAGCTGTCGGCTTCCTTGAGGTATTTGAAAGCCTTACGGGTCTTGCCACGGTCCAGCCACAAGTTGCCCAGCCCTTTCATCGCGGATGAGATCTGAAGCGAGTCGCCAGACGCCAGGGCATACTTCAAGGATGTGTCATAGCATTCCTTCGCCTGGTCGAAGTCTTTTTCCTCCCTCCAGGTCTCGCCCATATTGTAGTACAAGATAGCGTTGCTCTCGTTCCAGCCGTGTCTCTCGAAAATCTCACCAGCCTTGCGGTAATACTCCATGGCCTGAGGGATTGAATCCATCATATTCAGGCAGTTTCCAATGGCTCCGTAAAGACTTGAATATGAATCATCCACTGTCTCTTGATCCGCCGTCTCCGCAAGCTGGTCCACATCCTTCAAGGCAAGATTGAAATAAAACATCGCGCTGTCGTACTGCTCCGAACCCCAGTAGTGCTTGCCTATAGTCTTCTCGGCTTCTGACTTTTTCACCAGCCATCCCATTCTTGACGCCAGGGCGATCTGCTTGCGGGCGAACAACATACTCCGCTCACGGTTGATCTGGAGATACCCGTTCATCAGGTCGTCATAGGCGTTTATCAAGTCCTTGAGTTCTTCCTCGGAGGCTTTCTCAATCCTGTCAGGAGTGTATTTGACCACGACATTCTCCAGGGAGTCGAGGTTGCCTCTCCGGTGGTCGGAATACTCAGCGTGTATCGTGGCCGTCCCGAATACGAGAGCGAGAAAAGTGGATAAGATCAGACGTGTTCTCATATTCGCCTAATATAGCAAAAAACTATTATTCAAACGCTCATTCTATCCTTTAGGGTAGTGCCTTTGAGTGAATTATTGTCGAACTTTACACATTCGGAAATAATAACCATTAGAATTATATGATTATGAGAAGATTGTTTATTCCTGTTATTTGTGTGGTGTGCGCTTTGGCTCTTGTCTCTTGCGGGGGAAAGGGCGCCAAGAAGGCCGAGAATGCCGGCGATGACGGCAAGGTTGACATTGAAAAAGTCGCCAAGAAGCTTGAGCAGGAAGCCTTCGAGGGCGAAAAATACTCCAAGGAAGCAGCCGAGTTCTACTTCAAGAAGAACGAGGGGATCAAGCTCTCCGACCTGGCTCCCGAGTACAAGCTGAACGAGACCAGCAAGTACACTTATTATGGTGACGAGAGGGATGTCCTGGCGAATTTCAAGATCCAGGATGGTGACACCTACACCAAGGAGCAACACATCGATAATGTGCGCAGGATCTATGCTTTGACCAAAAAGGTGGCGGACAACGGAATCAATGTCTATGGCTTTGAAGAAAAGTCTAACAAGGACGAGGCATATTCCGAGAAGGATCTCGAGCAGATGATCAAGGACAACAACGGAACCAAGATTATGGGTGTCGAGATTTATCTTGGTGACTATGGTTGGTCCTTCGTGAAGGATGGTGCGCTTCATCGTTGCGAAATTGATCTTCTGGAGAAGAACGATGTCAAATTGGGCTATTCCGTGAAGATGTACAAGGGACTCCAGAAGAGTATGGATGAGACGATGAAGGAGGCCGAGGAGATGCTCTCCGACCCTGAGGTCCAGAAACAGGTAGAGAAAGCCCTCAAGGACGCCGCCAAATAGCGTTTCGCTTCCGGTCGCTTCCTGTGTTTCGGCAAAAATCACTATATTGCCGAAAACAATCGCGCCATGTCAATAAAGACGATGCCTGTCTGGAAATGGGCCCTGTTGTTGCTGGCCTCTTTCATCCTGGCTTTTTTCCTGTATGGGCTCAGTGATGAGGCGGTTCGTCTCATCCCAATAGGTTGGATCCGCTGGGTGGCATGTGTCGCCGCTGCCCTTTGGATACCAGCGATATATTCGTTGATCGTCAAATGGTTAGAGAAAAGCCCCGCCATAGATGTTCCTAAGCGGAAGTTGTTGAGTGACACCGCTAAAGGTTTCGGGTTAGGCACCCTTTTCTTCATCCTGGTGGTGGGAGTCATGATGATCATCGGAGTGTATTCGATTCTCAATATCGGTAATGACCGGACCTTTGATATTGTAGACTCCTTCTTCCTTTTCCTTATTGTGGCGGTTGGCGAGGAATTAATGTTCCGAGGTGTCGTGTTCCGCTGGATTGACGAGAAATGGGGTTTCGCGGCGGCGCTTATCGTCTCATCCCTCTTGTTTGGAGCCGTTCATTTCCCTCAAGGAACATGGTGGTCCTCGCTTGCCATAGCCATTGAGGCTGGCCTTTTGCTTGGAGCGGCTTACAAATGGTCCGGAACCCTATGGTTTCCTATCGGTATTCATTGGGCATGGAACTTCTTCCAAGGCAACATATTCGGCTTGGCGGTGTCTGGAGGAGGGGTTGAGGCCAGTCTTATCCACGCTAAAATCGATGGTCCGGATATCTTGACAGGAGGTACTTTCGGGGCCGAAGCCTCCATTATCGCTGTTCTTATCGGAGCGGCGATAGGGACATATTTCATTATCAAGTCAGTCCGTGCTTCCAGAGCGAAAGGCCGGTAGATTATTTACTGTAATATGGGGTTGATGATCTCTGTCAGGAGGTCGTTCTCGAGAAGGAAACCATCGTGGCCGAACCTTGAGGTTATCCCGATTTGCCTGACTCCGGGGATCATCGGGGCCCAGACAGCGCTCTCGGCGGGAGGAAATATACCATCGCTATCAATGGAAATAACTGTGGTATTGGCTGTTATCCTTTCAAGGGCGGCCTTCACACCACCTCTTCCGCGTCCCACATTGTGGCTATCCATAGCGTTGGCTATGTACCAGTAAGAATATGCGTCAAAGTTTCTGTTGACTAATTTGTCACCTTGATGGCGCTCGTAAGAGGCAGCCCTTCTGGCGAACATGCAATCCGGATCGGGCTCGCTCTGACGGATCTCGAAGCCTTCGAAACAACGATAGGAAATCAAGGCCTGTGCCCTCGCGCAGCGGAGTCCATTTGCTCCTCCTGAGAGATCTTTCGCTTCCCTGAAAGTCTGGTCAGCTTCAAGCGCCATTCTTTGGGCTTCCATCCAGGCCGTCATCCACGGGGATATCCTGGGGGCTGTGGCGATGAACAAGGCGTTTTTGAAAAGATCCGGCTCATCAACTGCCCACTCTATGGCCTGGAACCCTCCGATAGAGCTGCCGATCAAGAGATCTATGCTCTTTATTCCCAGATGTTTCCGTACAATCTGAGAGGCCTTTGTCATGTCCCTCATCGTCAAAGCGGGGAAATCGAACATGTAAGGCTTTCCGGTCTCCGGGTTGATTGACGCGGGTCCTGTGCTCCCGTAAGGTGATCCGGGAATATTGGCGCAGATTACGAAATGCTTCTCTGTGTCGATCGCCTTTCCGGGACCGACCATTCCGGGCCACCAATCCTCCGGATCACTGTTGGCTGTCAGAGCGTGGCATATCCACACCACCTTTCCGTTTTTGGCTCCGGACGTGTGATACACTATCTCCAGCGGCTCCAACGAACCACCGGCCTCAAGGTCAAACCTGTCAATTATAAGACTATGCCGAATCATACGTGGGCGGCGGCGAGAGCTTGCTCGATATCGTAGATGATATCCTCCGGATCCTCCAGACCGATGCTTAGACGCATCAGGTCAGGGGCTATTCCTGCTGCCCTGAGTTGCTCGTCGGTCAGCTGGCGGTGGGTGTGGGAGGCCGGGTGAAGGATACATGAGTGGCAGTCGGCCACATGGGTCTCAATCGTGATGAGTTTCAGGGCATCCATGAAACGGTTGTCGAAATCCCTGCCGCCTTTCAAACCGACACACATCACTCCGCTGTATCCGGACATATACTTGTCGGCCAGATTGTGGTGAGGGTCATCCTTCAGACCAGGATACCTGACCCAGGCCACATCCGGGTGGTTGACAAGGTATTCGGCGACCTTCTGGGCGCTCTCGCAGTGCCTGGCCATCCTGACGTGGAGGCTCTGCAGCCCCAGGTGGAGATAGAAGGCGTTCTGCGGGCTCTGGATAGATCCCAGATCCCTCATCAACTGGCTTGTGGCCTTGGTGATGAAGGCAAGTTTACCGAAGGCTTTGGTGTATATCAAACCGTGGTAGGACGGATCAGGCTCGCAGAGTCCGGGGAACTTGTCGGCGTGGGCGTCCCAGTCGAAATTGCCACTGTCGATAAGTGCGCCGCCAACAGCTACACCATGGCCGTCCATGTATTTTGTGGTCGAGTGGGTGACTATGTCGGCGCCAAATTCAATCGGGCGGCAAAGTACGGGGGTGGGGAAGGTGTTGTCCACGACAAGAGGCACCCCGTGGCTGTGCGCCACACGGGCAAACTTCTCTATGTCAAGCATTTCCACGCCAGGATTCGAGAGGGTCTCTCCGAACAGGAGCTTTGTGTTGGGCTTGAAGGCGGCGGAAATCTCTTCCTCCGGAGCGTCCGGAGATATGAATGTGACCTCGATACCCATTTTGGGGAGGGTGGTACCGAGAAGGTTGAAAGTGCCGCCATAGATGTTGCCGGTGCTGACCAAATGGTCTCCGGCGGAGCATATATTCAAGCAAGCGAACAGGTTGGCCGCTTGGCCGGAGGATGTCAGCATCGCGGCGACACCGCCTTCAAGTTCCGCTATCTGGGCGGCCACGTGGTCGTTGGTGGGGTTCTGGAGCCTAGTATAGAAATACCCGCTGTCCTCAAGGTCGAAAAGCCGGCCCATCTGGTCCGATGTCTCATACTTGAAAGTGGTGCTTTGGATGATGGGAATCTGCCTAGGCTCGCCCTTTCCGGGCTTGTAACCAGCTTGTACGCACAATGTGCCTATCCCTGGAGTCCTTTTTTCTGTAGCCATTTGTCTTAATCCGTTAATAAGAGAGAACTAAGTTAATTAAGATTTGGCAAATAACAAAACCCTTGTGATTTAGGCCTAAAATGATTATTATTGTTCAAGCCGGTAATTTGTCGGATTCTTATGGTTTGAGGATATGAGAAAAGCGATTGTTTGCCTCGTCGCGGTTCTGCTTTGCGGAATCGTCTATTTGGTAGAACGCCAGCGCCAAAGTTTTGTTTTTGATAAGAAACCTACCGTTTCCGCCGTGGATGAAACTGGACACAAGTGCTATAGCGGCATCTATCCCCATCTGGCGTATTACAACTCCCAAGGAGAGTGCGGGACTGGTGCCGTGGTGCCTTGGCAAGGGGACCTGTGGGTTGTCACGTACGGGCCTCATGAGCCTTACGGATCTGACGACAAACTTTACCAAATCACACCCGGATTAGATGAGATAATCCGCCCCGAGAGCATCGGTGGCACTCCTGCGGACCGCATGATCCACGACGCTTCCAACCAGCTTTTTATCGGACCTTATGCCATTGACGCTGACAAGAACGTGCGGATTCTCCCCTACGAGAAGTTTCCTGGGCGTCCTACTGGTCTGGCCGCGCATCTGACAGATCCGGACAACCGTATACTCTACGCCTCCATGGAAGCCGGTTTCTACGATATCGATGTCCATACCCTTGATGGGATAGAACTGTACAAAGATGGTAACCAAAAGCGTAAGGAAGGCTTCACAGGAGATCTTTGCACCCTTTTCCCGGGCTACCACGGCAAGGGATTCTATTCTGGTCAAGGCGTGGCTATTTATTCCAACAACGGAGAGGAAGGCGAGCTGGCTCAGAAGCAGTTCGATATTCCTTCCGGCTCTCTTGTTGAGTGGGACGGCAAGGACTGGACCTTGGTCCGTCGTAACCAGTTCACTGAGATTACCGGTCCTGGTGGAATCCATGGCAATCCATCTCCCGCTACAGATCCTATTTGGGCGTTAGGTTGGGACTACAAGTCGGTTATTCTCGCCGTCAGGGAGCCTGACAAGGGTTGGTCTTACTATCGTCTTCCAAAGGCCAGCCATGCATATGATGGAGCCCACGGATGGAATACTGAGTGGCCTAGAATCAGGAATGTTGCCCCGGAAGGTGCTGACCCTGAACTGCTTATGACTATGCACGGAATGTTCTGGCATTTCCCTGAGACTTTTACCACGGCTAATTCGGCTGGAATCCGTCCGAGGGGAGCCTACCTGAAGGTCATCGCTGATTTTGCTGAGTGGAACGGCCGTCTCGTTTTCGGTTGCGACGACTCCGCACAAAGCGAGTTCCTAAATAAGCGTAAGCAGAAAGGTCGCATTGGTGGTCCCGGCCAGTCCAACTCCAATGTTTGGTTCACTTCTTATGACCGTCCTGATCATGTTGGACCTACTACTGCCGGAGGTTCAATATGGCTTAAGGACGACGTGAAGGCAGGTGTGCCCTCCGATCCCTTCCTTTTCAACGGATGGGACAACAAATGCGCCTGGATTGCCAACCGCTCCTCAGTGCCTGCCGACATCACCTTCGAGATTGACAAGAAGGGTGACGGGAATTGGCAGTCTTTTATGACGACTTCCATCAAGGCCGGCGAGTCAGCGTTTATTCCGTTCGCCAGCAATCTTGAGGGTGTCTGGATCAGGGCAATCAGCAGCGCTGACATCAAGGCTGATTTGACCTTCATTCTCGCCCAGAAAGAGACTCGAGGCACCGAGCCTGACCCGATATTCACTGGCCTTGCGCCGGTTAAAAAGGACAACGATTCCCAAGGATTTCTTTATGGTCTTCCTGATCAGCGTAGGGCGCTTGGTGTCCTGGCTCAGACCTCGGATGGGGAGAAGTATTACGAGATCGACGGGGATATGGCTTTCGTCGCCAAAGACGATCCCGAAATGGCTGATTATATCCGTGACAAGTTCGAGATTCCGACGGATGTGGTGGATGTGGATGAAGGATCGATCTTGATCGTGGACGCTAAGGACCGCCGTTGGAGGTTGCCTTTGGGTGATGACATATATTCCGAAAAGATCCAGGAAGGAGCGTTGAGGCTCTGCCGTGAGGTGGCCACCGAGCGCGACTTGCTGTCACTAGCCGGAACGTTCTACGAGCTTCCCGCTGAGAACGCCGACGGCTATGCCAAAGTGCGTCCTGTAGCTTCCCACAAGTTCGGGATCAATGATTACGCTTCCTACAGGGGGATGCTCGTGATGACCGGAATAGACCATGCCGCCGCTAAGGGTAATCCCCGCGTGGTGTTCTCCGAGGACGGGAAGGCCGCGGTCTGGGCAGGTGCCGTAGATGATTTATGGAAGCTAGGCAAACCTGTAGGCCACGGTGGCCCCTGGGTTGAGACCGAGGTCAAGGCCGGGGAGTATTCAGATCCGTTCCTGATCGG
This sequence comes from Bacteroidales bacterium, assembly GCA_017548985.1. Taxonomy (GTDB): domain Bacteria; phylum Bacteroidota; class Bacteroidia; order Bacteroidales; family UBA932; genus Cryptobacteroides. The sequence goes on from JAFYYW010000010.1 coordinate 8,059, forward strand.
TTTCTATGACAAGAGGGAGATGGCTTTGTCCCACCGTTCTTCCGGTGAAGTTACCTTCAGTGTTGAGGTCGATCCCACCGGTGACGGCCAGTGGTTCCATTATGCTGACTTTAAGGTCACACCTGGCGATACCGTGGAGCATCGTTTCCCGGATGCCTTCCAGGCTCGCTGGATCCGCTTGAAGGTTGATCAAGACACCAAGGCCACGGCTTTGTTTGAGTACAGATAATCTATTGATAATGAAAAGATTAATCCTGTTATTTATCGCTTTGGGCTGGTTGCTGGGCGGAGTCTCCGCATCAGCCCAGGGCATATTCCTTGAGACCGAGAGCTTCCCCGTTAAGGGAGGCTGGCAGGTTGACCAGCAGTTCATGGACCTTATGGGTTCGCCATATTTGATCGCTCACGGAATGGGTGTCCCTGTGGCTGACGCCGAGACCACTGTGGTTATTCCAGAGCCTGGAGTGTACCATGTCTGGGTCCGCTCGTACAACTGGACATCTCCCTGGACTGACGCCAACGGTCCCGGGGCGTTCAGGGTCAAGATCCAAGGCAAACCAATGAAGGGTATCCTTGGCAACGCCGGTAACAAGTGGTGCTGGCAATATGCCGGGAATGTCAAGCTGAAGGCAGGGCCTTGCGCTCTCGCCCTCTCGGATCTGACCGGGTTCGACGGCCGCTGCGACGCTGTGTGGATTTGCCCGGACAGGGATGTGGTTCCTCCTGAGGATGTCGCTTCCCTTGAGGCTTTCCGCCGTCAGGTCGGCGCCCTTCCCGCAAAGCCCACCGATGGAGGGAACTTTGACTTCGTGGTGATCGGTGGTGGCGTGGCCGGAATGTGCGCCGCGGTCTCAGCGGCCCGTTTCGGATGCAAGGTCGCCTTGGTCAACGATCGTCCGATCCCGGGTGGCAATAACTCTTCGGAAATCAGGGTACATCTTGGGGCTTTCATCGAGCAGGATCCCTATCCGGCGCTCGGCAGAATGCTTCGTGAGTTCGGCCACTCCAAGGGCGGAAACGCCCAGCCCGCCTCCAACTATGAGGACGACAAGAAGATAGCGTTCCTGGAGGAACAGGAAGGTCTGACCTATATGCCCAATTTCAGGGCTGTGGCCGTCAATATGGATGGATCCAGGATCGCTTCTGTCGTGATCCGTAATATCGAGACAGGGAAGGAATTGTTGCTGAAGGCCCCCGTTTTCGCGGATTGCACCGGTGACGCCAACCTTGGTTTCATGGCAGGTGCGGACTGGATGATGGGCCGTGAGGGGCGTGACGAATATGGCGAGTCCCTGGCTCCCGAGAAGGCTGACAAGCTGACAATGGGATCTTCCGTGCAATGGTACAGTGTGGATGACGGGAAAAAGAGCACCTTCCCCGAGTTTGAATATGGTGTCAAATTCAATGAGGAGAACTGCGAGAAGGTCAAGATGGGAGAGTGGACATGGGAGACCGGCATGAATCTTAACCAGATATATGATTTCGAAAGAATCAGGGATTATGGCCTGCTGGTGGTATATTCCAACTGGAGCTTCCTCAAGAACCATTATTCGAAGAAGGCTGAATATGCCAACCGTTCCCTCGGCTGGGTTGCTTATGTGGCTGGAAAAAGGGAGTCCCGCAGGCTCGTCGGTGATTATGTCCTCAAGCAGGACGATGTTGACAAGCAGGTTTTCCACGAGGACGCCTCCTTCACACTTACCTGGCATTTCGACCTCCATTTCCCGGATCCTGCCAACACGGCCAACTTCCCGGGGAATGAGTTCAAGGCTGAGACCAAACACAACCCGATCTACCCTTATGCGGCTCCTTATCGTTGCCTGTATTCCAGGAATATAGACAATTTGTTCATGGCCGGCAGGGATATCTCGACGACCCATGTCACGCTTGGTTCGACGAGACTTATGCGCACAGGAGCGATGATGGGAGAGGTGGTCGGCATGGCCGCCAGCATCTGCAAGGACAAGGGGACAACCCCACGTGGAGTCTACCAGAAGTATCTGCCCGAGCTGAAAGCCCTGATGAGAAAGGGTGCGGCCCGCACGGACATAGAACTACCTGACAACCAGCACTTCAACGAAGGCGGTCATCTGGACAAGCCTAAGGACATCACGTTCTAGTTCCAGCTGTGCTTATTTGAAGAGCATCGGGGCCATCTGGTAGAGGCAGCGACGCCAGGTGAGGAACTCGTGGGCGGTGCCGTCGGACACATAGCCCTGGGCGTTGAAGCCTGCCGCCTTCAAGTCTTCGACCGCCTTCATGACCCGGTCGGGACCTTCCTTGCTTCCGCAGCCGATGAATATTCCTTTCACCTGTTTCGGATCCTGGATCTCATTTGGCAGGTAGATACCCCCGCTCATCAGTCCGTAATAGGAGAACATCTCGGGACGGGCAAGAGTGATAGTGTGGGTCTCCATGCCACCCATTGACAGGCCGGCCATAGCCCGGCTGTCTTTCTTTGCGATAGTGCGGAAATGGCTGTCCACATAAGGGACAAGCTCGTCACAGAGAACTGTCTGGAAGTTGTCGTAATTGAAGCGCCCAAGCTCACCGATACGGACATCGTTGGTCATTCCGTAAGTCATCACGACAATGAACGGCTGGATCTTTCCATCGGCGATCAGGTTATCCATTATGAGGTTGGCTCGGCCCTGGTTCCACCACGCGTATTCGTTCTCGCCCCAACCATGCTGGAGGTAAAGGACGGGATACTTTTTCTTGCCATTTTCGTATTGCGGCGGGGTGTAGACAAAAGCCTTGCGGAGCTGGCTGGTGCTGTTCGACCAGAAGAGAATCTGTTGCACGTTGCCGTGGGGGACATTCTTCTCAGCGTAGAAATCAGCGTCATGAGCCGGAATCTCGATTCCGCTCTCCCAGCGGATGGAGCCGTAGTAATTGTTGGTTCCCGGATCGTTGACCACTCCGCCATCGATGGTGAGGTGATAATAGTGGAACCCTTCGTCCTCAGGAGCGGCGGTGGTTCCGGTCCAGTAGCCGTCAGCATCCTTGTGGAGAACGGTGCCTCCAGCTATGCTGGAAATCACGGAAGTGGCCTTGGGGGCATATACACGGAAACGAGCGTAACCCTGGGAGTTGACCATAGGATACTCCTGCCCGGGCTGGTTCAGTTCGGAGGGCTTGAAGTCCTCTTTTATCACCGCGTTGTCAGCCTCGGGATCAAATCCTTTGACAGCGAGGTATGACCGTTTCGGCTTGTAGTCGGCATCAAACAGCAAGGCGTAGTTCGCCGCCCCGAGCCATGAATCCTTGTCGGATATATTCCAGAAAGTGACGCAGTCGACCACGTCCTTGTGTTTGCGGAGAACCTTGAAGAGATTGACGTACTGATCCTGCTGGAGAATACGCTCCCAATCAGTGACTTGGCCTGAACCTTGGTTGAAGCGGAGCGCGCCTCCCATATCCTCGTTCACCCTGATGTCCAGCTCAGTGATATGTATATGCTTGACAACCTTGGAATATAGACTGATCGCCGCGTCGACATCCGACATCTCCGGGCCATAGATATTATAGTGGCCCTGCATGCCGATCCCGTCCACAGGCACGCCAGCGTCTCTCATCCTCTTGACAAGGTTGTAAATACGCTGGCTTTTAGCGGGTTCCGCATCATTGTAGTCATTGTAGAAGAGTAAGGCGTCGGGGTCTGCCTCATGGGCGTATTCAAAAGCCTTGTAGATGAACTCCTCTCCCGCGATCTTGTACATAGGAGACTCACGAAGCTCAGACCGTCCAGGCCAGACGGGGCTGTCAGCAACGGCCTCGTTGACCACATCCCAGCAATAGACCACGTCTTTATAACGGTTCACAATAGCCTGGATATGGTGCTTCATATTGGCGTAAAACTCCTCTTTGGATAAGAGATTGCCCTTCTCGTCCTGATACATCCAGGAGCCGATCTGACTATGCCACATCAGGGTGTGGCCGCGGAGCTTGATCCCGTTCTGGCGGCAGAAATCGGCGATCCGGTCGGCGTCTTCCCAGTTGAACTCACCCTTTTTAGGCTCTGTTGGCTGAGGTTTCATCGCGTTCTCCGCCGTGATGCTATTGAATTCCCTTTTGATGAGGGCGATCTGGTCCGCGTCGGTGACATTCCGGATGTTGACCGAGGCGCCGACCATGAAGTAGTCTTTATAAGTGTCTTTAAGACCATCGGTAGGGGTTGGGATTTCCCTGGAGCCCCATTGGGCATAGGAAGGAAGGGCCCAGAACACCAGGGCGCACATTCCCGCGAGTATTATTCTCTTCATGGAAGCGTGGTTTGTTAATACACAAAAATAGTTAAAATCATTATATTTGTTAACATGAAGAGAATACTATCCTTAGCCGCCGCGTTTCTCGCGGCGATGGCTCTGCTTCCGGCACAGACCAAAGTCATGTCCCACAGGGGATATTACGCGCATCCGGGCTCATTTGAGAATACGCTCACAAGTTTGCGTGGCGCCCAGGAACTGGGCGTCGAGGGGGTTGAACTGGACGTTCACCTGACAACTGAGGACTCCCTTGTGATCCTCCATGGGCCGAAGATTCCCGGATCCAATTATCCGGATGTCCAGAAGCTGGATTTCAAGACCGTACGCTCCTGTGTCCTTCCAAATGGGGACAAGGTTCCGACATTGAGGGAATACTTCACCCAGGCCAAGAAGACAACCGCGCTGATGTTGTTCCTGGAGCTGAAGGCTCACCCTACACCAGCAAGGGAAACGACTCTGGCTGAAAAGGTTGTGGATCTTTGTGACGAGATGAACATGTATGATCAGGTCACTTTTATCTCATTCAGTGAGCACCTCTGTGACGAGATCCTGAGACTACGTCCCGGGACCATGGTCATACCTATCTCCAGCAGCAAGGCTTTCACGACCGAGGATCTGATCACTAGGGGTTACGCCGGGGTATCTTACCATATGGGCGTGGTGATGAACAGGACCCACTTGCTCGACGAAGCCCATGAGGCTGGTCTCCAAACAGTTCTCTGGCCGGTCAACAGCTATGATCTGGCCGATTTCGCGATGAGGCATCATGTGGATTATGTCAGTTCGGACGAGCCGCAGGCGATGCTGAACCTGATGTCGGCCGTCAGGGAACTTCAGTGGAAGCAGACCAAGAAACTCATTGTCTTTGATCTGGATGGGACGCTGACCCAGCACAAGCAGCCCCTCTCGGAGGAGAACCGGGCCGTTCTGGACACCCTAAGCCAACGTTACGAGATCATTATGGCGGGTGGCGGCAACTGCAAGAGGATATACAATCAGATGGGAGAATATCCCATCACGATACTCGGCAATTACGGTATGGAAGAGAGCCGGATCGTGGACGGTCAGTTCAAAATAGTGAGGGAGGAGACCAGCCCCGTAGACCGCAAGTTCTTCGAAAAGAAGACCGCTGAGTTGCGTAAGAAATACGGCTACACCGAATTTAAGGGCGACTCTAATGAATATCACCAATCCGGGATGGTCACATTCGCTCTTCTCGGGACCAAGGCTGACCAGGCTGACAAACTGGTCTTCGACCCGGACAAGATCCGTCGTCGGGAGATGTTCCCCGAGGTCAGCGAGATATTCAAGGATTACTCGGTGTTCATCGGGGGAACGACATCTTTCGACATCACGCCGAAACAGTACAACAAATACGACGCGGTGATGCGTTACGCCGCGGAGAAGGGTTATGTGAAGGACCAGATACTCTTTGTCGGGGATGACTTCACGGATGGCGGGAATGACAGCCAGATCCGTCTCGGAGGAATGGACTACATTAAGATAGACGATTACACCCGTCTTCCCGAGAAACTCCACTTCCTGTTCTGATTATGGAAATCAGCGCCCTTGACTATTTGGTTTTTGCCCTCTTCGTGGCCGGAGTTGTCATCTTCGGATGCAGCTTCTTCCGGAAGAGCAAGTCAGGGGCCTCCGCATTCACCAAGGCGGATGGAAGCATTCCGGCCTGGGTGGTCGGAATGTCTATATTCGCCACATTCGTCAGCTCCATAAGTTTCCTCGGACTACCTGGGGGATCTTATTCCGGCAATTGGAACCAATTGATATTCAGCTTCACAATCCCGATCGCTACCATTCTCGCCGCAAAAGTGTTCATTCCGCTTTACAGGGGAATCGGGAGTGTGTCCGCCTACCAATTCCTGGAGGACAGGTACGGTTACTGGGCAAGATGTTATGTGGCCATCTGTTATCTGCTCACCCAAGTCTGCCGTGTCGGCTCCATCCTGCTTTTGCTGGCTATACCGATCAGCACGATGTTTGGCTGGGACATCAGCGCGATTATAATCGCCACAGGGCTTATCACCCTTATCTTCTCAGTCCTTGGGGGAATATCAGCCGTGGTCTGGACTGACGCGGTGCAGGGTATTGTGTTGATAATAGGAGCCTTGGCCTGTGCCGCCATCTTGACATTCGGGATGCCGGAAGGTCCCGGACAACTGTTCCGGATCGCTGCCGCCGACCACAAGTTCAGCCTCGGAAGCCTTTCCCTGACCCTCCGGGAACCGACAGTCTGGGTCGTCCTGATCTACGGGATATTCATAAATCTCCAGAACTACGGGATAGACCAGAACTACATCCAGAGGTATATGACCGCCGGGTCGACCAAGGAGGCGGTGAAAGGAACTATTTTCGGAGGCTTGCTCTACATCCCGGTGTCGCTGGTCTTCGTGTATATAGGAACCGCCTTATATTCCTACTACATCGCTCAACCGGAATTACTTCCGCCCGGGATTAGCGGCGATAAAGTGTTTCCTTTTTTCATAGTCCACGGCCTTCCGACCGGTTTGACCGGATTGGTGATAGCCTCGCTCTTTTCCGCGGGAATCAGCACCGTCTCGACAAGCATAAACTCTTCGGCTACGATTGTTTTCACTGATTTTTACTCAAGATTATCAAAGACCGACCGTGGTGAAAAGGGTAAACAGATGCGCGTCCTTTACCTTTCTTCCGCCGCGGTGGGAGCAATAGGAATCCTGATCGGCTTGGCGATGCAGAGAATAGACGGGGTGTTGGACGCCTGGTGGAAGCTTTCGTCAATATTCAGTGGAGGAATGCTTGGACTCTTCCTGCTGGCCCTGGTCTGCAAGAAGCCGGACCGTACCGCGGCGGTAATAGGCGTGATCCTTGGCCTCTTAGTGATTGCCTGGATGAGTCTTCCTGTCTTTAACAGTCCGATTCACACCTACTTGACAATAGTGTTCGGCACCACGACTATATTCCTGGCCGGATTCCTTCTCACAAGTCTCAAGAAAAAACAATGATATGATGAAAAAGTCTCTTATAGTCTTAACGTTAGTCCTGGCGGCCTGCTCTTGTGCCAGGATTGAAGCTCCGGATCTTCCAATAGCTGTCGCCCATAGAGGATGCTGGCTGATGGACGGGGAAGAGTTCTACATAAATGAGAACTGCCCTGCGGGGGTTAAGATGGCTGCCCAGTACGGCTATCCTGCCATCGAGTGTGATGTGAAATACACCCTCGACAGTGTGATGGTGATTATGCACGACGGCACGATCAACCGCACTATGCGAAACGCCTCGGACTATTCAAAGATTACCGAGCCGGTCAGGGTCAAAGATTTGACCTTCGAGGAGTTGCGGACCAATTACGTCCTCGAGTCGACTGACCCCTCGCTGCGGGTTCCTATCCCGACTCTCCTTGAGGAGCTTGAGGTGTGCAAGGAGTACGGGATCGTACCGATGCTTCATAGCGCCGTGCCGGAGTCATACAAACTCGCCCACGAGATTCTCGGGGACAGTTTCATCGCGTTTGACGCGTCTCAAGCCGCTGTCAGTCAAGCCCGTAAGTATTCCTCCTGTCTGATCCTGCTGGATCCCGGCACGGATGAGGCTCCGAAGACCGTCGAGAGGCTTAAGGAGATAGGTGGCGATTGCGGGATGAGCACCATGAAACACGCTATGCTGGACGCTGATTACATCAAGACCATAAAGGATGCCGGCTATGAGGTTCAGGCATCGATTTTTCCTGCTCCTCATGAGCAGAGGGCGGTGTCCGATGGGGTCACGTTCCAGCTCTCTGATTTCTGGTGGTATCAGACAGAAGGCCGCAAAGCTATCAGCTCTTTCAGGAAAATGGCGATGAGACTCCCTGAGGGCCAGTCCGTCAAGTGGGATCCGGAGACTCCTGAATATGCCGCCGTGACCCTGGCCATCGATTTTGAGGGCACTGTGGAGATCACTTTGAACGGCAGGACCTATAAGCTGACCCACGAGCAGCCCGGAAAAGTTGAAGTGCTTGGAGCGAGGCTTTACAAGAAGACCCCCGGCCTCAAGGTCAGGGCTCTGGTCCATTCCCAGGTCAAGTCCCTTAAGGCGGAACTCTACGATTGCGGGGAATAAGGGTATTTGTCCTGGTTTCATGTCTGTCAGAAAAACCTTACTGGTAATATCGCTTGTGGCCGCCTGTTTTCAGGCATCCGCCCAGGATTTGGGCATAATTGACCGGATAGTGAAGAGTTTTTTTGACAAGGTCAGCGGCCCGGACCCTCGCTTCGATTCCTCCTATGTGACCCGTCCGGCCCTTCCTTGGTCTTTCTCAGTGGGAACCACATTGATCTCCACCGGGTCGGATTTGAAGAGCGACATAAAAGTGACTGACTATACCAGCCCAAACGCACCAACAATCAATGCGGACCTCGAAAGCCGGATGCGGAGACATCTCCATAAGAAAGTCGGAGGATCAATCGGTTACGGAAGTCTAAGCCTTTCCGGGGCGATAGAGGTGGGAAGTAAGAACCCTGGGAAAAACACCTTCTTTTCCTTCTCTTTCCGGCAACCTTCGTACGGCGCCAAGATCCATTATTATAGGACCCATGAATATGTTGACGGGATACTGGATGTGGAAGGAGCGTCCCTTCCGTACTCATTTACTTCGGACTACCCGGGGATGATGAGCACACTCACTTTTGACGCGTATTACCTGTTCAACCATCGCCGTTTCTCCTACACCGCGGCTACAGAGGGAAATTTTGTCCAGCATCGTTCCGCTGGTTCCTGGATGGCGATCGCCAAGTATCACCAAGGGGACATGTCTTTGGATCAGGCCGATAAGTTCATGCTATCGTTCTCGAACGGTTTGTGCCGGTACACCACAAGGCAGATATCTCTTGGGGCGGGGTACTCATTCAATTATGTGCCTATCCACAGGGATGTTTCCAATCATGTGTCGGGAAAAGGTTTCAGGAACCTGACGATCAACCTTTCCGCGATTCCGATGGCTTCATTGTATAACCACCTCTACACTTATTCTATCTTAAGGGGTGATGACTCGTCCGGCAAGTCGTCTTTTGACGGCAGGATCGTGCCGGCGTTTATAGTACGGGGAGGGATTAGTTTCTCATGGGACCGTTTCAGCCTTGTCTCCTCAACATCTTATAATAGCTTCGGATTCAACGGGTTGCCTTCCATTATTTGGGAAGACGGCCACCGTTTGAAAAACGACATTGAAACAAATGGGATGTTTTATGACCTCACCACAAGTTTCAGCCTCATAGTCAGGCTATAGACTTGTTTGAAAGGCGGTAAGCGAATGCTTTATCAAGATTGTTTTGATGGTCGATTATACAGAATAAATCGTTATATTTGGTTTTGCTAGTCTTTACGCCTGCCGAAGGACCTTTCTTGAGAGAGCGATAAACACATATATTATGACACGAAGAGAGTTTATGGAGAAGAGTGCCGCGCTTGGCGCGGGCCTGGCTATGAGTCCACTAATGTTCCGTATGTCCGCGAAGCCTGTTGGAGCCAATGATAAGATCCACCTCGGATTGATTGGTTGCCGCAGCCAGGGTTTTGCCAACCTGCAGGCTTTCCTGCGCAATCCGGAGGTCGATAGCATAGCGCTCTGCGATATTGACCAGGGAGTGCTTGAAAGCCGCGCCGCCGACACGGAGAAGATTCAGGGCAAGAAAGTCAAGCATCTTTACAAGGATTGGAGGAAACTTATTGACAACAAGGATGTTGATGTGGTCATTATAGGTACTCCTGACCACTGGCATTGTCTTCAGCTGGTAGCGGCATGTGAGGCCGGAAAGGATGTGTATTGTGAGAAACCTCTTGGCAACAGCATAAAGGAATGTGACATCATGGTGCGTGCGGCTGAGAAATATGGCCGGATCGTCCAGGTGGGGCAGTGGCAACGCAGCGATCCTCACTGGCAGGATGCGATGGATTTCGTCCATAGCGGCAAACTTGGCAAGATCCGTACTGTGAGAGTGTTCTCTTACCAGGGATGGTGTCCCTCAATTCCGGTTCAGCCTGACCAGCCGGTTCCAGATGGTGTCGATTATGACATGTGGCTTGGTCCCGCACCGCTCCGTCCCTTCAACCCTAATCGTTTCCATTTCACTTTCAGGTGGTTCTGGGATTATGCCGGTGGCCTTATGACCGACTGGGGAGTCCATCTTCTTGATTACGCCCTTTATGGAATGAATGTCACCGCCCCCAACAACATAATGGCTTCGGGAGGCAAGTTCGGATATCCAGATGACGCTTGCGAGACCCCTGACCTGCTTCAGACAGTATATACTTTCGATGATTTCACTGTTATGTGGGATCACGCCATCGGGATTGACGACGGAGCTTACGGAAGGAACCATGGTCTCGGGTTCGTGGGCGAGAACGGAACCCTCGTTATCGACCGCGGGGGATGGGAGGTTATTCCCGAGCGTGTCAATGGTGTCGAGCGCATGGAACCTGTCGAATTGCGGAAGAGCTATGGTGAGGGAGGCCTGAACCTGCACGTAAAGAACCATCTGGATTGCATCAAAAGCCGGAATCCCAACTGCAACGCCAGCATCCAGATAGGAGCCCACATCGCCAAATTCGCCCATCTGGGCAATATCGCTTACCGTACGGGTAAGAAACTAACCTGGGACGGCGAGACGTTCCACGACGCCGAGGCCGACACCTATCTCTGCAAGACCTACCGTGATCCTTGGAAACTGCCTGTGATCTGATTGCCTTTCCGCAGCACGAGTTTCACATTGATGTCGTTATCGTAGATGACGATATCGGCATCCTTGCCTTTTTGAAGCGTTCCTTTGCGGTCCTGGACCCCGATGATCCTCGCGGGGGTCTCGGAGCTCATCCGGATCGCGTCGTCGAAAGGTATGCCGGCGCCCACCATAGTCCTGATAAGGACATCCATGGTGGCTATGCTGCCGGCCAGGGCGGAACGGTCTGACAGCTTGCACACCCCGTCTTCTACTATGACACGCCCATCGGAGATACCGTTCACGTCGCCGCCCGCGGAAGCGGCCAGTGCATCGGTTATGAGAGCCGTCCTGTCCGCTCCCTTTATCTGGTATATCAACCGGAGGATTGCCGGAGGAACATGCTTGCCGTCGGCAATCACCTCGACTGTCATTCCAGGAATGAGATAAACGCTCTCGACCGTACCCTCATGCTTGTATTCCCTGACATTATGGACGCTTGTCATAGCGTTGTAGAAATGGGTCGCATGGGTGCAACCGCGATTGTAGGCGTTGAGAACTTGGGGATATTCCGCTACGGTATGGGCCAGCGAGGCCAGGACTGAGTGTTTCTGGAGACATAAGGCAAAGGCCTCTGTGCCAGGAAGTTCCGGAGCATAGTCCCATCGTTTGATGACTTTTGTGCTCTCCAGTATTGACTTATAGTCCCCCTCGACAGGCGGGGTGACATATTCCGGAATTATAGCCCCTACCTTTCGTGGATTCAGGTACGGGCCTTCGAGATGGAGTCCGAGTAAAGGCGAGTCCGGCTCGGAAATCAGTTTTTCACAAATACTTACAGATTTCCGGATTGTCTCGAAAGGACAAGCTGGAAGGGTGGGGAGGAACGACGTGGTGCCGTATCGGGCATGCGAGGTCATCACAGCGCGAAAGGCGTCCTCGGTCGCCTCCTCGAATTCCCGTCCTCCGCCGCCATGGATATGGATGTCTATTCCGCCGGGAACCACATGCAGCCCTTTAGCGTCATATACCTTCGCGTCCGGGATGTCAACAGGAGACTCGGTGATTTCCTCGATGACGCCGTCTTTGACTATTACGCTCGCGTTGACGGTCCCTGACGGGGTCAGGACTTTCCCTCCAACTATCTTAAGGAACATGGTGCGGAGAAAAAATTAATTAAAAGGAATATAGGACATCCAGTCAGTCTCGAGCTCGTAAGGGTATAGGGGTCTCTCGATGGATGCGGGGTTTGTGTCAACCGGCCAGTTGTTGGTGTGCCAGAAATTGAGGCGGTATTTTGTCTTCAGGCAGGGTATGCCGTCTTTCGACGGATGGCCGGGGAACAGTTCTTTTCCTCCCTCATAGTCCCAAAGGATCACTTTTTCGCCTGTCTCGGGGTGGATCAACCACCAGACGAGGCGGTCGGGATACCAGTCCCAGCCATAGGTGTAAAACTGCTTTGAAGCGTCGTATCCCTCGATGGCTTCAATTGTCTCTGGCAGATTCTGGCGATCCGTCAGAGCGGCTCTTGGAATACGCTCCACAGAGCCGTCAGGCAGGCGGGTCTCGCCTCGCCATGTGGTCTCAAGAATCTCTCCGGTGGCGAGATTGATAGTGCGCCCCACGCGGTTCAGCGACCCCTTCTTGCCGGTCCACGTACCAATATAAACTATGCGTGGATCTGCCAGAAGCCATTCGAAATCAATCTCACTCAGTCCGGATTCCGGCTCGACATTGTAGGTGAAATACCCTACAACCGCCCCGATATTGGGCTGGGCGTCCCTGGCGTTTGGCACCTTGATCCTGGCTGAATAACTGCCGTAAAAGGTGTAGTCTTTGGAGATTATTTCCGGGCCGCGGCCAGCCCCGGCCGGATCAGCCGGATCGATGCGGTATAGCATGATGTCAGTACCCTCTTCAGAAAAGGAGCGGATGCCTGAAAAATAGCGGGAGTCAAACCCGGATGGCCTGTAATTGTAATCAAAATATTCCGAGGTCTCCTTTGAGAAATTCTCGGTAAAGGCACCATGGAACTTCACCTCCTGCGCGAATGCCTGCGCGGCTACGAGAAGCAGTAAGGTGGCGATGGTGTATTTGCTTTTTCCCATTGTTTATAGTTTCTGTGGATGGATATTACAAATATAAGAATCACGTTCCTAATCCGCAAAGAAGCCAAAGTCTACTCGCTTAGTTTGATTATTATTATATTTGTGATAGTGATATTGTTTAATCAGCATAGCTTTTTGTGTCATATGAACCGATTGGAATTCCTTAAAAGCGCGGGAGCGCTGATGGCCGCCGGAGCCATGGCGCCATATCTGACAAACAACCTATTCGCCCGTTCGTTAGGCGCGAACGACCGGCTGAACGTCGGTTTGATCGGCTGCCGCAATATGGGTTGGGGGGATTTGTCCGACGCCCTCATCCAGCCGGACGTCAGATGTGTGGCGTTGTGCGATGTGGACCGGGATATCTTGAACGACCGGGCGTCACAGTTGAAGCAGATGACTGGAGTACAGCCGGATCTTTTTGTGGATTACCGGAAACTGCTGGAACGTAAAGATTTGGATGTGGTGATGATTGGCACTCCGGACCATTGGCATTGCCTGCAGATGGCTGATGCTTGCGCGGCCGGGAAGGATGTCTATGTTGAGAAGCCGGCAGCCAACTCCATCGGGGAATGTGACCTTATGGTTGAGGCGGCGAGAAAATATGACCGTGTAGTCCAGGTGGGCCAGCAGCAGCGCAGCGGGGAGATGTGGCATAAGATGAAGGAGTATATCCAGTCAGGGAAACTTGGCGTTATCTCAAAAGTCAATGTTTGGGCGAATTTCGAATATGCTTGGATCAAAAACAATATCCAGGACGAGAATCCGCCATCCAATGTCGACTTCGACATGTGGCTGGGACCTGCCCCCTCGCGTCCTTACAATAAGAGCCGGTTCCACGGCACCTGGAGGATGTTCTGGGATTATGGTGGAGGGCTCATCACCGACTGGGGAGTCCATCTGCTTGATATGGCCCTATGGGGGATGAATGTCAAGGGTATGCCCAAGCGGGTAATGGCCTCAGGCGGAAACAACCGGAATCCGATAAACTACGCCGAGACTTTCGGCACAATGTCGGTTCTCTATGAGTTCGACGATTTTGTCATCACTTGGAGCAACAATACTGTTGAGAGTGGGCCCTATGGCCGTAACTACGGGCTTGAGTTTGTCGGTACAAACGGCACCTTGGTGGCCAACCGCGAGGGTTGGGAAGTCTATCCCTATAAGGACAAAATTGAGGCTCATAAGGAATTGCCGGATGGCAAGGATCATATCAATCACGTCGCTGATTTCATCAATAAGGTCAGGAGCCGCGACAAGAATACGGCTTGCCCGATTGAAAACGGGGCCTTATGCGCCAAATATGCCCATCTTGGGAATATCTCGGCGCTGCTTGGGACCGACCTGGTTTACGATGACGTCAAGAAGAAGTTCGACAACAAGGCGGCGGACAAGATGCTTATTAAGGAATACAGGAAACCCTGGAGACGTCCTTAATTAACGGCTGGAAGTCGCTTCGACAAGTATTCCCTGGCAGGAGGAGACCGGAATCTCGTACCAGCCTTCGGCGTCCCTCCTCATGGGAATATAGCCTTCGCCACCTCGTACCGTGACCTCCTTTCCGGGGGCCTTGAAACGCAGGAGATGGTTCTTCGGAGCCTTGTCGAAAGGATCGTCGGCGACACATATGAATAACGCTTTGGCATCGCTTCCGTCCTTCGCGGCCATCTCTCCCACAACCAGTGGACATCCCGCGGATAGGTTGGAAATAACGCCGTCACTATACTCTTTGAGACTTTTTTCAGCTGTCTCCTCAAGCATATCGGTCTTTTCGAAACCGACAAAGGAAGTGGACCGGTTGATATATTTCATGTAGTCCTTACCGATGGAGTGGAGCTCGGCGTTGACTTTTTTCAGCTTGTCATACTGCTGGGTCTTTTGCCCGTTCTCGTCCACCACCTGGTTCTTCCACCAACCGGCGGTGTAACAGGCCCAGGTAATGTTCTCAGCACCGAAAGCCAGGGCGGAATAAGCCTGGAACCTCAACTCGTTCTCCGTGATCCAGACCTTAGGATCATAGCTGTTGACCTGCACCGTGACCCACATCCCCCGGCCCGACGCCCGGCAAGCGTCGGAAACGACCCTGAGATTAGCGTAGTCTTTCGCCACTCCCACGTTCTTGTAATAAAAATCGTAAGAGATATAGTCTGCCGGAACGTATTCGCAATATTGCCGGATATGCTCTTCATAGGTCGGGGTGCCAAGCTGGTTCTTTGTCTGGACTGCGGTGTTCTGGGATACGGAGGCGTAGTTCGGATAAAGATTCAAGAATGCGAACTGGTTGGGAAACAGATCCTCGACCTTGGCCAAAACCTTCCCGAAATAGGGGAAATCCAGGGCGGAGGGCTCGTCACCGACATCGATGCCCCATATCGCCGGATGGTCTTGGAAAGAGGCAGCCGCTTCCTCGTATTTCGACAGGGGATTGGTCTCCTCGAGTTTGCCTGCGTTGTCGCCGTCACCGCCCCACCAGCCGGGAACGATTCCGCTGACAATGGCACCGACACCGTACTTGCTGAACAGGTCCAGAGCGGGACGGTCATTTTCCATGCATATCACGAAATCGATTCCGCAATCAGCCAGATCCTTGATATGGGCTTCCGTACGGGCATAGGGACGGAGATGGTAAACACCTATATTCAGCTTGCAGCGATCCATCCTACCGGCCTTTGTCACATAGTTGGATGAGCTCTGGGCAAACAGTCCTGTCGCGGCGACTAACGCTGCCACGACCGAGATAACTTTCGGGGTCATTTTCTTGAAAAATCTGGTTGTCATTTTTTTGATAATACTCCAGGCCAATCTGGAAGAGTCAATCACGGCGGTCTTCAGGCCAGCTGTTCTTAAGAGGATGTCAAAGGACTGCCTCAAAAACAACCAACGGTGCTTGTTGTGTCCCCAATGAAGGATGTGACCGTCTTGTATTTCTAACTCCTTGTCTTTTTTGTGCCGATAGGCGAGCAAGCCTCGTTTGATGTTGATTCTTTTAGGCTTCACCAAAGGCAAATAGCAGATCCAGGGGAAATAATTGTCCGCGGGAGCGTACCCATGGACGGCGCAGGCTAAAGAGAATACGGTCTCGTCAGTCGGGTTCTGGAAAAGTCTGAATCTATATTCAAAATAGTGCTCGTGAATATAATTCACCGTGTTGATGAAGTCGGATAACCCAGCCCCATTCCGGTCAATATAATATGCTCCACCTTGGAAAGTAAGGCAGAATTTGATCTTGTCCGAAAACTCGCCGACATCACTTTTCTTGAACCAACCTGTTTCCGAGTCGAGAGGTAGCTCTCGCCCGAGAACGCAAAAAGTCGGAGCGCCCTCAAACACTTTCCACATATCGCTTAAATCCCTGTAAACCAGGCAGTCGGCATCAATAAAAATGGTCTGGTCATACGGCGCGAGACTTGGAAGGCTCAGTTTGTCAATGTATGAATAGGCCGGATCCGGCAACAAGATGACATCATCAAACTCTTCCGTGTATTTGTTGGTCCTGTCGCAAATAATGGCGAAGGGCAGCGGATCTTTCGCGAAATGGCGATAAGACAACAGAAGATTTCTAGCCATTATGTAATACCTGTTGTATCCAGTGGCTATTGTGACGAATCCTTTTCTCATGTTTTCTTCTGCCATTGGTATTCGCCTTGAGAAAGGGTGGGGGCGGAAACCAAGGTTTGGCCCCTATTGCTTGAAATTGAAGCTTATGTCCGCCGGAATATTCACGGAGCGAAGGTTCCACAGGTCTTCTTCATAGTCCTCGCTGCGTTTCGAGTACTTGCTCTCGAATTCTAAGGCTCCCTCACGGTCACCAGTGGCTTGTGTCTTGAGGATAAACGCGGTGAGATCGGACAGGGCGTTCTCCATCGTGTCCAGATTCAAAGAGTACAGTCCGGAGGGCAAATGCTTGAAGGCGCCGGCCTCTTTGAGATAATTGTATATGATCACGCTGCAACGGCCGAGAGCGGAGGCCTCCCCGAAGCGCTCGGAGCGGACGAGGGAAGCGAAGAAAGTGGTAAGGACATCATCCCTATAGAAATAGTGGTTGCGGATGTCGAAGTGTTTCTGCAGCTTGCAGACAAGTAGCACGCTGGCGGCATTGGACTTCAGCTCCTCAAAGGTGGCGGCGGCGCTTCCAAGAGCCTGCTCCACGCTACCCTTGCCGTTGACGGTCTCCTTCACGCCAAGCCCGTGTGCAACCTCGCGGAACACGATGTTCCAGAAGAAGGCGTCAGAGGAAAGATGTTCGGCGGTTTCGGCATCCAGCAGACGTTCTCCGGTAGGAGCTATGATTTTGTCGTACTTTGCCTTGATGACGTTTTGAAGCAAAATAGTGCGAGTGCCGCGATCCCTCTGGACATCAGTGTCAAAGGGCAGGTTCAGGGCGATGACTTTCACACCGGCGTTAGCTTTTCCGGCATAGTACAGGGCATCGCAGGAGAATATGTTTGAACCGGCACCGGGCTGGAATGACTTATATTCAGGATCACCCGGGAGGTCTTCCTGCAACTCCCCGATACGGGAAACATACTGCATCAGCTCATCAGTTTGCGCCTCGTTCTTAAGCAGGACGTAAGCCTCGTAGGAGCGCTTGATGCCCAGCAGCTGGTCATCCGTGACCTCATTCGGGCCGATGACAAGGTCCATCTTGCTGTCATCCATATCCAGCCATGCTATCGAACTGTCGTAGTAGCTGTCTGTCTTGAGGGCTTCGGCTTTGGCCAGGAGATATTTACTCACGCTGGGTTTTATGGTGACGTCAGCGGCCACCTTCAGGTAATTCTCGATTTTTTCAATGTAGGGTTTATACGCGTCGTGATACCAAACCGCTTCCAAAGAGCCGTCGGCGGCTCGGCGGACAAGGGTATACGGGCTGTCCTTGTCAGGGTTGTCCCAGGCCTCGAATTCCTCCACTGTCATATCGGCGGGATAAAAACCGGCTCCCGCAAGGCGGTCATCATATCCTTCAACAAAGGATTTGCCGTTTGTGCGGTCCCACGGGCCATAGTTGATCTCGGCGAAAGTCTTCTGGAAAGGATCGTCTATTCCGTCGAGCAGGGCCTTTTTGTCACCGAAATACTGTTTCCAATAAATGGAATCGACCACATCAGCCGCATAGCGGTAAAGCTTCAGAACTTCCTTTCCATGATCGGAAATGCCGCTCAAGTCAGGTGTGTCAAAAGTGACAACCGCATAATCGGCGACTTTACGGACGAATGGTGATTCTGGTGACTCAGCACAAGATACCGCTACCAAAAGTGAGATAACAGCAAGAAGCAAATACTTTTTCATTATGATGATCTTTTAAAGTTATCGAACCATTAACGTTTAATATGGCAAATATGGCGTATTTCGATAGAATAACATTCATTTTTAAAAAAAATCGTTATAAAAGACATGGAAAAGGGGATTGCTTATGATGTTTGGTCGGAATATCGTTCGCATGATATGGGAAATTATATGGATTAATTGCATAATTTTAAATTAATAGTTGTACAGTTAAATTTTTTAGCTATATTTGCGGAAAAGATTTATTGAATATGAAAAGGCTGACCAAGAAAGAAGAGATTATCATGGAGCACTTTTGGGAGAAAGGGCCGCTGTTTGTCAGGGAGTTAAGGGAATTATACCCTGAACCCAGGCCGCATTTCTCAACTCTCTCCACGCAGGTTCGGACGCTTCAGGAAGAAGGTTTCATTGACCACAAATCCTATGGTCCTACCTATCAGTATTTCGCCAAGGTGACAAAAGAGGAATACAAACAGCGCTCCCTTATCGGTCTTATTGACAAGTATTTCGATAACTCTTACCTGAGTGCGGTGTCCGCGCTTGTGAAAGAAGAGAAGATTACTGTGGAAGAGCTGAAGGAACTTATCGACCTTGTTGAAAATGGACAGCGGAAATGAGTGACTTCCTTATCTATGACGGCAAAGTGGCGGTCGCGCTACTTGTGTTCTACTTGTTCTATCGTTTTCTCTTGAAGAAGGAAACGTTCCACAGGTTGAACCGTGTGGTTATGGTGGGAACTGCGGTGCTGTCGTTCCTGCTGCCGCTGTGCGTAATCACCATCCGTCGACCAGCCGAACCAGGGGTATTGGTCATGGAAATGACGGCGGAAATGCGGGAGCTGGCGCCTGTGGTCTCGGTAAAAGATTCGTTTCCCAGTTTGCCTATTCTTTTGCTCATCCTGTTGTTCTGGGCTGGCGCGGCCTTCGTGATCGGGCGGATGATTGTGTCAATCCTGTCGATCTCGAAGATCATCCGAAAGGGCGAGTTGGTCAGCGAGGAGGATGGCTGCAAGATTATCGTGACCGACCGTGACATCGATCCTTTCAGCTGGATGCGGTACATCGTCCTGTCCAGGAAGGACTGGGAAGGCGACCATACCCCCATCCTTTCGCACGAGAAGGCGCACATCAGCAATAAGCATTCCGTGGAGTTGCTTCTGGTGGACCTTCTCTCGGTTCCGCAGTGGTTCAATCCGGCCATCTGGATGTTGCGTGCCGACCTGAAGGAACTCCATGAGTATGAGGCCGATGATGCCGTGCTCCGGAGTGGCGTCAATATCAAAGATTATCAATATCTATTAATAAGAAAAGCTATCAGCAAGAGCGGCTACTCAGTTGCCAACAGCTTTAATCACAGTATCCTTAAAAATCGTATTACTATGATGTCAAAATCCAAGTCGCCCCGCTCAAGGGGCTTGCAGGTGCTCTGGGCGCTCCCGCTCGTCTGCTTGGCCATAGGCCTGCAGGCGCGGACCCTTTATGTCCCGACGGACAGAGATAGCGATAATCCTCAGAAAACTGTCACGATAAAAATAGGTTTGCCCGGCCGGGCTGTCATTGACGGGAAGGAAATCCCTTGGAAAGATTTCGCCGAATACTTCCACTCTATGGATGTTCCGGTTCAAGATATTATTGTAAAAGTTGACTATGCCAAAGACACTCCCTCGGAAGTGATGAGTACTCTGCGTAATTATTTAAGGGATGCCGGGGTTCAGAAAGTCCAGTACAATGCGTTTGAAGCTAATCCCGTATACATCCTTCACTCCGCATCCGGAAAAGAGGAGGAAATAACGAAGGAGGATTTTGCCAAGATAGATCCGAGAAAGATAGAATCCGTAGATATCGTGCGGAACTCTGAAGCTATAGAAAGGAAATATGGAGACAGATCCAAGGACGGTGTAATGCTCATCACTTTGAAGAGTCCCCAGGAACTGGAAGAAATCGTTGTCGTAAGTTATGCTGAGAAAAATAACAATGCCGAATATGTCCGCCTCGTTCCGACCGAGCCCGACACGATGCCCACATTCCAGGGAGAAGACATGATGGCTTTCTCACGCTGGCTGAACACCAAGATCGCCAGGCCCAAAGGCTGCGAACATGTCGGTGTCATGAAAGTGTCATTTGTCGTGGGCTCCGATGGTGTGGTGAGAGATATCACGGTTGATAAAAGTGTCTGTGAAGCGTTGGACGCTATGGTTGTCTCCAACATCAAGAAATCTCCGAAATGGGAACCCGCCACTCTCAACGGCAAACCGGTCGAGCAAAGCCTTTCCATCCCGATAGTATTCCAAATGCGTTAACAAATTGTCAACAGGGAGCCTTGCGACTAGATTCCAGCGTTTTTTGTTAAATTTGACAGGTCATTGACGCGAGTATCATGAGAAGGCTTATCGTTGTGTTCACATTTATTTTCCTATCCGTATGCGCGTGGGCTCAGTATGCTGGGACAGGCACTGTCAAGAGGGTGGGAAGTCACATTGAAATGGATGGAGAGCGTCTTTCTCCCGAGGCTCAGACAGCCCTCCTGGCTGATATTGGCGGACAGGACTGTAATCCAGTGTGGGATAAGGCCAGAAAAGGCAGGGGTGCGGGTATAGGTCTTGTGATCGGAGGTGGTGTTGCTGTCCTTGGAGGTAGCGCCGCTATGCTTGTTGGAGTGAGCGCCAGTTTGATTGGTGCTGCTGTAGGGGGAGCTGTAGGAAGTATCGGCGGACAAGAGAGTGCGCAAAACGGTGCGGAAGAAGGCGCCAAAGCGGGAAAACCCTTGACGACCGCCGGGTTGGTCACGACGGGACTGGGGATTGTCGCCACTGGCGTGGGGATACCGTTTCTTGTGAAGAATTGTAAGAAACTCAACGGCATTGTAAACGCATACAACGAAGGCCGACAGCCTTCGGCCCAATTGGATTTCGGTCCCACCGGTAACGGAATCGGACTGGCCTTGAGGTTTTAATCCTCCTTTTTACCCTCCCTGTATTCCTCCCATTTCTTCAGGACCGCGAGGAGTTCGTCCGCATGAGGATTTGACTCCAAGGCCTTGAACGAGAACTGGATTGTGACTGGACAATTCCATTCGGCGGCCTTGCTTTCGGCGAAATCCCACATCTCGGGAGTCGTATCAGGGTAGATGCTCCACCATCCGAAATCCACGCGGGTCATATTCTTCGCCATCCTCGGGGCCTCAGTGTACGGGAATTCTATGATCTTCTCCTTGAATACTTCGGGAGGGAATATGTCAAACGCGTTGGCGCCCGCCTGGAGATGCCAGCCGAAATGGGATTTGGCCGCCCCTTCCGTGAATATGGGCATCTTTCCAAGCTTTGCCGCCACCCTGTACTGCGCCAGTGAGACATTGATTCCGAACGGGGTGTTGACCCCTTCCGACCCGTCAAGATAAAGGAACTCAAAACCGCAATCATATATCCGGGCGATCTTCTCCGCGATCTCATCCTGGAGGTCGTTGTCCTGGTTGATGTAAAGTGATGTCCCTTTTCCGAATTCGCTGATGTCGAGTATGCCGCCGATCTCACCCTTCCGGTGGGAAGCGGCAGCCGTGCCGTACGCGCCTCTCTTGACGCCCGTGAACCTATATGGCGGTTCGGTTGTAAATCCCTCATATTCAAAACCTTCCCCTCCGAACGCTATGACCCTGGTGTAGTCGTGGAGCGGCGAGTCTATGGGATTCTCCTCAACTGTTATCTCGGTAATATTCCCCGATGACGGGATTGGTTCCTTGAGGGTGAACTGTCGCTTGCGGTTGAGCCGGGGGTCGATGGATGGTGTGACATAGCGGCTTTCCACGCCGATATGGGTCTGGAGGGTGTGGAACCCGGGAGTGATGCCGGCGGCCTTGACCTTGTCCAGCATATTCCTGATGTCCTCATAGCCTCCGGGATACTCATCTCTCAGGTCATAGTCCCCAAGAAGCCTGTAGCCTCTGGATTTGACAAAGCACGTGTAATAGAAAAGCATCATCTTGAGGCCTGCTTTCCGCGCGATGTCGATGTGCTGGTCAATGTTCAAGGGGGTAGCGTCACTGGTCCAGTAGATGGAGCGGTTAAGCATAGGGGAGCGGCGGCTCTGGACACCTCTGGGCAGGTCCAGAGCCACTTCGAATCTGTCCATCTCGTCAAGGAAAGGCTCCTTGCCGCCAGCGGCTATAATCGCCGCCGACCCTCCCCGGAGTTTCTTTCCGGAATACAGGTCCGCTGAAAGGATCCTTCCGCCGTTCCGGTCTTCGTGCCATATCAGCGACCACGGGTCGCAGCCGGCCACGCATACCGCTGAGGTCTCGTCCCACATCGCGTTCAGCCATTCTCCGAAGTTCTCGCGCTCCTTTACTGGAAGCTGGAGAATCCTGAACTCGGCCACAGGGGGCACGTCAAGGACAAGATAGTCATAATCAGTAGGTTCGCAGATGAAATCCTCCAAGGTGAACCTTAGGTAGCCGGCTCCCTTATCTACTTTTATAACGGCCTCGTAGGGTGCCGTATCAAAGCCGACGGTCAACCTTTCCCCGTCCCATGAGAGCGTGTCAGCCTTGTAGGTCGTCCTCGTGTTCGGATGCTCGAGCTTTATCTCATTGTTGAACGGCCTGTCCTGGGTGACCGAGAAAAGCGGCACTCCAGCGTCTTTGACGAGCATTTCCTCATTGGTCTCCTTGATGACAAGCGACCGCGCCACGGCATCGTTGCCTATTGTCAGCTTGAATGTCTCTGTCTCGAGGACGATGCTGTCCTTGACGTCAGCCTTGTCAGCGCAGCTTTGCGCCAGAAGGATTGACAGCGCCAAGACCCCGAATAATCTCAATGCTTTTTTCATCCCGGAATGGTTATCATTATTATCTAGTTGAATCCAATCTCGATGTCAGCGCTACCGGCAAGGCTTCTGGCGGAGAAGTCGACATAGCGGCTTTCGCCAACCAGGGTTTCCCGGAAAGCGACCGGCTTCCCGTTCAGCAGAACCGTGGAGGCGGTCACGCTGTCCGGAAGCAGTATGTGCGCCCGGATCTCTCGGGCGGGAGAATCCACGCGATATCTCATCCCCTTATCGGTGAGGATGTATCGCACATCCACGATATCCCCATTCACCTCGTATCCACTGAAATACCGCAGCTCTTTATATGGAGTCACGGGCCATCTGGGCGAGAAGCCAAGACTGCGGTAACGGCATCCCAGATCTTCGATGCCGGCCAGGCCCTCGTCGATGGCGGAAATGACCGCCGCGGCGCCCCAGGCCGCCGGTCCTACTTTGGCATTCTCTGGTTTCTTGGTGAAGCGGTTATATAGGAAATAGATGTTTCCTCCGTCTTCCGCCATAAGTTTGTATAAACGGTGCAGGATGTCCCACCCGTACGCTTCGTACCCACAGTTGAACGCGGCTTTGGCAAGCTCTCCGGCGGTGAAGGAAGTGACGCATCCGTTGATATAGGTATTGGCGGGGTGTACCGTCACCTCCCCGAAACAAGGCTCATAGGGTGGATCTATCGTAAACCATTCGGCGAACGCGGTGGTCGTGTCCTTGCGGAACATGTATTCCTCGACAATCGAGCGAGCCTGCTCTAGCGTTGTGAACCCTCGGTTGATATCGTATGAATTGGAAAGCGTGAGTCGGATGTCTTCCTTGTCATCAGCTGGAGCGCCTCCCAACGGTAGCTGGTGGGTGAAGTATTTCCCGTTCCATAGATGCCGGAAGGCGTTTGCCTGGAGTTCCAGAGCTTTCTGGCGCCACTGTCCCGCTTTCGCCCGGCGCCCGAGCTCGTCGTTCATCCAGGCAAGTTGGTTCATGGCTTGGAACACACCTGAATTGTCTCCGTGCATGACGGCCATCGGGGTGGAAGGAGTAATGCGCCGGTCGTAGGGAGATGTTTTCTCATACGTGAAGTCCCAGGTATCAATGGTGTAAGCTCGCTTGACAAGTCCCAGCTCAGGGTCCCAGCGTTTGGGATGGGAGGTGGAATATTCGATGCTCTTTTCCAGTTTTGGCAAGTTGCGGCGCAGCCATCCGCGGTCGGCCGTGGCCTTATAATATTCAGCGGCCCCTTCCACCACAAGATATTCCACGTCCGACTCGATGTCGAGGCGCGCCAGATACAGGTTGTCCTCGGGGAAGAACACGACATCATCTTCAGCGACAAACGACCAGTGCTCATCGTCCATCTGCTTGATGAGTTCATAAAAGCTTCCGTCCGGACGCTGGTGCGCCAGAGTAAAATCAAGGTAGGCGCGCAAGTTATACTCCCAGTGTCGGAACGCCTTCATCGTATGAACGTGGTCCCGAATCCAGTTTTTGTAGACCGGAATTGCCTCCCCTTCCACAAATACTGTATGCCTGCCGCTCCACACATTGTCCCTCAGCCATTTCATCATCATGCCCAGGTCAGTGTCACTTGTGGTCAGGACACCAGGGATCGCGAGTTCGACATTATTGTAGGTGCCATTTTGGCGACCGTCCAGGTTCTGGGAAGGTAACGCGTGCTCGAACGGAATCATGGCGTCACGATTGATGAGTTCGGGAGTGGTTACCCGAGTGTTCAACGGGAGGGCCTTGATTTCGCTGTCGCCTGCCGGACGATTGCCCCCGTGGCAACCTGAAATCAGCAACAGGGAGATACAGCAGGAGAGAAGATGACAGTTCTTCTTTTCGCCGGTTTTCATCGTAGTATTGAGGTTATCTTGCTTTTACTTTCGAAAGATAGCATTTTTCGTTGACAAACGTGATCCGGACAACTTCGTAATAGAGATTATGTTATCTTTGTGAAAGGAGAATACCTTCGAATAAGAGAATGGCAAAAGAAAACATCTATCTGGCCTCAAAGCCCCGTTACGAGATCCTAGACGGGTTGCGTGGCGTAGCCGCGCTGATGGTGGTCGCGTTCCACGCTTTAGAGACATATATTCCGATATTTGGGACGCAACATATTAACCATGGCTATCTTGCGGTGGATTTCTTCTTTGTCCTAAGCGGCTTTGTCATAGGATACGCCTATGATGACCGGTGGGACAAGATGACCACGTGGGGCTTTTTCAAGCGTCGTCTCACCCGCCTCCATCCGCTGGTGATCGCAGGCACGCTCATTGGAGCGGCCCTGTTCTTCTTCTCCGGATCAGCCTTCCCGATGACGCTCGAAGTGCCGGCCTGGAAGTTCTTCCTTTGCCTGGCGATGGGTCTGCTGATGATTCCCTGCGGTCCCGGCCTTGACATCCGCGGTTGGCAGGAGACAAATTCCTTCGACGGCCCCATCTGGTCTCTGACACTGGAGTATTGCGGCAATATTCTTTATGCTTTAATATTCCGTCATCTGCCTAAGGCCGCATTGGCCATCCTGTGCGTATGCTGCGCTTTTTTCACATTGGACCTTACGCTGGGCTGGGACGTTTTCGGATTCTTTCCGGATGGACCCCAGTACACCGTTATCGGTGGATGGAGTCTGACAGGACAGCAGATATATGTCGGCTTTTCCCGCCTCCTGTACCCCTTCCTTTGCGGTTTGCTTATTTCCCGCATCCTGCCTGGGCTTAAGACTATTCATCTCAAGGGTGGTTTCTGGTGGTGCAGTTTGGCGCTTATCGTCATATTCTCAATTCCTTGCATTGGTGGGGAGACCGGCGTTCCGGATGGCATCTATCAGGCGATATGCATCCTTATCCTGTTCCCGCTCATCGTACTGGCCGGTTCCGGCAGCGTGACTAGGCACGAGATCAGTACCAAAGTGTGCGGATGGCTGGGCAGATTATCCTACCCGCTCTACATCACGCATTTCCCGCTGATGTATATTCAGATGTCATGGGTCAAGGACCATCCGGATGCCCCGGTGTGGATTCATGTCATGATGAACCTGGGCGTCTTGTTCACGTCCATTGTCCTGGCCATGGGTGTCCTGAAGATTTACGACGAGCCCGTCCGCGAATGGCTCAAGGAGCATTGGCTTAAGCGGAAGAAATAGTGGCACCATCGTCCCGGAGCGCGCTTGATATCAGGCGCGCCCTTCGCGCTAAGATGACAGCTGTTGGTTACAATTCATCAATGAAGTTGATAACGAACCATATAACAGCGTTCATGTGTCCACCATTATTCCCGTCCCTCGCGGTATAACACCCTGGAGCCACTTCGTCAAGGAAGGTTTTCATGGACGTGAGATTGACGTACGGGACCGTATCATCTTGTTTTGAATGATAGAGGAAGATTTCGGTTCCGGAAGGCGGGGTCCATCCGGAAATAAGCGAGTAACTCTCGCAGACCGACTTGATGGCATTGAACGCGGATCCTGTCCCGTTAACTATATCGGCATGCAAGATGTCGGAGATGGCAGCGGGGTTATCAGGATCGGGACTGATTAATTCGCTGATCTCGGTCGTGGTGTATTGCTTGGAAAGGATCCAGTCATTATAGTTGGTAAGCAGCGTTCCCTTGAAAAGATCCGAATAAAGAATTCCCAGCTTATGCGTCTCGTTTATGCTGACTATGGTCATGGGTACGAAGGCGAGGGAGTTGCGGAAGGTTCCATTCGTGTATGCGTTCCAGGTCTCCATGACATCGAAAGGACTGCCGCCGCAAAACACCTTATCGAAGCTAATGCCGAGTTCCGGATGCTTCGAGACATACTTGAGGTTGGCCATGGAGTTGAATCCGCCCTGCGAGTAGCCGAAACTAAAAAGATTATCCGGAATAGTGGCCTTGCGGTCTTCCATGAGCTGGACCGCGGCAAGGTACGCGTCAATGTTGTTATGTGCAGTGTTCTCGGCATCCAAGTAGCCCTGAGGCCGGAGGTAGCTGGCTCCAAATCCATAGTAATCAGGCATCACAATGGCATAGTTCTTCCAGGCGAAGGCACCTTCGAACTGCGCGGAATTGGTGGGGCACTGGGCATTGGAGGCGATGGTGCCGTGGTTGGTCAGGCAAATGCCAGCCAAGGCGGAACCTTCAAATGCCGCGTCAGGAATATAGATGCAAGCTGACAGCTCCACGGGTTTGCCATCAGGATCAATAGAATGATAAGTGTAGTTGATGGCTGAGGCAGGGTTGTTTCGATCCGGGAAATTGTATTCTACTATTGACTGACCAATTGAGCCGAGCGAGCTGAGGAGTCCTGTCTCGTCCAGCAACACTTGCAAGTTGGCATAAGGCTTCTCCAATGTGACATTGTACCAAGGTGCTAGACAGGCCTCTCCATTCTTCCAGGCGATAATGTAGAAGTAATCATCATCGGGGCTGAAGAGCGTCTCGGATTCATCGCTTGAGTCGTTGAATGTGGAATATCCGGAAGTGAAGGCCCCGAGACCATCGGCCCTTGTCACGCCGATGCTGGCGTTATCGTTCAGTGCCTCACTGACAGTGATGACTTTCTCGCTAGTCAGATATACGTTGTCGCCGGTATTATTACTCACGACAGGGCCGCCACTAACTTCGAGGACACCGTTCTGGTAGATACCAGCGCCTTTCTCAGCCGTGTTGCCGGTGATGGTGCCGCCGTAGATTGTGAGGGTTCCATCGTTGTATATACCACCACCGTTGCCAGCGGGCGCCGTGTTGCCGCTAATGGTAACACCATTATTGATAATAAGTGTGCCGGCATTATAGATCGCTCCTCCGTTTTCCCCCAATTCTGAAGAATTGTAGCATTTGCTGGCATCTCCGCCCGTGAGCGTGCCATTGCCCACAATGGAAAGCGTCTGCCCGGGGGGAACAGTGAAAAGACGGGTCATGCCTTTCCCGTCGATTGAGTGGCCATTCAAATCTATGACCCGGTCACCGCTGATTGTCGGCTCATATTCGCCCCAATACTCGATATCCGCGGCCAGGATGATGTAATTGAACTCGTCACCATCATACCTCTCAACAGCGTACTGAAGCTCAGCATAGTTTGACACATATGCGGTTGGGGACAGTTTCACCCCGATCTCATAATACTGACCCTGACGTAATGTGACTCCACCCTTATGATAAGCTCGCTTTAAGTCATAGTCATCATACAATGTCGCGGACAAAAAGATATCGCCATCGTTGATGGCTGGGATAGCCACGAAAATCTCATCATTCTTCGGTCTTGAAGAGTTCGGCGTGATGTTGAGGGTTGTCTCACCGGCGACAATCCTGAGCGCGGTGAGGGGAAGTGATATGGATGAACCGTTCTTATTCTTCAGCGTAAACTTCACGATGGCCTGCTGGTTTGTGAAAGTGGCGCTTCCGTCAATCGTGATGTTGTCGCCATCGACAATGGCCTTGACCGTCGCTGTGGCATAGTCACAGACCTTGTCGATACTGTTATCGCTCCCTGTGAGCGTGCCGTCCTGCGAGGTGTAATCCGGGCTAAGGAATTTCAATAGGAGCTGGTCCCCATTGGCGACCGGATCGGAAACAGTCCCCTTCAGCGTAGTGCTGGGGCCGTCGCCCTGGGCGGTAAGTGTCCCTATTTCAGTGCCTTCCTGCGTGGCGTTGATCACAGTGACTTGCTCGCCGGCTTTCCAGGTCGCGTTCAGTGTGCTCCCTTCCAAGGCAAGGGCCTTGGTGCCGGTCTCGCCCTTTCCGGCGACAACGGACATGGTGTAGGTCTTGACCTGTGTGCCCTGCCCAGGAGTCTCGACAGGAGTAATCTCCAATTCAATCTCCTTTCCGCATCCATGTAAAAGAAAAATCTGACCACCGCGGTATTCCGCGTATTAGACACGATCTGGGACGGCGGATCTAACAACCAATAATCACCGTGTAATCTTCACCGTCCCAGTCAATGACGAAAGGATCGAATCCGTTGCCCTGATAGTCATCATCGGGAATCTCCATCATCTCTGTGAAGGTGATCTGTCGCTCCGAGTTGTCAGGGTTGAGCCACTGGTTCGTGGCATCATAGACATAGAGGCAGCGGGCGCCGCTGTTCGTGGTCACAAGCACAAGGACCATCACGTCACTGTCCAGCTGAGGATATTTTCCAAAGGTGTTATATACCGAAGATATCTTGCCATTCTGAACGTCGATCTTGCAATCAAGGGCAATCGCGCAGGGATGGTTGGTCGTCCGCTCATCCCAAAGGAAACGGCCGGCAGACTGGCCTGTGACGTAAACTTCCGCTTTCTGAATACGTTCCACACCCTCTATGTTCGCGATCTCCAATGTCCAGCTTTCGGATATTCGGGACAACTCCACAGAGAGGATCACAGTCTCCGCGTCATCCGGCTGTACCGGTACCACCGCCCCGGCAAGTCTCCCGACGAACATGTGATCAGGTTCGAATATGACTGGCTGATCGTCGGTACCAACCCGCTCAATGTCCTCGTCATCCTTTGCCTGCGCTGACTGCGGTTTTACCCGGATACCGGTGGAACTCGTGAACGCGTAACCGCTCGCGCGCTCTTCCGTGCCGGACACTTGAGTGACTTCTGTACCCAGACTGTACACAACCACGTCATATACTCCGGCCGGGACATCGACGAAGCCCCCTCCTGGTGAAAGGAAATCTTCCGCCACAAGCTCATGGCTCACAACATCGTAGAAACATACTCGCAGGATTTCCGGAATCTTGCCGACAACCTTTTCGCGCGTTGAGGGACTGCCGACAGATTCCAGATACGCTTCCATCAAAGGATCAAGGGACTGATCAATGGAAACACGTAAATATACCCCCGAGCCTCTCTCGTGCATCGGGATACGCTGGCAACCCGCGGCCAACGAGATAAGGAACATGCCCAAAACAAAGAGGCTCTTCTTCATCTTTCTCATCGGGCACCTCCTTTCTTGCTCGCATAAATGGGAACCGTCAGCGAGAACTGGGCCCGGGTAGGCCCGACCCACGTGACTTTCCTCGTCACTCCCTTGCGGTGGTATATAACCCCTCCGGGTTCCAAACAGTCATAGGGACGTGCGGCTGACCATATTAAACCCAGGCCGAGTTCCATCTCCAGACGCATCCTGCCCCCAAACACCGGAGTGGCGTAGAGGAAGTCCAGACCGGTGTTGTAGAATTCGCCCTGATAGCCGGACCAATCTCGTTCGAAATCATACTGTCCCGCCGCTCCGTAAAGGCCGAGGGAATACCCCAGCAGGCGTTCCCCATCCTTCTGGCCCTTGCGGGGGAACCAATACCGGAGTTCGAGATCAGCGGCCATCAACTCGTTGCAGTTGCCTTTCCGATCCACACCTTCAGCGTGGCCGGAACGCCATATCCATGGATAATAGATGTCGGAACCTATGCTCCAGCGCGGGCCCAGAGGAACCTCGATGCCAAGGTTCGCTAACGGAACCGCCAGTATGTTGGTCCGCAACGCGAACAACATACGGCGATCCGAGTAATCAATGCCGATGGATTTCCGCTCCTTCGACGCTGAAGGCGTGATGGGGATATAAACGGTATCTCGTATGACCTGAGTGACATAGACGGTATCCGTCCTGACATCCTGCGCATACGATTGACCCTCCCCCAGGAACCCCAAGAGCAGGAGAGGCGCGACCCATAGTATCTTAAAAGCGGACACTAACCGATTTGCTCGTTGTCAACGGTTTCTGACCAGTCATCCAACGAAGTGGTGAAGGTGATCTCCGCGGCGGAGAACTCGAGGTTAAATGTGTACTTCTTGCCCATTTCCCAAGGTGTACGCGGGATGTTGAGCTCATAGTCAAAGGTCTTTCCACCCATCGAGTAGTTGATAACGATCTGCTTGGCGGACTGCTCCGGGACAAGCAGATTAGTGGTGAGTTGGGTGGCCGTGCTGTTAAGCGTATAAGGGAAATCCGCTATACCCTCAGCAGAGCTCAGATCCTTGTCACCGTGGGCGGAAATAGTCCAGCTGGCTTTCAGGTTGGCTCTGTAGTTGTCGACCGTCAGCGTACCCTTGTATTCCAGATCTTTAATTGTGATCTTGTTAATCGTCAGATCCACCGTAGTGGTGGCGCTCTTCTTGGCCGTAAAGGCGATGAGAGCCTGGGCGTGCTTGAAAGCCAAGGCGACGTTGCCATCGGTGCCAGGAACGCATCCGTTGGCAACGGCGTACATCACGTCATACTGGTTGGCAAAGGTGTCCCAATCGGCGATCGTGAACTCGCGCGCGTGGGTGTCGGAATGGAAAGTCGGGGCCAGGGCCTCTTTGGCGGCAGGTGTCAGGGCGTATGCGAGGAAATCCACCTTCACGCCTCCGAAAGGCCAATAGATGTGCTGCTTGGTATAGGGACCGTTTCCGCTAGCCGGGAACCATTTGCCGCCGTCTGTGAAATATGCGAACAGTTGGCCTCCGTATGACGCGGCATCGGGGTCGAAATACCTTGGGGAGCCATCGGCGGAAGCGGCAGCATAGATGACGTAATCATTGTCAGTGCCCAAAGAGGCGCCGACCAATTCAGGATCCGCTTTGGTAGCGATATTTGTCACGGCCTTGAAACCGATTTCAACAGGAACCTCGTCTTGCTCAATTACTGAATTGACACAGGAAACGGAGGCTAACAGTATCGCTGAAACCGCGAAAAGGTAGAAGAATAAACGTTTCATGATCGTTGATAATTATTGATGGCTAATTAGTTGTGCGTATAAATATAGTAATAAATTCCACATGTCCCGGCTATATGAAAAAATAATTTCGCAAGGCTTGACATGATCCTCTGGCATGGGAAATGAAGTTTTTTCGCCTTGTTGATTCCAGAACGATGATTACTTCTCGAGAAGATTTGGAGTTTTATATCCGGCAAGATTCACTTATAAACGTCGGAATTGAGAATGTTGGTCCTTTCAAGGTGTTCAGGAAGTGCGTGCTTGGATGGGAGAATTACCGTGTTCCGCGCTATCTTAGGATACTGCGGAAGTTCG
Source organism: Bacteroidales bacterium (assembly GCA_017548985.1). Taxonomy (GTDB): domain Bacteria; phylum Bacteroidota; class Bacteroidia; order Bacteroidales; family UBA932; genus Cryptobacteroides. Next base: position 40,198 of record JAFYYW010000010.1, read on the forward strand.
AATATGCCATAAACTGCCCGCACGGCCTATTTCAAAGAATACGATTCCACTGGTTAAGAATCCTGGAACGTCAACGGACGTGTACGCGAGAACGGTCGGTGGAAAGGAGCATCTTTCTGGCGGCACGTTGGTTCAAGTCAACCGGCCCTGATGTGAAGTCAGGTGTGTTGAAAGAATACATCAACTGGTCATAATACGCGCGTGGATCCCTCTGAGGGAGGAGGAAGGGGCGTCCGAAATGCCCGTTTTCATCCATGTGAGCTATATACAGCAGGGTATATAGGCTATTGTCACGCCTGGTGGTGAATACTACCCAGCGCGAACTTGAACTCCAGTTGTGGAAACTGTCAGGGCAATCGCTGTTTATCTCCTCTATATTGCGGAAATCCCCCGTCTTTATGTCATAGAGCCACAGGTCGGCCTCAGGATGCCAGATTGGGAAGGTACCGAAGTCCATCGCTGCCACCATCACGAAACGCCCGTCATAGGAGGGCCTGGGAGTATTGATACTCATCCCTAAAGCCGGCCCGTTAATCAAGGTGTCAACCTTGTCACCGAATTTGCCGGCTTCGGCATCAAACGCTATCTTACAGAGGCTATACTGGTTCCCGGTCATCTCTTTCGGGAGATCCCCGGCCTCGGATGAGACGAAATAAATCTCGCTTCCGTCAGCCGAGAAAGAAGGATAGTTCTCAAACTTGTCCTTCCTACGGACAAGGTCGCTCAGAATCACCTCATGGGTCTCCGGCTTATAAACTATAAGGTCAGAAGCCTGGTCATATACCTCAAGTTTCTTTTCGGTATGAGTATAGAACGAGAGTCGGGTCTTGTTGACTGAATATACAATATATTCCCCACCAGGATGCCATGAAGGATAAACGAAGAAGCCTCCTGTCTCATCAGTGATAGTGTTCAGACACTCGGTCTGGCCATCACGTGTGAGCAAGGTAGCGGAATGGTCACCCCTGATGTGAAGGCTATAGGATGACGGATCCGTCCTTTTTGAAGTATGGCAATTCAGGCACCCGTCATCGAACATCTTGTTGTCAAGAACGCTTTTCTGACGGAAATTCGAGAGATTCCTCTCATAGATACCCATGTGCCCGAAAGACTGGTAACCGGCCTTGATCAGCCTGTATGTAAGGCCGTAATCGATAGCGTCCGCGCTGATGTCCACATTGAATGGCTTGTAAGCGGTCCACGCCCCGTCTTGCTTTATGATAACAGCGAATGAGAGGGTTTTCCCTTCGTTAGACTTAAGCGCCTTGTGCCACTTCCTGATAGGGAACTTTATTGTCTCCTTATCAGATATGCTGATCAGCTCTGAACCGCTTTCATCACATACCGAGACAGCTATGCCTTCGTGCCCACATCCTTCCGCCACGGTAAAATTCAACGGGGCGATAGTTGACGGCACCGTGACTCCAACATAGTCTGGCCAGATAGGAGGATAGCTGTCAATAGATTTGTCGGCGCTCGGAACGGAGCACGAAATGAACAACGCGAACGCGATTGTCAAAAATAGGAATCTATATAGCTTCATGTCCGAGTCTGTTTAATTGCTTGAATAATAGAACCAGAATGTCTTGCCGTAGCGAGCTCTCATGTAGGGTACAGTGCGTCCAATCTGGAGATCATTCACGAAAGCTTGAGCCTTTTCCAGGACTTTGTCCGACACAAGGTCCTTGTCATAATCCGCGTTGCCACCAGCAGAGATCCATGGGACGAGAAGGGCTTCCTGGTATAGCTCCGGGACAGGTCCCTCAATTTTTGCCAGCCTGATATCGTTTGCCAGGGACTCTGTATCCTTGGCCAATAAATCATACGCCAGAAGGTAATGGTACGACTCATCCGCTTTTCCGGACTTCGCCACCTGGCTCCTGAGGATAGCCTGCTTGGGGTAGTCATACATGTCATCGAAGATCTCAGTGTCGCTGTTACGGCAGCCTGCGAGACGTGAATACTCGGCATCTTCCAACATAAGCGACTGATCCTGAAGGTATTTCTTAGCCCATTTCCTATAAAATAAGGTCTGGGAGAGGACTTTCAGATACTTCTCGGCCACGTCTCCGGTACCCTTTATCATATTCACTTCCGCCATCCGTTTGATGTGGCGCGCGCTCTCTCTTCCTCCAGGGAAGGTCTGATATGCCTCAAACGAGTAATGCAAAGCCATATTCAAGAGCCCGGCCTGATACAAAGCCTCCGCGCCAGTGAATTTCAGGAACACGTAGGTGTCGTAATTAGGGAACAAGCCAGGAATACCAGATTGGAAAAACTCGAACAACCGGTCTCCGCTCTCTCCTTTCATGACCAGGGCCAGATTAAGGCATATAACCTCGGAAGGAGTCCTTGGGGTCTTCTTCTCCGCCATCGCTATAATCTTGTCCCATTGCCTGTTAGCCGCATGGTAATCGTACGCGTATATGCTTTCCATGTCCTTGGAACAATGATTCTTCACATATACTAATGAGGCAAGGGCGATGACAGCGGAAACCGCTACCAGGACAGAAATCCTCGTTTTGTTTTTTAAGGGCTTTCCTCCAAGTAGTATTGTAAATAGCAATATCACAGGAAGGGAAATGACTGATGTCCAGAAACTTGCCGTATACTGTCCGGGTATGTGGCTGTATTCGACTCCACACAGCAGTCTTTTCACTGGATACTGGGTGAAGACGCTTATGGATATGCCCGCGACCAAGACACATGTAAGGATAGTCAAGACGGCGTCCAGCACCTTGGCGGATCTTTTCGCGGAGCTCGCGGCAAAGATATCCGCAAGCGCGACCACGACAAGGATGAATGCCATAGGTCCCGCGAGATAATACGCCAAGGCAATGGCAAGCGGCCATAGCTTATCGCGCTTGCTCTTACAGACAATCAAGGCGACCTCACAGATAAGTAAGAAAGCCACCAGCGCGCTGACAAGGTTTCCGGCATCGCAAAGGAAAGCCCAAAAACAGACCGCGGGTATGAAACTGAGAGGATACCAAGCGTCATTGACATCCGCCTTGACGGAGTTCATTACACGCCAGCTTTGAACCTGAGCCAAAGCTGTCAGAACAGCCAGCAACAGCGCTCCCAGCCATGCGATATGGAAGAACTGGACAAAGAACTCGCCCAAATATGAAGCCACTCCACCAGGGAACGCGAGACACTGCTTCAGATGCTGCCACGTATATGGGAAAATCTGTATTTCCTCCTGGTAAAGAACGTGATAAGGCAACACGAACATCCAGAAAAGAAATACGGCCAACGCAAATAGTATAGTGAATATTTTCTTCATTAATCAGTCCGCATAGATTGGTAAAGCAAGCACCCTGGAGGATATGCTCCTTAGTTATTAAATATGTCCGCCAGGACTGTCTGACGACAGTTTCTCGCCGTACACAAAGATAGAAATTGTTTGAAAGAATAACAACGGATCAGTTTGTTGTCTCGTACACTTTACTCAACACAACCTCAATCGTTCCCTCTCCATGACAAAGGATCCTTCAGCAAATCAACCGCAAGTTTTGAAATATGAAAAGGTTAGTGATACATTCTCACGTATCACTACCCTTTTCATTCAGTTATAAAGGATCTTATCTGGCGACCAGAACGTCAGTACTGTAAAACACGACCTTCTTCCTGGTATCAAGTGGAGCCAAGCTAAAGGCCGAGAAATACGGTCCGTAAGTCGTGTCATATTGGTCGTAACGAAGAATTCCATAACCATATGGATACTTTGTCGCGTTCACGGTCCAAGTTCCGTCGGATTCAACTTTTATATCCCAATATGAGTTGTCAGCATAAACATCCATATAACTACGGGTAGCGTTGATGCCACGTTCATGAAGATCTCCACCTGCCCCTTCCTTTATGATGCACCAATTATTATTCTTTAAAAGATACATCAAAAAGAACTTACTCTCGGGGTCAGTATTACGTATCAAAGTAAAAGTGGCTTTTGTTATATCAAAAGAAGTGTCGTAATAGATTTTTCCGTCGTTGTAAGTAACAGCCTTCACGGGAAGATACCAAGCACTTGGCCATAGATTCTCATTATTGTAAGCCATCACCATAGAATTGATGGTATTATTATCCGTAGAGGTCATCACCCACTGCCCGGAATAATCCTCAGGTATGGCGCAAGTAGACATGTTGACATTCATCACTGTTGTCTAACCCAAGTGCCTCCCAGATGTCCGCAAGGCCGTTTTGTTAAAAAAGAAAAGGAGCTCCAGCACATTGCTGAAACTCCTGTGAGCGGAAAACGAGACTCGAACTCGCGACCCAAAAACGGGCTTCTGCGTGCTTCTAGAGTCGTTTTTCGTATCCTGAAAAATCAGCTGGTCACAAAAATACGTGCTATTTCAAATTAGCCGAATAATTGACTCTTTAGCATAGGCAAACTGAGCTATTATTGGCTAATCAAAGATACGATTATTTCCACGATTAATCTTAGGAGTTTAGGTTTATTTCAACCCGATTTTGCAGGATTATAGGTTTGTTCAAACCTGTTTTGCTGGAAAACGGGTACGAATCGAACCTGTTTTGTACAAATCAAGGTTGATATCTTGCAGCCTTTCAATTTGACTGCAAAAGTACAAATTCAAATCCGTGCACCCTTAAAACTACTCGTAAAAGACTTTATTTCAGCGATTTCAAAGAACAATTAGTCCACTTTAACGGGACAGTAGTGAACTTAGCTGATAAATTA
>JAFYYW010000011.1 GCA_017548985.1 Bacteroidales bacterium
CGGCTGACGCGACTAACAAGACAGTCAACTGGACAACCTCCAACGCTGAGGTCGCCACTGTGGCAGACGGTGTCGTCACCGCCGTGGCCCCCGGAACAGCGACGATCATAGCCACCACCGCGGACGGAGGAAAGACAGCGACTTGTGCCGTTACGGTAAGTCCCAAGCCTATTCCCGTCGAGGGTGTATCTGTCGAGGTAGAGACGCTCGAGGTTGTCGAGGGCGAGACAGCAGCCGTTGTCGTCAAGATCACTCCTGAGGACGCCACTGTCAAGGACGTCACTTTCTCCTCATCCGATGAGACTGTCGCCACTGTCGACGAGAACGGAAACATCACGGCTGTGGGTCCTGGAACAGCGACCATAACTATAACTACTGTTGACGGAGAGAAGACCGCCACCTGCGAGGTGACCGTCACTCCAAAGGTAGTCCCCGTCGAGGGAATCGCCTTCACCAAGGAGCAGGTCTCAGTTGTAGAGGGTGAGAAGGTCCTGCTTTACGTGTCCTTCACGCCCAAGAACGCCTCTGACAAGAGGGTGACCTGGTCTTCATCCGATACGGGTGTCGCCACAGTTGACACCAAGGGCAACGTGACCGGTGTGAAGCCCGGAACGGCCACCATCACCGTGAAGACGACAGATGGCGGAAAGACAGCCACCTGCGAGGTGACCGTCACCAAGAAGCCTACTCCTGTCTCCGGAGTGACAATCAACAGGACATCACTCACTCTCACTATAGGTGGTAGCGCGATCCTTGTCGCGACCGTTTCCCCTGAGGACGCCACCAACAAGAAGGTCACCTGGAGTTCCTCCGACGAGACTGTCGCCAAGGTCGACCAGAACGGTGAGGTGACCGCCGTGAAGACCGGAACCGCCAAGATCACGGTGACGACCGCGGACGGCGGCAAGACAGCCACCTGCGACGTGACCGTGACCGACAAGCCGGTATCAGCCACAGGAGTGACGCTCAACAAGACCACCTTGTCGATCTTTGTTGGTGGCAAGTCCCAGCTGATTGCCACTGTGACGCCTTCCGACGCGACCAACCATGAGGTTACATGGACATCTTCCAAGACCTCGGTCGCTACGGTGGACAAAAGCGGCAATGTCACCGGTGTCGCCTCCGGCACCGCGACCATCACGGCCAAGACACATAACGGCAAGACCGCGACTTGTACGGTCACGGTTACCCAGCCCGTGAAGAGTATCAGCATTACCACCAGTTCAGGAACAGTCATTGAAAATCTGACACGAACCATATGGTACGGTGGGAATTCATCCAATTACGCGCAATTCAAAGCCTCCGTGTCTCCGTCCAACGCGACCAATAAGAACGTCACATGGTCAAGCAGCGCCACCGGAGTGGCCAAAATCGACCAGAACGGGAAGGTGACTTTTGTGAAGCCCGGCACGACCACGATAACAGCGACAGCTAAAGACGGCAGCGGGGTGAAAAAATCCATAACCTTTATCATCTATGAAGGAGTTGCGGACAAAGTCACACTTTCCAGCAGTACCGGCAGTTTCTCCACTAATGTCAACGGTACTTTCACCGTCACAGCCAGACTAACCTGCAATGACAGGTGGACCCCGCTGGTCAATGAAGTGGAATGGTCCCTTAATTCCACTGCCTGCGTCCAGATCGTGTCAAAAACAGCCACGACCTGTACGATAAAGGGAACCGCGGCCACATCTGCCAGCTACCCTGTCCTATTGACTGCCAAGGCCAAGAGCGGCAGTGCTGAAGCCACACAACAAATCATCGTTTCGAACCCATCGGTAGCAGTCACAGGAATATCCTTTGGGTCAACAATACCTTTGGGAATATATGATGGTGGTCCAAGCCAGACGACAACCATGTCTTACACGATCACTCCTTCAAATGCCACTAATAAGGCGGTGAATTGGTCGTCAAGTGCCCCCAGCATAGCAAGTGTTGACAGTAACGGTAAAATAAAAGGATTGAAAGCAGGCGAGGCGACCATTACGGTAACTACAGTAGACGGAGGCTATTATGCGACATGCAAAGTTATTGTCAGACATTTCACGCCTATTACTAGTATAGTGATTAATCCTTCTACTTTCACTATTAGATTAAATCAAACGTTGGGTATAGATACTTATACAATATACCCCAGTGATGCCACCATCCAATATTTGGATTGGACGTCATCAGATCCTTCTACAGTCGAAATCGTGCAGAACAGCACATCCAGTTCTTCTAACCCTCCGTATATCAAAGGGAAGAAGATTGGAACCGTTACACTTACCGCCAAAGCCCGTGACGGGTCTGGAAAGTCGGCTACTTGTAGAGTTACGGTAACGAACTAAGATTCTAGACAATCACTTTAATACATAGAACCATGAAAACGACTGTTACGAAGACCCTTATGGGTGGTGTCGATGGTTTGAATGGAATATGGTTCGCGTTTTATGATAAAGTCACCGGTGGATTCGTTGATTGTGGGGAGCCGAGTGTGGCCAAACGATTCACAATCTCATCTGGAAATACAGAGATTATAACTAATTCGAATTTGTTCGCCTATCAGGGAGTGGGTTGTAAGACAGATAGGGAAGGTACTGTCACCCTTACGGCCAAAGCCGATGGAATCACAGTGAAGTCTTTCAAAGTGACCTTGATCCACGCTTACGATGTATACTACAATAATAGCAAGATTCCTTCCACCATCAATTATACTTACACCGGTTCCAGGGATTACCTCTATTTCGCTTTGTACGACAAAGTGGATAAGACGAACGTGATCTTGTGTACGAGCGGTGGAGATATGACGACCGCATATTATAATTTCGTGGGAACTCCGAGCAATGGTGTGGTTTCAAAAAAGACGGGTGTGAGGTTGCTCGGTTCCGGCCGTGGCGGTTATGACGTCGTGTTCCCTGTCAATTATAAAGGCTCATGCACCATCACCTTCACCTACGGTGGTGTGAATGTCGGAAGTGTGAAAGTTAATGTGAACTAGCTTCCTGGTTTCAAAAAAGGCCGGCTCCTTTCGGGGCCGGCCTTTTTTTCATGATAGTAAATACTACTCAAGAGTTCCGTTCTCAGCGGCCTCGATCATCTTCTCGTTGGCGGTGATGTAGATCTCGACACGGCGGTTCTGGGCCCTTCCTTCCTTGGTGCTGTTGTCAGCGACAGGCATGGAGTAGGACTTGCCCTCTGTGGTCATACGGGAAGCGGCGATACCGCAGTTCTTCAGGTAGTTGGCGACGCTCTGGGCCCTCTCGTTGGAGAGTCTCTCATTGACAGCGTCGGAACCTGTGTTGTCCGTGTGGCCGTAGATGGTGATATCAGTGTCCTGAAGGTCAGACATCTGGCTGGCGAACTTGCTGAGCTCGTCCTTTGAAGCCTGCTTGAGGTCAGACTTGTTGGTGTCGAAAAGGATACCGCTGTTGAAGGTGACCTTGATGGCCTCGAGGCCATTGGCGTCCTCGACAGTCTCGATCTGGGCATTCTCAAGGGCGGCGAGTTCCTCGGCCTTCTTGTCCATCTTCTTTCCGATGATGGCACCGGCACCGGCTCCGACGGCGGTTCCGATAGCGGCACCGATAGCGGCGGCCTTGCCGTCCTTACCGATGATAGCACCGAGTCCGGCTCCAACGGCGGCACCGGCGCCCGATCCGATCAAAGTACCTTTACCGGTCTGGGACATGTTGCCGCAACCTGAAAGAACGATGGCGGCGCACATGAAAGACAAAACGATTCTTTTCATAATTGCTGATAATTAAGAAGTTGTTTAAAAAGTGTCTTATCAAAAAAGCCTGGCCCGAAGGCCAGGCCTTGCAAACGCAAATATAGAAATAAAAAATAATTATGCAATAACGCGGGCCATCTCAAGCACTTTGTTGGAATAACCCCACTCGTTGTCGTACCAGGCGCAGACCTTCACGAAGGTAGGATCGAGCTGGATACCGGCCTTGACATCGAAGATGGAAGTGCGGGGATCGTTGCGGAAGTCGGTGGAGACGACAGCCTCGTCAGTGTAGCCCAGGATGCCCTTGAGCTCGCCTTCGGAAGCTTCCTTCATGGCGGCGCAGATCTCGTCGTAAGTGGCGGGAGCGTTGAGCTCGCAGGTCAGGTCGACGAAGGAGACATCAGAAGTGGGAACACGCAGAGACATTCCGGTGAGCTTGCCATTGAGCTCAGGAAGAACCTTACCGACGGCCTTGGCGGCACCGGTGGAGGAAGGAATGATGTTCTCGAGGATACCGCGGCCACCTCTCCAATCCTTCTTGGAAGGACCGTCAACGGTCTTCTGGGTCGCTGTGGCAGCGTGAACGGTGGTCATGAGACCCCTCTTGATTCCGAACTTGTCGTTGAGAACCTTGGAGATAGGGGCGAGGCAGTTAGTGGTGCAGGAGGCGTTGGAAATGATGTCCTGGCCAGCGTAAGTCGTGTGGTTCACACCATAGACGAACATAGGAGTGGCGTCCTTTGAGGGGGCGGACATGATAACCTTCTTGGCTCCAGCCTGGATGTGCTTCCTGGCGGTCTCGTCAGTGAGGAAGAAACCGGTGGACTCGACCACGATCTCAGCGCCGACCTCATTCCATTTCAGGTTGGCGGGATCCATCTCAGCGGTGACACGGATGCACTTTCCGTTGACTACGAGATTGCCACCCTCAACTTTGATGTCGCCCTGGAACTGGCCATGGACTGAATCATACTTGAGCATGTAAGCGAGATACTCGGGATCGAGGAGGTCATTGATTCCTACGACTTCAATGTCATTGGCGAAATTCTCGACAGCTGCGCGGAAAACCATACGGCCGATGCGGCCGAATCCGTTAATACCTAATTTGATCATTGTAAATTAAAATTTATTAAGTTGTTTAAACAAATTATTTCTAATTCAAGCAGTGTCTTTCCCCTGCAAAAGTGATGCAAATTTACAGAAAAAAATATGGAAATCAGTATATTTGTGAACTAAAATCTGTAGATATGCCAGCTAATCTCAACATATTGATTACGAACGACGACGGATACACTTCCAAAGGCATCCGGGAACTGGTCGAGTTGATGCGCCCTTTTGGCAGGATCACTGTCGTGGCACCCCGGTCCCATCAGTCAGGAATGTCAGTCGCCGTATCCCTTGGAAACCGTCCGTGCGGCTACAAGAGACTTGGTGAGAGGGATGGCGTTTCTTGGTCGTGGCTCGACGCCACACCTGCGAGTTGTGTCAAGTTCGCTTTGGACAAAATATTCCCGGACAGGAGGTGCGATGTCGTGATCTGTGGTATCAACCACGGGTCCAACGCCTCTGTGGCGACCAATTATTCGGGAACAATGGGAGCTGCCGAGGAAGCCGCGATCAATGGTATCCCGGCGATCGGAGTGTCTCTTTGCGAGTTTGGTGAGGATGCTGATTTCTCTTCGGTGAAAAAATATTTCCCGGCCGTATTCGAGAAGCTCATGGAGAATTTGCCCGGCCGTAGAGGGCTGTCCTATAATGTCAATTTCCCGCCATCGGATATTCCCGTGAAAGGAGTTCGTGTCTGCCATCAGGGATATGGTTACTGGATTGAGGAGTTCGAGACATGGACCGGCGCAGTTCCGCCCGAAGTCAATGAGATAGTTGATGCCCTTTATGTTATGCGCGGGCGTTTTGTCGATGGTTCTCCGGCAGGGGATGGCATGGCGGACCACCACGCTTTGGAGGATGGGTATATCGCTATCACTCCCCAGACCATAGACCGTACCGACCATGAGGAGGAGCATCGTCTCGCCATATTCCTCAATGAGGAGTTCTGATGGCGAGGTGGTACATCATAGCTGGTGAGGCATCTGGCGACCTCCACGGATCTAACCTGATGCGTGGCCTCTATTCTGTCGACCCATGTGCTGAGATCCGTTTTTGGGGTGGTGAGCTTATGGGCTCTGTAGGAGGTGAGCTCGCCCGTGATTACCGTGAGGGAGCGGTGATCGGGTTCACGCAGGTCTTGTCGCACCCGAGGAAGTTCGCCAGGAGATTGGAGGACTGCAAAAAGGACATAGCGGCATGGAAACCGGACGTTGTCGTGCTGATAGATTATCCCGGGTTCAATTTCAAGATCGCCGAGTTCGCCCATAAGGCTGGTTTCAAGGTATTCTATTACATCGCCCCGAAAGTCTGGGCCTCAAGGGAGAACAGGGTTAGGAAGTTGAAGGAAAATGTGGATAAGTTATTCATAGTCTTTCCGTTCGAGATACCTTATTTCACTTCGAAGGGAGTGGACTTTGTATATAAGGGGAATCCTCTGGTTGACGCAATCGACGGTTCTGGAGCGATGCTGGAGTCTCGGGAAGAGTTCCTTGAGAGAACCGGGCTACCGGACCGCCCGATGATCGCCTTGTTGCCGGGCTCTAGAACCGGTGAGATCAGCTCGATGATGCCGGTTTACATGGAGTTCGCCGACAAGATGCGGTCCATCCCTGAGTATTCTGATTATTCGTTCATAATCGCCGGGGCTCCTTCCCGCAAGATGGAGGATTACGCCGGGTATATCGGTGGCCGGGAATATGTCACGGTGGTTTTTGGTGAGAGCTATGCTGTGATGCGCCATGCCAAAGCGGCGGTGGTCAACTCGGGGACGGCTTCCCTGGAATGCGCGTTGACAGGTACTCCACAGGTGGTCGCTTACAGGACATCCGCGCTAAACTATATGGTTGGCAGGATGATAATCAAAGTGAGGTTCATCAGTCTCGGCAATCTTATCTTGGACAGGATGTGTTTCAGGGAACTGCTGCAGGATTATTTCACTTCCGATAACGTCCTTCATGAGATAAGGAGGTTGATTGAGGATGATTTTTACCGGGGAAATATGCTTTCCGGCTACGATGAGATCCGCCAGTCTCTGGGTGGTGGAGGAGCGTCGGCGGAGGTCGCCAAGGCTATGGTAATGGAACTTGGAAATAGTTGAATATGAAAAAGATAGTTCTCATTTTACTGGCTTTTGTCATACTGCCTGCTTTCGCGTCAGCCCAGGGAGTGATCTATGTTGAGGGAGGTTCCCACCATGTGCAGGGGATCGCTTTTGACCGGGAGGTCGGGAAGATGTATTTCTCTTTCACGGACTCTTTCCTTGTAACAGATTTGGATGGCAATATCCTTGGTTCTATTGAGCATATCCAAGGACATCTTGGAGCTATGGTCTTCGACACGGCCCGCAGGAAGGTCTTCGCCTCACTTGAATGCAAGGATGATGTGATCGGACAGGGCCTGTCAGATTTCGCTAAAGGGAGGTCGATGTTCTATATCGCCATCATAGACGTGGATAAAGTCTCGAAGGTGGGGATGGACTCCGAAAACAATGAGGCGTTCAAGATCGTGTGTGTCAGGGAAGCCACAAAAGACTATCACCTGAAGGGCTTCGGCCCATCCGGCCAGGAGTATGAGCATTTCTATGGTTGTTCCGGAATAGACGGGGTCGCTATCGCTCCCAAGCTCGGCAAAAAAGGCGGGAAGAATTATCTTTATGTCGCTTACGGCATCTATGGCGACACTTCCCGGAGTGACAATGACAGCCAGGTCCTGCTGCGCTATGACATTGACAAGTTGGAAAGTTACGCCGGTACCGTGGTTTTCGGAGAGTTTTATTCACAAGGTCCTGAGAAACCTCTTGACAAGTATTTCGTCTATACCGGTAACACAAACTGGGGAGTACAGAACATGGCTTACGACCGTAACTCCAGGCGGTTGTTCCTCTTTGTGTACAAGGGGGCGAAGGAGCGGTTCACGAACTATCCGGCTTTCTCGATAGATCTGTCCAAACGTCCGGTCAAGAGGGGGCTTATCGGCGTTCCCTACGACACATCCAGGCATCCGGTGATAGGCTCGTGGGAGAATCCGGTGAAAGGAATAGATTTCAAGTATGGAGGGACGGGCGTCTCCCCGCTGGGTGACGGACGTTTCTATTTCTCGGAACATGGCAGCTCTGAGACAACCGGGAAACAGTATTGCCGGGCTAGGATCTACCGCTGGGATGAGAATGCCAATACTTTTGTCCCGGAGTAGGGTCAGTCCATTTTCATCACACTCAAGTCCACCTGCCCAGGTACACCCTTGACAACGGCCTTGTCGGTGAACTGCCACCATACCCAGTCATCAAATGCCGGGCGTTCTTTACCGTAATGTGCCACCCAGATAGGGTAGTTGCCGGTTATGTCCTTTGAGAGATGATCCTTGATGAAGGATGAGCTGGCATAGACCACCGGCTTCTTCCCGTAATGATTCTCGACAGCCTTTAGCCATTGAAGAGCCCTCTGATTGAGGAGTTCTTTGGAGCAGCCGAGATGGATTGTCTCGATGTCCAGCACAGGTGGAAGATCCATTATCCTCATGTCACCTACGGTGGAGATGAAACTTTTGGCCTGGATCTCACCGTCCTTCGAGCTCCGGAAGAAGTGATACGCGCCCCTGCGGAGTCCGCTTCTCCCGGCTTCTCTCCAATTCGCCTTGAAGTCCGGATCCGTGAATGTGGCTCCTTCGGTGGCTTTTATTAACACGAAACTCACAGGTTTGATATCCCTCGCGGCATAGGGATTCCGGATTGTCCTCCTTCTCTGGTCGGTCATGACATAAAGCGAGTCCCAGACTATGGGTTTGGAGTTATTGTGGGAGATGTCAATCCCGTAACGCCAGGTTCCTGCCGGCACTTTCGCCCCACGCTCGTAATCCCGGCCATCCCACCTGTGGACCAGAAGGAATATGATCAGTAGAATCCCCCCTGCCAAGGCCACGGCTGCCCATGGGCTTAACGAGATTCTCTTCTTCTTGATCTTTCTTTTGCGGGTCGGCATATTCTTTTCGGAAAGCGGTCAAAATTAGTTATTTTTTGTTAAATTTGCGTTTAGCGCTATTGCTTGAATTAATATTCATTTACCATGGAATTAAAAGGATCCCAGACTGAACAGAACTTGCTCACCGCTTTCGCAGGTGAAAGCCAAGCCCACACAAAGTATCTTTATTACGCCTCCAGGGCGAAGAAGGACGGATATGTCCAGATAAGCAAGATTTTCGAGGAAACCGCCAAGAACGAGAAGGAGCACGCCAAGATTTGGTTCAAGTTCCTCCACGGTGGTTCCGTTCCTCCGACCGATGTCAATCTTTCCGACGCCGCTGATGGCGAGAATTACGAGTGGACCGACATGTATGACGGTTTCGCCAAGACCGCCAAGGAAGAGGGCTTTGATGAGATCGCCGCCTTGTTCGAGAAGGTGGGCGCTATCGAGAAGACCCATGAGGAACGCTACCGCAAGCTCCTCGGAAAGGTCAAGGATGCCGTGGTCTTCACCCGTGACGAGGACGCCATTTGGGAGTGCTCAAACTGCGGGCATATCGTGATCGGGAAGCAAGCTCCCGAGACTTGCCCTGTCTGCAACCATCCCCAGAGCTATTTCCAGGTCAAAGCTGAAAATTATTAATATTTAATACACAAATAGTCATGAAAAAGAGCTTTATCGTCGCTTTGATCGCGGTGGCTTTGATTCCTTCCGCGCTCTTCGCACAGCAGCCCAGGCCCCAAATGCCTCAGGCTGACTATCAGTTCACTGTGATCAAGGAGAATCCTATTACCTCAATTAAGAATCAGGCCAGCTCAAGCACATGCTGGTGCTTCTCCGCCATAGCTTTCCTTGAGTCCGAGATCATCAGGATCAAGGGTATCAAGGATGCAGCGCAGTATCCTGACCTCTCCGAGATGTTTGTCGTTTCCCAGTCTTACAAAGACAGGGCTGATAAATACATCCGCTTGGATGGAGATCTTCGTTTCGGACCCGGATCTGAGGCCGATGATGTGCTCCATGTGATTGAGGATTATGGTATTGTTCCCCAGTCTGTCATGCCTGGCAAGCAGACCCTTCCCAACCACGGGGAGATTGATGCCGTGACCAAGGCTTATGTCGAGACTATCAACAAGAGGTCCGGCAGAGGCGGAGTCTCCAAGACATGGAAGGCCGGCTTCGACGCCATGGTTGACAGCTTCTTCGGAGCGGCTCCCGCCACATTCGAGGTGAACGGCAAGACCTATACTCCCGCTTCCTACAGGGATGAGCTTGGCATCGTTCCCGGTGATTATGTGACCCTCACCTCTTTCACCCATCATCCGTTCTACAAACCGTTCGTCCTTGAGATCGGTGACAACTGGAGGGGAGATCCTTCCTACAATGTTCCTCTCGATGTGTTCATGGATGTTCTCAAGACCGCTGTCGAGAAGGGTTACACCGTCGCTTGGGGTTCTGATGTCAGTGAGGTTGGTTTCACCAGGAATGGCATAGGTGTCCTCGTCGACGCCAAGGCTATCGCCCCTACAGGCAGCGACCAGGCCCGTTGGGTCGGCGCTGATCCCGCGCAGGCTCAGAAGGCTCCCGTGGAGATCCCCAAGGAGATCGTCCCCACCCAGGAGTCCCGTCAGGAAGAGTTTGACGGCAAGACCACCACTGACGACCATGGTATGCAGATCTACGGTATGGCCAAGGATCAGAACGGCACTCTCTATTACATGGTTAAGAACTCTTGGGGCGAGACCGGCAAATACAAGGGCATCTGGTATGTGTCCGAGAATTTCGTAGCCGGCAAGTCAATGGACATCATGGTCCATAAGGACGCCATCTCCAAGGATCTGAAGAAGAAGCTCGGAATCAACTAAATGAATATCCGGAAGCACATTCCTGACTCTATCACCTCCATGAACCTCCTCTGTGGGGTCGTGGGGGTGATTTTGACTTTGGGCGGCCGTCCCGACCTTGGATTCCTCATGATGATTCTAGGGGCGGTATTCGACTTTTTCGATGGATTCGCCGCGAGGATGCTAAAGGCGTCATCCGGTATCGGGAAAGAACTGGATTCCCTGGCCGACATGGTCAGCTTTGGAGTCTTACCCTCAGTCATGCTATATGTCTCCGGGGGTACAAATATCTTGTTCCTCAAGTATTTCCCGATTATCCTCGCGGCATTCTCCGCACTCAGACTGGCAAAGTTCAACCTTGACGAGAGGCAGCATTCCAGTTTCCTCGGATTGCCGACACCGGCTTCCGCGATGGTATGCGGAGCTTTGGCTTGCTATGTTTTCGCTGTGCCGGACAGCCTTCTCTCGTCCTGGTGCGGCGGCCCGGTTTTCCTTCCGGTGCTGGCTCTTGCGTTGAGCTTACTTCTTGTCAGCGAGATTCCGATGTTCTCGATGAAGTTCGGGGCGGGGGGATCCTCCAGGATCGAGAACCTAAAGAGGATAATCTTCATGGCGGTAACCCTGGTGATTGTCGCGCTTACAGTGGCGTTCCGTCAACACTGGTCCCTGATCTTCCTGTCGGCTTTCTCAGGATATATCATAATTAACCTCGCTTTCGTTTTCTGTCATTCTGGGCGAAGTGAATAAAACCATACTCTACGTCCACGGTATGGGTGGAGGGGGAGACAGCCGTATCCCTTCCATCCTTAAAGATCTTTTAGGCCCCGGATATTCCATATTCATAAGGACTTACGACTTTGATCCCGAGTTGGCCACATCACAACTCGCGGAATGGGCCTCTGAGGTCAGGCCCGATCTTGTGATAGGAGAGAGCATGGGAGCTGTCCACGCCATAGCTCTAAGGGGTTATCCCCATCTTCTGGTGTCGCCTTCCCTTAACGCCCCCATATTTTTCAGGGTGATGGCCGCTATCGCGTGGATTCCCGGAGTGACCGCTTTCTTTGATTGGTATTATCATCCGAAGGCAGGAGACAGGCAGGAATTGCATTTCGCCAGGAAAACCCTTTTGAAATGGCCGGCTGTCCGTAAGGTGGCTTTGTCGAACACCCCATTGAACGGGAGCGGGGATTATTTCCACGCGTTTTTCGGCACCAGAGACCATTTCCGGCGTAGTGGGGTGGTGATGGTCAGGACTTGGCGGAAATATTTCGGGGACGGGTCCTGGACGGTTTACGAGGGATCTCATTTCATGGAAGAGGAATATATCCGGACTCTTCTGGTCCCGAAGATTCTTTCATTGTTGGATTGATTTTATTAACTTCGCGAAGATTCAATCTTATTCGCTTTGAGACTTAAGTATCTGGTTTTCATCATTTCGGCCCTGACGTTGTTTTTCTCCTGCGCCAGGCGTGTGGAGACGGGTTATGACTCTATAGATTATGTCGACCGGCTGATGTCGGAATCGTATCCGTCCCTCCAGATGATGGCCGCCCAGGCCGGGAAGCCTGACGGTACGATAGTACTTGTGGGTGAACCGATGCGTTGCGTGGCGGTAAGCGAGAAGATGATGGGATTCGACGAGTTCGACAATGTGGATGCCAAACCTGTCAAAGACGGGCTTCCCGATTTCGCCGGTGAGACCCTCGTCTCGCTTATGGACTTCGTCAATCCGCCTTACGATTCCCTTCATTTGACTTCCGCTGACTCGCTTTTCTTCCGTGAGTTGGCTGTCAAGAGCGCTCTTGCCGCACTGGATACCTCAGTGAATTGCAAAGTCCTTGTGATTTGCTCTCCACAGCTTGCTGTGAAAGGGACGGAGGACATTATTGACCTGTTCGGGAAAATCGGGTGCGATGTCCCTGT
Source organism: Bacteroidales bacterium (assembly GCA_017548985.1). Taxonomy (GTDB): domain Bacteria; phylum Bacteroidota; class Bacteroidia; order Bacteroidales; family UBA932; genus Cryptobacteroides. Next base: position 12,546 of record JAFYYW010000011.1, read on the forward strand.
CATCAGCTCTGTTGACACCACATTCTCTTTGCCTGGGGCTTGTTTCAAGGTGATGAGGGAGAGGAATCTGTTTACCCACGACATTGTATATCCGGTCGCGAGGTTGATGATGACTGTAGGAAACGGCACGTCCGCTTTTCCCGCGGTAGCTACTTTCGATGAGAGCCTTGTCCCCGAGTCTTTCGCGGACACGGTCGGCGTTTTCGCGCCGTACACATATGTTTCGCATGTACAGAATAAGCATATCTCCGGAAGAAATAGATAAATTGGAGCCTGGTTGTTTCTCAGGCAAGATCAAGGTCATAGACAGCATCGGGTTGGAATACTTCAGTGCCGTCCGTTATCTCAAGAGACAGAAGATTCTTGGGTTTGATACTGAGTCCAGGCCCACATTCTCCTCAGACCAGCCTCATTATGGCGTATCGCTTCTCCAGCTGTCTGGGCCGGAAAAGGCTTTCCTGTTCAGGGTCAAATTGTTAGGAGGGATTCCGAGGCATTTGAGATCTATCCTCTCCGACGGGCGGATAATCAAGGTAGGGGCTGCCGTCAATGATGATGTGAGGGGTTTGGAGAGACATCATGATTTCCCCGCCAATGGGTTTGTGGACCTGCAGAAGATTGTCTGGGAATATGGGATAAAGGACAAGGCTGTTAAAAAGATGGCGGCCATTATTCTCGGAATCAAGATATCAAAGACGCAGCAGCTTTCCAACTGGGAGGCGGAAACCTTGTCAGAGGCGCAGAAATCCTATGCCGCTACTGACGCTTGGGTCTGCAGGGAGATGTACCTCAGGCTCATGGGATCGAAGAAGAATCCGCTGACTCTGGAGCAGATGATGCCGAATCCACCCAAGAATATTGAGAACCATGACAAAGATATTCCTAAAGAAGGGTAGGGAGGAGTCCCTGCTGAGATTCCACCCTTGGGTGTTCTCCGGAGCTATAGCGCAGATTGCCGGGCAGCCCTCGGAAGGTGACATCGTCGGGGTGTTCTCCCATGACGGGTCTTTCCTGGCATACGGTCATTACCAGATCGGCTCGATCGCTGTCAGAATCTTGAGTTTCTCTGGAGAGGATGTTCTCGGGGATGATTTCTGGGTGAATATGATTCGTCGTGCCCTCTCGGTAAGGGAGGCGGCTGGACTTGTTTCCGGGCCGTACACCAATTGTTTCAGGTTGGTCCATGGCGAGGGGGATGGCCTTCCTGGGCTTATAATCGACTGGTACGACGGGGTTTGCGTCATCCAGGCCCACTCCGTTGGAATGTTCAGGGCGAAGGGTGCTATTTGCGAGGCTCTCCAGACTGTCTTCGGTGAGCGTCTGAAAGCCGTATATGACAAGAGTTCCGGTACTGCGCCTTTCAAGGCCGGGCTTGATCTCGTTGACGGTTATCTGTTCAAGGCGGAGGGTTTCTCTGATGATGAGCAAGTTGTCCTGGAAAACGGCAATAAGTTTCTCGTCAATTGGACAGAAGGCCAGAAGACAGGTTTCTTCCTGGACCAGAGAGAGAACAGGGCCCTTGTGGGTAAGTATTCCCAAGGGCGTAATGTGCTGAATCTCTTCTGTTATACGGGTGGTTTCTCAATATATGCCCTCGCTAAGGGAGCCACGCATGTCGACTCAGTCGACAGCTCCAGGAAGGCTGTCGAGATGGTTGGCAGGAACATGACCCTTAACGGGTTCGGGGAGTCGCTTCATGATGACATATGCGCTGACGCCATTGAGTTTCTGCGTGATGTCCCTGAAGACAAATATGACCTGATGATTGTCGATCCACCGGCTTTTGCCAAGCATCGGGGGGCATTGTCAAATGCTTTGAGAGCATATCAACGGCTCAATGCGGCGGCCATCTCAAAGGTGGCTCCAGGAGGTCTGGTGTTCACTTTCAGCTGCTCTCAAGTGGTAGATAAAGAGGCGTTCTCACTCGCTGTTTTCTCCGCCGCCGCGCAGACCGGACGTTCGGTCCGGATCCTTGACAGGTTGAACCAGCCCGCGGACCATTCTGTCAACATCTATCACCCTGAAGGTGAATATTTGAAAGGGCTCCTTTTATACGTTGAATAGTATTTTTTTATCAAACACAATAGCAAATGAAAAAGATAATCAGTGTCGTTATTATCCTCGCGATGGCTATGGGTGCTTTCGCACAGGAAAAGAAAATCCCTCAGCGTTTGGAACTTGCTGAGATTGAAGTCAATGATGGTCAGGAGAACCTTGAGGTATTCAACATGCCCAAGGATGGAGCAAATCATTATTATCTGTCCGTCGGTCACCTCGGAATCGGTACAGATATCGTTCAAGTCCAAGTCGATCCCATCTATGAGTTGTTTATTCCCCTTGGTGAGACTGTGGCTGACGCGATAGAGACTCTCAAGGAGATCAAGGGAATGTACAAGACCGCCCGCCGTTCCACCATGGAGATTCCCGGCTGCCTCGCTCTGGCTTTCCCTAATGACAACATCGAGACAGTCAAGGTCACTTACCGGAAAATCCTATTGAGCAATATGCTTGAGTTCTCCGTCGAAAGGGAGGGGTTTGTCCGCGCGACTTACGTCAACAAAATTGAGTTCTCATCCCTTTTGTCCAGCGTCAAGTTCTATCATAAGATCCATAAGAATGAGCCGTAGGCGTTGGATGCTTTGTGATAATTGTTAAAAATAAAAGACATGGCGAAAAGCCATGTCTTTTATTTTGAGGTGCCTAGCGGAATCGAACCGCTGTCCCAGGTTTTGCAGACCTGTGCCTAACCGCTCGGCCAAAGCACCAAATCGGACTACAAATATAATCGAAAAAACTTTCTCCAGCAAATATTTGTTTGAGGGCCTTTTTGAGGAGTAACGGTTCTTGTGTTTTTTGGGAATCATCAAACACAATTATATCGAATATGTCCCTCATTTTAATTAAATTTGTAATGATAGCCACAATATTTTGGTAAGTTAACTACAAGCAACTGATAATCAATAATATGAGAAGAATTGCATTGATTTTGGCGGCATTGGCGGCCACTTTGCCTGCCTTTGCCCAGAATAAAGCCAAGATGGAGCCCTGGCAGGATCCCAATGTTTTTGAGGAGAACCGGATGCCCATGAGGGCAACCTTCACAACCGACCAGCAGAAGACGCTGTCCCTGAACGGAATCTGGAAATTCAAGTTCAACGAGACCATAGAAGGTCGGACAAAAGGATTTGAGAGCGCGGATCCTTTTTATAATGACTTGGACTGGGATACCATGCCGGTTCCTGGAATGTGGGAGCTCAACGGATATGGCGACCCTCTGTATGTCAATGTCGGTTATGCCTGGAGAGGCCATTACCAGAACAATCCTCCTTATCCTCCGACAGAGCGCAACTATGTCGGCCAGTACCGCCGCACGTTCACAATCGATCCTTCTTGGATCGGCAAGCAGATCTGCCTTTGCATAGGATCCGCTACCTCCAACGTCCGGGTTTGGGTCAATGGGAAGATGGTAGGCTACAGCGAGGACAGCAAGCTGGAGGCCCGTTTCGATATCACACGCTATGTCGTTAGAGGGGAGAACGTTATCGCTTTGGAGATATTCCGTTGGTGCGACGGCACTTACCTTGAGGACCAGGATTTCTGGAGATTCACAGGCATCGCCAGGGGAGTGTACATCTATACCAGGGAGCGCGAAAGGATCGAGGACATCAATATCCTTGCGGGGATGGATGGCGCTTTCACTATCAAGTCCGAGGTGACCAAAGGCGTCAAGAGACTTGAATATGAGATTTTGGACAAGGCTGGAAAACAGGTCGCGAGCGGACAGGCCACACCTTCAAAACTGATGGTTGAGGCCTCAGGCAATGTCAAGAACCCGTCGCTTTGGAGCGCTGAGACTCCTGAGCTTTACACCTTGAAAGTCAAGGCCTTCGATAAGTTCTCCTTAGTTGAGAGCGCCTCTGTCGATTTCGGTTTCAGGACTATCGAGATCAAGAACGCCCAGCTGCTTGTGAACGGCAAGCCAATACTGATAAAGGGGGCTGACCGCCACGAGCTCAATGAGCATAAGGGCTATGTCCTTTCAGAGGCTGATATGTTGAGGGATATCCGTGTGATGAAGGAGCTGAATATCAATGCGGTGCGTACAAGCCACTATCCTAACGACCCGCTTTGGTACTCCCTCTGCGACAAGTACGGACTATATGTGGTAGACGAGGGCAATATCGAGTCCCATGGTATGGGTTATGGTGAGGAGACCCTCGCCAAGAGGCCGGATTTCAAAGCGGCCCACCTTATCAGGGATAAGAGAATGGTACTAAGGGATTTCAACCATCCCAGCGTGATTGTCTGGAGTCTCGGAAATGAGGCCGGAGACGGGGAGAATTTCGTGGCCAGTTACGACTGGATCAAGGCTCACGATCCGTCCAGGCCGGTCCAGTACGAAAGGGCTGCCTCCGCGCGTAATTCAGATATCATGTGCCCTATGTACTGGAGCCATGAGAGGTGCGAGAAGTATTGCCTCAGCAGCCCCGACAGACCTCTCATACAGTGCGAGTATGCCCATGCGATGGGTAACTCCATGGGCGCTTTCAAGGAGTATTGGGACTTGATCAGGAAGTATCCCAACTATCAGGGTGGTTTCATCTGGGACTTCGAGGATCAGGCGATAGTCTGGCCTTCCAAGACTCCGGGCAACGACCATATTTTCGCGTTCGGAGGGGATTTCAATGACTATGACGCCTCCGACGGCTCTTTCAACTGCAACGGAATAATAGCGGCCGACAGGAGCTATCATCCTCATTCTTATGAGGTTAGGTATCAGTATAGGAATATCCTTACCACCCCTGCTGACATTAAGGCCGGGCAGGTTACCGTCTACAACGAGAACTTCTTCAAAGACCTTTCCCAGTACAGGCTTCTTTGGACAATCGTGGTAGAGGGTGAGAGTGTCGCCACCGGAGTGGTCGATAAGCTTAATGTCGCTCCCGGGAAGTCTGAGACTGTCAGTCTCGGGATACCTTCCATCGAGGCTCCCGGGAAAGATGTATTTGTCAATCTGTCTTATGTCTTGAAAGAGAAAGACGGCCTTCTTCCCGCCGGCTATGAGGTCGCTTATGACCAGATTAAACTGCAGGAGGGTGACCCTGTGGCCTTTAAACCCGGATCCGCCGCTGTTCCTGGAGGCAGGTGGGAATATGAACGTGACAATGGTATCCAGACGTTCTCAGGATCGTTCTCTTATCCCGGTGTCGGGTCTGATCGTGTAGCTGACTGGAAGGCGACTTTCGATTGGAATACCGGCTTCCTCTCAAGTTACAAGGTCAATGGGAAAGAAATGCTTTCCGAGCCTCTCACTCCTGAGTTCTACAGGGCCCAGATTGAGAATGATATGGGTGCCAGGCTATATAGGGATGACAGGATGGGCATGTGGCGTTACCTGGAGCTTCCGGAGGTCGATAATATTCAAGTCTCCGCTGTTGAAGGTGACGGTTGGGTTCTCCAGGCTATTTATAAACCTATCAAGGACGCCGCCAGGATTAAGTTGACTTATCACGTGCGGTCTGACGGCTCGCTCGAATGCCATGAGATTATGGAGGATGCCGGCGGGCTTGAGAATCTTCCCGAATTGTTCCGTTTCGGCATGAAGTTCACGATGCCTGGCCACTATTCCACTGTTGATTTCTATGGCAAGGGACCGTGGGAGAACTATTCCGACCGGAACTCCTCCGCGATGACAGGCCGCTATGTGCAGAGTGTCAATGACCAGTATCATTACGGATATGTCCGTACCCAGGAATCCGGGACTCACACCGGAATGAAGTGGTTCAGGGTTCTTGACGGCAATGGAGACGGTCTTGAGATCTCCGCTCCTGTGGAGTTCTCAGCGTCCGCTCTCCCGTTCCCGATTCGTATGCTGGATTGTATGGAGAACGGCACTCCCGATAGGGCAAACAAGACGAACACTCAGGCTGGTGAGCCTCGTCACTCATTGGATCTCAAGGAGTTCGCTCATGAGAACGATCGTGAGAACGGTTTGACTTATGTCAATTTCGACCTTGTGCAGATGGGTGTGGGCGGAATCAATAGCTGGGGTACCATTCCTCTTGAGAAGTACCGCATTAAAGCCGCTCCAAGGGACTTCCACTATATCATTCGTCCTGTGGCGAACTGATATTAACTAATAGAAAAATCCTCCGGAAGGGCGCTCCCTCCCGGAGGATTATGTTTAGTGGAGAATACTAGTAGCGGTTAAGTGGACGGCCGGCGGTCATGTAGTGTACACGCTGGCGGACACTCGCCAACACAGCCTCATATTCGGCCATACCCTCCTCAGTCACTCCATTCACGACATCGGCATACTTCGCCACGGCGTTGAGCACAGTGTCGATCAACTCGACAATGTCGACCATATCCTTCTCGACAAAACCGCGAGATGTGATAGCAGGAGTTCCGATCCTGACACCCGAGGTCTTGAACGGGCTGCGAGAGTCGAACGGGACCATGTTCTTGTTCAGGGTGATCTCCGCCTTCTCGAGTTCCTTCTCCGCCATCCTGCCGGTCACCTCCGGGAACTTGGTACGCAAGTCAATCAGCATCAGATGGTTGTCAGTGCCTCCCGAGACGACTTTATAGCCTCTGGCGACAAACTCTCCGGCCATCTTCTTGGCATTGGCCATCACCTGTTTCTGGTAGTCGACAAACTCTGGTTGCATCGCCTCGTAGAAGGCCACGGCTTTGGCCGCTATGACATGCTCAAGCGGACCTCCCTGAACGCCAGGGAACACGCTTGAGTTCAGGATGGCGCTCATCTTCTTGATCTCGCCCTTAGGTGTCGTGAGACCCCAAGGATTGTCGAAGTCCTTGCCCATCAGGATGATACCTCCACGGGGGCCTCTAAGGGTCTTGTGGGTCGTGGAAGTGACTATGTGAGCATATTCAACAGGATTCTTGAGAAGCCCGGCGGCGATCAGTCCGGCGGTGTGGGCCATGTCTATCCAGAGCAGGGCTCCGACCTTGTCGGCTATAGCGCGCATCCTCTCATAGTCCCACTCCCTTGAATAAGCGGAAGCGCCACCGATGATGAGTTTCGGCTTGCACTCAAGAGCGGTCTCTTCCATCTTGTCATAGTCGACCGTTCCGGTCTCCTCGTTTAGTCCGTAAGCCACGGCATGGTAAAGGATACCGGACGCGTTGACAGGAGAGCCGTGGGTGAGATGACCTCCCTGAGAGAGGTCAAGTCCCATAAAGGTGTCTCCAGGCTTGAGGCAGGCCATAATCACGGCCATGTTGGCTTGTGCGCCCGAGTGAGGCTGCACATTGGCATATTCGGCGTTGTATATCTTGCGAAGACGCTCGATCGCGAGATTCTCTATCTGGTCAACTATCTGGCAGCCACCATAATATCTCTTGCCGGGATAACCCTCGGCGTATTTGTTGGTGCAGATGGATCCCATGGCCTCGAGGACATGGTCGCTGACATAGTTCTCTGACGCAATCAATTCAAGTCCGGAAGATTGCCTTTCCTTCTCGTTCCTAATCAGGTCAAAAACCTGGAGATCCTGTTTCATATATGCTGAATTTGTTGTGTCTACAGTGGCTTACTGAATAGCAAATATACGATTAAAAATCCATTTTTACTATATTTGTATAGAATGCTTGTGACATGTTAGACACGCGGCTGAAATTCTTGTATATGCGTATTCGGATTATTGTTTCGGTGTTGGTGCTGGCTGTCTCCCTATGCTCTTGCGGGCAAAAGGGATACACTATCAAAGGTGATATCATAGACCTTGACGAGGGGAATATAAATCTTCTTGACATTACTGGTCATGTCATCTCATCGACCGATGTCGCGGATGGGAAATTCACTTTCAAGGGGAAGGTGGACACTCCATGCCTGGTATATATCAACAATGTTCTCGGAGTCAAGTATCCCATTGATATTCCTGTACTTCTGGAGAACACCACAATCCATGTGACAGGTGATGCGAGGATAAATCATATAGATATCACCGGGACCAAGGCAAACGAGAATATGGTCCGGTTCAAGATACGCAAGGATAAGCTTCCCGCCGGAGACAACGACGCGTACCTTCGTCTTGTCAAGGAGACATTCGAGGAGAATAAGGATAATCTTCTCGGAGCGATGCTCATATCGAATTTCTACGGTCTTGTCAGTGACAGGGAGTTGCTGGAATATTGCGACATGCTCCCCGAGGAGTTCCATGACAATATATACGTGGAGCACTACCGTAAAGTGGCCCAGGCGAGGGTGGACACTGAGCCGGGGAATAAGTTCAAGGATTTCGAAATGCTTGACTCTGACAGCCTTAAGGTCGGTCTCGGCGATGTGGTCAGAGCTCATGAAGCCACCGTCGTGTTGTTCTGGGCAAGTTGGGCGAGGGACGCGTCCGCTGTTATACCGGATATTACCGCCGGTTGCCTTCCATACCGCAAGTTGGGACTCGAGATGTACAATGTGTCCCTGGACAGCGATATGACCAGATTCAAGAATTGTGAGAAAGAGTATGGAATATTCGGCCTGAGTTTCGCCAACGGCCCCGAAGTCGGGGACAAGGCTTCGTCCCTTTATGGTTTCGAAGGATTGCCAAGGGTGCTCCTGATTGATAAAGAAGGGACCATAGTCGCCCGGGGACGCTCATTCGACGAACTCGCCCTACCTTTAAAGACATTATTCGCTCAGTAATAATCAAATGAATAAGAAATTACCCGGAATAGTCATTTTCGCCGCCATGGCTTTCGTCCTGGTCCTCAAACTCGGGGTGATCAGGATGCTTTTCGAGCTTTCGCTTTGGCCGGACATGACATTCTACACCAATCTCGGCCTGCAGCCTGGAGTCGTGTTGCCGGTTCTCGGCAGTATCTTGACCCAGATTTCCGGAATTCCGCTTATAGGAGTCGCGCTCGTCCTGTTGAGTTTGTGGTGCCTGACCTCTGTCGTACGAAAATTCCAGAAGGACAAGATCACCGCCATTTTCCCGGCTTTCGCGGCTTTCTGGTTCATCGCGGGTTTCGATTATTCTTTGTACACCTTCAGGAGCCAAGGATTGCTGTTCTCCCAGACGCTGGGGCTTTTTTTCGCGGCGCTCATGATCCTCGGGTGGATCAAGATTAAAGACTATAGGGAGGCCCCGTTTTACCCCTTGGTAGTGGCCCTGGTAGGATATCCTCTTTTCGGGGCATATTCGGTTTTGGCTCTCGCTGCTATCCTTTTGGATGCCATCGTCTCCAAGAAATGGTTGCCTGCCGCGGTCGCGGTGGTCTGCGGCGTCGTTGTCCCGCTGGTTTATACCCATTTCGTATTCACCCATATCGACACCCGCTACACCTTCCTTGCCGGTCTCCCGTACATGGATTTTGTGGACAATCATCGTCGATTCATCCCTTTAGCCATTGCCATGGCCTCCCTGGTCATCCTCCCGGTTATCAAGATCAAGCGTGACCCGCATGTGGCTGTCTCCCTTTCGTTGATGGTCTTGATGGCCTTGATTATTGTTAGCGTCCTTCCTTATTGGAACCGAAATTTCCATGTCGAGATCGCGATGAAGCACGCTATCGAGAAGAATGATTGGGACAAGGCGTTGAAGCTAGCCCGCAAGACTGACCAGCCGTCACGTATAATAGTGATGTACAGGAATATAGCCTTGATGAACAAGGGACGGTTGTGTGATGAGATGTTTAAATACCCCAATGAGTCAGTGGGTATTGACACGCCTGCCCAGATTTCTCAGACCGAAGTGTGTGGCCCGGTAGTGTTCTTTTACAATGGCCTGATCAATTATAGCGCGCGTTGGGCTTGGGAGATGTCAATGATGTTCCAGCGTACCCTGGAGCGCTACAAGTACCAGGCGAAGGTCGCCCTCTTCACCGGGCAGGAGAATCCCGCCTTGGTGGAAAGATACCTTGACATAATCGGCAGAAACCTGTATCAGCGGAAATGGGTCCGTAAGTATCGCTCGATGCTGGAGAATCCGGATATTCTGGCCTCGGACCCTGAGTATAGGATGTTCAAGGCACTGGATAACTTTGAGGAGGTCAAGTATATGAGCAGCGCTGTGGCCGAGAACACCATCTTGAACCATTTTATGCTTCAGGAGAATCCTGAGGGAGTGATGTTGGACGCCTCCCTTGCCGCCTCGATGACCGCCAAGGATATAGACATGTTCTGGTATTTCTATGATATTCTCCTCGCCAGCGGCAGGCGGATTCCGACAAATGTCGCTGAGGCCGCGATCCTGTTCGCTTATATCGGGCGGGACCAGGCTGAGATTGACGCTGTGGCCAGGGATCTTGGCGGCCCTGATTCCCCTGTGGTCAGGCGTTTCATTGATTTCAGTTCCAAGGCCTCCGCGGGGGATGAAAAGACTTGCCGGGAGAAGTTCGGGGACACATATTGGTACTATATTTATTTCGTCAAATCCATCACAACTGACTGACAATGAGAAAAGGAATACTCGCGGCCATGGTTTTGCCGCTCATCGCGTTCATCAGTTGCGTTTCTCCACGGGACTGCTCTGAGATTGAGGAGGAAGCCTCGATTTTCCCTGACTATTCGGGTGTCGTCCTTCCTCCGAATATATCTCCTCTGGATTTCAGTATCCGGAATGAAGGTAATAAGTTCGTCACCACCATAACTGGCGATAACGGTGGTCAGATCGTGTCAAGGGGCAGGGAAGTGAAACTGCCTCCTAAGAAATGGAAAGCATTGCTTGAAGCTAACGCCGGGGCCGGACTCACATGTACCATTAATATCAAAAAGGATGGTAAATGGTTTACCTTGAAGAGCTTCCGCAGCGATGTGGCTGTCGATCCCATAGATGAGTACCTTATATACAGGCTTTTGGCTCCATCTTATGAGTTCTACACGGCTTTCTCCATCCGGCAGAGGAATTTGTCTACCGGTGATGACCGGGAGGTCTACAACAACAGGATGCATTATAATCCGAAAGAGCAGCAGTGTATGAACTGCCACCAGTTCCAGAACTACCGTACCGATAACTGGCAGATGCATGTCCGGCAGGTCTTGGGTGGGACTTTGATTATCACCGGCGACGAGTTCAAGAAGGTTAATCTCAAGACCAAGTCCACGATTTCCGCTGGCGTATACCCGGCATGGCATCCGGAGGAGAGGTTGATTGTCTATTCGGTCAACAGGACAAGGCAGTTCTTCCATGAGAAGAATATCCAGAAGTTGGAGGTTCAGGATCCTGCCTCTGATCTGATTCTATATGATATTGACAGCAATGAGGTCAGCATGGTGTCCGCTGACACTCTGGCTTTCGAGACTTTCCCGACCTGGTCTCCTGATGGTAAGACATTGTATTATTCTTCCGCGAGACAGCCGGAAATAGCTCTCCTTCCGAGTGATAGCATCGCCGTGTGTTTCGACAAGATCCATTATGACCTTATGAGCAGGCAGTTTGATCTCCAGACCAAGTCTTTCGGTCCTGAGAAACTCGTATTTGATGCCAAATCCAGTGAAATGAGCGCTATGGAGCCTCGTGTATCCCCGGACGGGCGTTATCTTCTGTTCTCCTATGGTCGGTACGGTACGTTCCATATCTGGCATCGTGACAGCGATCTCTGGGTGAAAGACCTGCAGACGGGAGAGTCCAAAGCTTTAGATCCGGCTAACTGCCCAGATGCGGACAGCTTCCACAATTGGTCTTCCAACGGGCGTTGGATAGTCTACACCTCCCGTAGGGATGATGGTCTCTTTACTAGGGTGTATTTCACTTATTTCGACAAGGACGGCAATGCCCACAAGCCTGTGATGCTCCCGATGCGGGATCTTTCCGGGCGTTCAGATGAGGTCTATTCCTACAATGTTCCCGAATTCACTGTGGAGCCGATACGGCAGTCAGTCAGGGATCTGTCAAAGATGATCAGCACCGATGCCGTAAAAGCGGAGTTCAAGCGATAAACTCTTGTGAATGAATGAATAAAGGGTCGCCCAAATCGGGCGACCCTTTATTCTGTTAATGAACTGCCGGGTATTAATATCCAGGGTTCTGGGTGAGGTTGCTGTTGAGGCTAAGGACTGAGACAGGGATCGGGAACACGGTGGTGTAACCGGTCGAGTCATAGATCCAGTCGGAGACGACAACGTGGTGTTTCACACCCTGGTACTTGTCCTCATCGGGCTCGGTGTAGGTTCCGAAACGGACCTGGTCACCACGACGTCCCATAGTCTCCCAAATCTCCTCACGAATCTTCTCGTCAAGAATGTCCTTGATGGTGATCTCGGTGAAAGGCGCGACACCAACCCTGGCGCGGACCTGGTTGACAAGCTCCATAGCTTTATCCTTATTGCCAAGACGGTACTGGGCCTCGGCGGCAAGGAGAAGCATATCGCCATAACGGAAGATCACGCGGTCGGCGTTGAAGTAGTTCTGACCGGAAGTGGTGGGGTCATACTCGTATTTCTTAATACGGACACCGGCCCACTTAACGAGGTACAGTCCCCAAGGATCGCTGTAATCGTCGGTGGAGAAGTCGTTTCTAGCCTCACGTCCAAGATAAACACCCTCAGGATATTTATCAACGGAAACCTCAGAGCCGACGGTGACACCGTTGACAGAGCAAGAACCATAGAAGAAGGAGATATCGAAACGAGGGTCATCGCACTCGAAAGTTGCGGTGGTATAAAGGTTGTCCTTGTTGGCGTTCTCCTTGTAGTCGAACACATTCAGAGCGTGAATTGTGGCGGCTGTTCCGTTCCAGGATGAGAAACCGATGGTCTTCGCGTGGGCATAGTGGAGAGAGCGGGTGACCTGAGTGTCGGAAGTACGATGCACATTGTCATCCATAGGCTCCACGAAGATGTTCTCCTTGGAGGACTCGTTGCCGGTCTTGAAGTTGTCCTTGAAGCTGGTGGCGAGCTCGTAGCCTTCGGCCTTGATCTGCTCCTGGCAATAGATAACGGTCTCCCAAGCGTTCATCGTCTTTCCGTTGATGGTGATGTTCTGGGACTTACCAGCAGCGGTCACACCGGGCTCAACCTTGGCGATTCCACCAGTGAACTGTCCCTGGTTCCAGTTGTCCTGGGAGAAGACGGCGGCGTTGATCGCGAGACGGGCCATCATAGCGTAGGCGACAGCCTTGGTCATACGGGCATAATACTCGCTGTTCACATCCTGGCTCTTGGCTGAGGGCAGCAGAGGGATGATCTCAGCGATCTCGTCACGGACGAAGCCATAGGCCTCGCTACGGGTAGACTGCTTCACGTCACCGATACCGGCGTCAGGGGAAGTGACGATCGGAATACGGCCGAAGAAGTCGACCAGCCACATATAGTAGAAAGCGCGGATTCCGCGGACCTCCGCCATATAGGAGTCGACGACTGATGCATCCAGGGATCCGAGTCCCTTGATTTCCTCAAGCTTCTTCAATGAAGCGTTGCAGAGGGCGATATCGGAATAGGAGTTGTTCCAGAGGCTGCGGATGTAGTCTGTGGAAGGATCCCACCTGTGCAGGAAGGCGTTCTGGTGCTTTCCACCATCAACCCAGTCTCCTTGGCGTCCCGGGAGGAAGAGCACGTCGGCGGTAAACTCCGACATATAGTTGTAGTTGTCGTCACCACCCTTGAAACGGCTGTTCAGCTTGTTGTACAGGCTCGCGACAGTGTTAACGTACACGAGCGTGGCGCTCTTGTAGGCCTCGCCTTCGTCGAATTTGCTCAGAGGAGTCTCCTCAAGGGAGCAACCGGACATAAAGAAAGTCAGGGCAAGAACAGCGGCACTATAGAGTAATTTCTTCATGATAATCTATGTTAATGTCGTTCTTTAGAATTTGACCGAAAGCATCGCTGTGAATGTGCGCATAATCGGGAATACATTGTTGTCGATACCGCCACCGATGCTCATATTGTTGAGGATCGGGGTCAGACCGGAGTAGCCGGTGAAAGTATAGACATTGTTGCAGGAGAGAGCGAACCTGAGACCCTTGATGGTCTTAAGACCAAGCTTGCTGGCCGGGAGGTTGTAGCCAAGGGTGATGTACTCGATATTAACATAGTCACCCTTCTCGAGCCAGTAGGATGTATGCTGTGCGGCATAGACTCCGAGTTCCTCGGCGGTCTTCAGGACGTTGTAGGTCGGGAAGGCACCAAGGTTGGAGAGACGCAGGCTGGTGAAGTTGTAGATGTGATGTCCGAAACCACCGTTCATCTGGGTAGAGAGATCCCAGTTCTTGTAGCGGAACGTTCCACCTAAGCTGGCGAAAACCTTAGGAGTCGCCTGGCCGAGGAACTCACGGTCACCTTCATCGTCGAGGGTGATACCACCGTCACCGTTGATGTCCTTGACCAGGTAAGTCTTCTTGCCGGTTTCGTCGGTCTTGAAGCCGTCGTGGACGGGGAGGCGGAAGATGTTGACAGGATAACCCTCGGTCATATAAACGACGTTGGTGTTGGAAGTCAAACCATTACAACTGGCGTCAGCAAGGGCGATGTACTTTGAGGTGGTCAGCTCCTGTCCCTGATAGGTACCTGAGAGGCTGACGAGCGTGTTCTTCTGGAAAGCGACATTACCCTGGATGGTGAGACCCATATCTTTTTTCTCGATAGGAGCCACGTGGAATCCAATCTCAATACCGTTGTTGCTCATCTCACCCATATTGGCGAGGAGGCTGGTGTAGGTGAACGGAGGGACAGGAACCTGATAGGTGTAAAGCAGGTCCTTGGTCGTGGACATATAGGCGTCGATGGTACCACTGAACCTGCCGCGCCACATCGAGAAGTCGATACCGGCGTCGAAGGTGTACTTGGTCTCCCACTTCAGGTCAGGATTCGGGTTGGAATCGAGAGCGTAGGTGGTGACGGTGGCACCGTTGTAGGTGGTGGTTCCGTTAGGAGCCATAAGAGACAGTGACCTGTAAGGATCGATGGCATCCTGGTTACCGGTGACACCGTAACCGACGCGGACCTTAAGGTTGTTGAACAACTTCTGGTTCTTCATAAAGCCTTCATTGCTGACGATCCAAGCGACAGAAGCTGAAGGGAAGAAGCCCCACTTGTGGTTGGCTCCGAGCTTGGAGGAACCGTCGGCACGGGCGTTGAGGGTGATGACATAACGGTTGTCGAACATGTAGTTCAGACGGCCGAGGTAAGACATCAAGGTGTACTCAGTAGCGTTGGTCTGGACATCGCCCCACTTGACGGTTGAACCAGCCTGCATATTGTTGAACGTGAAGTAATCGGTCTCGAAACCGGTTGCCTTCGCGTAGTTGTACCAATAGTTGTACTTCTGGGCCTCGGTAAGAGCGAGGGCGCTGATAGCGTGCTTGCCAAGAGTCTTGCTGTAAGAGAGCTGGAAGCTGGCCATCTTGTTGGTGTTCAAGTTGGTCGAGTTGTTAGCTTCACCACGGGCGACCCTGTAACTCTTCACATCGTGAGGGAAGTAGTTGCGGTTGAGACGGTTGGAATAGTTGTAAGATCCGAAGACGCTGGCGGTCAGGCCATCGATGATCTTGTAGGTGATACGACCACTTGTGACGACACGGTAGACATTCTCCTTATGAATATAATCAAGATAGTCTCCGGGGTGGGTGATGGTCTCGGCGTTGGGGTCATAGTCCCAAAGACCGGTAGTGGTGTTACGGTGACCAGGATATGTGGGGTTGTAGGCGGCGGCGCCGGTGAAGATACCGGTGTCGATCCAATCCTTATCCATAAGGGAAGCCATGACATTCATCTCGAGGATGAGCTTGTCATTCAGTCCCTTCTGGCTGGCGGACATACGGACCATATAGTTGGTGTTACCCGCATTCTTGACCACATTGTCACGCTGCCTGATACCGAGGGAAGCGTTGAGGTTGGACTTGCTGTTTCCGGAAGTGAAGGAGAGGTTGTGGTTGTTCTGGGTCACGAAGTCGTTCATGATCCAGTCCATCCAGTAGGTGTCATCTCCCAGGTCACCACCAGCGTTTCCGAACTTGCTGGAGTTCAGGGCCCTGTAACCGGCGGCGTCAAGAACCTGGAGCTTCTTGTAAGGATTGGAGATACCGAACTGGCCGCGATACTCGATCTGGGAACGTCCCTCACGACCCTTCTTGGTGGTGACGACGATAACACCGGCGGCACCACGGGAACCGTACTGAGCGGTCTCGGAAGCGTCCTTCAGGACAGTGATTTCCTGGATGTCATCCGGAGAGAGAGAGAAGAGCATTCCCACGTCGCCGAACACACCGTCCATAATCACGAGCGGAGAGTTACCTCCGGAAAGTGATGTGGTACCACGGAGACGGATAGTAGGGTTATCCTGGACGTTTCCACCATTGGAGGAAATAACAAGTCCGGGAACTTTGCCGCGGATAGCGTCAACCGCTGTGGCGACGTAACCAGTGTTCATGTTCTCTTCGGTGACACGGTCTACAGCACCTGTGATGGTGCGCTTGTTACCGACCGCATAACCAACAACGACGGTTTCTTCGAGGGAGGTTGTCTCTTCGACAAGGACGAAATCAATAACCCTCTGGTTACCGATCTCTACCTCTTGTCCCACATAACCGATACAAGATACCGCAAGCACAGGATTGGGATGCGTGAAGTTGAAGGTGTACTTACCATCGGCTCCAGTGGAGGCGCCTGTGGAAGTTCCCTTGATCATGACGGTCACACCCGGGATGGGCTGGCCGTCTTCACCTTTTACGGTTCCGCTGATGCTTCTCTGCTGGGCAAAGACGGCAAAGCCGACGAATAGGCCCAACGCGGTGGAAAGCATCGCTTTAAGCAAAAGAGATTTGGTCATAATGGATTAATTTATCAGTGTGTAATGAATGATAATTGTCCCAATAGTTAAAATCTTTGCTAATTTAGGCAAAAAATTTCATTTCATCAAAATATTAGGCAAAGAATGATTAGATTTGTGTAGAAAACGTTGGTAATTATTAATATATGATTCATAGGAAACTCATGAACATAGAATTGGGAAGAATGAGTCCCGAGGAGTATAAGGATAGTCCTGAATCTGGAATGATTGTGGTTCTGGACAATATCCGTAGCGCTCATAACGTGGGGTCCGTGTTCAGGACATGCGACTCCTTCAAAGCGGACAAGTTATGGCTATGCGGAATATGCGCCACTCCTCCCTCCGCCGAGATACGCAAAGCGGCCCTTGGGGCGGAAGAGAGCGTGCCTTGGGATTATTCAGGAAGCACTTTGGATGTTGTCATGAAGTTGCGGTCCGAGGGCTATACTGTTGTGAGTGTGGAGCAGACAGTAGATTCAGTAAGTCTGGAGGATTTCATCCCTAAAACCGACCCCGCGTCAGGGCAGAGAGCTGAGAAGTACGTTTTCATATTCGGGAATGAGGTTGATGGAGTTAGCCAGGAAGTGGTGGACGCTTCTGATTTCTCATTGGAGATTCCACAATTCGGCACAAAGCACTCCTTGAATGTGTCTGTGGCTGTAGGGGTGGTCTTGTGGCAGTTCACTCTAGGGAGACTCAGCTCTCAAGCCATCGGAGAAACTCCTCACTCCGTGAACGGCTGACGGTCAGATCTGGCTCAGGTCCTATAATGTTGGAAGGAGTCACCTTTGAGGTGATCCTGAGTCTGCCGCCCAGCAGTTTCGTGACGCTCTCAACAGATTCTTTCGAGACAATGCAACTCCTTGATATCCTGAAGAATATCTCAGGGTCTAGCCCGTTTGTGATGTTGTCCATAGTGCTGTCGACTATGTAGACTGTCCCGTCATTGGTGACCGCGTGGTTATTTTTGTCTTCCGAATAGAAAAACGCGACATCTTCGGTCTTGACAGGCACTATCCTGTCATTGAGGAATACCAGGAATCGTTCTTTGCCTCTCTTTTCCCGATTTGTCTTACCGATGGCGGCGAGAATTCTCTCAACATCAGGCACCTCATTCCCGGAGGGTTGGCGGCATCGCTCGACCGCCCTGGCCAGTGGCCCCTGGTCAATGGGTTTCAGGAGATAGTCTACTGACCCGGCCTCGAAAGCTTTGACGGCGTAGTTGTCATAGGCGGTTGTCATAACCACATGGGCCTTGACTTCCACTTGCCGGAATATCTCGAAGCAAATCCCGTCAGAGAGCTCCACATCCATGAAAATTGTGTCTACCTCGTTCCCATGTTCAGTGAGCCATTCCACAGATTCCCTCACCGATCCGCATTCCCCGATAATCTCGATATCGGGGAAGTATTTCCCGAGGGTCCTTTCCAGGTTTTTCCGGGCCATCAGCTCGTCTTCGATGATCAGGACTTTCATAGCAGGGGAAGTTTAACAGTATAATTCCGGTCTGTGCGTATGATCTCCACGCTTATGTGTGACCTTTCGTTGTATTGCTCTTGTATATAATTGAGTCCCAGGCCGCTGGACTGGGAAGGGGAGACTCTGGGAATCAAGTTGTTCGTGACCGTCAGGGTCTCGCCATCAGAGACGATATCCACTTTCAAGGGATTATCCGGACTTACCGCGTTATGCTTCGTGGCGTTCTCTACCAACAGTTGCACGGAGCAGGGTATAACCGCTTTCGCCATGTCTTCTTCAGGGATGGAAATCCCGACAATCAAGCCGTCCTGGAAGCGGACTTTCAGAAGGTCGAGGTACATTTGGACGTATGTCATCTCGTCCCGTAAGGGGACGGTATTCTCGTTCTCGTTTTTAAGCATGTAGCGGTAGATGCCCGCTAGCTTGTGGATATACTCGCTCGCCTCCTCGTCTTTTCCGTCAAGGACGAGGGCGTCAAGAATATTCAACGAGTTGAACAGGAAATGCGGGTTGACCTGTTGCTTGAGGTTGAGATATTGGAACTTGGCAAGTTCGGCGCGGTCCCTTTCCTTCTCGGCGGCTCGCTTGGCGGAAGTGGCGTATCCGACCATGTAGATAACCGAATAGATCAGGATCGCGGCCATAAGGGCGACCGATCCCAGAAGGAATTCCCCGCTGAATATAGTTGAACTGAAAAGCCCTATTATGAATCTCAGAGACAGAACGATCGCGATCGCGATGACCAACCACATGATTTCCTTGGGAGATACCTTTTGATCTGAGCTGGAATGGCTTGAGTATTGTCTCAGAAAAAGGACCAGGCCCCAGCCAATGGTCTCGGTCGTCGTGAAAGTGGCGATGGCGGGGGACAGTAGCGGGTGGCTGACAAAAATGCTCACGAAAGCGGCGATCCCTTTACCCATCAGGAACCCCACGATGTTGGCGATTATGATCACCATGGCGCTGAACTCCACGCTTTGGCGATATCTCAAGCATAGGATCACTATCAGGAATATCGTCAGAGATGTCAAGATAAGGTCATCACTGATGCCTCCGAGGCGGCACAATATGGCTCCGGCAACGTGCAGTAACGCGAAGCCGTGGATGATTATGGATGTCTGTATCTGTCTCATCTTGATTCCGCAATTTATGAAAAAATACGTTCAGTTCATCAACAAATCCTGCCATTTCATCCCCTTTTTCCCGCGATTCGTCGTTCTCTTTATTTAAATATAAGTATTTAAGCTATATTTGACCGTATTTTAACACGAAACGTAATAACCAACCGATATGCAAAACAAGAGAAAACTTACTTTCTGGGATATGTGGAACCTGAGTTTCGGGTTCTTCGGCGTGCAGATAGCGTACGCCCTCCAGAGCGCCAACATCAGCCGTATTTTCGCTACGCTGGGAGCTGATCCCCATCAGCTCAGTTTCTTCTGGATACTTCCCCCTCTGATGGGAATGATCGTCCAGCCCCTGATCGGGAAATACTCTGACCGGACATGGTGTAAAATGGGCCGCAGGAAGCCTTATCTTCTCGTCGGCGCCCTCGTCGCCGTGCTTGTGATGGCTTTCCTGCCCAATGCCGGAAGCCTTAACTTCTCCACCAAGTTGCTTCTCGGCCTTAACGGAGCGATGTGGTTCGGACTCTTCTCTTTGATATTCCTTGACACTTCCATCAACGTGGCGATGCAGCCGTTCAAGATGATGGTAGGTGACATGGTCACAGAGGAACAGAAGACCGAGGCATATTCCATCCAGTCACTTCTGTGCAACGCCGGAAGCCTTGTGGGATATCTCTTCCCGATTTTCTTCACCTGGATCGGAATAGCCAACACGGCTCCGAAGGGACAGATACCTCCGTCAGTGATCTGGAGCTTCTATTGCGGAGCCGCCATCCTGATCGCCTGCGTGTTGTACACTTTCATGAAGGTTAAGGAGATGAACCCTCAGGAATATGCTGAGTTTCATGGAATTGACCCTGCCAAGGCATCTGACGACACGACAAACAAGGAAGGACTTTTCAAGCTTCTTCTCCATGCCCCCAAGACCTTCTGGACTGTCGGTCTCGTGCAGTTCTTCTGCTGGGCCGCTTTCATGTACATGTGGACATATTCCAACGGCACTATCGCAGCCAATTGTTGGAATGCCACTGACACCGCGTCCGAGGGATACCAGGCCGCCGGCAACTGGGTAGGCGTCGTGTTCGCCATCCAGGCCGTCGGATCCATCCTTTGGGCCATCGTGATCCCCAAGTTCAAGTCCTTGAGGCTTGCTTACGTCGTGAGCCTGCTTCTGGGCGCTGTCGGTTTCATCTCCGTGGCGTTTGTCCACAACCAGTATGTGCTGTTCCTCTCCTACTTCCTGATCGGAGCGGCTTGGGCTGCCATGCTGGCCCTGCCTTTCACCCTGCTGACCAACTCGCTTCACGGTGAGCACATGGGAAGCTACTTGGGCTTGTTCAACTGCACCATCTGCCTGCCTCAGATCGTGGCGGCCGCCCTCGGTGGAGTCGTCCTTAAGCTCTGCGGAGGTGTTCAAGGGAATATGATGATTATCGCCGGAGTACTCCTTGTCCTTGGCGCCATTAGCGTGCGCTTGGTTGAGGAGAAACGTGTTAACGACTGATACTCAATATGACATTATATTTTTTCACAATCAAAAGCATGAAAAGGATTATGACTGCCGTGACGGTGTTGCTGCTTTGCCTCACCGCCACAACCGTGTCCGCCCAGGGCGGATACCAGGTCAAGGGAGTCGTGGTCGACGCGCTGGGACCGGTCATCGGAGCCACTGTCATGGAGCAGGGCACGACGAACGGCACTTCCACAGGCCTCGATGGTGACTTCCTCCTGAATGTCAAAGGTCCTGACGCCGTTGTGGTGATAAGCTGCATCGGCTACACTACCCAGACATTCAAGGCTTCTGAGGTTCCAGCGCAGGTGACCCTGGTCGAGGACGGTGAGTTCCTCGATGAGGTCGTGGTCATCGGCTATGGTACCGTTAAGAAGAGTGACATGACCGGATCGGTCGCTACCGTGAAGGCCGATGAGATCAACAAAGGTGTCATCACGACCCCGGCCGACCTCCTGAGGGGCAAGAGCGCCGGTGTCGTCGTCACCCAGGGAAGCGGTATGCCGGGTTCCGGAGCTACCATCCGTATTCGTGGAGGTTCCTCAATCAACGCTTCCAACGATCCTTTGATCGTTATCGACGGCCTGCCGGTCTCCAATGATGGTATTGGTGGAATGGCCGACCCTCTGTCTTCGATCAACCCCGAGGACATCGAGAGTTTCTCTGTGCTGAAGGACGCTTCCGCGACCGCCATCTACGGTTCCAGGGCTTCCAACGGTGTCATCGTGATCACCACCAAGAAGGGTTCGAAGACGGCTTCGAAGATTCCTAACATCGCGGTTGACTTCACAACTTCCGTCAACACGATTGCGAAGTACAATGATCTTCTCGACGCTGACGGTCTCCGTAACCTCATCAGGGAGTTTTACGGTGCCAATTCGGCGGCTGAAGCAGCTCTCGGCAACAGCAACACTGACTGGCAGAAGGAAATTTACCACAACGCCTACACCTATGACGGCAACGTCAGTGTCAACGGTCGCGTCGGTTCATTCCTCCCTTATCGCGTTTCGCTAGGCTATACGGACCAGAACGGAACCCTCAAGGGTTCGAAGATGGATCGCGGTACTTTGTCCCTGAACCTGTCGCCGACTTTCTTTGACAATCACCTTACCGTCAACCTTAACGGAAAGGGGACTTATGCCAAGAATATTTATGCCAACCAGGAGGCCATCGGTGCCGCTAACCATTATGACCCTACCAAGCCTGTCTATGATAACAACGGGCTTAATGGCTACACCGCTTGGTATGACGCTTCCGGAAACATCAACTCAATGGCCACTTTGAATCCCGTCGCCCTTCTCAATGACTGGCAGGACGAGGCTGAGTCGAAGCGTTTCATCGGGAATGCCCAGTTCGATTACAAAGTCCACGGTTTCGAGGACTTGAGGCTCAATCTCAATCTTGGTATCGATTGGGCTGCTTCCGAAGGTTTCAGGGAGAGGGCCAAGGGCTCTGAGAAGTCTCTCCATGTGACCGATGAGGCCGGTGGAGGACATCACGATGACTATGACTATACTCGCCGTAACACCACTCTCGAGTTCTATGCTGATTACAACAAGACCTTCGCGAGAAAGCACAATGTGGATCTCATGGCGGGTTATTCCTGGCAGCATTTCTGGAGCAACAACCATGATTACAAGTACAGGCTTTCCGATAAGCTGGAGATGGCCAATACCGAAGGAAAGGGTGAGTTATACCTGATCTCCTTCTTCGGCCGCGCGAATTATGGTTTCGCTGACAGGTATCTGCTGACCGCCACCCTCCGAGCTGACGGCACATCACGTTTCCAGAACCACAAATGGGGTATATTCCCCTCCGTGGCCTTCGCTTGGAACATCAAGAACGAGCCCTTCATGAAGGGTGTTGACAAACTCTCCACAGCCAAACTTCGTCTTAGTTGGGGTGAGACCGGTCAGCAGGAGGTTGGAGGTTATTACGACACCTTCGCCCAGTTCCTGATGATCAACACACCGGGATCCTATTATTTCGTCAACGGCGGCAACTATGTCGCTCCTGTCGTAGCGTTAGGATATAGCGCTGACCTCAAATGGGAGACCACTACGACCTACAACGCCGGTATCGACCTTGGTTTCTGGAATGACAGGTTGAGGCTCAGCACCGATGTATACCAGAGGGACACCAGGGACATTCTCAACTATATCCCCGTCCCCGCGCTTTCCAACCTCACGAACTATCTCAACTCAAATATCGGTACGATGACGAACAAGGGATACGAGATTGACCTCAACGGAATCCTTGTCGAGACTCGTGACATGAGCTGGACCGCCGGAATCAACATGGCATACAACTACAACGAGATAACCAAGTTGACCGCTTCTGACAAAGATGCCACCGGAATTGACGCTGGAGATGATGTCGGTGGTGGTACCGGTAACAAGGTGCAGAGGTTCGAGGTAGGTCACCCGATGCTTGTCTACTATCTCTACCAGCAGGTCTATGATTCTGAGGGCAAGCCTATTAATGGTGTCTATGTGGATAGGAACAATGACGGACAGATCAATGCTGACGACAAATATCTTACCCACAAGCCCGCCCCGGACTACACTTTCGGTTTCAATACCAATTTCTCCTATAAGAATTGGACCGCGGCCCTTTCAGGCCACGCCTCTGTCGGTAACTGGGTATACAACAATGTCGCTTCCGACACGGAGATGCTCGCCGACCTCTGGACCAACCAGTTTGTCAGCAACAGGGTGTCTTCCGCGACGGAATCCATGTTCACTCAGGCGCAATACAATTCCGATTACTATCTCCGTGACGGTTCTTTCCTGAAGCTGGACAACTTCACTTTAGGATACACCTTCCCGAAACTCTTCAATATCAACGCTGACCGCAGCGCTTCCCTGAACATCTTCGGTACCGTGCAGAATATCCACACCTTCACTAAGTACAATGGCGTGGACCCGGAAATCCATAACGGACTTGACAAGACTCTGTACCCTCGTCCCAGGACCTATGTGTGCGGTATCAAGCTTAACTTCTAATTAAGGGCAAGAATATGAAAAAGATAAATTATATTCTCGGAATCCTTGCGGCTTCAGTCGCCTTGACTTCCTGCGTGGGTGACCTGAATGTTACCCCGATCGACCCTAATGCCAACACCGTGGACAAGGTTTTGACAAGCCAGCAGGCTCTCGACGCCTACCTCTCAGGTGTTTATCTCGGATTCGCCACCTCCGGTTACTATGGCCCGAGCGGTGGTCCTTCTATCTCCGGACTTGACGGTGGAGCATCCCAGTATATCCGTGGTCTGTACCATCACAGCGAGCTTACCACTGATGAGAGCGTCTGCGGTTGGAACGACCAGACTATCAAGAATTTCCACTATATGAACTGGACCACGGATGACACCTTCATATATGCGTTTTATTCACGTATATTCATGCAGGTCTCCTGTGCCAACGAGTTCATCCGCGAGGCTAAGAAGCTTGAGTATGACTCGTCTCGTTATATCGATGAGGTGCGCGTTCTCCGGGCGATAGCTTACTTCCACGCTCTTGACAATTTCGGCAGTGTCCCGTTCTCTGACGAGAATGAGATTGTCGGTGTGACACCTGAGCAGATTTCACGTACCGAGCTATTCACATGGCTCGAGACTGAGCTGAAGGACATCATCTCAGGAGGGAAACTCCCTGAGAAGAATGCGGTGTCGTATGGACACGTCGGGATGGGTGCCGCCAAGTTCCTTCTCGCCAAGCTTTATCTCGGCGCCGAAGTTTACACCGGTACCGCGCGTTGGAATGACTGCGCCACCATACTTAATGATTTGATGGACGATGGCTACAGCCTGCACACCACTCCCAACGGTTCAATCTACAGCGCCTATCAGGATCTCTTCCTCGCTGACAATGACAAGTGCACGGACGAGATAATCTTCGCTGTCGAGCAGGATGGAGTCTACACCCAGAGCTATGGCGTGACCAATTATCTGGTGTTTGCATCTACCGGTGGTACTATGAATGTCAACCATTTGGGTATATCTTCCGGGTGGGGAGGACTTCGCACGACTCCTGAATTCGCAGATAAGTTTACCGCAGGTGACGCTCGTAATCTCCTCTATGATACGGAAAGGAGCAGCGCTGACGTGGAGGCCATGCCGGAGACTCCTGAAGATAGGGGAGACTCTGAGAAAGTTATAAAGGAGATGAAGGAGAATGGCACTTATGAGGACGAGTGCAAGAAACTTCGCGAGACCAAGGATGCCGCCAGGAAAGACAACATCCAGGAAAAGAGTATTGACGATATCGGCAATTTCAAGTATGGCTACGGTTTCCAAAAGTTCCGCAATGTCACGAGTACCGGAGAGATTCCCAACAGGGTTTATGACGAGGAAAAAGGCACATGGGCCAATCCTGGATTCGTCAACACCGACTTCCCGATGATGCGCTACGCCGACGTCCTTCTTATGGCGGCTGAGTGTCAGGCCAGGGGAGCCTCCATAGACGGACTCTCCGCTTTCAATCAGGTTAGGGCCAGGGCCGGTATCCCTACCGTGTCATCGCTCAACCTTGATGAGATACTAAATGAGAGGGGACGCGAGCTCTATCAGGAGTGCTGGCGCCGCAGCGACCTTATCCGTTTCGGCAAATTCACTTCCGGTTACAATTGGCAGTGGAAGGGTGAGACCAAGGATGGAAGGGATGTGGATTCTTATAGGACCCTTTTCCCTATTCCTGAAAGCGATCGTCATGCCAACACGAAACTTGTGCAGAACCCCGGCTATTAACAGATCACTACCATGAAAAAGATATTTTCAATACTATCTGCGGGATTGGTCGCTCTGGCGGCTTTCTCCTGCGTGAACGAGGACCTGGCCACCTTCGACGAGACTAAGGCTACGGCTCCTGTCCTCGGTAGCTATGAGGTTGGTGAGAAAGCCATCACCGCGACCTTCACTCCTGGATCCTTCAATATGGGATTCAATGACAAGCTCCCGGTGAATCATACTCTGATCCTGGCATCTGTTGACGGCAATGTGGTCAACAAGGCCCTGCCATCATCCGCCAAGGATGGGGAGATATCCATCTCTATCACCAATCTTGCCAAGACGCTTGTGAATCTCGGTTATCCGGAGGGTTCGATCGTGTCGCTTGACATGTTTATCCGCGCTTCCATGCAGGCTCCCAGTCAGGACAATGGCCGTAACGGACACGTGGACTCCCAAGGCCATATTACTATAAGTGGCTTCGAAGTCGTGGTTCCTGTCTCCCAGGGCAATCCTTGGGAGGAATTCACCGAGAAGAGTCCTCTTGGTGTCATCGGATCCATCGCCAGCACTGGCAACGGATGGAACCAGGATGAGCCTATGTACATGACCGAGGACGGAACCAGGCATGTGGCCAAGAATATCAAGCTCACTCCGAACGACGCGTTCAAGATCCGCACTGCCGGTTCCTGGGATAATGTCGATCTGGGCGGCCCCGGTGATGTGAAACCTTATGTCGTAGAGATCGGTTCCTCGTTTGAGGCTGCCGTCAAGGGCCAGGACATGTCTGTCCCCGCGGAAGGCGCTTACGATATCCTCTATGACTCCAACGACGGTACGATTACGATCAGTGAGGCTTACCAGACCTATCCCGGATTCGACCAGAAGAGTGGATGGGGTATTACAGGTTCTATCGCAAGCCGTGGCCTCAACTGGGACAAGGACATCTCGATGATTACCGATGGTGAATGGCATGTCGCTGAAGGTGTCGAGCTGACTACTGAGGATGCGTTCAAGTTCCGTACTCCTGGTACGTGGAGCGAGGGTGACTTCGGTGGCCCTGGCGACGATAAGTATATCGCCGCGATTGACGAGGAGATTACCGGAGCGGAGAAAGGAAAGGACATCGCCGTCGCTGAGGCTGGTGTCTATGACATCCTCTTCAATCCTGAAGCCGGCCTGTTCAAGATCACCCCGACCCTCGGAGGTTTCAGCCCTCTCGTGGGCGAAGGCGGTGGCAGTGAGCCCGGTGGAGACGATAAACCAAAGGTCTGGTCTTTAATTGGACATATCGGAGATACGAATTGGGACAAAGATTTCGATATGACCAACACCACCGGTGACATCTGGGTCCTTAAGAACCAGCCATTCGCCGCGGGTGATGAGTTCAAGATTCGTCATGACCACGATTGGGGCGGTGACGTTGGTGGCCCTGAGGAGAATGCGCAAAGCACCATCAACCCTGACGATGTTTACGGAGTTTACGCTCCTGAGATCGGTACCGCTTTCGAGGCCGGAGGCAAGAACGTCCAGATCGTCGAGGCTGGCAATTATGACATCACATTCGATTACGCTGCCAAGACCATCAAGGTTGAGGTGAGCGTGCGCGCTGACTGGTATTACCATGGCCAGAGCGAGCTGACTCCCGACTGGGGCGAGCTTCCTTTCGAAAAAGTCTCTGACGAGGAGTATGTCCTCACTCTCACGACTGTTTCCGAGAACTCCGGCTTCGTTTTGAAGAATGGTGACGCGTCTAGTTGGATTGGTCCTGATAACACTCAGGAACTCACTGACGGCAAGTTCGTCGTCACTGTGGGCCAGGAGTTCAAGATCTCCGACAAGAAGGTTGACGGAGTGATTGCCGAGCCCGGCAAGTATGTCTTCACCTTCAACCCTCAGACAATGACCGCTGTCCTCAAGAGTTTCCGTGCCGACTGGTACTATCATGGCCAGAGCGAGCTGACTCCTGACTGGGGTGAGCTTCCATTCGAGAAAGTCTCTGACACTGAGTATGTTCTCGAGCTCAAGACTGTCTCCGAGAATTCCGAGTTCGTGCTGAAGAACGGAGCCCTTGGCGAGGAGACTCTTTGGATCGGTGCTGACAACACTCAGGAACTTACCGACGGCAAGTTCGTCGTCACAGTCGGCAAGGAATTCAAGATTTCCGACCAGAAGGTGAACGGCGTGATCCCGAATCCCGGCGAGTACAAGTTCATCTTCAATCCTGTCACTATGACCGGATTGATCAAGAACGCCCGTGAGGACTGGTACTATCACGGCCAGAGCGAGCTGACTCCCGATTGGGGCGAGCTTCCTTTCGAAAAAGTCTCCGACACTGAATACGTTCTGAAACTCAAGACCATTTCCGCCAACTCCGGCTTCGTGCTGAAAAATGGAGTTGTCGGTGATAATACCACCTGGATTGGCCCGGACAACTCTCAGGAGCTGACCGATGGTAAGTTCGTGGTAACGATAGGCCAGGAGTTCAAGATTTCCGGTGACAAGGTGGACGGCGTGATCGCCACTCCTGGTGAGTATATCTTCACCTTCAACCCTCAGACGATGACCGCCGTCATCACAAGTGTCCGTGCCGACTGGTACTACCACGGCCAGAGCGTCGAGAATCCCGGTTGGGGTGAGCTTCCTTTCGAGAAAGTCTCTGACACTGAGTATGTTCTCAAGCTAAAGACCGATGCCGACAACTATGAGTTCGTGCTGAAGAACGGTGCGCTCGATGGCACCACTTGGCTCGGCCCCGACAGCAGTCAGGAACAGACCGAAGGTAAGTTCGTTGTCAAGATCGGTGAGGAGTTCAAGATCTCCGGCGAGAAAGTGAACGGAGTGATCCCAAAGGCGGGAGATTATGTATTCACCTTCAATCCTGTCGCGATGACCGCTGTCATCACAAGTGTCAGGGCCGACTGGTACTACCACGGCCAGAGCAAGGAGAATCCCAACTGGGGCGAGACTCCTTTCGTGAAGGTCTCGGATGACGAATACTATGTGATCCTCGACGTCGATGACAACTCGGAGTTCGTTCTCAAGAACGGCGTTCTTGAAGGAACTTCGTGGATCGGCGCTGACGCCACCCTGGCTGGCGAGGATGGCAAATACACCGTCACTCCTGGCTTCGAGTTCGCCATCTCCGATAGTAAGGTCAACGGCGTGATCGCCAAAGGCGGCAAGTACAAGCTCACCTTCTATCCGAACGAGATGAAAGCTGTTTTTGCTACCGCTGAGCCTGAGTACTGCTATCACGGTCAATCCAAGAGGACTCCTAACTGGGGTACGGTCCCGTTCGAGAAGGTCTCTGACTCTGAGTATTATGTCATCCTCGAGGTTGAGGCTGGCTATGGCTTTGTCCTGAAGACCGCTGACGAGAGCTCTTGGTTCGGCGCCGCCGCTTCCGGAAAGGGTGAGGACGGTAAATACCACGTTGTCCTCGGTACCGAGTTCAGCATTGACGGCGACAAGGTGGACGGTGTGTTCGATACCGCCGGACGCGTCAAGATGACCTACAATCCCAAGACCCAGAAAGCTGTCGTGACAGCTCTCTAGGCATTATCGGGCCGGAGCCCCTGACCGGGCTCCGGCTTGCCAATTATACCTGTTGTTATGAGAAGAGCCATATTCCCCTTGGCTTGCCTGCTCATTGTGGCCGCGCAAGCCTTCTCTTGCAAGGAAAAAGAACCGGAGATTGTCCAGCAGACCCTCTCTGTCAGTCCGACATCTTTGTCATTCGAGCCGGAGGACTCAAGGTCTGTGTTGCTGAATGTCTCGTCCAACTCCGCTTGGGGCGTCGCGTCGTCGGCTGACTGGATCAAGGTTGACAAGGGCTCCGGAGACGGAAACGGCTCAGTCACAGTGACTGTCACCGCTAACACAGGCGAAGATCGCTCCGGGACTATCACCATAAAGGGGATGTCCTCGACGAACGTGATAGCCGCCGCCGATGTGACTGTTCAGGTCAGCCAGCGTGGGAAGAAGATCGTCCAGGTGGTTCCGGATCCTGATTCTTATGACGGAAATAGGAGAGCCTCAACGACTTATCAACTCTTGATATATTCATTCGCCGACAGCGACGGTGACGGGATAGGGGATTTCAAGGGAATTCAGGAAAGATTGGAATATCTTGATTTTCTCGGAGTCTCAGCTATCTGGCTGTCGCCCGCGCATCCCTCCTCATCTTACCATGGCTATGATGTGGACGACTATTCAACGGTCAATCCACTATTTGGTACTGAGGAGGATTTCAAGAACTTGGTGGACGCCGCCCACGCCAGGGGAATAAAGATTTACATGGACTATGTCCTCAACCATTCCGGCAAGGGCAATGCCTGGTTCAAGGAAGCGCTCGCCGATCCATCCAGTCCGTATCGGGACTACTATTTCTTCAGCACGAACCCTTCCGTCGATTATAAGAGCTTCCCGATGCTCAAGGGCACGACATATCAGGCCGGCGAGTGGAAGCAGGCGACCTCCGGTTCACCCAAACTGAAGATCTCCAAGACCGATGAAGCCGTAACCAAAGGAACAGCCACTTGGAACCTGTATATGTGGCAGGATGGCGTGGGGGACAAGTCGGTCAAATTCGTGGACAAGGGCGACGGTACTTACTATCTGGTGATGGAGATCAGCGGTAAGTGGGGGGTCCTGGTGCGCAAATATGCGGATTGGCAGGCAGGGTCCAAATTCGGCGCCTCCGGAAACGGCACGATGACGGAGGGGCAGAATATGAATCTGGTGGCTGACGGTGCCGACATGTGGTTCACCGGAAGCGGCCGCTACAAGATCGAGCTTTCGGACGTCTCCACGGAAACCCTCTACTACATGGGCTGCTTCAGCGACTGGATGCCGGACCTGAATTACGGCGACGTCTCGCAGGCGGAAAACAACGCTTGTTTCCAGGATCTCGCCGCGTCGGCCGACAAATGGATCAACCTTGGCATCGACGGTTTCCGTCTGGATGCGGTCAAGCATATCTGCGGCGGCATCAACTCCTTCAGCCATTCGTCCAACCAGATCCTGCTGAAGAAGTGGTACGACCGCTGTAACGCTACCTACAAGGCCGCCGGACATAGCGATAATATCTTCATGGTGGCGGAAGAGTGGGACAGCCACGATACCGAGAAGAGCTATTACAAGAGCCTTACCTCCTGCTTCGAGTTCGATTATTTCGGGGCCCTGAGTGGCGCGTTGGGAGGGAACGCTTCAGGTTACGTGTCCAAGGTGACTTCCTGGATCAATGAGCATAAGGCGGAGAGGAGCGACGCCATCACCTCAATATTCATGACCAACCATGACCAGAACAGGGCTGCTGAGTCGCTCGGCAAGAACCTGGCGAAGGAGAAACAGGCCGCGGCTATGATGCTTACCACTCCCGGCAAGCCATTTATCTACCAGGGTGAGGAGCTCGGCTACTGGGGCAAGAAGGATGGAGGTGATGAATATGTCCGCACGCCGATCATGTGGGACAAGGCAGGGAAGGAGTGCGCCAAGAAGGGTGTGAACAACAAGGTGGACAACTCGATGCTGACGAGTTCCATCTCGGTAGCGGCCCAGGCCGTCGACAAGGGCTCTTTGCTTAGAGTATACATGACTTTTTCTGAGCTCCGCAACACTTATCCCGCTCTCGCGAACGGGGAAATGACTAACGCCAACCTTTCCGGCGCGTCAATCGCTTCTTGGTACATGACCTCATCGGACGGGCAGAAGCTGCTGGTCATCCACAACGTGGCCGGCTCCGCCAAGACCACATCAGTCACCGACGATATGTCCAAACCGGTGGCTCTTCTTGGCACCGCTTCCTATGAAGGCACCAACCTGACCCTCGGCGCCAACTCCTCTGTCGTTTTCAAATTGAAATAACAGTCTGTTTTATAGTTGTTTACAATATGAAGAAACTGGTTTTATCCCTTGCGGTCGTTCTGGCGGGATGCGCCGGAAGCGGTGACAAGAACGGGGTGAGCATGGTGGCTCGTCCTGACACCGGATCAACAAATTCATTCTATGTGTCGAACCGCGCCCCTTTGGTGCCTCAGTCTTTCATCAAACTACCTCCGGGAACCATTACCCCCGAGGGTTGGATCAAGGAGATCCTGAACCGGCAGAGAGACGGTATGAACGGACATCTCGGCGAGATCAGCCCCTGGCTTGAGAAAGAGGGCAACGCCTGGCTCGGAACGGGTGGAGACCATGGTTGGGAGGAAGTCCCCTATTGGTTGAAGGGATATGGCGACCTGGCCTATGTCCTTCATGATGACGGGATGTTGGAAGAGACGAAGGTGTGGATAGAGGGGGCGTTGGCTTCCCAAAGGGAGGATGGTTTCTTCGGCCCGGACAACAAGAGCGGCGGGAAGCCTGACCTCTGGCCCAACATGATCATGCTCTGGTGCCTCCAGTCTTATTATGAATATACGGGGGACGCCCGTGTGCTCGATTTCATGAGCGCTTATTTCAACTGGGAACTCTCTGTCCCCGACGAGGACTTCCTCAAGGAATACTGGGGAAGCAGCAGGGCGGGGGACAACATCCAGAGTGTGATTTGGCTGTACAACCGCACAGGTGACGAGTCCCTGCTGCCTCTTATCGATAAGTTGCATCGCAACGCCCAGAACTGGCATCAGGATTCCAACCTGCCTAACTGGCACAATGTGAACATAGCCCAATGCTTCCGCGAGCCTGCCCAATATTATTCATATTCCAAAGACTCGTCGATGCTCGCCGCCACTTATAATGACTTCTACCTGATCCGCAGGACATTCGGGCAAGTGCCTGGCGGAATGTGGGGAGGAGACGAGAATTCCAGGCTTGGCTATATCGATCCCCGTCAAGGTATCGAGACTTGCGCGCTTGTGGAGCAGATGAATTCGGACCAGTTGCTGCTCTGCCTGACTGGGGATCCCATGTGGGCGGAGAACTGCGAGGATGTCACTTTCAACAGCTACACGGTAGCCTTGACTCCTGACATGAGAGGGCTCAGGTACATAACATCCCCAAATATGGTGGTGAGCGACTCGCGAAACCATGCCCCGGGTATCCAGAATGACGGCCCCATGTTCCTCATGAATCCCCTCGGGCACCGTTGCTGCCAGCATGACCATGGGCAAGGGTGGCCATATCTGGCTGAAAACCTCATCTACGCCACTCCGGACAACGGTGTGGCCGCTATTCTCTATGCCGCCTGCTCAGCCCGTGTGAAGGTGTCAGGAGGAGAGGAAGTCACGATCCATGAGACAACCTATTACCCCTTCGACGAGAAGATAACCCTCACGATCGAATCTGAGTCACCGGTGAGCTTCCCCCTCTATCTCCGTGTCCCTTCCTGGGCCCATGGAGCCAAGGCTGCGGTCAATGGCTCTCCGGTAGGGGTCAAGCTTGAGGAGGGCAAGTACCTCAGGATAGATAGAAACTGGAAGTCCGGTGACAAGGTGGAACTCACCTTGCCTATGGAGCTTTCCCTGAGACGCTGGGAGGTGAACAAGAACAGTGTCAGTGTTGACTATGGTCCCTTGACCCTCTCATTGAAGATAGGTCAGGAGCTCAAGACTGTCCAGACAAAGAACGAGGCCTGGCCCGCCACCGAGATTTGGCCCACTACCCCCTGGAATTATTCTCTTGTCCTCTCGAAGGGAGACGATCCGCTCAAGTCTTTCAGTGTGAAGAAAGGTGAGTGGCCCGCTGACAACTGGCCCTTCACGCTCGAGAGTGTTCCGCTCCAGGTCAGCGCCACCGGTCGCAGGGTGCCTTCCTGGACCCTCGACGACACCGGCCTTTGTAATGTCCTCCCTGAGGAGGACGCTCCCAAGGCCCAGGCTGAGCCGATCACGCTGGTGCCCATGGGCGCCGCCCATATAAGGATTTCCTCATTCCCGAATACCATTGAAAACTGATATGCCATGATGAAGAGAATTTTTACATTCGTCTCTTTAGTGTTGTTGCTTGGAGCTTGCCATTCCAAGGGAACGAAAGTGTCGGAAGATAACGCGGACTGGACCGGTGACGCTGTCATTTATGAGATGAACATCCGTCAGGCCACTTCCGAGGGCACCTTGACCGCTGCCGAGGCCAAGCTGCCTGAACTCAAGAAGTTGGGAATCGATGTAGTATGGCTTATGCCGCTTTATCCGATTGGGGAGAAGGGCCGCAAAGGGACTCTGGGATCATATTATGCCATAAAGGATTATTGCGACGTCAATCCTGAATTCGGGACTCTCAAGGATTTTGATCACTTTGTGGAAGTAGCTCATGAGCAGGGACTTAAGGTGATAATAGATTGGGTGGCTAACCATACTTCCCCTGATCATTCCTGGGTGACGGATAAACCGGCCGAATGGTATGTCCGTGACGCTGAGGGCAATACGGTCGTGGAATATGACTGGACAGATATAGCCAAGCTCAATTACAATTGTGCCGACGTGCGCTCCGAGATGGAGAAATGTATGCGTTTCTGGCTGGACAGGGGGATCGACGGTTTCCGCTGCGACGTGGCATATCAGGTGCCGCAGGACTTCTGGACCGATGTGTTCACCAAGTTCAGGAACGAATACTCACGGAGGCTTTTCTTCCTCGCCGAGGGAGAGGAGCCCTGGCTCAACGAGGCCGGATTCGACTGCACTTATGCCTGGAGGCTGCATCACATGCTGAACGATATCGCCCAGGGCAAGTCAAATGTCGACAGCCTGATGAAGTACATAGAGTGGAACAAGGAGGAGTTCGGCCCTACCCACCGCCTGACTTTCCTCACGAACCACGACGAGAACTCCTGGAGCGGATCTGAGTTCGAGAGGATGGGCGACGCATGGAAGACCATGGCCGTCCTGTGCTGGACCCTTCCGAACGCCCAGCCGTTGCTCTACACCGGCCAGGAGGTCGGTTACGACCACCGGTTCCTGTTCTTCGAGAAGGATCCGATGCCGGACTGGCATCATAATGCCGTAAGTGATTTTTATACGTATCTCAATGACTTGAGGCATGCCCATCCGGCCCTGAGCAGCGACAATGACGGCTTCGAGGTTGTGTCCAAGACTGATACTAGTCTGACATTCAAGAGGTTCCTCGAAGGAGACGAGGTTCTTGTGGATGTCCTTCTGAAGGCTCCTTGGACTTGGTCTGTCACGACCGCTGATTCGAGGGTGGCGAAGGTTGAGCCTCCATGCTGGTGGACCGGGATGAAGACTGATCTCCAGCTTATGATCTATGGTGAGGATATCTCCTCCTGGACTGTCTCTGTCGATGGGGCCGGCCTTAAGGTCACGGATGTCCACAAGGCCGACAGCCCGAACTATCTCTTTGTGGATGTGGCGGTCAGCTCTTCAGCGAAGCCTGGGACTTACGACCTTGTGTTCACCAAGGGCGGGGAGTCTTTCAGGAAACCCTATGTGATTTCCTCGAGGGAGAAAGGTTCCGCGGAGAGGACCAGTTTCACGACGTCAGATTTCATATACCTTATCAATCCTGATCGTTTCGCCAACGCGGATCCTAGGAATGACAACACTGACGATACTTTCGAGAAGGCAGACAGGAAAGAGCCTTTCAGCCGCCATGGCGGTGATCTTCAAGGAATTATCGACCATCTTGACTATATCGCCGACCTTGGTGCCACTGCCATCTGGTGTACACCCTTGCTGATGGATAACCAGACTTGGGAATCCTATCACGGCTATGCCTGCGGGGACTATTACCGGATAGATCCTCGTTTCGGCAGCAATGCCCAGTATAAGGAATATGTGGCCAAGGCTCATGAGAAGGGAATAAAGGTGATAATGGATATCGTCACTAACCACTGCGGTACCGACCATTGGTGGATGAGTGACCTTCCTTTCAAGGATTGGGTCCATCAGTTCCCTGAATATACCAATACCAATTACATCTTCCCGTCAGCTATGGATCCCAACGCTTCCGAATATGATAAGAATCTCCTTGTGAGCGGCTGGTTCGTCCCGATGATGCCTGACATGAATCTTGACAACCCGTTCTTGTTGAAGTATTTCCAGCAATGGGCGATTTGGTGGACAGAGTATTCAGGCCAGGATGGCCTCAGGGTTGACACCTATCCCTACAATGAGAAGGTCCCTATGAGCGAGTGGTGCGCCGCTGTGCTAAATGAGTATCCCAATCTCAACATAGTGGGCGAGTGCTGGGATTCCAATTTCGACCAGCTGGCTTACTGGCAAGGCGGGAACGCCAACAGCGACGGTTTCGACTCCCACCTTCCTTCAATCATGGATTTCCCTCTCCAGGAGGCGATCAACGCCGCTCTCTGCGAGGATTATCCGGGATGGGATCAGGGTATGTTCAGGGTGTATAGGGCTCTGGCCCATGACGCCACTTACCACGACCTCTCCAAGATGATGATATTCCTCTCCAATCACGACCATTATCGTGTCGCGGACGCTTGGAAGCTTGATTCGGACAAGATGAAGATAGGGTACACCCTTCTGGCTACCATAAGGGGTATTCCGCAGCTGTTCTACGGAGATGAGATGATGTTCGCGACGGGTAAGAATTACAAGAGCGATGGTGAGCTGAGGATGGATTTCCCCGGAGGTTGGGCTGGAGATCCTGTCAACTTGTTCACCGAGGAAGGCCGTACCGGAGTGGAGGCGGAGCTTCATGATTATGTCAAGACTCTTTTCCAGTGGAGAAAGGGCAAGGATGTGATCCACAACGGCAAGACGAAGCATTTCATGAGCCGTGA
The DNA here is from genome assembly GCA_017548985.1 of Bacteroidales bacterium. Lineage (GTDB taxonomy): Bacteria > Bacteroidota > Bacteroidia > Bacteroidales > UBA932 > Cryptobacteroides. The sequence continues at coordinate 48,814 of JAFYYW010000011.1, forward strand.
CAACACTTACGCTTTCTTCCGTTACAACGACACCGAAAAGGTATTCGTCTATGTCAACGCCTCTCCCGAGGAGCGTACGATCCCGTGGTCACATTACGCGGAGATCGCCTCGAACCTCGGAGCTGGCACAAATGTCCTGACCGGAGAAAAGGTGACCATCACCGACGCCACCGTTGTCCCGGCCTGTACAGCGCTTGTTGTGGAATATTGATTATCTCGTCCGTCCGACGAGTTTGTCGGCGAAACGGCGGAGTCGCTCGTAGCGGACTCCCGAGCAGACCCTGGAGGCAGCCTCCAGGGCTTTCTCGTTTAGGTCAAGGATGGTCTGCTTGGCATCTTCCGCCACACCTAGCTCATCATATAAACCTTTGACCCTCATTATCTTGGACTCTTTCTCCTCTGGAGAATCGACCGGCATCGACATGGCCTGGAGCAACGCGGTTCTCTGGGACGCGTCCGCTTTCTCAAGAGCCCGGATAGTCAGCCAGCTTTTCTTTGAGTTGACAATGTCTCCTCCAATTGGCTTACCGAAAACTTTCTCATCGCCGAAAGCGTCCAGGTAATCATCCGCCACCTGGAAAGCCAGACCGAGATTATAGCCGTATCCGTAAAGGGAATCGCAATCCAGATCCGGAGCGCCGGCGATCAGGGCTCCCATCTTGGCGGAGCAGGCGATAAGGACGCCCGTCTTGAGGCCGATCATATTCATGTACTCGTCCATCGTGACATCGTCCCTGGACTCGAATTCCATATCATATTGCTGCCCCTCGCAGACTTGAGCGGCGGTTCTGGAGAAAAGCGCCAGGGCCTTCGCCGCCGACTTCTTAGGAGCTTTGGCGATGCGCGCGTAACTGTCGATACACATCACGTCGCCCGAGAGGATGGCCGTGTCGTGATCCCACTTCTTCCACACGGTGTCCACGCCGCGCCTCAAAGGAGACCTGTCCATAATGTCGTCGTGAATCAGAGTGAAGCTATGGAAAACCTCCAATCCGGCCGCAGGCTCGAGAATCTCAGGCTTGATCTTGTCCCTGAACAGGGAATATGTCACCAGGCAGAGCGTCGGCCGGAGCCGTTTCCCGCCGATGGCGATCATATATCTGAGTGGATCATAGAGCCCTTTCGGCTCAGCCGTGAATTGTATCTCGTCGAATAGAGTCTCGATAGCCTTGTCGATTTTCTCCTGTCTTATCATGTCGAAAGCTTATATCAATACTTGGTGGGACTGTAAAGTTACTCAAAATGGCATATAAATCCGAAGAAACTAGCTATTTTTGTGGTGAGATGAGCCTTTATTCTTTCTTCAGGATATCCAAGCCTTCGTCCGTCAAAGTGCCGGCGGAGGCGGTACAGGGTGAGTACCGCCGCTTGAGGAACCGCACCTTCTGGGGGGTGACAGCGGCTTATGCCCTTTATTATGTCTGCCGGATGGCGATGGCGGTAGTTAAGCAACCTCTGATTGACGGGAACATCTTGAACGCCGCGCAGTTAGGAATCATCGGCTCGGCTTTTTACTTCGTCTACGCGGCAGGGAAGTTCGCCAACGGTTTCATAGCTGACTACTGCAATATCAAGCGTTTCATGGCGACCGGCCTCCTGGTTTCGACCGTGGTTAATCTCCTTATGGGAGTCTTGGGCCTGTCTTATGGTTGGTGGGGATTCTCTTCCGCCATCCTGTTTTTCGTGTTCGCCCTTGTCTGGGGAATAAACGGTTATTGCCAGTCGATGGGTGCTCCTCCCGGCGTGATCAGCCTTTCCAGGTGGTTCCCGCTGAACCGCAGGGGTACATATTATAGCATCCTCAGCGCCACACCCTATCTCGGCAAATCCATCTCGGTGTATGCGCTGGGCCTTGTCGTGGCGTTGATTGGTTGGGAATATGGCTTCATATTCTCCGCGATTGCCGGAGTCATCGGGTCAACCATCATTTTGATATTCGTGTCTGACACCCCGGAGAACCGGGGACTTCCTTCAGTCCAGGAACTCTCCGGCGAGGAAATTCTCAAGACCGACACAATGCCCACCAAGGAACTCCAGAAGATGGTTGTCAAGCACCCGGGAATATGGATTATCGCCCTTTCCAGCGCTTTTGTCTATATTACCCAGCATGCCGTGAGTGAGTGGGGAGTGCTTTTCCTGCAGAAAGGGAAGGATTATTCACTGGTGTCGGCCACGGAGATAATAGCTTTCTCCGAGGCTTTCGGTATAGCCGGGACAGTTTTGGCCGGATGGTTGTCCGACAGGGTTTTCAAGGGAAACAGATTCATCCCGGTCCTGCTTTCGGGTATTGTATGCCTCGCGTCTCTGGCAGGTTTCCTGCTTACCAGGGGCAGTTATGTGATGAATATAGTGTATGTGGCGACATTCAGCCTTTCGATCGGGGTGGTCTATTGCACCGTCGCGGGTTTGATGGCTCTCGATATTGTCCCTCGCAAGGCTACGGGATCCGCTCTCGGAATGGTCGGACTGGCGAGTTATGCCGCGGCGGGCATCCAGAACGTGATTAGCGGGTTTATGATCGGTTCAGGAGACTTCAATTTCCGTCCGGTTTCAGTGTTCTGGCTTGTCGCCTGTTTGCTCTCGTTCATGATTCCGGTCCTTTCGTGGCGGCTCCTCAAGAGACAAACAATCTGATGTTTTACTTGTATATTCCAAATAATCACTATATTTGAAGGAATCACCTGAAACAGAGTTATCTATTATGGGACTTTTAAAAGATCTTCTGAAAGGAGTGGCCGGAGACCTGGTGACCAAGGTCCAGCAGGCTGCCAATGCCGCCATGGCAGGTGCGGCGAATAATACCAGCTCATCCCAGCCCCATTCGGGCGGAAGAGGCAATTTCGTGGATTACGGCGATGATGACGCTCCCGTAAGGAGCGAAGCTGAGAGCCTTACTTATTTCGCCGGTATTCTCGCCACACACTTCCCTCAGTATAGTGTTCAGCGTAATGTGCCTGTCACGAACCTGGCCGGTTTCGCCGCTGATACCTTCCAGCTCTACAAAACCCGTCCCACACAGGCCTATAAGGCGGAGTGGGGCCAGCCTTACACCTTCGTTCTTTCCGAGGGTGGAGCACCTAAGGGAATAGTCATGCTGGGCTCCGGCCATAGCCATGACGCCAAAGTGAAGTACTTGATTTCCAGGATGTACGCCAAGAAACTCGGCCTCCCTTACATCAACTTCTACACACAGATGCCCAACAAGGAGGATTATGTGGTAGGGCGTATAAACAGATTCATGAACAATATCTGATCCAGGAAAGAGGGGATGCGGCCCTTTGGCCGCGCCCGCTGAGGATGAGGCATCGCCTGAATTTGTTTATGGCGTCGCGGGCCGCCAGGCGGTGTAAAGTCTCGTGAACCGCAACTTTGCGGATTCAAAATCATTCCCCTTTTTCTTTTTCAAGGATGGATAGCATAATGCGTCAAATCGAACGTCAGGAAGTCTGGGATGACTTCCTGGCGTATCGTTTGCGTAAAGGCCGTTTCACTTGGCACACCTTTGTCGAGGCGGATGACTTCGTCGAGGCGGAGAAATATCTTCCCGCCGCGAGGCGGGCTTCCGGCCCGGAAGGTCTTGGAATCCCTGTCCGGACTGTGATAAACAAGATGGGTTCCGGAAAGAAACGGATTGTGTATCAGTTTCCTCCTGACGAGAAGGCGGTTTTGAAACTGATCTCCTATCTTCTTTACCGCTATGACGACCGGTTCGCCTCAAATTGCTATTCTTTCCGTCGGGGGATGAGAGCCTGCGACGCCATTTACAAGATAAACAAGTCCTTGGAAGGCAGAAGTCTGTGGGCCTATAAGGTCGACATCCATGATTATTTCAACTCGATCTCCATTCCCATATTGTTGCCTGTCCTCAAAGAGGTTCTAGAAGATGATCCTGACCTGTATTCATTTTTCCGGAGACTTCTGGAGGACGACCGTTCTATTAGTGGAGACACGTTGGTGAGTGAGAACAGGGGAGTGATGGCAGGGACTCCGACCGCCCCTTTCCTGGCCGATGTATACCTTATGGAGGTCGATCACTTTTTCGAGAGGGAAGGGATCCTTTATGCCCGCTATTCCGATGATATAATCTTGTTTGCCTCTGATTATGAGGAACTTCTGAGATATAAAGCCATATTGGGAGACTATTTCACCCGTTATCGGCTGGAGGTCAATCCTGACAAGGAGCATATTTATATGCCTGGTGAGCCGTATGAGTTCCTTGGTTTCCGCAGCGACGGTACCAAAATTGGGGTTTCCGGCGCGACTATCAGGAAGATGAAGGGGAAAATCAGCCGGAAGGCGAGGTCCCTGAACCGTTGGGCCTCTAAAAAAGGGAAACCGAGAATCCAGGCGATGAAGGCTATGATCAATTGCTTCAACGCCAAATTCTTTGAGGGGGATGATCCCGATACGCTCTCTTGGTCGAGGTGGTTTTTCCCGGTGATCAACACAACCGAAGGGCTGGAGGAGATTGACCATTACCTCCAGGATAATATCCGCTTTCTCGCCACAGGAAAGCACAACAACGCTAATTACCGTGTACGCTACGATGACCTCAAGACCCTCGGTTATCGTAGCCTGATTCATGAATACTATAAATATAAAACGAAATGATTCCCCATTACCCCAAAATCCTTAAGTTGACGCTTTTGTTGTCAATAGTTGTTGTGTCCGGGTGCGCCACTCGGTCCGGTTCCGATGTCAATCAGCTTCCTGTTTGGGCATTAGGCGGCTTCGAGCGACCGGAAGGAGCCAATCCGGTTATAAGTCCGGATGTTGATATGAAGTTCATCTGTCCAATGGTTTCCGCTCCCGTCGGCTGGATGGAAAGCGACACATTCAACCCCGCTTCTGTTGAGATTGACGGAAAAATCGCTGTTATATTCCGGGCTGAGGACAACTCTGCTCAAGGTATCGGCACCCGAACCTCCAGATTGGGTCTCGCTTTATCAGATGATGGAGTCAAGATGGATATAGCGCCTGAACCTGTCATGTTCCCGGATGAGGATTCCGCGAAAGAATATGAGTGGCCGGGAGGATGCGAGGATCCTCGCGTCGCGGTGACCCAGGATGGCACCTATGTGATGATGTATACCTCGTGGAACAGGAAAGTCCCTCGTCTTTGTGTCGCCACTTCAAGAGATTTGAGGAATTGGACAAAACATGGCCCCGCCTTCGGGAACGCTTATGGAGGCCGTTTCAAAGACATGGCGTGCAAATCAGGATCTATTGTGACCGAGGTACGTGACGGACGCCAGGTGATCACAAAGATTGGCGGGAAGTATATGATGTATTGGGGAGAGAGCATGGTCAATATAGCCGAGTCTGACGATCTCGTGAATTGGACACCGAGGCTCGGGCAGGACGGTGAGCTTTTGGGTGTCATGTTCCCGAGGGATGGTTTCTTTGACAGTGCCCTAACCGAGTGTGGACCGCCCGCTTTGCTCACGAAAGATGGTATCCTATTATTATATAACGGGAAAAACAGTCAGGGCGAGAAGAGGGATCCTCGCTATCCGGCCGGGACATATTCGGCTGGTCAGGTTCTCTTTGATTCCGCCAATCCTGAGATTATTCTCGAGAGGCTGGACATCCCCTTTTTCAGGCCTATGGATGATTTTGAGAAAAGCGGGCAATATGCCGCCGGCACTGTTTTTATCGAAGGCTTGACCTTACATGACGGGAAATGGTATCTATACTATGGATGCGCCGATTCCCGTGTGGGTGTCGCTGTCTGTGACCCCGCCAACCCCGTCCCGGGGGATCCTGTCCCGCAGGATTGATTTGATATACTTATTTGATTGAATTGTGTACTCATGCCTTGACGGGTGTGAGTACTTTCGCGATGTTGATTATTGTAATCATTTATTAACAACATAATTTAATGAGAAGCAAGAGACTATCGCGAATCGCGCTTGTGCTGCTCTCGACCTTTGTGTCGATGGCGACGCTTCATGCGCTAGGACCCTTCAGCGTCTCGGGTCGAGTACTCGACGAGGAAGGGAACCCTCTAGTTGGCGCTTCTGTCTCCGCGCGAGGCACCACAGCCGCCACTGTCACTGATGTTGACGGTGGATTCCGGCTGGATCTGCCGTCCGGAGCTGAGAAGCTGTTTGTTTCAATGCTTGGCCAGGAAGATGTTGAGATTCCGCTGGTCGAGGAAAAGACTTGGTACGATGTCCGCATGGCCGAGAATCCCCAGCAGCCACTCGAGTTGGTCGCTGTCGGTTACGGTACGCTGGACAAGAGGGAGATAACCTCTTCCCTCACCAAGGTATGCGGCGAAGGGCTCCTTGAGCGCGCCTCCGCGTTCAATGTTACCCAGGCTCTGGCTGGGAAGGTCGCCGGTTATTCGGTGCACAACACCTCCGGCCGTCCTGGTGGCACCAACACGGTGTACGTGCGCGGCAGGGGGAACAGTGGAGTTTCACCCGCGCCCCTCTATGTCGTGGATGGCATCGCCGGAGTTGACATTGACATGATCAATCCTGCTGACATCGAGTCAGTTGTGGTTCTCAAGGACGCCGCGGCCACCGCTATCTACGGAGCCAATGGGGCTAATGGTGTTATCCTTGTCACGACAAAGACCGGAAAGGATCAGAACGGAGTATTCACTTATTCCGGATCTGTCGGTCTGAGCCAACCCACCCCTGGTTACAAGGAGCTGGAGAAGACATATGAGAACGCTATCTCCCATGGGCACAACCTTTCTTTCTCAAAGGCGAACGAAAGGAATTCTGTCTATGCTTCCCTGGGCTACAAGTCCTTCGGTGGCATAGTTCCCAAGACTAACGCTGACCGTCTTAACACAGCCCTCAATTTCAACTCCAAGATCAACGAGTGGCTTGACGTCAGATTCGGCGCTGATTTCAGCACCCGTACGGAAATGAGAGGTGATCTTGTTTTTGATGATCTGGCTTACAAGACTATCACGTCTTCCGTGAGCTCATCCGCCAGCGCGGACCGTCTCGCGATTATGGATGGTTACGACTATACCACAATGCTTGATAAGGCTGCCTACCGTCAGAAAGACCAGCAGGTGCTTCTGAACGGAGCTGGAGATATTCATCTGGCTAAGGGACTCGTGTTCACCGTCAGGGGCGACTACCGTACGAATAACTATTCATTCGGCCAGTCCGCTCCCGGAGGAATCGCCGGTGCCACTGTCGCCGACAATGGTTTCGCGAATATCTCGAATTACGATGTGAACCGCTGGTCCAATGAGGATTATCTGACCTACAAGAAGGAATTTGGTGATGTCAAGACAACCTCTGTCCTCGGCGTCTCATTCTCCTCTCTCCAATATGAGAATTCTTATAGTGGTTCGACTGATTTCTCTGACAACCAGTACGAATTCTACAGGATGCAGGCCGGAACCGTTTATGATCAGGCGACGTCAGGCTATGACAAGAGATCTACCCGCTCAGTCTTCTTCAGGACGAATTGGGATGTCTCCTCCAGATATCAGTTCGGAGTTACCCTCCGTTATGATTCGGCCTCGATTTATGGCTATGATAATATGAGCGGAATATATCCCGCTCTGTCAGCCGGTTGGGTCATCTCCCAGGAACCTTGGTTTGATTCAGCCAGGAACACGGTTGATCTGTTCAAGATCCGCGCAAGCTTCGGGTTTGCCGGCAACTCGGCTTTCCCTCTCGGAATCGGAAACGCCGGATTATCAAATAATTTGCAGTGGGAGGATTCCCGTCAGCTCGACTTGGGTCTCGATCTTTCCTTCTGGGGGAACAGGCTCAATTTCTCCGCTGACTTCTACACTATCAACACAAAGAATCCTTTCCTGAATGTCTTGACGTCCTCTGAGACAGGTATCGTATCCCAATACAAGAACCTTGGGGAAATCAGCAACAGCGGACTCGATGTGACTCTTAACGCCCGTCCGGTCGACAACCGCGACTTCCAGTGGGATGCCACATTGTTGTATTCCCTGAACACATCCAAAGCTGTGGAGATAGGTGGAAAGGTCGACTATTCCATGAGCCCTATCTCATCTGTGGAAGGGGAGGAACTTAATACTCTTCTCAATGCCGGAGGCACCACTCCTCATCATGAGATCAACTTCGTGAACAGTTTTTCCTTGAAGGGTCTCACCCTTATGGTGGACCTTATGGCCAAGGCCGGCTTCTGGACATACTGTGACGCGTGGAACACAAAGGAGCCTTATGACGCTAAGTTCGCTTTCAAAGGCAACTACATGAGATTGAGGAATATATCCTTGACTTATGACTTTGGACGCGATGTGTTGAAGAAAGACGGTTTCTTCCGCGGAATCAAGGTTGGTGTCCAGGCTGAGAACCTGTTCACTTCCTCTGGAGTTCCTTCCATTGACCCCGAAGATTTCATCTGGGACGGCAAGATCGGCGTCGCAGGAGGTGCCTATCCTCGCCCCAGGACCATATCGGGTACGTTGAAACTCACTTTCTAAATCCTAACCTCAAGAGTTAATACGTATGAACATCAAATATAATATAACAAAACTTGCCGTGGCAGTCATCATGATGCTCGCGTTCGTGTTCCAGGCTTATGCCCAGAACGCCCTGACGGGCCGTGTGACTGATGAGAACGGTGATCCCCTACCTGGCGTCTATGTCGCCGTCAAGGGGACGCAGAACGCCACAAGCACCGATGCCGACGGTAATTTCACCCTGAGGACAAACGCCACGACGGGAACCCTCGTGTTCTCCATGATGGGAATGACTGAACAGGAGATTCCCATTGACGGGCGTTCCTTATTCAATGTGATTATGAAGGAAGACGCCACGATGCTGGAAGAGACAGTCGTGGTTGGTTACGGTACTATGATCAAACGCGAGCTGACCGCTTCTGTCGCCCAAGTGGGTGGCGAGGCTCTCACTGAGCGCGCGACCGGTCTCAACGTGCTCCAGAACATGGCCGGTAAGATGGCCGGTGTCCAGATCAAGTCCACTTCCGGTCGTCCTGGTGGTAACGCCGCCATCCTAATCCGTGGTATCGGTTCCATCAATGCCAGCACGACTCCTTTGTATGTGGTGGATGGCGCGGTTGATGTCAACCCCGACATGATCAACTCAAATGACATCGAGTCAGTCGCTGTTTTGAAGGATGCCGCCTCAGCGGCCATATATGGAGCCAAAGGCGCTAACGGTGTAGTGCTTATCACCACCAAGAGCGGGCAGGGTTCCGGCCAGGGAACCATCACGTATGACGGAAAGTACGGTGTCGGTTACCTCTCCCGCAAACTCAAATTGATGAATTCTGATGAGTACATCCAGATGCAGCAGTTGGCCTATGGTTACAGCGGCCAGAACATGCCACATCTTGTGAATCCTATCGAGAGCCTTTTCGATTATCAGATGAACGGCTCTGAATATGCCCGCGATGCAAATGGCCTTCTTATAGCCACTCCAAAATACAATACGGACTGGTGGAGTGAGGTCACTCGTAAGGCTATCACACAGGATCACAACGTGTCCTTCTCGCAGCGTGGCAGCAAGTCTTCCGTTTACGCCAATCTGGGTTGGCAGGACGTCCAAGGTCTGGTCAAGACTACTTATGGAAAGCGTCTGAGCGGAACCATCAACGCCACGACCCAGATAAACAAATGGTTGGATATCAATGGAATGATCTCATATTCCAGGACAGAGGACAACTCGGCTGACCAGGAAGGTACGATGCAGCAGGGAGCTGTACGTAACACCTATGAGATGCCTCCGGTCGTTCCTGTCAAGTACCCTGACGGCACTTGGGGAGCGAAGCAGGACTATCCTCTTTCAGAGACGGCTTCCAACCCTGTCCATCAGTTGAACGCTTGGAAACAGATCAACCATAGGGACTATTTCCTCGGTAATCTCGGACTTGATTTCCATCTGCTCGATGGTCTGACCTTCACAGTCAAGGGCAATTACCAGACAACCGTCGGCAAGAACACTGACTTCCGTATCGCGGGAATGGCTGACTGGTCAAAGTCTGATTCCGGAACCCAGGCCTACATCTCAAACAACCTGTCGACCCGTTGGTCAAACGAAGATTACTTCACTTACGACAAGCTATTCTTCGGGGATAAGCTCAAGTCAAACTTCACGCTTGGAGCGTCCTGGTATTATTCACAGTCCGAGAACAGCTACGCCGGTGCCCAACTGCTTCCCGACGATGTCTTTGAATATCATGACCTCGGCGCCGGCACCAAGAAGGTCCAGCCTTCTTCCGGTTGGAGCAAGAACACGATGAACTCCTATTATTTCCGTACGAACCAGATTTGGGACGGACGTTATATGCTCGGAGTCACGGTCCGTGTTGACGGAGCCTCCAACTTCGGCGCGAAACGCAAATATGGTTTCTTCCCTTCAGTCTCCGCCGGTTGGACAGTCTCTGAGGAGCCTTGGTTCGGGACCGAGAAGAATTTCATCAATCACCTGAAACTTCGCGCCAGCTTCGGTGAGGTGGGTAACGCCTCCATCGGAAACTATGTGACTATGTCTCAGATCTCCGCCGGCACGATGATCATGAATGACCAGGTGGTGTCTCAGTCTTCGGTGAGCACGCTCGGTAACGCTGATCTCTCCTGGGAGACGACCAGGCAGTTCGACGCGGGTATTGATATCGCCTTCTTCAAGGACAGGATCCAGCTCATTGCTGACTGGTACTACAAGAAGTCGCTTGACCTGTTGTTCGCCGAGTCCATTCCTCATTCATCCGGTTACGGAAGTATAACTTCCAATCTCGGAGCCCTGCACAACACCGGTTTCGAGCTCACTCTCAACACCCATCCGATCGCTACCCGTAACTTCGCTTGGGATCTCGACTTCATCTATTCCACCAACCAGTGTATCATAGACAAGCTCTACGGCTCGTTGTCAACCCACGGTGGTCAGGTCGAGGAGGGTCAGCCTTACATGCGTTGGGGAATGAAGAAACTCCTCGGTACATGGAGTACTGAAGAAGCGGCTGAAGCCGCGGTCTACGGCCGTTCTCCTGGAGATTACAAACTGGAGGACGTCAACCAGAACGGCGAGTATGACGACGGTGACACCCAGTATGTGGGAATGGCCACTCCGAAGGGTGAGATCTCTGTCGTGAACAACTTCACCTGGGGTGGATTCAACCTCATGGTCGATATCGGCGCTGCCTGGGGTTTCAAGGTGTCCAATATCGCCCAGAGCCTCTATGTCGGACAGGCGATTTACACGAACAGTCTCTCTGACCTGCTCACGGCTTCCTGGACTCCTGACAACCAGAACACGACCCTCGCGCAGCTCCGTCTTCCTACCGACGCTTATTTCGGAAATGGAAGCATGGGCACATTCTTCCTCGAGGATGGAGACTTCATCCGCGTCAGGAACATTGTCCTGTCTTACGACCTCAAGCGTAACCTGCTCAAGAACATGAAGTCCATCAAGGGATTGCTTCTCGGTGTCAGCATCGAGAATCCGTTCCTCTGGACCAAGTACACAGGCTTCGATCCTGAAGTCGGTTGGGGTACGGGCAATGGCCAGATCAGCTACGACTGGCTTGCCTATCCGAAACCGACCACGGTCACCGGTAACATCAAAATCTCATTCTAGGTGCGTATGAAAAAGATAATCAATATACTTGGAATGGCGGCCGTATTGCTTTCCGCTGGTTGCACTAAATTCCTTACCGAGGAGCCCAAAACCTTCCTGTCCCCTGAGAACTACTATGTCTCCGAGGCGCAGATGCAAGATGCCATAAACGGCCTTTATCCAAGGGTGGTGGCCGCTTATATGGATGGCCTGGTGGCTCCGAACCACACCACGTTCATTATGCTCGAGACCCTTACGGGATATCACAAACGCAGCCATGCTTATGATTCCCGTACCCTGGGCTATAACCTTCCCCTCGCGGATGACAACGGTTTGCTTGACAATAACTGGAACGACATGTACCAGGCTATCAGCCGCGCAAACTACGCTATCGAGGGTATCGAGAACTCAACTTCGGATGTCCCGGAGGCCACAAAGAGCAAATTCCTCGGCGAGGCGCATTTCATCAGGGCATATTCATTATTCTTCCTGGTCCAGTGCTATGGTCCTATTCCTGTGCCTACCGCACCTGTCAAGGGAAAGTCAGACATTGTGACAGAGCTTACTCCCATAAGCGGGGTTTATCAGCAGATTTTGGATGACCTCACTCAGGCCGAGAGCCTCTTGACGGTTTGGAATCCCGGTGACGGTCACGTGGGACTCGGTGCTGTCAAGGCCCTTCTCGCCAAAGTCCATCTGGCCATGGCCGGTTACCCTCTCAAGCAGACCGATCATTATGGCCAGGCGGTCACCAAGGCCAAGGAGGTCATCGGAAGCGGAGCGTTCTCTCTCTATACTGATGTCAGAGACCTCGCCGATCCTGCCAAGCGCAACAAGGAAGAGGCTATTTACACGGCCCAGTACAACAAGACAAACGGCGGTTCTCCGATGCACACTATCTTCCTTCCTTATTATGCGGGATGGGATGCCGAGCAGTTCGCTGAGAACCAGGCGTTCGGTGGAGCTATTGTCCCCAGCCAGACTTTCATCAATTCCTATGAGGATGGTGACAAACGAGCCATGGAAAAAGGTTGGTACTACAATTCCTACAATGGTGTGGACTTCCCTCAGCCATTTATCTACAAGTACTTCGACACTGATGCCGTGACCAGTAACACCTGTGACGTGCAGTTCCCGATGATCCGTTATTCGGACATCTTGCTCGTGCTCGCCGAAGCGGCCTGTGCTGGCGGAAGCACCTCGGATGCCGCCGCGATAGATGCCTATTACCAGGTAAGGAACCGTTGGTGCCCGATGGTCAAGCCTTCCTCGATAAGCTTCGAAGATGTGTACAAGGAGCGTGTCTGGGAGCTTTGCTTCGAGGGCCAGAACTGGTTCGACATGCTCCGCACCCGCAAGGTGTTCAACGTCTCCAACAAAAGGGTTGTGGACATGATCGGTTTCACTCCCCAGGAACATCCCGGTGTCCCGTTCACGGAGGATTGCCTTCTCTTCCCTTATCCTGTGGCCGAGAAGCGCTTGAATGAGAACATCGCCTCCATCACGGTGGCCCAGAGACTGGCATTATAAACGATGAAAGATATGAGAAACACAATACGCGTTATTTTGGGCCTTTTGGCTGCCGCCGCTCTTGCCAGCGGTTGTGTCAAGACCTTGACCCTTCACGACACGACGATGGATCCGGACTACGAGCCTGATAAGGTCTCCACTTTCTATCTTTGGAAAGCGCTCCAGATTGATGACGTGAACGTGAATGGTATTGACATCAAGCCGTATTTTGACTGGTTCGACTCTTTCCAGCTTGAGATACGTCGCACAGATGGTAAGATTTCCGGGATCAAGATGAACAACGGGAATATTCCTCACGACATGTACGGCTTCAATCTTCCTACCGAGGAGGTCGAGTGCTATTTCGATAATTCCGTTCAGCCGAACGCTATCAGGCGGAAGACAGACGACCAGATCGTGGCCGTGTTCCGCAAGGGCGTTATCTGCATGGAGTTCAATATGGACTGCAAGACAGTCAGTTACAGGTTCATGTTCAGCGGTAAAAACGAATAAGGAGGAGAAACAATGAAAAAGAACAAATTCATAACAATCTTCCTGGCATTGGCAGCGTTCGCCGCCCTGGTATTCTCTTGTATAGAGTTCAAGGAGATAGTGTGGCCGTCCGATCCCAAGGCCAATTCGGAAATCGAGGTAAGCGTTCATGTCCAGTTCGTTCCTGAGACAGAGCGTAACGGTCATTTCGTGTTGGCTTTCGTGGCTCCGAAGAGTTGGAAGGTCTCCGAGTCGATCGAGGCCACGTATTCCGCGACCAACGCCCAAGTCGGCGGGCAATTGATCACTATCACAGATGAGGCGATGGTCCTTGCCAATGATTACACGGAACCGACCACAACCATGCCTTACAGCTCCGCTATGCTTTCCAAGTACGGAGTGCTTGGGAACACCGGACCTGTGGAATGGATTGTATTGAGAGGCACGACCTATATCAACACTGACGGTAGTGGAGTCCATCCTACGACTGACGCTTATGTCAAGTTGAAGTTCAAGTCCGGCCCCAACAATATCAAGTTCTTCACCGCGTTCGCCACCTGCTTGTCTGACAACGGCTTCAATGACGGCAATTCTGGTGAGTACATCATCTCAGACACGCAGATGATAAAGGTGACCGGTGGCGGCGGAAACGATGACTTCACCGTCCTGCATTATGTCTCAACGACACCCCAGACTTTCCGTTATGGTGACTATGTCTCCATTGAGTTCGTGTCTTCCATAGATGGCAATGACACCGCCCTTTACGGGGAGGATCAAGTCTATCTCAACGCCACCTGCACCTTGGCGGACGGAACCATCAAGGAAGGTCCGAAGACACTTATGACAAGGAGTGGTGACGAGACTTATTTCAAATATATTTACCCTAAGTCATTCTTTGGTGTCGGCCAGAACGCTGAGATAGTCGATATGCACGTCTGGTTCACCGATGCCAGTGGCTCTAAGGTTGTGACCGACGGGACCGAAGGTTTTGAGGTCTCGCAAGCGGCTGAGTGATTGGAGGTGGAATAGAAGTGGTGATACAGGATGCCGGTTTACTCCGACATCCTGTATTCTTTTGGTGACATGCCGTATTTCTTGCCGAACTCACGGTAAAAATACGACTTGTTGTTGAACCCTACAGAATACATAATCTCTTGAGCGGTCAGGCTTGTCGTTTTGAGCAGACGCGCCGCTTTTTCCAACCTTATCGAACGGACGAATTCCACTGGCGCCATCCCTACCAGATCCTTTAGCTTGCGGTACAGCTGTGCCTTGCTTATATTCATCTCATCCGCGAGGAAGGCAGGTGAGATGTCGTCGTTTGATAGGTCATTCTCCACCAGGGCGGTGACTTTCATAATGAAATCCCTGTCCACTTTGTCCACCACCTTCTCGTTGAGCAGGTCTGAGTTGGAGATCGCCGAGCTATAGTAAGATTTCAGAGACTCACGTCCGGACAGGATCTTGCCCACGACGGCATTCAGATGCCTGGGATAGAATGGCTTAGGGATAAAGGCCTCTCCGCCCGTCTCGAATGAGCTGATCTCGTTCTGTATGTCAGACAAGAAGGAAAGGAACACGATAGGAATATTCCTCGTGATCTCGTTATCCTTCAGGTAGCGGCACAGTTCGATGCCGTTCATCCCCGGCATTGATATGTCAGTGATGATCAAGTCCGGAAGTCCGTGGCTGATAATATCCACGGCCTCCTTTCCATCGCTGGCCTGCAGAACCTTGTACCTGTCAGATAATATGTCGGACACAAGGTCGCGGATCGCTTTCTCGTCATCGACTATGATGATTGTCAAGCCTTGAGCCACAGCGCTATAATCATCCTCGACAGTTTCAGACAGGTCATATAATTCCGGGTTGAGAGCCGGGTCATCATCTTTCACCATCTGGTCGTCGGCCGAGGGAAGTGTCACGGTGAACTCGGTGTATTTCTTCCTCTCGCTGGACACGTCGATTTTTCCGCCGAGAGTGTTGACTAGCGAGCTGACCAAGGCAAGCCCTATCCCGTTCCTGTCAATCCTTCCTTCACGTGCGTCACTCTCCAGGTTCTCGAGGACCACGAACCTGTCGAACACCTTCGGCAGATCCTCTGGTTTGATCCCTTTACCAGAATTGGTGACCGAAAGTTTTATCTCTCCATTGTCCAGCGGTTTCAGAGCGACCTTAATGGATCCTTGCTCGGGTGTGTATTTATAAGCGTTGGACACAAGGTTGTGGAGGATCTTCTCCACAGCCCCATAGTCGCTCACTATCATGACGGGCTCTTCCGGAATATCCAGTTCCATGCTGATCCCTGAGCTCTCACCTTGGCCGGAGTAGCCCTCGGATATGGTCCGTGTCACCGACGCGATGTCGAACTTGCTGTAAGTCAGCGGGTAATTACCGGTGTCAACCTTTCTGAAGTCCATCAGCTCTTTGATGAGCCTCATCATCCTGTCGGCGTTGTCCTTGATTATATTGACATACTTGGAAGGTTTACCGCTGAGATTCCCGTTCCATCTCAGTTGTTCCCCGGCTCCGCTGATCAGGGTGAGGGGAGTGCCGAACTCATGCGCTATATTGGTGAAGAACCGCAATTTGGCTTCGTAAGTCTCATTCTCGTGCTGCTTGTTCAGAATCTCAAGCTCCATCTCTTGCTTACGCTTTGTCCTCCTCCTCGCGACTTGATTAATCGTGTAAACCGCTCCTCCGGTCAAAAGGATGTAAACGAGCCATGCCCAAGGAGTGTTCCACCAGGGCCTCCTGACCGTTATGGCCAGGGAGGCTGTTTTGGATCCCCATCTCTTGTCTCCATTGGTGCATCTGACCTGGAAGCTATATTTCCCATGAGGGATGTTGGTATAAGTGACGGGGTTGGCATTGGGCTGGTGTATCCACTGGTCATCGAATCCCACGAGCCTATACGAATACTCGCAGTTGGCGTTTTCAATGAATTCTATGGCTGAGAAACTGATACTGAAGTAGTTCTCATTGTGTTTCAGCACTATTTCCTCGTTGGTTGGGAATAGCCTTCCGGGTTCTCTCATAAGCGAGAACCGGATGATATGAGGATCGGGCTCGAAATCTCTCTTAGAGACCTTGAGGGGATCGAATCTGTTGAACCCGGCGACTCCGCCGAAAAGCAAGGTCCCATCCGATGCCACCAAGCACGCCGAGTTGGAGAACTCGTCACTTTGGAGATCCTCATTGCCGTAGTAATTCACGATCTCACCTGTATCCGGGCTGAGTCTTGACAGACCGAGGTTGGTGCTCATCCAGATATTACCTTCACTGTCCTGGAGTATACCGTGGATAGAGAGGTCTCTCAGTCCGCTATCCCTGTCGTAGATCTTCGAGGAAATGTTTCCGGATTTGTCCATCGTGACGTGTCTCAGACCGAAACCACCTGTACCGATCCACAATGAATAGTCGTTCTCCATGTAGAGACATAGCACAGTCTCCTCGCAGAGTTGGCGATCCATGAAAGACTCGCTCTCAAGGTCAAAGATCAAACATCCCTCTGAAAGGGTACCCACGATAAGTTTCCCGTCATTGGTCGGGATTATGTCCATGACTGTTTTTCCCGAGAAATGGTCAGGGTCATTTGAGTACCAGTAGTCCAGCCCTGTTTTGATATAATTGCCTTTGGGATCTTTCTTTGCCCGGAGCCTTAAGATTCCGTGCTCAAAAGCGCCGAGGTACCAGCAGTCCTCCTTGTCATCCCTGCAGATGGTGTATATGTTGCGGACACCATCCTCGTCCGCGAGGAAACTTTTGAGTTTGCCTCCCGAGAGAATATTCATTCCGTCGCCTTCATGTCCAATGAATATGTCATCACCTATGGCCCTCTCAAAGATATAGACCTTCTCGTTCTTCAATCCATCGGCAAGGCCGTAAGTCTTTGATGTACCATCTGGCCTCAAAAGGTAGAATCCATTGCCTTCGGTGCCGACAAGTAATTCTCCTTCAGGCATTTCCATAAATGATGAGACGTTGGCGATCCTATTCCCTGTGACATCCTTGTTGAGAAAGAGATTCATTCCGGACGCGTCATCCCAGATGGCCATCAGGCCACCTCCGTTCACACCAGCCCAAAGAATTCCCTCGGTGCCGTAAAGCAGACCTCCGACATTCATGCCTTTAAGGGCTGTGATCTCCCTCAGCGATCCGTCCGTGAGATTGATCTCGAATGACTTCGAGTCCCTGAATGAAATCGAGGCCACATCGCCTTTGGAGGCCCCAATGGCGAATATTCCCGATGGAATGTCAAATGTCTTTGTGACCGTCTCGGCCGTTTTGTCCCAGATATGAAGTTTGCCTTCGGGAGTCACTATGCCGATTCCTTGGTCCAGTTTGAATATCCCCGAGATAACCTCTCGTCCAAGAATGAATTCGGAGGATACGACCTTGATTCCGTCGGGTTCTGAGACATAACGGACCAGGGATGTGATCCCGGATTCTTCCCGCACCATCAGCCTGTCCTCGCCGATGCAAAGCATATCGGCGATCTGTCCGGTGTTCACGTCATTGATGTTGATGGGAATCATCTCACCTCTTTCCTCATTGAAATGGCATATTCCCCAATTCAGCATGGTACAGAATACGGAACCATTATCGGAGACCGCCAACAGGAAAGCGTCGACGCTTTGCTGCACCTTGCCGTAACCGAGTTTGAAGGACTCACACTCTCCGGTAAGCAGATTGATCCGGTTGATGCCGTTGTGGTTACAGACCCAATATACCCCGTTTCCGGCCTCGAACACGCTTCGGGTAGTGCCGAAGAATGTTCCCATCCTGTCATCGACAGATTCGAAAGAGCCTCCGTCAAACCTGCTTATCCCGTCCCAGGTGCATATCCAAAGCAATCCCTCGGAATCTTGCGTGATAAATCTTGGGGAACTGTCGGCGAGGCCGTCCTTGATTGTGTAAGAGCGGACCCTCTCTTTGGATTGGATAGAGGATACCGCCAGCAAGCACGCGAGCGCTGCTGTAAAGGCTCTGAAGAGTTTCATTTTAGGATAAGGTCAATCGGGTACCAGAAAAACCTCGGACGATAGCTTTCCACATTGGAAAACTGCTCCGAGAATTCATTAGTGTTGACGTTGAATGAGACCAGGAGTTTCCCGTCCCTTTCGAATTGCGGATGTCCCATCGCATTGTAAGTGAACCAGTTCTGGTTGCCGAGGTAGGGAGTCTTGAATATCTGTCTGACATTGTGCCACGGTCCGTAGGGAGTGTCGGCGACGGCGGTGAATATTCTCCCGTCACCTAACATCTTGTGTTGGGAAAGAAGCACATACTTATCCCTCAACTTGAACACGTTGAATTGGGATGAGACAGGGAACGATGAAAGTCCCACGAGAGGGACGGCTTTTGAACTGTCTTTGCTCCAGTCTGAGCCGGTATAATATTCCCATTCCGTCCCCAGATTCTCCACTGTTGTCCTCGCGCAAAGCACTTGCGAGACCACGTTGTATGGATCCGAGTTCGCTTTCTCATACTGGGCGTAGACATATACTTTCCCGCCGTCGTATAGCGCGGCCGCTCCATATATCGCTTCGGGACTTCCCGTATAAGGGATTCTGTAGTCCTTGATTAGTTCTATCTTCGGAAGGCTGTATTCCAGCACATGTGTTTCAAGGTATTTGAACCCCCAGGAGCCGGCACTTGCCTGGTACATCAAAAACTGGAAAATATACAGAGTGTTTCCGGCCACGAAGCCGTGTCCTGGCCAATACCATCTCTGCTCATCGGGGAAACCGGGTGGTATGGCGGCGGAATGGTCACTACCGGTAGTGATGGCGCTGACCTTACCGTTGTCGTAGATTTGATAGGTGTTGCGGAACATGTGGTCGCTTGTGCTCCTGCGACCTTCTGTGACCTTCCCGGTGTATGAGTCACCCATCAGGAATATGCTTCTCCCGTCAGGCAGGGCGATTGAGTACATGCCATCCCCGGCAGTCACTCCCGCATCGTCCTGTATTATCTTTTTAGCGATGTCCGGGTCTATCTTGACCGCTCCCTCAGTATCATCCATGTCCTCACCATTTGTGCCTCCTCTTCCTCCGCATGACGGGATAAAAAAGAGGGACATGAGAAGTATACAAAATGATAGAGAGTGTCTCAAATCTGGTCGGTTCATATTAAGTGGTTATTTTCCCGCAATATAACGATAATTATACTTTTTTTAATCGATTGTATAACTTTTAGACTATTCTCTTGTGTAGTTTTGTCAAAAACGTATACGATGAGAAAGCTTTTGTTGACCTTGCTGATCCTCTCAGTATCCTTTTCCACCTCTCTGGCGCAGTCGGTAATCCCGATGTTCAAGGCTGGTGACAGGGTCGCCCTTGTGGGTGACAGCATTACCCATGGCGGACATTATCATTCTTACATCTGGTTGTATTACATGACCCATTTCCCTGAGATGCGGTTGACACTTATCAACTGTGGAGTGGGTGGTGACGAGGCGAAAAGCATACTTGACCGCTGGGACTGGGATGTCCTGAGGAGGAACCCTACATATATCACCCTGACTTTCGGGATGAATGACACGGGTTATTTCGGGGTCTACGATAAGCAGGACGCTCCCACGCTTTCACAGGAGAAAGTGGACAGGTCCCTCGGGTTTTTCGGGAAGATAACCGACAGGCTTGAGGAACTGCCTGAGAATGTGAAAATTGTCATGATTGGAGGTTCGCCTTATGATGAGACATCCACGTTTAACAACGGCATTCTTCCCGGGAAGAACGCCGCAATCCGGAAGGTCATAGAAGGGCAGAGGACGGCTGCCGCCGGACATGGCTGGGGGTTCGTGGATTTCAACGAGCCTATGGCCGACCTTGCCGCTATAGCCCAGGCTTCCGATCCGGCATATTCATTCTGTCCCCAGGATAGAATCCATCCTGACAAAGATGGCCAGATGGTCATGGCGTATCTTTTCCTGAAAGCCCAGGGATTGGCCGGGAAGAAAGTCGCCGGGATTGATATCGACGCTGCCAAGAGGAAGGTTCTGGACGCTGAGAATTGCCAGATCTCAAATGTGGCGAAGTCGGGGGCGGGAATATCCTTCGACTACCTCGCCGCCTCTCTCCCTTATCCTTGTGACTCTGTCTCGGAGCATGGCTGGGGAAATATCCATTCCCAGCGGGACGCCTTGAAAATGATTCCTTTCACTGATGAATTCAACCAGGAGACTTTGAGGGTAAGGGGACTCTCCGAGGGGGATTACAGGCTCGTGATTGACGGGCAGCCAATCTCAGTATTCTCCTCCGCTGATTTCTCCAAGGGAATCAATATGGCCGAACTGACCAACACCCCGCAGTACCGTCAGGCTTCAGCGGTGATGTACCTCAATGAGGAGAGATTCGAGAATGACAAGCGCCTCAGGGAATATGTCTGGATGGAATATAACATGTTCAGGGATACCGACCAGATATTCAAGGACGACTGGAAGTCGCTGGAAATGGTGGAGAAAGCGGCCAAAAGAGATCCCTTCGTGAACTATTCGAGCTATTGGTACAAGAAAAGTTCCATCCCGGAGGTCAGGGAGACTTGGGAAAAGATGTCTTCTGACCTTGTGGAAAGGATTTACACGATTAACAAGCCCGTCACACGGCATATAACCATAGAGAAAATATGAAGAGACTGAAATTCGCCGCCTTTGTCGTGGCTTCAGCGCTTGCGTTCTCAGGAGCGGCACAGCAGAAGATGAGTTTCGTGGACGGTTTCCACGGTGGCGTTTACGGCCATTATCCGCTTAAAACCTACACCGACTATATGGCTGACCAGCTCGCGGCCCATCCGGAGTGGAGTATCTGCCTTGAGATAGAGCCGGAGACATGGGATTCGGTAGCGGTTCATAATCCTTCAGGCTTGGAGAGGCTCAAGGCCTTGGCCTTGACTCCAAGAGTGGAGTTCACCAACCCTTCGTATGCCCAGTCCTATATGTACACCATCTCGGGGGAGAGCATCATCCGCCAGTTCCGTTACGGGATGGACAAAGTGTGGACCCATTTCCCTGACGCTGAGTTCCTTACTTATGCTGTTGAGGAACCGTGTTTCACTTCGGCGCTCCCTATGGTTCTCGGACAGCTTGGTTTCAAGTACGCCTCCATCAAATGCCCGAACACTTGTTGGGGAGGTTATTCCGCCGGTTTCGGGAACGGGATCGTGCGGTGGACGGCCCCTGACGGCAGTCATATCCTCGCGGTCCCTCGCTATGAGTGTGAGGAACTCGGGGATAAGGTTTGGGAGACTAAGGCAAACGGCCGCTACCTCGACTATATAGAGGCCTGCTTGGCAGCCGGTGTCTCCAGACCCGTTGGAATGTGTTTCCAAGACGCGGGTTGGACCAACGGCCCCTGGCTGGATTATGGCGGGGCGACACACCCCGGAATCGAGTACATGACCTGGAGACAGTATTTCGAAGGTGAGCCGGCTGATGCTGTCCATGAGGTTTACAAGATGTCCCAGGAGGATGTCCGCGGGGGGCTTGTATGGGGATCCCAGATACTCCAGAAGCTTGCGAGGGAAGTCCGTAGCGCTGAGAATAAGCTTGTTATGA
Source organism: Bacteroidales bacterium (assembly GCA_017548985.1). Taxonomy (GTDB): domain Bacteria; phylum Bacteroidota; class Bacteroidia; order Bacteroidales; family UBA932; genus Cryptobacteroides. The sequence continues at coordinate 70,906 of JAFYYW010000011.1, forward strand.
CCGAGAAGACCGGCGCTTTGCTGAGTTTGTCCACAGGGAAGGCTCCGGAACAGGCGCTTATTGATGAAGCCTGGAGGACACTTCTGCTCTCCCAGCATCATGATTGTTGGATCGTTCCTTACAACAGGCTCAACAGGCGGGGGAATTGGGCGGAGAATGTGACTCTATGGACCGGGGCCTCGGAGGAGAATTGCGATTCCGCAATAGACGCTATGGTCGCGTTTGAACCCTCTTCCGGAGCTTCCGTGATCCAGGTCGGCGTGGTGAACACCACCGCTTTCTCCAGGGAGGAGACAGTCAGGGCCGATATTCCCACCGGATGGCCTGATAACTTCAGGATAACCGACGCCGCCGGACGCGCGGTCCCTTATTTCATCGAAGATGGCAAGGTCGTTTTCAAGGCGGTTACACCTGCCCTTGGGATCGCGTCATATTCGTTCAGCAAGATCGGGAAGGGCACGAAGATAGAGCCTTCCGTGAAGAGATATTCCGGGAAGGAAGGCGATATCAAGGTAAAAGCCGGCCAGTATACTATCACCTTCTCTCCTAAGGACGGCGGTGTCATCACGAGCCTTGTCTCGAAGGACGGCAGGGAATATGTGGACAGGACTTCTTCCCAGGCCCTCGGTTTGCTATCCGGATGGTTCTATGAAGAAAACCGTTGGCACCTCTCTTCTGAGGAGCCGGCGACAGTTGAGGTTTCAGTAGCCGAGGGCATCTCGACCAAGGTAACCATAAGAGGCACAATAGCTTCCACGGATTTTACCCAAGTGGTGACCATAGATGATGGAAGCCGTCGCATCGACTTTGACCTGAATATCGATTGGAAGAAGAACTTCGGCATCGGAAGATCGGCCCAAAGACGGGCATACGACAACAGGCAAAGGGCGTTCTATGACTCCAGATATGACCTCAACATCCTTTTCCCTGTCGCCTGCGAGTCTCCTTCGCTTTTCAAGGATGCCCCGTTCGATGTGTGCGAGAGCCAGTTGGAGAACACTTTTTTTGATAATTGGGAGAATATCAAGCACAATGTCATCCTGGACTGGGTGGATTTGTGCGGTAAGAACGGCACAAGCGTGGCCCTCTTTTCAGACCATACCACTTCCTACACCTATGGTCCTGATTTCCCCTTGGCTCTGACAGTCCAGTTCTCAGGGAACGGCTTGTGGGGCAGGAATTATTCCATAACCCGTCCCACCTCCATGAAATATGCCCTTGTTCCCCACACGGGGATGTGGGATAAGGCCGGAGTCCAGGAAGAGAACCAGGCCTGGAATGAGCCTCTGTCAGTTATTCCTGGGGTGAGTCCTCGTGACGCCGCGTTGGATCTGGCTGGCACCGGCTACCTCTTGAGCGCGATGACGAACTCGGATGGAGGCTATCTTGTCAGGCTCTATAACGCTGACGGAGACGCCTCTCCGAAGAATATCAAACTTGCCATTCCGGCAAAGAGTGTTGAAGAGGTTAATCTCCTTGGTGAAAAAACGGGAACTCCGAAGGTTTCCAAAGATGACAACGGCATCATTATGGAAGTGAGTATACCCAGATTCGGAATAAAGACTTTCAAGATCGATTGATTATGAGATATCCTTTCGCCGTCGCGGCGCTCTCCCTTGTCCTTGTGTCCTGTGGCGGGAGTAAAACCACTGATCTTGCCAGCTATGTCGATCCTTTTATCGGCGCCAGTACCAATACAGACGCCGCGGGGGTCTATCATGGCCTGGGTAAGACCTTCCCAGGGGCCACGACTCCTTTCGGAATGGTCCAAGTTAGCCCGAACACTATAACAGGTGGCGACAACGGGCCGGGCTACAGCTACGAGATGAAGACGATAGAAGGTTTCGCCATGACCCAGATGAGTGGGATCGGATGGTATGGCGACCTCGGTAATTTCCTGGTTATGCCCACGACAGGCCCTCTCCAGAAGATCGCCGGGAAGGAGGATGGTAGTATTAAAGGATGGCGCTCGGCTTATGACAAGGCTTCTGAGACCGCCTCTCCTGGCTACTACTCTGTCGATCTTACCGACTATGACATCAAGGTCGAGTGTTCCTCGACTCCTCGTTGTGGAATATTGAGGTTCACTTGGCCTGAGAGCGATCTCTCGAGGATCCAGGTTGATCTCGCCAGAAGGGTAGGAGGAACTTCCGAGGAACAATATGTGAATATAATTGATGACCACACGATTGAGGGGTGGATGCGTTGCACTCCCGAAACTGGTGGATGGGGAGATGGGGCAGGCAGGGCCTTATACACGGTCCACTTCCATGCAGAGTTTGATAAACCATTCATTAACAAAGGTTTCTGGTCCGCAGATATCCCTGTGGATTGGCCCCGCAAGCGTGACGATGTGACCAGTATTCCTTATCAGGAGAGGGTTTCCCAGGCGGAGGTGATCACAGATTTGAGAGAGATTCAAGGAAGGCATTTAGGCTTCTTCACCGAGTTCCCCACAAAGGCAGGGGATCAGACGACCCTAAGAGTAGGTATCTCTTTCGTGGATATCGAGGGAGCGAGAAAGAATTTCGAGACGGAGATAGCGGGAAAGGAATTCGATGTTGTATGCCGTGAGGCCCGTGAATCCTGGAACGAGGCTTTGGCGAAGATGACAGTCAAAGGCGAGACCGAATCTGATAAGGTCGTTTTCTACACCGCGTTGTACCACACGATGATCGATCCGAGGCTATACGCTGATGTTGATGGGCGATATGATGGTGGTGATCACACGCCGCATGTGTCTGGAGGATCGTTCGACAAGAGAACCATTTTTAGCGGCTGGGATGTGTTCCGCAGCCAGATGCCGCTCCAGACGATAATCAATCCCAAGGTTGTGGACGATTTGATAGCCTCCCTTGTGACTATGGCCGAGGAGAGCGGTGAGGAATATCTCGAGCGCTGGGAATTCCTGAACGCTTACTCGGGCTGTATGCTCGGTAATCCGGCGGCTCCAGTCATCGCCGACGCTTATGTCAAGGGGATCCGGAACTACGATGTCGACAAGGCTCTGCGCTATGCCATCAACTCGTCAAGCAAGTTCGGTAATTACCCTCTCGGTTGGGTGGGTAATGGCTTGTCCATTTCCGAGACCCTTGAGCACGCGTACGCTGACTGGTGTATAGGAAAACTGGCGGAAGCTGCTGGTAATCAGGAGGTGGCTAAGGAGTATTATTCAAGATCCAAAGCTTATCAGAATGTATTCGATCCCGAGGTCGGGTGGTTCAGGCCCCGCGGGGCTGACGGTTCCTGGGGCCCTTGGCCTGAGGGGGCCAGGACTATGGAGGGGCTTGGTTGCATCGAGAGTAATCCCTACCAGCAAGGCTGGTTCATACCGCATGACATAGATGGCATGGTCGAGTTGATGGGGGGCAAGGAGAAGGTCCTGTCTGATCTTGAGAATTTCTTCGAGAACACACCTGACAACTTGATGTGGAATCAGTACTATAACCACGCCAACGAGCCTGTCCATCATGTCCCCTTCCTGTTCAACGCTTTGGGACAGCCGTGGGAGACCCAGAAATGGACCCGTTTCATTTGTTCCCACGCTTATTCATCGGATCGTATGACAGGTCTTGTCGGTAATGACGACGTCGGCCAGATGTCAGCCTGGTATGTCCTTGCCTCCTCCGGTCTCCATCCGCTTTGTCCCGGCGACGGGAAGATGCAGGTCACCAGTCCGGTGTTTGACGAGGTCGTGATTCAGACCGACCCGGCCTATGCTTCAGGGAAACCATTCATTGTCAGGGCGTTAAATAATAGCCCGGAGAACGTCTATATCCAATCGGCTGAGCTGGACGGCAAACCTCTGGAGGCACCTTATCTCGATTTCAAACAGATCGCCGCGGGCGGCACTCTTGAGCTTCGTATGGGTTCCGAGCCCTCTAAATGGGGAACTGTCCTGAAGTGACAAGTCCAGTTATGCCCACCTGTCACCCTGAGCGTCAGCGAAGGATCTTCCAGTGAGGGCCGAAGCGCTCGAAAGCCGCCTTATCCAAAGCCTCCCTGTCATCGGGGTGGGCTATGGAGATCAGCAGCCTGGCTCTCTCCTGCAATGATTTGCCCCGGAGATTGACGGCTCCATATTCAGTGACAATCCAATGGACATCCGCCCTGGGGGTGACTACTCCCGCTCCAGGATGAAGGGTAGGTACGATCTTGGACATTCCTTTGTTGGTCCGGGAGGCGAGGGCAATCATGGATACCCCGCCCTCAGACATGGCGGCGCCCCTGACGAAATCCAGCTGTCCTCCGGTTCCCGAGAATATCCTGGTTCCGATCGAGTCCGCACAGACCTGGCCGGTCAGGTCGATTTCTGTCGCTGAATTGATGGAGGTCACTTTCGGGTTGCGGGATATGACCCACGGGTCGTTGACATAGCCGATCTCCTTCATCAGCACGTCAGGATTGCGGTCGATGAACGAATACACATCGGATGAGCCGAGAAGGAACGAGGCGACGATTTTGCCCCTGTCAATCTTCTTGTTATTTCCTGTTATGACTCCGGATTTGATCAATCCGAGAACCCCGTCAGCGAACATCTCGGTGTGGATTCCTAAATCCTTATGGCATCCCAATTGGGCGGCGAGAGCGTTCGGCAAGCTTCCTATACCCATCTGCAGGCAGGCACCGTCCTGGACGAGCTCGGCGCAGTTCTTCCCTATAAGGATATCTGTTGTACCAGGTTCGGTATATTCCTTAGTGAAAAGGGGAGTGTCGTCAGACACGAGATAATCAAATGAGTCGAGTGGGACGAGGTCTCCGTATGCGAAAGGCACGTTCGGATTGACGACACCTATCTTGACCCTGGCGGTCTCGATGGCCGCGGGGGAGCAGTCCACCGAGGTCCCAAGGGAGACCATCCCGTTTTCATCGGGAAGTGAGACCTGGACCAGAGCCGCTCCAAGCTTGATGGCCCCGCTCCTGTACAGCCTTTGTGTGTCAAACAGATGGACTGGTAGGTAGTCAGCGTAACCGGCGTTGACATTGGCCCTGACATTCGGGCCCACGAAGAAACCTTGCTCAAAGAATATCCCGGCGTACTTGGGGTCGGAATACGGTGCCGCTCCCTCAGTGTGGAAGTGGTGGAAATGAAGATCTTCCACCTCTCCGGCCTCAGCTCTCCTTACCAGGGCGTCAATCAAGACATGCGGCACACTGGCCACACTTCCGAGATGAATGTGGTCTCCAGACCGGATGGCCGCCACGGCCTCATCAGCAGATACGTAATGGATTTCTTTCATGCAAGTCCGTTTATCCCCGCAAAGATAATGAAATAAGAAAAGAAAATCCCTAAATTCGCGCCATGTTGAACAAAGAGAAGAAAATGGAGGCGTTCGAGAGGGCGCTTGAAGTCATGGACAGGCTCAGGGCTGACTGCCCGTGGAATCATGCGCAGACGATCGACACCTTGAGGCCGATGACCATTGAGGAGGTCTATGAGCTCAGTGACGCCGTCTTGAAAAAAGACGAGAAAGCTCTTGAGAAGGAGCTGGGTGACGTTTTTCTCCATGTCATTTTTTATGCCAAGATAGCCGAGGAGGAAGGACGCTATGACATCTCCGATGTGCTGAACAAGCTTTGCGAGAAAATGATTTACCGCCATCCTCACGTGTTCTCGACAACTAAAGTCGCCGACGCTGAGGAAGTCTCCACCAATTGGGAAATGCTTAAGGCGAAGGAGAAGGGAGGCAACAAGCGGATACTCTCCGGGATCCCGGATTCCCTGCCTCCCATCTTGAAGGCTTATTCGATGCAAGATAAGGCCGGGGGAGTGGGCTTTGACTGGGAGGAGAAGAGCCAGGTATGGGATAAGGTGAAGGAGGAGCAGGTAGAGCTTCAGACCGAGTTTGAGGCGATGGCCAAGGCTGTCACCGAAGATGAGAAAAAGGCTGCCTACGATCGTGCTGAAGAGGAGTTGGGCGACTTCATGTTCGCCACTGTCAACGCCGCCAGGTTGTATGGGATCGACCCTGACACCGCTCTGAACAAGGCATGTGACAAGTTCCGGCGGCGCTTCACATATTTGGAAGAGAACACCATCCGCCAGGGGCTTGACCTTCACGACATGACCCTTCAGGAAATGGACGCCATTTGGGATGAGGGGAAGGCCAAAGGCTTGTGATTGTTAAACTTTGCGGGAATATTGTTGGCAAAATCGCCGATAGTTCTTACATTTGCGGGATGTCTGATTATAGAGTAGTTGAGGTTCAGGGTAAAAGGGACTTGAAGAAGTTTATCAAGTTCCCTGACAAATTGTACAAAGACTGCCCTCAGTATGTTCCCGCGCTTCATTCTGATCAAGTCAAATCTTTAACCAAGGTTTCCACCCTCTCATATTGCAAACGCAAGATGTGGATGGTGCTTGATGGCAAGAAGGTCGTTGGAAGGATCTGTGGGATGATAAACCCGCGCTACAACGCTCTATACGACAAAAAGAGGGCGAGATTCGGCTGGTTTGACACTATCGATGATCTTGAGGTTGCCCGTCTTCTGATCGGCACTGCCGAGTCCTGGGCTAAGGAGAACGGGATGACGGAGATACACGGCCCCCTATACTACAACACCCTTGGAAAACAAGGAATGCTCATCGAGGGCTTCCAGAATATTCCTCCTTTCAACTGCATCTATAATTATCCCTATTACGTGAACTTCATGGACGCTCTCGGTTACGTCAAGGAGTGTGACTGGGTGCAGTACAAGGTGCCAGCGGACGAGCCTTTGCAGGAGAAGATCACCAGGATAGCCTCCCTCTTGAGGGAAAGGTACAATCTCCACGAAGGCAGTATAGACTTGCTTAAGAAGGATAAGGCCAAGGTCAGGTATTTCTTCGATGTTTATAACGAGAGTTTCGCGAAGGCGGTTTATAATTTCATCCCTTTCACTAAAGAGGAGATAGAGGAGGAAGCCTCGTCTGTCATGATGTTCCTGTCAGACAAGACGAGTAGCATAATCTTTGATGAGAATGAGGACCTGGTTGGATTCGGTATCACCTTCCCGAGCATCTCCAAGGCCCTCCAGAAGGCGAAAGGACACCTTTTCCCCTTCGGGTGGTGGCATCTTCTCAGGGCCCTTCGTCACTACGACACTGTCGACTTGATGATTAATGGCGCCGTGCCGAAATGGCAGAACAAGGGAGTCTCGTCGATTTACCATTGCACGATGTCTGAGAAATACATCGCCGCTGGTACCAAATGGGCGATAACGAACCCTCAGATAGAGTCCAACGGCCCTGCCAATGTGTGGACTAAATATGATAGCGAGCTTTTCATGAGACGCAGATGTTTCGTGAAGGAACTTTAAGGAAAGAATATGGCGGAGAACACTCTGATAGACAAGATCCTGGCTCTCCAGGAAAAGTATAACTCACTGCAGGCCCAGCTCTCTGATCCCGCGGTGATCGCCGACATGAAGAAGTATGTCCAGCTCAACAAGGACTACAAGCAGTTGGAGCCGATCGTGAAGACCGGTCTGGACTACAAGAGGAAGGTTGAGGAGCTGGCGGACGCGAAAGACATCCTGATCAACGAGAAGGATGACGACCTGAAGGAGATGGCGAGAGCCGAGGTAGCTGAGATTGAGCCTCTGCTTCCACAGATGGAGGAGCAGATCAAGATATTGCTTATTCCCGCCGATCCTGATGACGCCAAGAACGCCATTGTCGAGATCCGGGGCGGTACAGGTGGCGATGAGGCTGCCATATTCGCCGGCGATCTTTTCAGGATGTACTCCAAATACGCTGAGAAGAAAGGGTGGAAGCTTGAGGTAAATGATTCGACTCCAGGTACTTCCGGTGGATTCAAGATGATAGTTTTCAAGCTTTCTTCCAATGATGAGGGCGTCTATGGGATTATGAAATATGAGTCCGGTGTCCACCGGGTCCAGAGAGTTCCCCAAACCGAGACCCAGGGAAGAATCCAGACGTCTGCCGCCTCGGTGGCCGTTTTCCCTGAGGCGGGTGAGTTCGATGTCGATCTCAAGTGGGAGGATATCCGTCTCGATCTGTTCTGTGCTTCCGGTCCTGGCGGCCAGGGTGTCAACACGACATATTCCGCTGTCCGTCTGACCCACCTCCCGACCGGATTGGTCGTCCAATGTCAAGAGGAGCGCTCCCAGCTCAAGAATAAGGATCGCGCCTTTGAGGAGCTCAGGACTCGTCTTTACAATCTGGAGCATCAGAAGTATCTCGATGAGATCGGGGCGAAGCGCAAGACCATGGTCTCTACGGGTGACCGTTCCGCCAAGATACGCACCTATAACTATCCTCAGGGTCGTGTGACGGATCATAGGATCAACTGGTCGATGTATAATCTTCCGGTCTTTATGGATGGTGACATCCAGGAGTGCATCAATCAGCTTCAGATCGCTGAGAACGCTGAGCGCCTGAAGGAGGCTGGTGATTAATGGATGGCCGGTCAGACCGGCCATGACAACAGTGTACTAGGAAACCACTTAAAAAACTAGGAATGCGTAAAGCGACTTTTTCAACAGCCTTTGTGCTGATGGCCGTACTATTCACGGTCTGTCTTATCACATCAAATCTTTTCGCGGCGAAAATATTTTCCATCGGAAAGTTGGCGCTACCTTGCGCTGTCCTGATATTCCCTATCTCCTACATTCTGAACGATTGTTTCACGGAGGTGTGGGGCTACAAGAAAGCCCGTCTGGTCATCTGGATGGCTTTCGCTATGAATCTCTTTGTCGCGTTGGTGGCTCAGTTTGCCGTCGCTCTTCCCGCCGCCTCATTCTGGACAGGGGGAGAGCATTTCGACTTTGTGTTCAAGATGGCTCCCAGGGTGCTTCTGGCGTCTTTACTCGCTTTCCTCGCGGGATCCACGTTCAACGCGTATGTCTTGAGCAAGATGAAAGTGGCCCAGGGAGGGAGGGGCTTTTCCTTCAGGGCTATAGTATCTTCCTTGGCAGGAGAGTGCCTTGACTCGCTGATATTCATGCCGATAGCTTTCTGGGGCACCCCAATGAGGGATCTCGGGTGGATGATGCTATGCCAGGTCTCCTTCAAGGTCCTTTACGAGATAGTGATACTTCCGGTCACGGCGGCTGTGGTGAGGAAACTTAAAGCCATCGAGGGCGAGGACGCCTATGACCATGGAGTGAGTTATAACCCTTTCAAGATAAGTGATATTCAATAATATGGAAGACAGGAAAAAAGAAGGGCTGGAGGCTCTTGGCCATGCGACCCGCTATAAGATGGATTACGCTCCCGAGGTCCTTGAGACCTTCGAGAACATGCATCCCGGCCGTGATTATTGGGTGAGGTTCAATTGCCCGGAGTTCACGACACTATGCCCTATTACAGGGCAGCCTGATTTCGCTGAGATCAGGATCAGCTATATTCCTGACATCAGAATGGTCGAGAGCAAGAGTTTGAAGCTCTACCTTTTCAGTTTCCGCAACCATGGCGGATTCCACGAGGATTGTGTCAATATTATCCTCAATGACCTCGTCAGGCTGATGGATCCTAAGTACATCGAGGTGCTCGGACTGTTTACCCCCCGAGGTGGCATATCCATCCATCCTTATGTCAATTACGGCCGTCCCGGGACTGACTACGAGGCACTCGCCAAACAGCGGTTCGCCACTCACGAGTGACAAATTGTCAGCCTTCCCGGCTTGGCATAACATTCGTTGTTTCATCCGAGGCTGACTGGCGTGTCAGCCCCGGATTTATTTTGTAAACAATAAAAGGAGAAAAGAATATGGGAAAAATCATTGGAATTGACCTTGGAACCACCAATTCGTGCGTTTCGGTCATGGAAGGCAACCAGCCGACCGTCATAATCAACAACGAGGGTGAGAGGACCACCCCTTCCGTCGTGGCTTTCACTGACGGAGGAGAGAGGAAAATCGGTAACCCCGCGAAGCGTCAGGCTATCACCAACCCTCAGAACACCGTCTTCTCGATAAAGAGGTTCATGGGTGAGACCTATGACCAGGTGACCAAAGAGGTAGCCAGGGTGCCTTATAAAGTTGTCAGGGGAGAGAACAACACTCCTCGAGTGGACATCAACGGCAAGCTCTATTCCCCTCAGGAGATCTCCGCCATGATTCTCCAGAAGATGAAGAAGACCGCTGAGGACTATCTCCGTCAGGATGTGACCGAGGCTGTCATCACTGTCCCGGCGTACTTCTCCGATTCCCAGCGTCAGGCCACCAAGGAGGCAGGCAAGATCGCCGGTCTCGATGTCAAGAGGATCATCAACGAGCCTACCGCGGCCGCTCTGGCTTATGGCCTTGACAAGAAGAACAAGGACATGAAGGTCGCTGTCTATGACCTTGGAGGCGGTACTTTCGATATTTCCATCCTTGAGTTGGGAGGTGGCGTGTTCGAGGTGAAGTCCACCAATGGTGACACCCATCTGGGTGGTGATGACTTCGATCAGGAGATTATCAACTGGCTGGCCGCCGAGTTCGCCGCCGAGAATGGCGGGATCGACCTCAAGAAGGATCCTATGGCTCTCCAGAGGTTGAAGGAGGCTGCCGAGAAGGCCAAGATCGAGTTGTCCAACCAGACTTCCACTGAGATCAACCTTCCTTACATCATGCCTGTCGACGGTATCCCCAAGCACCTTATGAAGACTCTCACCAGGGCCAAGTTCGAGCAGATCTGCGACAACCTGTTCCAGAGGTCTATCGAGCCTTGCCGCATCGCCCTTCGCGACGCCGGTCTCCAGGCTTCCGATATTGACGAGGTCCTTCTCGTGGGAGGCTCGACACGTATTCCTAAAGTCCAGCAGCTTGTCAAGGATTTCTTCGGGAAAGAGCCCAACAAGAGTGTCAATCCGGACGAGGTTGTCGCTATCGGCGCCTCCATCCAGGGCGGTGTGCTCGCCGGTGATGTGAAGGATGTCCTTCTTCTCGATGTGACTCCGCTGTCTCTCGGTATCGAGACCCTCGGTGGCGTGATGACCAAGCTTATCGACGCCAACACGACCATCCCTACCCACAAGAGCCAGGTATTCTCGACCGCCGCTGACAACCAGCCTTCCGTCGAGATCCACGTCCTCCAGGGTGAGCGTCCGATGGCCAAGGACAACAAGGAGCTCGGTCTGTTCCATCTGGACGGCATCGCTCCGGCGCCGAGGGGAATTCCTCAGATCGAGGTGAC
>JAFYYW010000012.1 GCA_017548985.1 Bacteroidales bacterium
GTCTCATACGCCTGACAAATGAAAAAGTAGTCAATATTCTTATTCTTCTGCGACAGTTCGATGTCGTTAAGGAACGATCCGGAATGCGGTCTGGTCTCGTACTCCAAAGAGAAGTCAATCGTTTCAACAAGATCCGGATGCCTTCTCTTCATATACTTGAGAATAATGAACAGGGATGTCAGACGTTGTTGGCCATCGATGAGTTCGTAGCTGCCGTCATTTCGCCGGCGCACAACGATGGGTTGAAGGCAGTAATTCTTGTCTCCATTGGTGTATATATCATCGAGCAAGCGTTCTACTTCTTCCTTTCCCCAGCGGTATCCGCGCTGATAAGAAGGGACGAAATACTGCCCGCTGATATCACCGACAAGTTTCGGTTCGAGTATAATGTTGTTATTCATAACATCTTCATCTATAGCATATACGAACTTTTCCTTAAACTATGCTTTCTGGTCCAGGTAATCTACAACCGCCGCCCAGTCGGGAAAGCGGTCGCTGCCGAATTGTATCCATTCTCCATCAAATGATTCTGCGCCGTGCTTGGGACGGTCGTCAATTAGGAAATCGCCTTTGAGTAAGTCTTTATGATGAGACAGGATCAAGCGTTTATGGAATACGTCATCGAAGTATTCGGTTACCCAGGCAACTTTGTCGGCCCAAGCAGAAGGGTTCTTCCAGGGAGCCGTTGACAGAATATAGATGTCGTACTTCTCGGCCAGCTCATGGACAGCTTCGACCGCCCCGGGCATAGGCTTCATCAATGCGAAGATACCAGGGACTTCATCAAGGCGGCCGGCATATTCCTCAATGGTGTTCGCATCCAGCTTGGCTATGCCGGATGCGAAATCCACAAGGACGTTATCCATATCGAAATAGAGTCGCTTCATTGGGGAAGGATATGTGATATCCTTTCGCATGACTACAAATTTAATGATTTTGTGCGAAATACGCTGCGGCACTACTTCTTATCCTTGTCGTAGTACTCCTCGGAGAACTGTTTGCGCATCTTCTTGCGGTCGGCGACAGAAGCGGTGGCGCAGCAGGGTGCGGCCATCTTGTCGTAGTAGCGGGACTGGGCGTCGTTTTCGTTGGCGAAAACGTCGGCGGTACCCTTGGAGGTCTGTTCCCACAGAACGGTGTTGGTAATGGAAATGGTGGTGGCGATGTGGATGATGTCCTCCCCTGCTCCGATGAAGGAGAACATCCAGCCATCTTCTTTGCAGTTCTCGATGAGAGCCTTGACTGCGGGGCCGGTCCATTCCTTGGATGCGTTTTCTTCACCGTCGGTGATGATGGTCACAAGGACTGCCGCATCTTCTATCTTTTCGATGTCCTTCTTGAGTTGCTTGATGGTCTTGCCGATGGCATCGAACAGCGGAGTGCAGCAGCAGGGATCGTACTGCTTGAGGGTGAGTTTCTCGGCTTCGGCGATGGGCGTCTTATCGTAGATCATGTCGATTCCGCAGCCACAGAAGGCTGCGAGGGAGACGAAGTGCTCCTGGGTGTCCAAATGCTTGAGCTGGGCGGCCTTAATGGTTCCAAGCGTCTCATTGTAGCCGTTTACTGCCTCTTTGCGGATACATTCCATAGAACCGGATTTGTCGAGGATTACAAGGTTGAAAACCTGGGTCTTTGCGGGGGTGTTCGTCTTTTCCATTGCTTTACGAGTTTTAAGGGTTGTGTTATTTCTTGGGACAAAGTTAGAGGGGTGCTGTTCCATTTCGTGGTACAGCCAGAAAGAATTAGATAATATGAGTTGGTAATAAGAGAATACCGATAGACACCAACTAAATGATGTGCAGCTTCTTCAATCGCTTGTGCATGGCTTGCTTTGAAATGCAATAATCATCAGCACATTCTTGAATCGTGCGGTATTCTTTATCGTTATAAGAAAAGATTCGCTTCCCTGAGCCTTTTGGTCTTCCTACGGCATTCTTGATTCTGTACTGGTTAATGATATGTTGTGCTTGCCTAGTCAATATACCGATAACGGAATCTTCGGTATTTCGTAAATCCTGGAGATAACCTATCCATCGTTGTATATCCGCATCATCTTTCAGGATTCCGTCATTAAGTTGTTCTCTGTGCTTTATCAAACAGATGTAGTTCAGCAGATATGTCTCGGTCTGGTTCATCAGTGAGCAACAGGTATTATATATCCTGTTTACTTCGTCTTGATAACAGTCATTGTCCCTTCGACTCGCAATGTCGATACAGACCGAGATCATATCATGTTTTTTCTGCTGCTTTTGCCTGAGTTGTTCATACCATTTCGGGGCGTTTCTTTTGATGGCCTCAACTATCACTTGTTTTTCGTAATCCGTCATGTCTATCAGCTTGTTTTTATTAATAATAATTTTGTAAACCGAAATAATTGTCTGGACTTAACATGATGATGTTCAGACGGTTTACGATAATAATAGACACGACAAAAAAAAGACGATAGATGCATCTACCGTCCGTAATAAATATTTATATATGGTCTACGAGAAGTCCAAGCAGTCGTAGGTATTCAGCAGTTCTTCCTGCCTCAATCCCAAATACCTTCTCGTCACGTTCACGCTACTGTGATTAAACAGTTCGGACAACTTGATTAAGGCCATTTCGCTGTTTTCGCCTGACATCTCGACTACTTTACGGCCGAAGCATTTCCGTAGGCTGTGATTGCTGAAATGGTCAATGTCTTTGACCTTGTACTGGTCTTTAATCTCTTTCAAGACCACGTTAAGCCGTTGTGTACTATATACGGTATTCTTCTGTGAAAGGAAGCAGGGGGAATTGATATCCCGAATCCTCAACGCCGTATAACATTTGCGGATATGATTCTGGAAGTCGGGATTGATCTTGATTGTCCGCTGCTTCTGGGTTTTTTGCTCAACGATGGAGAATGTAGAATCGTTCAGCAGCATTGACCACGTAAGACGTTTCGTATCACTTACACGCAGCCCGAAGAACGCCCCGCAGCCGATATATAAACTCATCGTGTAGTTCTTGTCCCTGTAAAGTTTCCGGACGAGTGAGAGCATTGTGTCCCAGGGCAGATAATCACTGGTGGAATGATGTGTCGTTAAGGTGTTCATATCAATTTGTTTTTGTTAGTACAAATTTAATAACTCCCCACGACTCTAGAAAATATTTCTTTAGTTAATTGATTGAATATTAGAGAGTTGGCAAAGATATTTGCATTGAAGAAAAGTTGGCCAAAACTATGAATTTTCATCTGCCAGATTACGATATTATATATAGGGATTGTTGTTATGGGGATTATTGTAAGATTCTCATAATTCAATAGCAATCTAGAAGTTAAACAGTTTTATATTTGTAATACTAAGTATTTGAAAATGAAAGCAATAGCATTAATTCGCGTGTCAACGAAAGCGCAACAAACCGAATCGCAATCCATAAAAGTTAAGGAAGCAATCCTTCGGGATGGATTCAAGGAAAAAGACATTATTGAACTCGATGATACAGAGTCAGGTTCAAAGTTATCAGAAGAAGAAAGGTCTGGACTGAATCGTATGAAACATCATATTGAAACAGATGATGTATCCGCTGTTTATGTATATGAGATTTCCCGATTATCTCGCCGCTCTGCGGTAGTGTATTCCATTCGGGATTATCTCATAGCAAAAGGCGTTCAACTCGTTATTCTGAACCCATATTGTAGGATGCTGAATCCTGATGGCTCAATGTCAAACGAGTCAAATATTCTATTTAGTCTTTTCTCGGGCATGGCCGAAAATGAAACGTACATCAGAACAGAGAGGATGATGCGTGGTAAGGCAAGAAAACTCGCGGAAGGCAAGTTACCAAGTGGTTATCCGATCTACGGATATACAGTGGACTCAAACCATTATATCATACGAGAGCCGAGACAAGCACCAATAGTTCAGGAGATATTTGAACGGTACGCAGACTACGAGAGTTCTGGAAGCATCGGAAAGGATTTATGGTTACGTGGTTGCTTGTGTGCAAAGACTGAAAAATTGATTAGTCATCAGACGAAAGTCTGTGCCATTCTACGAGAAGGAAGATACGCCAAGATTGACCCCAACTCAATCTATCCTGCATTGATATCAAAGGAGTTGTTCTATAAAGTACAGGAAATACGGATGTCAACTCCCGAGTATTATCGACGGAAATCCAGAACAGAATATGTGTATCCGCTACAGGGGTTCATTTATTCAGATGAAGGATATTTGCTTTCCCCTTCCATTACCAACAATAGGTATTTGAAACTGAATGGTGGTAGTTATCCTGTTTCGTTGAATATGAAGGGGGCACATGGGCTTTCCAAGATTATAATCAACCAATATCTTATGTCGGGTGTCCTTGATATAGATCGGGATAAACAACGGGAGGAATTAAACCTGATATATAATCAAAATAAGGTTAAGATTGCCGGAATAGATTGCAAGATTGCCGCATTACAAAAAGAGAACGATATGATAAACAGCCGCATCATCAAAGGTCGATTGGCGGAAACGAAGGGTGACGAGATGATGGACGCAAATATTGACGAGATTCATTCTCTAGAAGATGAACGGCAGACGCTAATCTATAACAATACAGTCATTGACAATAAGTTGGCATATCTTGCCAATCCGTTCTTCCAAGAAAACGAACTTGTACAAGCGAAAACCGACGATGAACTGAAAACCCTGGTGAACAAATATTTGACGAAGGTTACGGTGAAGAAACTCGGCCATTCAAGGTACAAACTGACATTCCTATTCAATGACGGTGTTCAGAAGGAAGGTTCGTTTTATTCCTATTGTAATGACATTATCTACTATGTCAATGAAAACGGTAAAGAGAAGGAATACAGAGAATCGGAGTTGAAATAAAAGCTGATAAGCCAAATGCAGAGGGGTGGTCGACCAGACCACCCCTCTGCTATTATTTTTGGTATTGAATTAGTTGCGTATTGGACTGTCAGAAATCAGATGGTAACCATTCTTTATGAGATATTTTGATGTCTCTTAAATTCATAGCTTTCTTTGTTATTTCGGGGCAAAGATAGTGATTATTTCTGAAATATTGGTTTCAGGACGGCATTGATTCTATCGCCCCGCATTCCATCTTGAAGGACTT
Source organism: Bacteroidales bacterium (assembly GCA_017548985.1). Classification (GTDB taxonomy): domain Bacteria; phylum Bacteroidota; class Bacteroidia; order Bacteroidales; family UBA932; genus Cryptobacteroides. The sequence continues at coordinate 5,095 of JAFYYW010000012.1, forward strand.
TCCCGTCAGGTCCGAAAAGGAATAGGTGGGGAATGCCAGTTACACCATATTTCTGGGCAAGCGTGGTTTGGGGATCCAGAAGTTGCGGGTAGAAAATCCCCAATTGCTTCATCGCCTCCTTCGTGGCATCTAACTTATCTTGGACGGGGATTCCTAGCACCACGAGCCCCTTATCCTTATAGTCATTATAGGCTTTCACCACATACGGGGTCTCTTTCCTGCAAGGGCCACACCAGGAAGCCCAGAAGTCAACCAGGACATAAGAACCCTTGCCGATTATGCTGTTCCAATCGTTCTTTGATTCTGTGATTGTTATTCCATCCGGGTTGAGCTGAATCATCGTGCCGGGATCCGCAGAGAGCGACTCATACCTGCCGGCAATCCTCGCATTGGAATGAATGCATTCCCCTCCCATCTCATAGAGTCGGATGAATTCATCTTCCGGTGCATCATAAACAAGCATAGTCATTGCCTGTACACCTACAGGGTCTTGCAAATGACTTAGATATACTTCTTTACAATGCTCGGCCATCGTTTTATGCATCTCCTCCATCAAGGCTTCGGCGCCGCGTTGATCACCTCCTTCGGCAAGAGTCATGACTTTTTCATTATAACCCATGAAATGGTTCAGCAACCATTGTTGAAACATCTGGAGCTCTTCTGAGAGTGGACTTCCGCTGACAGAGGTCGCCCCGTCCTCTATCTTTACGTTGATTTCCTTACTGTCCGGGATAAGAGATATCGGTTCTTTACCCTCACCGGGAATAAGTGAGATACCAATGGTCGGATCCATATCGCAGACCAATTTGAAACTACCTGCTTCCACTGCGCACGCATCCTGCCGGTCTCCTTTAGCGTTAAGCAGAAAGATGCTATCCACCTGGCCAGTTATGGTCCCCTTAATGGTGCACTTTGAATGGGAGGAACATGCTGCTGTCAACACGACTAAAGTTACGGTCCATAATAATCTGCGGATGATCATACAATGTAAGTTTAATAACAAGAACAAAAGTACTTTTTTCCACCCACATATCCAAAATCCCGGCATGCCTTGCAATTATTTGCAATCGGCAGGCATTTCAATTAACTTTGTGGAAAACGAGAAGACTATGTCTGATATTGAGAGAATACAAGTGTTTGAAGACAGTTCAGTAAGAACTGCCTGGGTTGAAGAAGAAGAAAAGTGGTATTTCTCCATTATTGATGCTGTTGGACTCCTGGCCGAAAGTAAGGATCCCAGACAGTACATCAAAAAGATGCGATCCAGGGATCCGGAACTCAGCGCCAAGTGGGGTACAATTTGTACCCCTGTTGAAATGCTTGCCCCCGACGGAAAGCGCCGCAAAACCATGGCGGCCAATCTGGAAGGCATGTTCCGGATTATTCAGTCCATTCCATCAAAGAAAGCAGAGCCTTTCAAACAATGGATGGCTCGTGTGGCAAGCGAAAGGATTGACGAGATTCAGGACCCGGAACTGGCCATCCTCCGCGGAGCAGATTACTATCGAGCCAAAGGGTATTCCGAAGGTTGGATTCACCAACGGCTCCAATCTATCAGGATGAGGAAAGAACTGACGGATGAATGGAAAGCCAGAGGGATAGACAAGGAGAAAGACTACGCTATCCTGACAAACGAACTTACCAAGGCATGGAGCGGTCTTTCCGTTAGGGAATACAAAGACCTGAAGGGCCTGAAAAAGGAAAACCTCCGGGATAATATGACCGATATCGAACTGGTCTTGAACATGCTTGCCGAGGTTTCCACAAAGGCCATCTCCCAGGCAAAGCAGCCAACCACTTTCAGCCAAAGCAAACACATTGCCCGTGAGGGTGGTTCCATTGCCGGAGAAGCACGAGATAATATCGAGAAACGCGTCGGCACAAGTGTCGTAACATCACTGAATGCAAAAGACAAGCCCGCTTTGGAAACAGGAACACCAGAGATAGACAATCAATAAACGCAGAAAAGGTCGCATTGCTGCGGCCTCTTCTTATACTTATGAAACTTCAATGATTACAATTCTTTATTTCCTATTTTAATGTCTCTAAGATTCATGTCTTTCTGAATTAAGTTGGTGCAAAAGATAGTGATTTTTTGCATAATTCTTTAATTATCTGGGGCGGTCTTGCGGTTGATTGCGTCATATTTGACGAATTCCTCATAATCGAACTCCCAACTGCTTCCGTAGGCGAGTTTGTGGATACGATAATAAGCAGCAAGACGGGAAGGTGCATTGAAACGTGTCCCCTCATCCCCATCGGATCCTCCGGCATGTCCCATAACGCTATTCTCAGAAGGACGCCAAACACCCTTCTCTGCGGTCATGCCTCCCTCAAATACTCCTAGCCCGTCATACTTATAGCGCTCATCGGAGAGAAGTTTCGCCCATTTGACTTTTGCAGGATCTGATTCAAAATCGATATTCGCATAATAGCCCTTGGAGAAGAAAGTATCTTTTATATTCTGCTTAATTTCTTCCGGGTAAGTTGTGCCTCTATAGGAATACTCATCCTGCAGTTTTGTGAAGCCATGGCCGTTTGCCTCATGATTGATGAGAGAACGATAGACCGGATCCTGGGAATACAGTCCAAAACAAGCATATGAAAAGCCCGATCCGTAGTCAGTTTCAAGAGTAGGAGAAGTGGGCATAAACGCGGTTCCCGCATTCCTGTCCTTGTTGACAATCACGATTGTCAGAGTCTCGTCCAAATTGCTGACAGCCATAAGGCTGTACTTCCTGACGGCCTCTTCGTCACAACCAACATAAGATCCCTCTCCGAATACTGCGCCGAGGGCTGTACCATAATCATGATAGTTTGTCTTGGAGACAGCCACTACTTCATACACATCAAACAGATTCCGGAACGTGGTGAAGGGCTCGATGCTGAAGAAATCTTCCATTGTCTGTCTGGCAACTTCATCGAATGCTCCCGATGCTATTTCCCGATCCGTAAAGCAGTCCCCGGTGATGATGATATTGATTCCATTACCCTTCTCATGAGTTTGAAGTTTGGTAACCAACCCGTCTTTGGAGAAGTCTGTGGACTCATAATAACTAAATGAAAGGGTATATCCTTCTTGTTGAGGCATTATGTTGACATCTGGAGCCCATTTATCCCAATTCTGGCAATTGGAAAGCTCCTCCGGAATTATTCCTGACAACTTATTACCCGATAGTTTCAGGTCTAGCAAATCAGGCATCCTGGCAAAACAAGCGGGAACATTTCCTTCAAGATTATTGTTGCTGGCAAGAAAATACCGAAGTTTGGAAAGCTTGTCAAGATTTTCAGGGATAGAACCTGAAATATTATTTGCGGAATCTGTGAAGCCTCCATTGAATATAGCGCTATTGCCGATAGAGAAACCCATGAGGTTTTTCAGATCTGTTATCTCTTCGGGGATAGTGCCCGTCAGATTGTTCGAGGCAAGGTGAAGGAATTGAAGATTTGAAGCATTTCTTATGGCCGCCGTCAAACATCCCGTGAAGCCGTTATCATCGAGAACGAGCTCAATCAGGGATAGCATAGACCAGAATTGTTCAGAGAGTTCGCCTGAAAGAGAGTTACTATACAAATGAATACGGCTTAAATGATTCAGTCCATATAACGATTCGGGAATAGTTCCTGTCAAGTTGTTATATTCCAAAGAAAGGAATGATAGATTTTTCAACCACCCGATATCAGCCGGGATTTCCCCCGTAAGATTATTCTGAGCCAATTCTATACTCTCCACTTGCCCATTCGCACCAGTAGTGACGCCATACCATTCTCCCACGGGCTTGTCTGAGCACCAATTGTCCTTGTGAATCCACTTGTCTCCGCCTGTTGAATTGTACAAGGCTATCAGCGCCTGTCGTTCCATCTCTGCAACCGTAGGGGTAATAGTCAACTTGCAAGAAGCGCTCTTCTCGCCGGCCTTTGCCGTGATGGTGGCATCTCCGATGGTGACGCCCAAAACAAGGCCGTTCTGGTCGACCGAAACAATCGAAGGATTGTCCGACTCCCACGTGACGGTCTTGTCTGTTGCATTGTCGGGAAGCACCGTCGCCGTCAGTGTCAACTTCTCTCCGACCTCCAACTCCGCTGTTTCAGGGGAGATTGATACGGATAACACAGCAACAGACGCTTCCGTGACCGTTACGGAGCAGGAGGCCGTCTTGCTTCCGTCAGCAGTCGTGACAGTGACGGTAGCGGAGCCGGCTTTCATAGCCGTCACTTTACCGCTGCCATCGACCGTGGCGACATCCGTCGCGGATGATTTCCAGCTGACCGACTTGTTGCTGGCGTTATCCGGACTCACCTTGGCCGTCAGCGTCTCGGAAGAACCTTCCTTGAGGCTGAGGGATGTTTTGTCGAGAGAAACACCGGTCACGGCAACCGTCGTTGGAGTGGGTTCCGGCAGCGGCTCCTTCGTTCCACATCCGTTGATTATCTCGGCATATAGGGCCAGCGCCAGGAACAATGACATGAAAGGAGAAACAGTTCTTTTCATATTTGGAAGGTTTTAATGACAAACAAAGATAATAAACTTCCGGGCATAAACCCTCAATACAACGCAAAAAGGTCGCATCGCTGCGGCCTTTTCTTTCACACGTGTGATGTTTATTCTGTCATTTCCTGCCCCGATGGGGAATCGGTCAGTCCCGGACAGCGTTGGACGGAGAGAAGAGCAATCAACAATGTCTTGATGTCACTCGTGGACTTCCTTGGCAGCCTTCTCGCGCCAAGGACGGAAAAACGCCGCTATCATGTTATAGGCGAAAATGGCTTCCGATTTGATGTTGTGGCCGTACCAGCGGGCGTTGATTTTCTCTCCTGATCCGTATTCCTGATAGATGCGGTAAGAATATCCGCCAGCGATATGCTCGTCCACGCTATACCCGTTGAGCTTATAGACTTTAGCGTCAGCGAGCATCTTCCTGAGCGAGTCCACGACTTCTTTCCCCACCGGATATTCCGCATGGGTCTCAGGCTTCTCGAACCGGTTGCCAACATCAAGCGCAACGACCACTTTAGGCGTCTGCACGGGATCGGCGATCAATTCACAATAGTCCTTACCCAGTCCCGCAGCGCCCGTGCGGGAGTAGCTGCAATAGATCAGTTCACCTTTTGGAGCCTGCGCGAGGCAGGGGGTTCCAATCGCAAGGAACCCTAAGGCAATCAATATTTTAAACAGAGTTTTCAAACGTCAACGCAGTTCTTTCAGTATTTCGGCTATAGCCGCGTCGAGCTGGGGATCCTTTCCCTCGAGCCGGTCCTTGAAGGTGTTCTTGACATAGATATCGGGCTTGACTCCGGTGTTCTCCAGGTCGGAACCGTCAATGACGCTGTAACAGCCCCATGCCGGCATTCGGCAGGATGAGCCATCCAGCAGCCTTACGGCTGAGGTGAAGATGATCCAGCGATAGGTCTCGGTACCGACCAGTTTCGCAATGCCTAAAGTCTTGATTCCGTTGGAGGTAACCTCGGCGTCGGACAGGCTGTGTTCATTGACGAGGACAACGATGGGTTTGTCGCCAGGAGTAACGTTGGGATGGCTTGTCCTGGGGAAGTCCCTATATGCCCACTCGAAGTGGGACTGGCCGCGAAGGAAATCGATGACTTCCTTGTGGACGTTGCCTCCGTTGTTGTATCGCAGGTCAAGAATGAGACCGTCCTTGTCAAACACTTCAGTGTGCATCTTGAGAAGGAAAGACTCAAGATCCTCCGCTCCCATCGCCCTCATGTGAATATATCCGACTTTACCGCCAGTTTTTTGAGAGACGATGTCGTCACGCTGATCTTCCCACTCTTTGTATTCGAGCGTCTTGATCACCTGGGTATTCGCGGTGTGGATCTTGGCGTCTATCTCTTTGCCGCCGCGTTTGAAAGTGAGTTTTATCTCCTCCATAGGCACCGCGCCCGAGAAATACTTCTCACGGTTCACGTTCTTGTCCACCTTCACCCCGTTCACCGCTACCAGCTCATCGCCTTTCTTAACATCGATCCCAAGCCGGTCGGCAGGTGAGTCAGCCAGGATGCCTGTGACTTTGTACGGTGACGTGTTATCAAACTGGATTCCGGTCGAGTAACTGCGGATCCTGGTCTCGTTCTTCTCCTCGGAACCATTGGAGGAGAATCCCAAATGAGAAGAGTTCAACTCTCCAAGAAGGTCGGTGAGGAGGGTACGCAGGTTCGCCCGAGTCCTCACATAAGGAAGGAGTGACGCGTAGTAATCCCTAACCGCCGGCCAGTCAGCACCATGGAAATTGACGTCATAGTAATTCTGCTCAAGCACGCCCCAGGTCTCATAGAACATCTGCCTGAATTCGTCATCCAGCACCACTTCAACGTCTTTCTTGACCTCGGTTTTAGTGGCGGACGCGGATGCCGGATCAACCTTGAAGATGGCTCCTGAGGACAGACAGTACAACGCGTCATCGCTGTTGAAGAAAGAGCCTCCCATCAGGTCCTTTATCGGTTTGGGCTTCGCTTCCGGGTCAGAAATCTCAAGTGAGTAGACGCTCGGAGCTCCTGGGCCCGCCGGCCCCATCGGCCCCATCGATCCTACCGATCCCATAGAGCGGTACAGGAGGTAATCCTTTCCTCTGGAGGAGAAGATGTACGGATTCCCCTGCATTCCGTCACGCTCCACACGGGTCATCCTCTGGTGGATATCCTTGAAATCAATGGTGACTGTCGAATCCTTCTTGTCCTTGTCTTTCTTGTCCTTGTCCTTATTGTCATTGAACAGGTTATCCAAGCTCTCGGACTTGAAAGGAGTGTCATATTTCTGGAGCGGCAGTTTGTAAAGAGTAGGTCTGGCTCCTCTTGGGAAGGAGGCGGCGGTAGGGTTGGCCAAAAGGAACATGTATTTCCCGTCGGGAGAGAATATCGGACTCTGCTCCACTGAGGCGGAGTGAGTGAAATTCCGCAAGCTTTTGTCCTTGAGGTTGTAAAGGAATATGTCGGACTCAAACGTTTGCATAGCGTCGAACGCCAGCCAAGTGCCGTCATTAGAGAAGGCCATATTGTACCTTTGGAACGACCAGAACTCAGCTTCGGCCACCTTTGTGGTGGTACCTGCCTTAATGTCGTGAAGCATCACCGCCCGGCTGCCATCGATGAAGGCAAGTTTTTCCCGTTTCTGGTCGGCATTCAGGCACTTGGTGTTGTTCTGCGAAATGAAGACCGGCGATTCGCCAGCGCTCCCGTCAGCTGAAATCCGGTAGAGGTTTGTCCAGCCCTTCTCAGTCCTTGTGTAATAAATGGTTTTGTTGTCATTACTCCAAACGACCTCATCCACCCTCTCGTCAGTCGGGGTGTCCAACTTTTGGAGGAACTTGCATTTCGTGTCGGTGACATAAAGTCCTCCTCGGATGACGATGGCGAATTTCTTCCCGTCGGGCGATACGTCGGCCGCTGAGGGAGTCTGTCCTTCGAAAGCGCGGCGAACCTCGACATTGCCTGAGGCGATGCTGATTTGAGGGACCGACACCTTTGCGGTGGAGGGATCCAAAACATTTATCTCATAGTCCTTCAAGAACACTATCGCCGATCCTCCAAACGCTATGGAAGGATACTGGACGGACTTGTCGAAAGAGGTGAGCTGCAGCGGCTTCCCGCCCTTAACGTACTTGACGATGTTGGATTCCTTGTTCAGCTCATCGCTGACATAGTAGATGTTGCCATCCTTGTCAGCCATCGGCCATTGGTCCTTGCCGATGTAGTCGGTCAACTCAGTGTAAGACTTGCTACGGGGGTTCCAGCTCTTGATATTCGGATTGTGGTCACCCACATAGCGTTTCCTGGTGGGGAAACTGATGCTTTCCATTGACTCGTTGAAGAGGAACTCTCCTGTCTTGGGATTCTCCACCAGATTGACTATGGTGTTGAAAAACCCGTCGAACATGAGTTGCGGAGTGCCGCCCGTAACGGCAACCTTGAAGGTAGTCTTGCGGGCGCTCGCTCGATTAGACTCGAAGTATATCCAGTCCGACTTTGGAGACCAGCCCACAGGTGTGTCTGACGCCTCGTGGAAAGTCAACTGTACGGCTTGCCCGCCGGTGACAGGAACTATATAGACGTCGTTGTTTCCCTGTATGTCGGAGCTGAAAGCCAGCCATTTGCCGTCCGGGGAGATAAGGGGGGAGTCCTGCACGCCGGGCATCGTGATGACGGCAGTGGCCTGTCCGCCGGTGACGGGGACAGAATAGATGTCTCCATCATAGCTGAAATAGATCTGCTTCCCGTCAGGGGAAAGGGACGGGTGCGAGGCGAAACGGATGTTTCCGGCAAGGGAAACGGCAGAGGCGGCTACAAGCGCAGCTGCCACAAGAGAAAGATGCTTGATCATATTTGAAATGGCGCTAAAGGGTTTTCACCAACGCCTCTAAAGGTTTTCGTTCAGAGTGAAGATCCGTGGGCTTACCCTCGTCCTCGGCCGGATAACCGATCGCTAGAAGAGCGTAAACCCCGTGTTCACGAGTTTCCGGGAGCGCTTCCCGTACCTTGTGGGGATCGAAATCCCATATCCACATGTTCGCGAGTCCGACATCAGTCGCCGTGAGCATCAGATGGGTGAGCAGTATGGCGGCATCGGTCTTGGCCGCGTTGACCCCATCGCTATCCCGAATCCACGCCTCTTCGTTCCGGCAGCCGACAATGAGGACTACAGGAGCGCCGTAGCAGTGATGAACCGTCCGCAATTTGGCGAGCGCCTCTTCGCTTTTGACGACCCAGATACGTGTCGGCTGGAGGTTCTTGGCGGAGGGCGCCAGACGACCGGCTTCGAGTATCATGTTCAGTTTTGAGTCAGAGACTGGATAACTGTCAAAAGAGTGACATGAATATCGACTCTCCAAGATGCGCATAAACGCGTCCGAACCGTATTTGTATTTGGTGATTTTCTGGTCGACGTCGGAGAAGGCGGCACGATTCATAATCTTGCCGATGTTGCTCATGCGACTGAAAAAACTCATCTTCTTTCAATTAAAGTTAAACACCCATTATAGCCTTTACAATGAAATATACCAGAGGCACAGTGATCACGAACACTCCGATGATGTCCAGAACCACTCCGGCCTTGATCATCTTCGTGATTGGTATATAACCTGAAGAATAGGTGATGGCATTCGGCGGCGTCGAGACTGGCAGCATGAACGCGAGCGATGTGCAAAGGGCCATCACGACGCACACAGGCACGGGGCTGAAGCCCAGCGAGACTGCCGTAGCGATAGCGATCGGGCCCATCAGGTTGGCGACAGCCGTGTTGGATGTGAGCTCCGAAAGCAAGAGAGAGGTGACAGCGAACAAGGTAAGGAACAGATACTCGGAAGGATGACCACCCAGAGCGCTGGTCAAGGACTCACCGATCCACTTCGAAAGACCGGTCGAGAACACCATACCTCCGATAGCCAGACCGCCACCGAAGAGCAACAGCGTACCCCAATCGATACCCTTGACTCCTTCCTTCCAGCTAAGGGTCATCTCACCCTTCTTGATGTCTGTCGGCATAAGGAACAGGAGCAAACCACCTACCATGGCGGCTACAGCCTCAGGAAAATGCTTGTTGTAGGTCTTCAGCAATTCGGCATCAATGGCGTCGGGAGCGATGCTCTGGATCGCGTTAAGTATGCCGGGAAGGACCCACAATACAACAGCGACTATGAAAGCGATAAGGGTGTTCTTCTGCGCGCGGGTCCATTTGCCTAATCCGTCCCTGTGTTCCTGTATAAACGCCTGGGCACCGTCGATGTGCTTGACATCAGCTGGGAACATTTTCCAGAGCACAAAGTAAGTGACGATGAAATAAAGCACCATGGCGATGAATCCCCAAACCATCCAGTTGAAGAATGTGATCTGAGGGGCCTCGGGAGCCAACTCCCTGATGAATCCGATCATGATGATGTTCGGAGGGGTACCGATAGGAGTGAGAACTCCTCCGATAGAGCAAGCGTACGCGGTCATCAACATCAGACCGGTGGCATATTTATAGCTTCTCAAGTCAATCTCCTTGCCATTGGCTGCCATCATCTCGCGGATAGCCTCGAGCAGTCCGAGGGCGATCGGGAACATCATGGCGGCGGTGGCGGTGTTGCTGATCCAGCCGGAGCAAAGCATACATGCAAGACCGATGGCCAGGAATATCCTGCGCGGCGAGTCACCCACCCATTTCATAGACATGATACCATAGGCGATTCTCTTGTCAAGACCATTCACCATCATGCCTTTAGCGATCAGGAAACCTCCCATGAAGAGGAAAATCATCGGGTTGGCGAAGGCTTTGAAAGCATCCGTCGCGGAGACTACGCCGAAGATGACGCAAAGTGTGGGTCCTATGAGAGAGGTGACGGGGATGGGCACGGGTTCACAGATCCACCAGAAGGCCACAAATGTCACGATAGCCAGCAGTTTGTGGGCTTCCGGACTTAGTCCGGCAATAGGAATAAAATAAACCAATAAGGCGAAAATAGGACCTGCGAACGCTCCGAAAATGTGGCGTTTGCGGTCAAAAGAAGATTCTTGTACCACTTCGGGTTTCATAAATCGTAGATTTTGGTTTTTATTATATGTTATAATATTCCAATGATATCCACTATACTTCAGTCAAGTTTCAAATATAGGGAAATAGAAATAAGCCGCCAAATATTTTGTCTAAAAACTGTCTTGTATCATTTTAACAGGACATAGTCCGGGCTGGCGAAGACGGAGATTATTCCTGAGTCCTTTTTGTCGACATAGCCGGCAATCCGGCGGGCGCATAGAGGCTTCCTGTCATAATAGTCAGGCGAAGATGGATCCAACGAACTGATCCTGACCATAAACGATGAATGGATGAAACGACCATCACCGATGTATATTCCCACATGAGTCGCCTTGGCCGGCACTCCGTCCGAAGCCTCACGTCCCCAGAATACCAGGTCACCAGGCAGCAAGGCATCCCATATCACATCACCCTCGGCGCTGAATAAAGGCAGGTTCTCCCCGATCCTGCCTTGCTGGGAAGCGTTGCGGGGGAGCAGCACACCATTGGCGAAAAACACACTCCTGGTCAATCCGCTGCAGTCCGCGTTCTTTATTGACGTTCCTCCCCACATGTATGGAACACCGATGAAACGCGAAGCCGTCTCGACAATGTCTTTCCTGAAAGCGTTCACATTGTCCAGGCGGACATATTTGTCCTTTGCCCATTTGTAGAACACGGTCACATCCTTCGCGGGGACATAACCGGTTTTGCCGGACGGCAGCACGACCCCGACGAACTTCTTTTTCAGCACCACCCTGCCTTCCTCGTATCCTTTGAGGCTGCCTTTGGTATGGGTCACGGTCTTGTACATGATCCGGACGATGTCCCCGAGAATGAACTCGGAGACAATCCTTGAATCCAGCGACGGCTCCTCATAGATATTTGACCTCAATGCGGTACAGATATATTTCGGAGCTTCCAGATAATCAGCGATTTCCTTGTCGCTCATCATTACGAGTCCCCGGTTATCAACCCATGCTGTGTAAGGCTCGGGTGATTTGATTCTGGCCCATCCGTCCTTGTTCTCCAGGACTTCCACGATCGTTCCCATAAGGGCCTGATCGCCGAGCTCGGCCTCGTATTCGGGCTTCTCCCGCATGAAATTGACGGATAGTTCCACGACCGCCTTGGTCGGAGCCACCGCAAGCTCTTTATCGGTGAAAGTCAAATGTTTCGGTTTGTTGTCCTGCGCCTGTATGGCCAAAGGAAGGGTAAATAGTGCCGAAAAGGCGAGAACACTGGTCAAAAGGTTTCTCATGTCAATCTCTTTGATGGATTTGATTGCTAAGATAGAGATTTTTAATGTAACTTTAAGGTCTGGATAAAGAATACACGCATGTTCGGTTTCCCCGAAGGCAAAAGATACAATACCTCGGCCGGCCGCTACCGCAGGATTTACGGCGAGCGGTTGCAGAAACTCGTCATAGATGCCGGGTTCTCCTGCCCCAACCGGGACGGGACCCTCGGCACCGGCGGTTGCTCGTATTGTGACAACGCCGCTTTCCATCCTGGTTACAGCGTTCCGGGGAAGTCTCTTCACCAGCAGATCGACGAGGGAATAGAGTTTCATCGCCGAAGGTATCCGAAGGTTAATCATTATCTGGCATATTTCCAGGCATATTCAAACACTTACGCCCCTTTGGAAAGGTTAAGGGAACTGTATGGGGAAGCCCTGTCCCATCCTTCCGTGGTCGGCCTGGTTATCGGCACCCGTCCGGACTGTATAGATGAGGAGAAACTCGATTATCTGGCGGGCATCCAACGGAAAACCATAGTGGTTGAATATGGGATCGAATCATGCTACGATGAGACGCTTAGGCGGATTAACCGGGGACATGACTTCGAATGCGCCAGGAAGGCGGTGGAGATGACGGCGGAGAGAGGGTTGGATGTAGGGGCTCATTTCATACTCGGCCTGCCCGGCGAGACTCGCCAGATGCTGCTTGACCAATGTGCCGCCATTTCCGCTTTGCCGTTGACATCCGTCAAGTTCCATCAGCTTCAGATAGTGAAGGGCACGAGGATGGAAAAGGAATATGCCGCCTGTCCGGAAGATTTCCTCAGGCTCGGGCTGGATGATTATCTTGACCTCGTGATAGACATCCTCGAGAGGCTGCGCCCGGATCTGTGCATAGAGCGGGTCGCGGGTGAGGTGCCGCCCCGATTCGTCTCGGAGACCCCATGGGGTTTGATCCGCAACGATGGCATCCTGCGACTCCTGGATCATCGCCTCGAGGAGCGGGACACCTTCCAAGGAAGACTGTATAATATTAATAACCAATAATATGAGAAAACCTTTTTGGCTGTTTGCCCTTTTGGCTTTGTTTATAGCCTCCTGCGCGAGGCAGGCTTCTCCGGCTCCGGAAGACAACCGTTCTCCCCAGGAGATTCTTTTCGAGGATGGGAATTATGCCATGTTCATCCATTTCGGGTTATATTCCTCTCTTGAGGGAGTCTGGAAAGGGAAGATCTACTATGGCAACGCCGAGTGGATAATGAACCCGGCAGAAGCCGGTATCCCGGTGGATGAATATATGGCCCAGGCCGCTTCGTTCAACCCTTCGGAGTTTGACGCCGACGAGATTGTCTCCATTGCCAAGGATGCCGGGATGAAATATATCATCATCACCGCCAAACACCATGAGGGTTTCGCGATGTTCGATACGGAAGCAAGTGATTTTGATATAGTTGATGCCACGCCTTTGAAGCGTGACCTGATGGCCGAGCTGGCTGAGTCCTGCCACCGTGAGGGTCTCGGGATAGGTTTTTACTATTCCCAGTTCCAGGACTGGACAGCCCCTGGTGGCGGGAACGGGCCGGAAAAGGACGCCTCCGGACGTACTGTATCATTTGACGAGTATTTCAGGACCAAATGTGTCCCCCAGGTTGAGGAGTTGACCACCAAATACGGGGACATCCAGCTGATCTGGTTCGACACCCCAGGAAACATGTCTTTGGAGTATTCCCAGGAACTGGTCGACATCGTCAGGAAAAACCAGCCTCACGCTCTTGTCTCCAGCCGTGTCGGTAACGGCTTGGGCGATTATGAGACCTTGGGAGATATGGAAGTGCCGGTCGCGAACCATGAGGGACGCTGGGAAGGTATCGATGTGACTCAGGTCGGTTGGGGATATTCCAGATATGATAACGAGTGGAAAACGCCCGATTTCATAGTCCGCACATTGGTCTCCACCATTGCCCGCGGTGGCACCTGGATGCTGAATGTGGGACCCGACTCCAAGGGACGGATCCATCCGATGGCAGCCGCTGCGTTGAGGAAATCAGGAAAGTGGGTCCATTCCCATCCTGAGGCCGTGTACGGGGCTGGTCCTTCTCCGTGGGGACACGCTTTGCCATGGGGCGACGCCGTGACACAGGGAGACAAAGTGGAGCTGGTGGTGTTTGACTGGCCATCTGACGGAAACCTCTGGATTCCTGGTCTCCGTACGCCGGTGAAGTCGGCTCGTTTGCTCGGTAAAAAACTGCGGTTCTCTTCCGGGGAGAGCTGGACATGCGTCAAACTGCCATCCGTGAGACCCGAGGAATATGCTTCGGTGATTGAGCTTACACTTGACGGGGAATTAAAAGTTGACGGCACTCTGGCCGCTGATCCCTCAAAGACCACCGTCCTGCCGGTCGAGTTCGCCTCTGTCGAGAAGTGTGAAGTCAGGCGTTCCGGGTGGATGGAGAAATTCGGGGAGTGGAAGACCAGGAATGTGGCTCAGGGTCTCAACGAGGAGTCATCAGTCACCTGGACTGTCGAAATAAAGTTTCCAGGGGTTTATAACATTGATCTGGAATATCTCGGATTGGTTCCTGAAGGCTGGGTGGAATGGAGGATGTCTATAGATGGTCAGGAGGCGGTCGTGAATGAGCATGACGCCACGAGGGCGTACGCGTGGTATCCGCTTGGCTGGGCCAAGATCGATACCCCTGGAATCCACACTTTCTCCTTAAGGGCTACAGACGGCGACATCCCTTCAGCCCGAGTCGCCGCCATGCGCCTCACCCCGATCGCGCTTTAGTTCCGTGACGCGTTGATCCTCAGTAATTTTTATTGTTATGAGTAGTTGATTATCAAATTGTTTTTCGTATATTTGACACACCCTCCTGAGAGTTTTCCCGGAGGGTGTGATTTGCTATTCTAAAATCAGTCAGGATATGAAAAAGCTATTTGGATCTTTTCTCGCGATTATTGCCGTCGCGGTGTTTTCCCTTACATTGCCTTCTTGCGGACATGAGGATCCTGTTCTGGCTACTGTGGGTGTCTCGGGGGTCTCCCTGAATAAAACATCTCTCAGCCTTACTGAAGGAGCATCGGAAACGTTGACAGCCACAGTCGCCCCCGACAACGCGACGAATAAAGCGGTCAGTTGGAAGTCCTCCGACACCGGTGTCGCCACGGTGGACAATTCGGGCAAGGTGACTGCGGTGAAAGCCGGCTCGGCCACGATCACTGTCACGACTTCTGATGGTTCCAAGACCGCCACTTGCTCTGTCACAGTTGCTTCCAAGATTGTTTCTGTCACGGCCATCTCCCTCAACAAGACCACTCTGGAACTTGCGGAGGGTGCCGAGGAGACACTCAAGGCGACTATCACTCCTGCGGACGCCACGAATCAGGTCGTCACCTGGAGCACCAGCGACCATAATGTCGCCAATGTGTCGGACGGAAAGGTCACGGCCGTGAAAGCGGGTCAGGCCACTATCACCGTGACGACCTCGGACGGCGGAAAGACCGCAACATGCAAGGTTACGGTAAAGTCTGTCGCCCTTGAGGGCTTGTCCGTGAATCCGGCCACGCTCGAGATTGTGGAGGGTGGGACCAAGCAACTTGAGGTGATATTCACTCCAGAGGCTTTCGGAGATAAGACAGTACAGTGGGCCTCGGACAACACCAACGTCATCACAGTTGACAAAAGTGGCCTTATAACGGCAGTGAAACCTGGTACGGCCAAGGTCTTTGTCGAGAGCCTTGCGGACAAGACAAAACAGGCGTTCTGTGAGGTTACGGTCACTCCTGATCCGACCCTCAAGGGAATCTCTTTCCCTTATACCAGCCTGACCATGAAAAAGGGAGAGGCCAAGCAATTCCAGGTGGTTTTCAATCCGGAATACGCGGCCAACAAGAAGGTTACGTGGAAGTCTTCCGCTCCTTCTGTCGCCACGGTTGACGATGCCGGGAAGGTGACGGCTGTCTGGAACGGCGAGGCGGACATCACCGCCACGAGCGAGGAGGGTGGTTTCACCGCCACTTGTAAGGTTACAGTATCCCAGCAGGTGGGAGTCCAGGTGTATGTCAAGACTCACGAAGGATTCTTCCTTAACGGAGATGTTTACAATGGCAGCAAGTCGGATCTGAACGATATGTATTACGATGGTATCGACCTTTATGAGTGTTATGTCTATGGTGGCATTTATAAGAACGGAACCCAGCTTCTGAAAAACTTTTTCAAAAGTGGAGATTTCATGGGCATGGTCGCCGGAAGGTTGTACTATTTCGATAATTACATGATCCAGATATATGATGCGGAAAACGGAAAGCCGTTGTTTGAGGAAATGCTCTCGACCGCTAACGGTTACAGGAACGAGGCCATGGTAGTCGCCGCGGACGGTACGGCCTATGTGGCAGGTTACAGCTTTGACGCTTTTGGGAAAAGGGTTGGAAGGCTGTGGACCATCACCAAAGGATTTGAGGTCACTGAAAAAACAATGTATCACGGTGGATCTGAGGAGGCTTCCCTCGATTTGGCTCTTGACGGAGAAGGGAATGCCTGGGTGCTGACGAAGGCTGATGGTTGTTTGAATCTTTACAAGAATGGCGAATACGTCCGCTCCATTGATGCCGACAGGGACGGTAACCAGGATCATTTCCTCTCTTTCCACGGTAAGGATCTTTATGTGGTGACCACTTTGCGCACCCAGAAGGATGTCGTTGTCTATAAGAATGATAAGATTCTTTACAAACTGTCTTCCACGGACGGGTTGATGGCGCGTTCCAAACCATTGTTCTCCAAGGATGGCGATCTGTTTTTCGCGGCTGGAAGCAGCGGAATCGGCAAGTCTCATGTTTATAAGAACGGCAAGATCTTATACACGGTTGGAGATGATTACGTTTTCAGGATGTTTGTCGTCGATTAGCCGTTTTTGAACTTTGGGGAATAATTCGTAACTTTGCCTAATTAAACTCATCACAATGGCGAAGTTCGTAAACAGAGAGATCCCCGAAGGCCTCACCTTCGATGACGTGCTGCTTGTGCCGGCTCATTCCGATGTACTCCCAAGAGATGTCGATGTCACATCGTATTTCACGACAGATCTTAAGCTCCACACCCCAATAGTGTCCGCCGCGATGGACACTGTGACTGAGGCCGCCCTCGCTATAGCGATGGCAAGGGCCGGAGGTATCGGGGTTATTCACAAGAATATGCCTATCGAGCGCCAATGCGAGCAGGTGCGCCGTGTCAAGAGGGCTGAGAACGGGATGATTTACGATCCCGTAACCATCCGTCCTGAGGCTACCGTCGGAGAGGCTCTCGCCATGATGAGCAAGCATCATATCGGTGGTATTCCCGTGGTGGACGGCAACGGTTACCTGATCGGAATCGTGACCAACAGGGACTTGAGGTTCCAGGAGGATATGGTCCAGCCTATAAACCAGGTTATGACCAGCGAGAACATAGTGACCGCCCCCAAGGGCATCAACCTCGCCGACGCCACCAAGATACTCCAGAGAAGCAAGGTAGAGAAGCTTCCTGTCGTAGATAACGACGGCAAGCTCGTGGGGCTCATCACTTACAAGGATCTCATGAAGATCAAGGACAACCCCATCGCCTCCAAAGACAGCAAGGGTCGTCTGATGGTCGCCGCCGCTGCCGGAATCAAATCCGACACCGTGGAGAGGATCGGGCTGTTGCTTGACGCCGGAGCCGACGCCGTCGTGCTCGATACCGCCCATGGCCATTCCGAAGGTGTCATCCAGATGGTCAAGAGGGCATGCGACGCCTTCCCTGAGGCCCAGATCGTGGCAGGTAATGTCGCCACCGCCGAAGGGGCGAAGGCCCTTGCGGACGCTGGAGTCAAGGCCGTCAAGGTCGGAATCGGTCCCGGATCGATCTGTACCACCAGGATTATCGCCGGAATCGGTGTCCCTCAGCTCACCGCTGTGATGGAGGCTTGCGAGGCACTTAAGGGCACGGGCATCCCTGTGATCGCTGACGGTGGTATCAGGTATTCTGGAGATATAGTCAAGGCTCTCGCCGCCGGTGCCGGCACCATCATGGCCGGATCACTGTTGGCCGGTACTGAGGAATCCCCGGGCGAGACCATCATCATGAACGGCCGCCGTTTCAAATCTTACAGGGGCATGGGTTCCCTGGAGGCAATGGAGCAGGGTTCCAAGGACAGGTATTTCCAGGACATGGAGGCCGACATCAAGAAACTCGTGCCGGAGGGTATTGTCGCCCAGGTGCCTTACAAGGGAACTGTCTCCGAGGTGGTCTACCAACTCGTCGGAGGCCTCAGGGCCGGTATGGGATATTGTGGGGCTCACAATATCGAGCAACTCCGTAGCGCCAAGTTCGTCCGTATCACCAACGCCGGTTTCCTCGAGAGTCATCCTCATGACGTGACCATCACCAAGGAGGCCCCTAACTATTCCAGGTAATTGATGTCCAGGAGGTTCCCCATAATTGCCGCCATTTTGGTGGCGTTGCTGCCCTCTTGCAAGGCCTTCCAGTCGTTTATTCACGACGGGGAGGTCGTCGCCAGGTTGGGGGACCACAAACTATATCTTTCTGAGCTTGAGAGCGTGATTCCCAATGGGATCAGTCCCGAGGACAGTATCAACCTCGCGAATCTTTACATCCAGTCCTGGGCGACATCCCAGGCGTTCCAGGATATCGCGGAACAGAAGCTCAGCAAGGAGGAGAAGGATGTCTCCAAGGAATTGGATGCCTACAGGCAGTCGCTTCTCCGTTACCGGTTTGAGCAGCGGTATATTTCCGAAAGGCTTGACACGGCTGTATCATCCAAGGATGTGAATGACTATTACGAGGCTCACAAGGAGAACTTCACCCTCGAGCGTCCTATCCTCAAGGCCCGTTTTATGCGGATCTCTGAGGATTCTCCGAACCTGCAGAAAATCAAGAAGTTGATGTCTTCGGATGATGTGGATGACGTGATGGCTGCCGATAGCATCGCGTTCAATTCGGCCCAGAAGTATGTGGACTTGTCCGACACCTGGATCGATGCTGTCACCCTCGCCGGCGATTTTGGGGTGGACTATGTCCAGATGCTGTCGAAAAAGAATGGCAAATTCATTGAGATCAAGGACAGTAACGGCTCGTTGTGCGTCGCGTTTGTGGCGGATATGGTCAAGAGCGGCGAGATCCCCCCTGTGGAGTTTTGCGAGGAGAGGATAAAGGATATAATCGTAAGCGGAAGAAAGCACCAACTTCTCATGACTTTGGAACAAGACTTGATAGAAGACGCCAAGGCCAAAGAGAATTTTGAAATATATTCGAAGAAATGACAAAGAAAGCGCTAGTCACCCTGATGGTCGTCCTCGCTTCAAGCGTGGTTGCCTCAGCCCAGAAATATAAATATATCGACAAGTCTGTCGCTGTTATCGGCAACGAGGTCGTGCTGATTTCCGACATCGAGGGCGCGGTCAAAGAAAGGGGAGCCCAAGGATTGGCATCGGACCGTAATGTCCGCTGCGAGGTGCTGGAGAGCATCCTTGAGAACAAGCTTTTCCTTATGCAGGCGAGGATCGACTCCCTCTCTGTCAATCAGGATAATGTCGAAAGCATGCTCTCCCAGAGGGTGGACCAGTTCCTGACCTATTTCGGAAGCCAGGAAAAGCTTGAGGAATATTTCGGGAAACCCCTATACCGTCTGCGTCTTGATTGGAGGGAGCAGTATGAGGAATTGAGCCTTACGCAGGAGGAGCAGGGTAATATCATCAGGACAATTCCCGAAATGACTCCTCTGGATGTCAAGGCCTATATGGACACTGTCGACACCAAGAATCTTCCTATAGTCCCGATCAAGTACCAACTCAGCCAGATATGCCTGTATCCCGATCGTGAGGCGGCTGCCCTGGCGGTGAGGGAAAAGCTCCTGGATCTCCGGGAGAGGATAATCAACGGTGAGAAATTCTCTACCCTAGCCCGTATGTATTCAGAGGATCCGGGTAGCTCCCGTAGGGGAGGTGAGCTCGGAATGGCTTCAAAGTCAATTTATTGGCCGGTTTTTTCTGATGCCGCTATGGCTCTTAAGCCAGGAGTTATCTCACAGATAGTCGAGACTCCGGACGGATTCCACATCATCGAGGTCCTGGAGAAAAACGGGGATATGTTCAATTGCCGCCATATCTTGATGAAGCCCCAGTACACGACGGCTGACAGGGATAAGGCTTTCAAGACTCTGGACAGCTTGAGGACCGAGATTATCAACGGGGCCGTGTCTTTCCAGATGGCCGCCAATTTCTATTCTGAAGACGCTCCCACAAGGACAAACGGTGGGCAGATGTCTGACCCGAATACCGGATCGTCATATTTCGAGATCGACCAGCTCAAACCTGATGACTACAAGGCCATAAAGGATTTGAAAGAGGGTGAGATCTCCGAACCTGTCGAGTCCACTGACAACGATGGCCGTCCAGATCAGGTCAAGGACTTTGTGGTCGGAAAGACCAACTACAAGATCATCAAGGTGGACAAGATCATCCCCGCGCATACCGCGACATTCGAGAATGACTTCTCCCAGCTTCAGGAAGAGGTCAGGCGGGAGAAACAGATGGCCGCCATCGACTCTTTCCTCAACAAGAAGATAGTGGAGACCAGGATCATCATCGATCCCATGTTCGCGGATTGTGAGTTCCGTCGTCCTGCCTGGGCCACGAAGTTCAGCGAGGAGTAATGCTTCGCCGCCGGCTAATATATTCCTTCCTGTCATTGCTTCTCCCAGTGGCGCTCCACGCGCAGCTTGGAGAGAGCAAAGATAGCCTTGTGCGTCTTCTGCGCTGCGAAAAGCTTATGCAGGAGGAGGTCGGAGGGCATAGTTTCCGCCGGGCGATAGGGAATGTGTGTTTCGAGCATAATGCCACTAAGCTTCTCTGCGACACTTCTTACTGGGACGTCGACAGGGAGATAATCCAGGCCATAGGCCATGTTCGCATACTTCAGAACAACACTGTCCTGACGAGCGACAAGCTCGATTATTACATCGGCAGCAGCCTGGCCGAGTTCAGGGGAACATTGGTCCAGCTCCAGGATAAACAGAAGAACACTCTAAGGACCACTAACTTGGACTACAACACCAAGGATAGTGTGGCCGTGTTCAGGAATGGTGGCTCTTTCAGGGATAAGGACGGACAGATCATCGAGAGTGATGTGGGTCGTTACGACTCCAAAATCAAGCTTTTCCGGTTTTATAAGGATGTCAACATGTACACGGATTCCGTGTTCATCAAAACAGACGCCCTTGACTATAACACAGAGACCACGGTAGCTGTGTTTGGTACCGGAACCGACGCTTGGCGCGGGGATAATATGTTGACTTCCAATGCTGGAACATATGACCGCGCCGCTGATATATTCACCTTCACCCGTGATGTCCATCTCCTGACCAAAGACCAGGAGGCCTGGTCGGACACCCTGGTTTACGAGAAAGCCTTCAACAACGCCGAGATGTTTGGCAAGGTGGAATTGCTGGATGAATCGAGAAATGTCACCGCGTTGGCCGGCCACATGCAGTATGTCGATTCCCTTGAGCGGGTGAGGATGTTGAGGAATCCGTCGGTAATCGCTGTGTTTGAGCAAGATAATACGAAGGACACGGTGTATGTCCGGGGGGATGAGCTGATCTATTGGGCAGTGCCGAGATGTGAGGTCAAGGACTCGGAGGTCAAGAAATCCGAGACAAGGCTGAATGAATTGCAGGTGGATCCTATTTCTGAATATCGCCGCAAGGCTTATGAGGCCGCCCAGGCGGCCGCCGCGGAAGCGAGGAAGAAGATGGAGGAGGAAGATCCCAATTTCGCCGCCGGACGAAAACGAGGGGGACCGCTCGCTGATCTGGTATTCCAGGAGCCGGACACTTTGAAGGCAGGCGCTGACTCTATCGCGGTTCCGGAGGTGGGAGATTCGACAAAGATAGGTTTCCTCCAGGGACTCCGGAATGTCAGGATATTCAGGCGGGACATGCAGGTCGTCTGCGATTCCCTCGAGTATTCAGATCTTGATTCCCTCGTCCGTCTGTACCGTAATCCGATCGTGTGGAACGAGATACGCCGGCAGTATTCCGCCGACAGCATCACTGTTGTACTCAAAAACAAGAGGTTGGACAAGGCAAGCCTGATGTCCAACGCTTTCATCGTGGTTCAGGAAGACTCCATATGTTTTGACCAGATCAAGGGCACTGAGATGATGGCCTTCTTCGATTCCACCGGCGCTCTCAGACGTTTCGACTCGATGGGAGGAGCGTCGGGTTTGTTCTTCCTTGAGGAGAAAGGTTCTTTCGCCACAGTCAACAAGTTCGAAGCCAAGATGTTGACCGCCTCCTTCAAGGATGGGTCCATCAATGACCTCCTGTATTATGAGGGGGTCAAGAGTGACGCTTACCCGGCTGTCCAATTGAAAAAAGACGAGAGGATCCTGAAGGGTTTTGAGTGGCAACCGAAGAAGCGTCCTAAAGGACCTGAGGACATAGTCTCATACACTCCAAGGAAATCCGAGAGAAAGAAATACGAGAATATCCCCCATGCGTCTTTCACCCAGACTGAAAAGTATTTCCCGGGCCATATAGCCAACATCAACAAGATGCTGGCCCAGGCTGATTCCATCAAGCAGGCCAGGAAGGCGGAACGGGAGGCTCAAGAGGAGCTTGAGAGACTCCGGGAAAAGGAAGCCGCCGAGGCTGCCGCCGAGAAGGCCAAGGCAGAGGCGCAGGCGGCGGAGTTGGCTGAGGATGATGCCGCTGAGGTCTCTCCCGACACTGGGGAGGTCAAAGCCAAGGAAGATAAGACTGGTGAAGTGAAGGCAAGTGAAGGCAAAGCGACCAAAGAGAACAAGGAGACTGTGGCTCCCGCTCCGAAGGCGCCTTCCGACACTTTGGCCGCCGGCTTGGATTCATTGACCGCCGGCGTCGACACGTTATCTGCCGCGGATTCCCTTAGACTGGCCAAAGCTTACGCTGATTCTGTCAGGACCGCGAGGATGGATTCGCTGAGGAGGGCTCTCGCCGCGGACCTCGATGCTGAGAATGCGGCTAAAAAAGCGGAACAGGAGGCCAAGAGGGCTGCCAGGGACAGCATACGTCAAGCCAGGTCTGACGCCAAGGAAGCCAAATGGGCCGCTTTGGACGCCAAGGATGCCGAGAAGGCCGCCAAAAAGGCTGAGAAGCTTGCGGCCAAGAGACGTGTCCAGCTGCAGAAGATGTTGAAAGCCAAGGAGAAAACTGATGCCAGGGAACAAAAGTTCCTGGAACGCTACAAAGTGCGCTACGAGAAGAAAAAAGCAAGGCAAGATGCCGCCGCGATGAAAAAGCAGGAACGCAAAAAGTAGCCAAAGAGAATCGGTCTGCGTGAATTGTGGTGTATCTCAGCGCATTATTCCACCAAAAGAGGAAGCACTTTTTTTTATATTTATTTTCCACTAATAACGCTGAAATCGTGACACCCTTTTGCAAACTCACACTTTGCGTCGCTCTGGCTGCGGTCGCAGTCTCATGCGGGCATGTTTCAGACTCCGGAATAGTCTCCAAGGCTGATCCTTTCGTCGGGACAGGATTCCATGGTCATACATATCCAGGCGCCACCACTCCTTTCGGAATGGTCCAGCTCAGCCCTGACACCAGGAACAAGACCTGGGATGGCTGTTCTGGTTATCATTACAGCGATTCTACCATTCTCGGATTCTCGCATACCCATATTAGCGGAACCGGATGCGCCGATCTAGGTGATTTCCTGTTCCTTCCCTTCCTGGGGAAAGATATCCCGGAGAGTCTGCCTTTCTCTCATAACGATGAGAAAGCTTCTCCCGGCTACTATAAGGTCGCTTTCCCTGAGGCTGGAATCACGGCTGAATTGACAGCCACGACCAGGACCGGGCTCCACCGTTACACATTCAAAGGTAAGGGTGAGCGCCATGTGCTGATTGACTTGGCCTACAATATCGGGGAGACTCATCCTGATCAGATATTCTTTGAGCCGGAAGGCAATTCCGTCCTCTTGGGTGGCCGCCATGTTAGCGGATGGGCTCCGGACAGGTACATATTCTTCTACGCCAGATTCTCAGTTCCTTTCTCATCTTCAGAGCCGTTGGAAGGGGATAGGGTGCTGCTTACATTCCCTGAGTCCACAAACGAGATCACCATCTGCGTCGGAATCTCCCAGGTTGGCACTGCCGGGGCCCAGAAGAATCTTGAGGCAGAGGTTGGCACAAAGGATTTTGACGCGGTCAGGGCCGAGTCCGCCAAAGTTTGGGCGGAAGCGTTGGGTTCCATAAAGGTTGAGGGCGGAAGCAAGGAGGCGACCGCTAATTTCTATTCCGCGCTTTATCACTGCATGGTATCGCCTAACAGG
This sequence comes from Bacteroidales bacterium, assembly GCA_017548985.1. Lineage (GTDB taxonomy): Bacteria > Bacteroidota > Bacteroidia > Bacteroidales > UBA932 > Cryptobacteroides. Next base: position 29,190 of record JAFYYW010000012.1, read on the forward strand.
GGGGACGATGTGGACGGACGTTATCGTGATTTCCGTCAGAATATTGTCCGGGTTCCAGAGGGCAGGGCGTTCTATTCAACCCTTTCCCTTTGGGACACTTTCCGCAGCTGGAATCCTTTGATGACCATCATCAACCAGCCTCTTGTGGCTGACATGGCTTTCAGCTTGCTTGACATGGCTGAAAAAGACGATAGGCTTCCCATGTGGCCTCTGGCAAGTTCCGACACGCGTTGCATGATCGGCTATCACGCCGTCTCCATGCTTGCTGACGCGTGGCTCCATCTCCATTCTTTCGATTGTGACGAGGCATTGGAAGCCATGATAACGGCCTCCAATACGGACGAGTGTTCTGATTTGTATAATGAATACGGGTACATTCCCGCGAACAGCCAGGCGGAGTCGGTCTCAAGGACTCTGGAATTCGCGTATGACGACTGGTGCATCGCTTTCATGGCCGAGGCTATGGGGAAAGATGATATCGCCGCGGAATATTATTCCAGGGCCCGCCGTTATTCCAGTGTCTTTGACGCCGCGACCGGTTTCATGCGCGGAAAGTCTGTGGAAGGGAACTGGATGTCGCCCTTTAACCCGATAGGAAGTTCCCGTGACTTCACCGAAGGCATTCCTTGGCAGTTCCGTTTCTTTGTTCCCCACGATTTCCAGGGCCTTACCGCTTTGATGGGTGGTAAGGAGGCTATGACCGCCGCTCTCGACTCCCTGTTCACTTATGACGAGAGGGATCCCGGCACAAGGATCGGGGACATGACCGGACTTTTCGGCCAATATGCCCACGGCAATGAGCCCAGCCACAACATGACCTATCTCTACAACTTCCTCGGACAGCCATCGAAGTCGCAAAAGTATGTGCGTCAGATGCTTGATGAGATGTATTCACCGACTCCGGAAGGGATTTCCGGTAACGAGGATTGTGGCCAGATGTCGGCGTGGTACGTGCTCTCCGCTCTTGGAATATATCCTATCTGCCCCGGTACCGGAGAGTTTGTCCTCTCCGCTCCTTTGTTTAAGAAAGCTTCCTTGTGGCCGGATTCCGAGACGGAGCTTGTCATTACGGCTGATCATCCGGAATATCCTTATATCAAGTCGGTCACATTCAACGGAGAACCTCTTGACGCGCTCTTCATCACTTTTGACCAGTTGATGGAAGGCGGTGTCTTGGCCTTTGAGTTGACCGAAGAGCCTTCTCATGACCGTGATAATCTGCGGGCCCCTTACTCTATGACCACCGGAGACCAGGTCTCGATGCCGTTCTTCTATGGCGATCCGAGTTATTATGAGGGAGAGTTGGAGGTGAACCTGCAGAGCAGGACCGAGGGAGCCACCATCAGATATACTCTTGACGGAAGCGATCCTGACGAGAACTCAAAGGTATTCGAGGCTCCTTTCAAGATCAAGGATGATCTGATTATTTCCGCCAAGGCCTTCAAGGATGGACTCCAGGACAGCGATCTCATGAGAGTCCACGCTTACCCCGCCATCTTTATTCCCGCTTCCAACGTGTCCGGCCTGAAGCCCGGTTGCGAATATACCTACCATATAGGGGAGTTCACCTGCACCGCGGATGTGCGGGCAAGTAAGGTCGTCTCATCTGGAATCATGGAGACGCCTTCCATCAGAAACGCTCCCGATGAGGATCATTTCGGATATGTGTTCACAGGCTATCTGGACATCCCTTCTGACGGGATCTGGAGTTTCGCTGTCAGGAGCGATGATGGTGGCCTGCTGGAGATTGACGGCAAGGTGGTGGTGGATAATGACGGTTCCCACTCCGCTTTCACCGCGACGGGCCGGATTCCTTTGAAGAAAGGCATGCATCCTTTCCGCCTGTCCTATCTTGAGGATTATGAGGGCCAGTCACTGTTCTGGGCCTGGATGCCACAAGGCGGGAGCAGGATCGGAATGATTCCGAAAGAGGCTGTTTGGCATAAATAATAACACAAAATATGCGTAAGTTACTGATAATCACTTTTTCGCTGGCAATGTGCCTGACTCTCCAGGCGCAGCGTCCGATAGCGTATCATTCCCACAACGACTATAACCGTATCGCGCCATTCTGGGAGGCGTATTCCCAGCATTGCACCTCGATTGAGGCGGACGTGTTCCTTCAAGATGGTGAGATTCTGGTCGCCCACAACCGCAAAGACATAACAGCTGACCGGAGCCTGAGGACAATGTACATCGAGCCTATTGTCAAGGTGTTCCGTGAGAATGGCGGCAAGATGTGGAAGGAAAATGACGACCTTCTTCAGCTGGTTGTCGACCTTAAGAGCTCGGACGCTCTTCCGGGAGTTGTGTCCATTGCCGGGGAGTTCCCGGATGTGTTCGCTGTCGAGAATGGCGTCAGGATAGTGATTACCGGCGGGTATCCGGCTCCGGCTGATTATGACAAGTGGCCTTCCTGGCTCTGGTATGACGGTGACTTTACGAACGGGAAGCTTGAGTACACCCCGGACCAGTTAAAGCATATCGCTATGATTAGCACCGACTTCCGCAAGTTCGCCAAGAAGTGGAACGGTAAAGGAAGGATGATTAATTCTGAACTTGAAGCTGTTACTGCCGCCATAGAGGCTGTACATGATATAGGGAAACCAATCCGCTTCTGGGACGCGCCTGAAGGTACCACAGCTTATTTCACCTTCCACAGGCTCGGGGTGGATATAATCAATACAGACTATCCCGCCAAGTGCGCTCTTTTCTTTGATGACTGGACCAACAAGAACTTCAGGATGGGACGCCATGCCGTCCAGTCTGGAGTCACCGGGACAAAAAAGCTGGACAAAGCGACCCGTGATTTCCAAGGTTTCCAAAATGAGAAAATGCAGCTGGACAAGGGAATAGCCGTATATACTCCCACTTACAGGAATGACGGTTCCACCAAGAAAGTGAGGAATGTCATATACCTTATCGGAGACGGTATGGGACTGAATCAGATACTGTCCGGGGCTTATGCTAATGGCCGTGACCTTTCTATGCTGAGAATGAAGAACATGGGTCTTCAGTTCTACAATCCAAACGACGATTTCATCGGGGATTCCGCTTCCGGAGGCAGCGCTTTGGCGACCGGTGAGATCTCATGGACCCGCCATATTGCCGCCAACGAGGACGGATCGGTGGAGTATCCTTCTTTGAGCGACTATTTCCACGCCCAAGGCAAGGCTGTCGGAGTTGTCACATTGGGTGACCTGGCCGATGCCACTCCCAGTGTTTTCTATGCTCACACAGCCGAACGCGACAGTATCGATAAGGTGACTCGGTACTTGGCCACAAACAAGACCCTTGACCTTCTTGCCGGAAGCGGGACCGATTATTTCGAGGATCCCCGTGAGGATGGTTTCGACCTTATGAACGCGATCAAGGCTAACGGATTCAACTACACTCATGACGCTTTGAGTGTCAGTTCCATTCCTGGCAGAGTTATTTGCGCGGACCAGAGGATGGGGGCCTATGCCCGTCAGGAGACTTTGAGTTTCCTTGCTGACATAACCAAGGAGTCGATAGCCAAACTTCAGAAATCCTCAAAGAAGGGGTTCTTCCTTATGGTCGAGGGAGCTAAGATCGACTATGCCGGTCATTCAGACTGCCTGCCCGCCTCGATTATAGAGACTCTGAGTTTTGATTTGGCCGTGGCAGAGGCACTTAAGTTCGCTGATAGCAATGGGGAGACACTTGTCGTGGTGACTGCGGATCACGAGACTGGAGGACTGACCATACTTGATGGAGACCTTGAAACCGGTCACGTGCTGGCCATATACAACTCAGACGACCACACCCCGCTAGCTTTGCCGGTGTTCGCTTATGGGCCCGGATCACAGGAGTTCAAGGGAACTTATATGAATTACGACATCGCTCGCGCGATCAAACGGATAGTTAAGAAATGAGACGCATCCTTATTACCACCGCTTTGATGGCGCTTTGCGCCGTCGGCCTTTCAGGTCAGGATCTGAAATCCGGACCGTATGACCTCCCGTACAAGAACACCTATGTCAAGAATATCTTCGTCTCGGAGAATCCCTTCCGCACGATGAAGCCTGAGACAAAGGCTCCCAAGTCTTTCAAGGAGGCCCAGAAAATCCTTCCCGCACCGGTCTGGGAGGGACATGAGAAGGAGATTGAGATGTATTGGCACGCCTGGCAGATCGCTGTCGGAAATATCCGTCAGCCGCAGGAAGGATCCGGTTTCGTGTCGCCATACCTTGATGTCGCCTACAATGGCAACATATTCATGTGGGACGACTCTTTCATGATGATGTTCGCCCGCTACGGGTACCGTTTCTTCCCATTCCAGAGGACCTTGGATAACTTTTACGCCAAGCAGCACCAAGACGGCTTTATCTGCCGTGAGATCAGGGCTGACGGCTCCGATTGCTTCGAGCGTTATGATCCGACCTCGACCGGCCCCAACCTTTTGCCTTGGGCTGAGTTGCTGTACTACAAGCAGTTTGGGGACATCGACCGTCTCCATAGGGTTTTCCCCGCCCTGGTCGCCTACGCCCAGTGGTGGAAACTTAACCGCACCTGGAAGGATGGGACCTACTGGTCCAGCGGATGGGGAACCGGGATGGACAATATGCCCAGGGTTCCTGAAGGCTACAACCAGATATTCTCCAATGGCCACATGACTTGGCTCGACACCAACCTGCAGCAGTATCTGGTCAATGACTGCCTGATGCAGATCGGTTTCTACATCGAGCGTTGGCAGGAGATCGAGGAGATGGAGGACGAGATGAAATATCTCAAGAAATGGATAAACGAGAATATGTGGGATGAGGAGACAGGTTTCCTGTACGATGTATATGGAGACGGTAGCCGCAACTCCACAAAGGGTATCTCCGCTTTCTGGGCTCTCAAGACTGATGTCTTGGACAAGGATAAGCTGGATCGTATTGTGGCCCACCTGTCGGATGAGAAAGAATTCTCGAGGGTCCACAGGGTGCCTTCTCTCTCGGCTGACCATCCGAAGTACAACCCGAAGGGCCGTTACTGGCAGGGTGGGATCTGGCCTGGGGCCAACTATATGGTAATCAGCGGTCTTTGGGAGAGAGGATATCGCAAAGAGGCTATGGAGATCGCCTGCAACCACTACGACAATGTATTCAAAGTCTGGCAGGACACCGGCACATTCTGGGAATATTACGCCCCGGAGGCCGTCGAACCGGGCTTCATGGCCCGCAAGGATTTTGTCGGTTGGACGGGACTCCCTCCTATCGCCGTGTTCATCGAATATATTCTCGGCATCCAGTCGGACTACAGCGAAGGAAAGGTCGAGTGGGATGTCCACAATCTCGAGGCTCATGGTATCGACAGATATCCGTTCGGTCCCGAGGGGGTGGTCTCCCTCAAGGCGGCCGCACGGAAGTCGTTCTCCGACAAGCCCTTGATTACAGTCACAACCAATGTTCCCTTTGACCTCACGGTCAACTGGGGAGACGGGCAGTCCGCCACCGTCCATGTTGAAAAAAGCGGGAAGATAACACTTTAACTGATAATATATTATGAGAATAGCTATTGATCTTGGCGGCACCAATGTCCGCGTGGCCACGGTTCTTTCCGAAGGACGGTTCGGGAGGATCCTTTCCGAGCCTTCGCTGGCCTGCGGAAGCGAGCAGGAGGTCCTGGAGCAGTTGTACCGCCTGATTGATGACCTTATCACTCCGGAAGTGGACGGGATAGGCATAGGAGTCCCTTCGGTGGTGGATACCGAGCGCGGTATCGTTTATAACGTGGTAGGTATTCCTTCATGGAAGGAAGTCCACCTGAAGGACCTGCTCGAGGCGAGGTACCATATTCCCGTAGCCGTAGACAACGACTGCAACTGCTTCGCGCTGGGCGTGACCCGCTTCGGCAAGGACGGCCCGTACAAGGAAGCTTTCTGCGCCACCCTGGGTACTGGCGTCGGAGGTTCGCTCGTCGTTGACGGCCACCTTTACCGCGGCCGGAATGCCGGGGCGGGGGAGATAGGGAGCATACCCTATCTCGACAGGGATTATGAATATTACTGCAGCAGCCGTTTCTTCGTAGGGAAGGGAACTACCGGAAAGGACACCGCGATAGCGGCGGCCGGCGGCGATCCCGAAGCCCTCGCCATTATGGAAGAATTCGGCGGACACCTGGGCCGTCTTGTCCAGATGATTATGTACGCCTACGACCCGGCGGTGATAATCCTCGGGGGGAGCATAGCCAAGGCCTTCTCCCTCTTTGAGGAACCTATGTGGCGTGTAATCAAGGAGTTCCCGTATCCGAAGAGTGTCGAGAACCTTGATCTCTTCGCCACCGACCTGGACAATCCCGGAATACTCGGTGCCGCCCTTCTCTGCGGATAAATCTAAACCCGTCCGCGGACTGTCATTCTGAACGAAGTGAAGAATCTAGTCGAAGTGAAGAATCTAACAATCGCAATATGAAACGAATCCTCTTTCTAGCTTTACTGCCTTTTATGGCTTTTTCCTGCAAGAATGACAAGGCTGCCGATACCCTGCCGGTGATGTCCTTCAATGTCCGTTACGGCACCGCCAATGACGGGGACAACGTTTGGGAGAACCGCCGTGACGCCGCCTGCGCCATGATCCTCGACCAGAGGCCCGCCGTGTTCGGCGTACAGGAAGCACTTGATTTCCAATTGGATTACTTCGTGGAGCATTGCCCCGGCTACAAGTGCGTCGGTGTCGGCAGGGAAGACGGAGTCAGCGACGGCGAGCATATGTCCGTCTTCTATGACACGGAACGGATCGAGTTGCTCGAGTGGGGAACCTACTGGCTCTCCGAGACTCCGTTCAAGCCATCTTTGGGATGGGACGCGGCCTGCCGCCGCACGGCCACCTGGACCCTTCTTAAGGACAAGGCGGCGGGGCGGAATTTCTATTTCGTCAACACACACCTCGACCATGTGGGCAAGGAAGCCCGCAAGAACGGCCTCCTTCTCCTTGTGGACCGCATCGGGGCCATGAATCCCGAAGGCTATCCCATGATCCTAACCGGAGACATGAACGTCTATCCCGACGATCCCTGCCTGAACGAACTCCGCAAATTGATGTCGGATTCCCGCCAGACGGCTTCCGAGACGGACAACGAGGTCACATGGCACAACTGGGGAAAGATTACGAGCGACAAGCCGATCGACTATGTATTCTATTCCGGTTTCGAAGGCTGCGACAAGTTCGAGGTCATCCGTCAGGATTATCCGGGCGCTCCTTTCGTCTCCGACCATTATCCTGTCAAGGCCACGCTGCGCTACGCTGCGGCTCCTGAGGAGAAGAAGGTCGAGCCGGTGGCTGAGGCCCCCAAGTATGTGGTTGACGTAGAAGCCCACAGGGGCGGAATGGGGCTTTATCCCGAGGAATCCCTTCCGGCGATGCTCAATTCCGTCAAACTGGGCGTCAACACCCTGGAGATGGATCTCTGCGTCACGAAGGACAAGAAGGTTATTCTTTCTCACGACAAGTATTTCCATCCCCGTTACTCCACCCGTCCGGACGGCACTCCGGTCCTGGAGGGCGATCCAAGGACTTATCTTTACCATCTGCCCTACAGCGAGGTGGCCAAATGGGATGTGGGTATGAAATATAACCCCGGCTGGCCAGAGAAGCATTGTATGCCCCTGTGCAAGCCGGTCGCTTCCGAGGTGATAGCCGCCGTGGAGGCCTGGACAAAAGAGAACGGCCACTATCCGATGCGTTACGACATAGAGATCAAGAGCGACCCCGATTATGACGGAGGGATTGAAGGTACGGATTGGCCTGAATATCATGAATTCACAGACCTTTGCATGGCGATGCTGGATTCCCTCGGTCTCGGCGACCGCCTGATGATACAGTGCTTCGACGAAAGGGCCCTGAATTATATCAACGAGAAGTATCCCGGCCACATCCTGGCATTCCTCGTTGAGGGATGGGAGACTGATTTCGACCAGTACATGAGCCTTCTGGACTTCACTCCGCAGTGGCTCAGCGCCCCGCACGAGAATGTTGACAAAGCTCTTGTGGATAAGGCTCATGCCAAGGGTATGAAGGTTAACACCTGGACTGTTGACGATCCGGATGAGATGAGGCGCCTTATCGCCGCCGGAGTCGACGCCATCATCTCGAACTACCCGGACCGCCTTCTTAAGGTCGTAAAGGAATATTGACCGTCAGATATTTTTGACCATCCTCTCGACAACCCTTCTCTTCTGGTCCATGTCGGGATGGACGTATATATTCAGGGTCGTGGAGACATCAGAGTGACCGAGAATTGAACTCAGTGTCTTGAAGTCGCACCGGCTCTCGATGCATCTTGTGGCAAAGGTATGGCGGAGACCGTGGACCTTGCAGGCAGAAATTTCCAACAATCGGCAAACTCTCTTGAATTGGTTCCTGACATTCTGGGGATCAGCCGGGAACCTATTGCCAGTCAATAGATAAGGATCGCCTTCTCCCTTGGGGCAACCTTCTTCTATCGAGCGGACAAGCCTCGCCGCGACCGGCACATCCCTCCAGGAATCCGCTGTCTTTGGAGGACCGATCGCGAGAATTGATTTCTTGGGGATCTGATCCACCAGATAGATCCGATGCACCGCCCTGCGAACATGGAGTATCTTCTCCTTTTTATCGAAATCGCTCCAACGCAGGGCGCAAACCTCCCCGATCCGTAGGCCACAATAAGCGCAAATAAGCAGGCCGACGTTGTATGGTGCGGGGTGGTTATGCAGCCATGACAAAAGGTGTTTCTCATTTTTAAGCGTGAGTACCTGGGGGTTTATCTTCCTCTGGTGTGGCGGCGTTTTTATCCTGTACACCTTCGGTTCCATCCATCCCTCGTCCTCGCAGAAACGGATGATCATCTTCAGGACGAGAATGATGGCCTTGACGGAATTGAAGCTCAATCCGTCTTTGAATTTGCTGTCAACCAGTGCCTGGAATGACTCCGGAGTCACATCTTCCAGTCGCTTGAACTGGGGGAGAAGATGCGCCCGGATAATCAACGAGTAGGCGGCGAGACTTTTGTCTTTGATATAACCCGCCTTGCCAGATTCCCATCGGAGACTGGCATCTTCGAAACTCTTGACGTTCATTTTTTAGACTAATTAGGTTTGTATTTGGTTTGTTGTGTGTGGGTACGTTTTAATATTTGCGTGATTTGCGTCCTCTAATGCGCAAAAATTCATCTTCCTAAAGAACACTTTTTATATTTTTGTATACAATTGTGCCGACTTGTCGGTACAAAACGCATATTTAGAAAACACTATTATTCACCAAACCAATTAATTATTTAAAAATGTTTTCCAAGAAGCTATTCTGCGTTGTTGCTTTGCTGATCGGCATGGCAGCTAGCTTTGGCGCTTATGCCCAAAGCCTGACAGTACGCGGAACCGTTAAGGATGCGTCCGGCCCAGTAGTTGGAGCCGTGGTGCTCAGTGGCGGAGCCAATGCTGTCACGGATGTTAATGGTAACTATTCAATTACCGTACCATCGAACGCCGTCCTGGAAGTCTCCTGCCTTGGTTACGCCACTCAAAATGTGAACGTTAACGGCAGGTCTGTCATCGACATAATCCTTCAGGAGGATGTCGAGATGCTCCAGGAGGCCGTCGCCCTCGGTTACGGTGCCCAGACCAAGAAGAAGGACCTGTCCGCTTCCGTGGGTGTCGTAAGCAACCCTGAGAAACTGGCAAGCCGTCCTGTTACCTCAACTACCGGTATGCTCCAGGGCCAGATCCCAGGAGTGGTCGTTTCCTATTCCAACGGTTCGCCTACCAGCGGCCCTGGCATCCTCATCCGTGGACAAGGTTCCCGTAACGGTGACTCCGTCCTGTGGGTTGTCGATGGTGTCCCTGGTGGCCCTATCACCTCAATGAACGATGTTGAGAGCATTGTCGTCCTGAAGGACGCCGCTTCCGCCGCTGTCTACGGTGCTACTTCCGGTGCCGGTGGTGTTATCATCGTCACTACCAAGAAGGCTAAGAAGGGTATCCATGTGGAGTACAACCTCCTGACCGGTATCCGTCACGCCGGTAACCTCCCTGAGCCTCTGACTGCACAGGAAGAGATTGAGATGAAGAAGCTCTCTTATGCCAATGCCAACCTGACCCTGCCTGCCGGTTGGGATCCCGCGGTGAACCCTTGGATCGCCGAGCAGCGCACCAACTGGATGGACGAGATCTACCGTGATCCTCTCTACCAGCGTCACGATGTGGTTCTCAACTATGGTACTGACCAGTTGAAGAGCCGTCTCAGCTTCACCTACAGCGATAACCCTGGAGTCCTCGTCGGAACATTCTCCAATGGCGTCGGTGTCCGTTACAACGGTGAGTACCAGGTTAACAAGTGGATCAAGCTCACAGAGAACCTCCACTTCAATACCGGTAACAGCCGCGGAACTGACACTAGTTCCAGCCACACCGGAACTATCCTTTCCGCTCTCTATATGCCGCCGTCCGCTGAGGCTTACGCAACCTCCGGTCCCTATGCCGGCATTTTCGGAGGTTCCACCACTGAGGATCCTGAATACATCGCCAAATACGGCAACTGGGCCGGTCTGCACGGTGACGTGGTCAACCCGCTCCGTCTTTTGCTTGCCTCCACCCAGTACAACCACAATATGAATGTCTGGACGACCACAGGCCTCGAGATAGCCAACATCGTCAAAGGCCTGAAGTTCATCGACCAGTTCTCTTACAACATGGGATCCGGTTATGGCAAGTCCTTCAATCCCCGTCGTCCTGAGGTTGGTAAGCGTGAGATGACAAACAGCGCTTCCGAGTCAGCCTCCACCTCCAACTCTTGGAGAAACGAGTCCACCCTCACCTATGACCGTACATTCGGCAAGCACACTGTGGGTGCCCTCGGCGCTGTCACTTTCAACAAACAGTGGGGAAGAGGTATGAGCATCAGTTCCGGTAACTACGACATCGAGAACGAGTCCATGCAGTACCTGGCCTTCTCCGATCCCGCCAACCTGAGCGTCAGCGACTATTTTAGCGGTCCCGACGCCAACATCGCTTTCGTGGCGAGAGGTTCTTACAGTTTTGATGACCGTTACTTCGTCACCGCTTCCTGGCGTCGTGACTATGCGGGTCGTCTTCCTGCCGGACACAATTACGGCGACTTCCCGGCTGTGACGGGCGCTTGGAAGATCTCCAGCGAGCCTTTCTTCCCGAAGAACAGCGATATCACCCTCTTTAAGATCAGGGCTTCCTGGGGCCGCGTCGGTAACCTTGGATCAATCGGCTGGAACTACAAGTCCCCGGCTCTCTCCGACCAGGGTGACCACGATGATGGTTCCATCGCCGGTCGTGAGAATCGTCGCAAGCAGGGAACCACCTGGGCACTTACCACCGCTCTCAACCAGGAACTGACCTGGGAGACCTCGGAGACCCTCGACGGCGGTATCGATATCGATATGTTCAACGACCGTCTCTCAATGTCCTTGGACCTCTACAACAAGAGGACATTCAACCTGATCCAGGACCAGCCAATGGGATGGCCTGTCACTATCGGTATCAACCCCAAGAAGGTTAACCTCGGTGAGATCAACAACCGTGGTATCGAGTTCATCGCCACTTGGAGGGACAAGATCTCTAAGGACTTCAACTACTATGTGAGCGGTAACTTCGCTTACAACAGGAACAGGGTTATCTCAACCGGTATCACCGACGATGAGGGTAACGCCGCTCCTTGGGTTGGTGGTGGCGGCTATGGTCTTGTGACTACCGCCATCTATCGTTCCGAGGAAGGTCAGCCTTTGAATTCCTTCTATATGATTCCTTGGGATGGAATATTCCAGAGCGAGGAGGATATCTATGACCACCAGAAGAATGGCAAACTGATCCAGCCTGCCGCCCGCCCCGGAGACCTCCGTTTCGTGGATGTCAACGATGATGGAAAGATCGATGTCAACGACCGCCAGTATCTCGGCAATCCTACCCCTCCGTACACCTTCGCCCTTTCCGGCGGATTCAACTGGAAGAACTTCAACTTCGACATGATGCTCCAGGGTGTCGCTGGCAATAAGATCGCTTATATGGCCAAGCAGTTGATCCTCACTGATGTCGAGGGAACATTCTCCCGCAGCCGCGATATCCTTGATGCTTGGAGCCCGACCAACCGCGCTTCCAATATTCCTGTCATTTCCAACAACGACCCCAACCAGAATATGGCCACGCCTTCATCCTGGTATCTTGAGGACGGCTCTTATCTCCGTATCAAGAACGTCACTGTCGGATATGACCTGACCAAGGCTCTGCAGAGACTTCCTCACTTCGCTGAGAGGAACTCTTCTTGCAACATCTACTTCACCGCTGAGAACCTCCTCACCTTCACAAAGTACTCTGGAATGGATCCTGAGGTTGGCGGTTACGACACTCTCACCTATCCGGTTTCCAAGGTTTTCGCCTTCGGTCTTAAACTCAACTACTAATAAGACGTGAATATGAAAAAGTATATATCTTTAGCCATTCTGGCGGTTTGCGCTTTCAGCCTCGCGTCCTGCGACAAGTTCCTGGACTATGCCCCTCAAGGCAAACCCACGGTTGACAACTACTTCCTCAATGATGACCAGGCCAACAATGCCATCGACATTGTTTACTATCGTCTCTTCGAGCGTGACGGTATGTTCAGCCGTGATATCTACTGGGAGCAGGCCTGCGCCAATGATATGGTTTGGGGCAAGACCCGTGGTTTCAACCCTCTTGCCACTCTCACCTACACCGGTAATGAGAGCCCGCTTGTGGATTCTTTCAACCGTATCTATTCTTATGGTCTCGCAAGGGCCAACTGGATTGTCCGCGCTCTCTTGGAGAAGCAGGAGAAATCAGGGCTTTCTGACGTTGAGAAACGTGTTCTTGGCGAGGCTTACTTCCTTCGTGGACAGTTCCATCTGCTTGCCGCTTACCGCTATGGTACCAAGGACCTCGGAGTTCCCTTCGTGGCTTACGAGGATGTTGAGGGTGGTTACAACTACGACATCCCTCCGCAGCTTCCGACTGTGATGGACAACTACGCCTACATCGTCTCCGACCTCCAGAAGGCCGAGGAGATCCTCCCTCGTTTCGAGTCCTACGGAGCCAATGACCGCGGCCGCGCCCATAAGGCTTCCGCCGCTGCCCTTATGGCTAAGGTCTACGCTTACTGGGCCATGTGGGACACCTCCAAGTGGGACAATGTGATCGAGTGTGTCAACCGTCTCGAGAGCACCTATGGCCGCGGACTGGTTGACAACTATCCCGACCTCTTCGCTCCTGATTGGCAGAAAGGTTTCTGGACCAAGGAGTACTGCTGGGGTATCCCTGGTGAGGGTGGACCCGACCACGGTGGCGGCGGTGGCGTCGAGCTTACCGGTGTCATGCTTGAGGACAAGGGATGGGGCAAGTTCAATGGCTGGGGCCAGATCAAGCCTTCCTATGACCTCTATGAGGAGATGGCCAAGGATAACGAGGACACCAACGGTGACGGTAAGTGCGATGTCAACGATGAGAAGAACATCCGTCTTGCCACCACTATCCTTGAGTACAACGACGAGTTCCAATACTTTGGTGAGACGATGCATTTCGCTTCTCCCCAGAACATCGAGGCAGGATTCCAGTGCAACAAGTACATGCAGGCTTTCGCCCCGGCTGACTGCATCTCCAGGGGCTGGGTCTTGGATAACTCCAACTACCCTGTCACCCGCGTTATGTGGCCGGTCGTACGTTTCGCTGACTGTATGCTTCTCCGCGCCGAGGCCAACCTCGCAAAGGGTAACGCCGCGGCCGCTACCACGGACATCAACAAGATCCGCGTCCGCTCTCACTTGAAGCCCCTCTCCGGCAACGCCACTTGGACTGACCTCTATCACGAGCGCCGTTGCGAGCTCGCTTTCGAGTTCGCCGCTGACCACGCTTTCGACTGCAAGCGTTGGGCTGTCTCAGGTGCTCCCGAGATCGCCGCTCTCGCCAAGGCCGAGCTCAATTCCCATCCGCGCGTTCGTAAGTATGAGGATCGTACCGATCCCCTCTCCACTTTCGTGATCGGTCCCTACGAGGACTATATGAACCCTGTCAAGGTGTGGGACGGCAATGAGAAGTGCCTTACTTTCCCTTATCCCACCGATGAGATCACCAAGTCGGGCGGAGCGTTACAGAATGTCCCTGCCTGGCGATAGTTGATGACCTTAAATAGATATTGAATATGAAAAAGATATTTATCGCGCTTACAGCAGTTGCCCTTCTCTTTGTCGGTTGCGCCAAGGAGACGGAACCCTATCAGAATCCCTGGAGGGTTATCGTGGACTATCTGCCACAGACGGTCACTATCAATGGCATCTCCGGCACTCTCACGCCTGATGCTGAATATGACTGGATCACTTCCAACGGCAACGGCAGCTTTACTGTCCGCCGTAACACCACCGGCCTTATCCGCCGCGCCGAGTTCACTGTCGCCGGCTCTTCCGACAAGGCGATCGTGAACCAGAGGGCTCACGGACTGGACGGTATGGTGTCAACCGCAATGACAAACAAGGATACTGATGCCAAGACGGCCGAGATGGCGGTGAAGTTCTCAACCGAGTTCAAGGATGACTACGAGTCATGGGGTTATGTGTTCGGAACAAATCAGGACAGGTCCGCCAATAAAGACTATCCCCAGGGCAAGTTCTCAATGGACGACAAGACTGTCAATCTCACCGGTGTCGATCCTGAGACCAACTATTATTTCTGGTCCTACATGGTTTCCACCGAGGGTGACAAGATCTACTCTCCTGTCTTCGGTATCGCCAAGCCAATAACCGTGAAAGCCGGAGAAGATGTTCAGGCCGCTTATAATAGCGCTCCTGAGTTCGCTGAGGTTCGCGTTGAGGGTGGAGTCGTGATTGACGGTCCTTTCTTCCTCCGTGATAATGTGAAACTTTCCGGTGGATGGAATTCCGCTTTTGACAAGCAGGATCTTAATAACCGCACCATTATCGATGGTGGCGGCAAGAGACGCGCCCTCATTTCCGGTATCACCGCTACAGGTGACCGTCCTGGATTCAAGAATGCCTGTGTAAATGGCTTTGAGATCCGCAACGGTCTTGGTTCCAATGTCGTGTTCAATGGTAAGTTGACCATCGAGTGGTGCTATATCCATCACGGAAGCAACTCTGACAAGGGTGGCGGAGTCATGGCTACGGAGGCTCCTGGCGACGAGCTCGTTCTCGCCAACAGCATCATCGCTTGGAACAAGGCGGATGCCCATGCCGGTGGCGTGAGTGTCTCCGGTGCCGGTACCAAGGTGACTGTCGTCAACACCCTCTTCAGGGGTAACGCCTCCATCGCCCAGTATGGTTACACCGCGGCCATCCATGGTCAGGCCGGTGTCCAGGGTTATGTTGCCAACTGCACCTTCGTGGACAATGTCAACTGGCGTGACGGTAGTTCCGCTACTTCGTCCCCTTGGAGCTGCATCATGTTCCGTAACGGTGGTACCCACATCGAGTTCGTTAACAACTTGGTTGCCGGTAACTGGTATTTCCTGCCGGGTGTGGCTGACAATGCTGACGCGCATCCCGACCGTTATGACATGCCTATAAAGACCGAGTATATCCTCGAGCAGCAGGTTCAGCAGTGCGATATGAACGTCATGGGCGGAGACGATCCCAACTGGGTCTTCCAGGATAACGTCATATGCGGCGCTTGGAGCAACAACTTCATTGGCCGCGCTGGTAACGGCGATGCCCAGAATAAAGGTCAGGATGCCAGCACCTTCGTTCCCAACAGCGATTTCAAGACCCTCTTCGTCAACTATGACGAAGGTGACTTCCATCCTGCTGGCGCCGCTCTTACCGGTGGTGCTAACAGTGCTGCGGCGAAGAGCATCCTCGGTACTTATATGACCGACCTTGACGGCAAACCTCGTATCACGGGTGGTAAGATCAACGCTGGCTGCTACCAGGCTCAGTAGTTCTTTCATGACATAGATTCCCGATCAGGTCGGGAATGACTTAAAAGCAGGGACGGACCGTTTGGCCCGTCCCTGTGTTTTTATTTAAGAACCAAGGGTTTGAATACCGGAATAAATTCTGTAAATTTGGGTATGGGTAAAGTCACGCCTATGTCAGCCCGTCTGATGGTCGTTTTTGTCCTGTTTGTGTCATGCTCCTGTGCGAGGGTTCAAGAGCGTGCCGCAATGGTTAATGTGTTCAATGGCACTGACTTAGCCGGGAACACATACCCCGGTGCCACCGTCCCCTACGGGGCTGTGCAGTTGAGTCCGGACACCGACGCCTCCCGAGCCTCAGGTTACCACTATTCAGACACGATTATTCTGGGCTTCAGCCACACCCATTTGTCCGGTACCGGCTGCCCCGATTTCGGGGACTTCCTCTTCACCCCCTCGTCGGGCGGCGAGGTCAGGCCGTTGGATTTCTCCCATGATGACGAATATGCCCGTCCGGGCTATTACCGGATGGATTTTCCGGCGGGAATCACCGCTGAGATGACCGCCACCGCCCACACCGGGGCGCACAGGTACACTTTCAAAGGGAAGGGGACCCCGATAATCCGTGTGGACGCGACCCATTGCATCGGTGGATGGAGCCACGCCACGAAGGCTGTCCTAGCCCTTGACGGCCCTGATGGGCTGACAGGAGAGCGAAACACTACCGGTTGGGCCCACGGCCGCGACATCTATCTCTCGGCTTGGTTCTCCGTCCCCTTCGAAAAGGCCGAGGAGACCTCTCCCGGAATATTCCTGCTGACTTTTCCTGAAAGTGCCAGAGAGGTGACGGTTTTCGCCGGACTCTCAGGAGTGAGCGTGGAGAATGCCCGCGCCAACCGCCTGGCTGAGACCTCAGGCGCGACTTTCGATCAGATCCTCGCCCGGTCAGATAATCTTTGGGAGGAGGCTCTGGGGGGCATCAAGGTCGAGGGCGGTCCGACGGATGTGTTCTACACCTGTTTCTACCATACTTTCGTGACCCCTAACCGTCTCGATGATTGTGACGGCGGTTACCGTGACGAGCTGGGCAGGAACAGAAAGACCGGGGAAGGACGGCATTTCTATTCGACACTCTCCCTTTGGGACACCTTCCGCAGCTGGCATCCTCTGCGGACAATCCTTGACACGGCCTTTGTGAGTGATATCGTCAACAGCATGCTGGACATGTACGACTGCCGCGGCGAGCTGCCGGTCTGGCCCCTATCGAGTTTCGAGACCGGCTGTATGATCGGCTACCACAGCGTCTCCGTGATCGCCGACGCATGGTTGCGTGGAATCAGGAGCTTCGACGGAGAGAGAGCCTTGGAGGCTATGGTGACATCTTCTAACCATAACGAGGTCAACACTTCCGATGTCTATCTCGCCCACGGCTACATCCCCGCCGACCTGAAGGCGGAGACAGGTTCGAGAACCCTCGAGTACGCCTACGACGACTGGTGTGTCGCAAGGATGGCTGAGAGCCTGGGTCATCAGGCTCTCGCCGATGAATATTACCGCAGGGCAGCGAGTTATCGCGAGCTTTTCGATCCGGTGACGGGCTTCATTCGGGGGAAGAAGGAGGATGGAAGTTGGGCTATGCCTCTTGAGCCGCTTTTCCGCTCGGACGATTTCACCGAGGCTTCACCATGGCAATACAGGTTTTTCATGCCCCATGACGTGGCCGGGATGGAGTCGCTGATGGGAGGACGGGAGAGGATGCTCGCCGCGGTGGACTCCTTGTTCACCTACAGGCCGGAGGGCCAGGGTTCCGTGGATCCCGACATCGGCGGTATTCTGGGACAGTATGCCCATGGCAATGAGCCGGGACACAGTCTACCGTGGCTGTTTTATTGGTTAGGTGAGCCATCCAGGAGCCAGGAGGTGGTCAGGACATTGCTTACCAACGCTTATTCCGCCGCACCGGACGGAATATGCGGCAACGAGGATTGCGGCCAGATGGGAGCCTGGTACGTCCTGGCCTCATTGGGTCTTTACCCAGCCTGTCCCGGAACCGGGGAATATATCCTTACGGCCCCTTTGTTCAAGAAGGCGGAAATCAGGTTAAGTGGAGGGAAGTCGTTGATTATCAATGCTGATCATCCGAAATATACCTATATCTCCGAAGTCTTCCTTAACGGAGAGCCACTGGATAGGAATTTCATCACCTACGACCAGATAATCTCCGGAGGGACTCTGGAGTTCAAGCTATCAGCGAGGCCCGACCACGCGCGTGACGCCCTCCCGGCTCCGTATTCGATGACTGTCGAGCCTTTTGTCCCCAAGCCCGCCATAACTGGTGATCTCCATCTCTTCGAAGACTCTGCCGAGGTGAGTATGTCCTGCCGGGACGAGGGAGCGGTTATACGGTACACCTTGGATGGTTCCGTTCCTGACGAGGACAGCCCGGCATATTCAAAGCCATTCATTGTCAGCGAGTCGATGATCATAAAGGCCAGGGCCTTCAAGGATGGCTTCCAGCCTTCCCCGGTCGCTTTCATCACCGCTCACAAGAAGTATTATTACCCCGTGGCTGACCGGTCAGGGATGAGTCCAGGCTGCCGCTACACCTTCCACACGGCAAACTTCAGGAGAGTATCCCAGATCGAGGGCGATCCTGAGGAGGATTCCGGAGTCATGAGAGAGCCGGACATCAAAGGTTCGCCCGCGGACGACCATTTCGCCTATAACTTCTTCGGCTATATCGACATTCCTGAGGATGGGATTTGGCATTTCTCCCTTACCAGCGACGACGGTAGCGAGCTTTGGATAGAAGGGGAGAGGGTGGTTGTCAACGACGGCTCCCATGATCCCGTGACATCCACCGGAAACATCCCTCTGCGTAAAGGCCTCCACTCGTTCAAACTCTTGTATTTTGACGTTGAGGGTGGCCAGGCACTCTCCTGGGCCTGGAAGAAGGATGAGGCAACCAAATTCGTTCCTATACCCGCTGAAAGATTGTTACATATATGATGCTGAAAATGAATATATCCAAGATATCTCTCGCCTTCGTGGCCGCCGCTCTGGTCGCCTTCTCCTGCGTCCGTGACAAAGGACCCGCGATGGAAGTCAATCCTTTCGTCGGGACGGCCCTGGACGGCCATACCAGCCCGGCAGCTTCGACCCCGTTCGGCCTTGTGCAATTAGGACCTGATACTGTTGATGGGGGAGTGGCTGGCTATCATGATAAAGACAGTCTGATTCTCGGATTCTCCCACACCCATCTCAGTGGCACCGGTCAGGGGGATCTCGGCGATTTCCTGTTTGTGCCTATTATCGGGGAAGTGCCTCAGGATGAGGATGGTTATGTGGTTTCCCCGCTTCCTTTCTCCCATAAAGACGAGAAGGCGCATGCGGGATATTACAGTGTCAAGTTCCCTTCGCTCGGCATCGTCGCAGAGATGACAACTTTGTCGCACACCGGTTGTCATCGCTATACTTTCTCCGGGAAAGGAGAGAGGAGGATCCTGGTGGATATGGGCCATGCTTTAGCCTACGCGAAGGCTGACGGTATGTTCCTGGAGGCTACCTCTGACAAAAGCATAGCCGGAGGCCGCCACGTGAAAGGCTGGGCTAATGACCGTTGGGTGTATTTCTCCGCGCTCTTTTCCGTCCCGTTCACGGACTGCGTCACGGACGGGCACGACCGCTACCTTCTCACTTTCCCTGAATCCACAAAGCAGATCACCATCAGCGTAGGCATATCCTCTGTCGATGTGGAAGGCGCTGAGAATAACCGTCTTGCGGAGGCTCCTGAAGCTGATTTTGACAGCGTGCTGAATGCCTCTGAAACAGCCTGGAACTCCAGTCTCGGACGGATCGCAGTGGAAGGAGGAACCAAGGAGCGACGGAAAGTTTTCTACACCGCCCTTTATCATAGTCTTATCGTCCCCAACCAGATGAATGACCTTGACGGCCGATATAAAAACCATCTCGGGGAGGTCAGGACCGCCCCTTCTGGAATGGGATTCTATTTTCCCCTGTCGTTATGGGATACTTTCCGGTCGTGGAATCCTCTTATGACACTGTTTGAGCCGGATCTCGTGAGAGGAATGGTTTTCAGCATGATGGACATGTATGACCTGAACGGCCATCTTCCTTTGTGGCCGCTCTGGGGAGACGAGGTTGACTGTATGATAGGCTACCATGCGGTCTCGGTGATCGCGGACGCTTGGTTGCGGGGAATTCGTGGATTCGATGGTGAGAAGGCCTTGGAGGCCATGATCGCCGCCTCGAATTCCTATCCCGCCACAGACTGGTATAATCAATACGGCTATATTCCTTGTGACTTGACCCCGCAATCAGTATCGATGACTCTTGAATATGCCTATGACGACTGGTGCATAGCCCGTATGGCGGAGTCGCTCGGTCACGCTGATATAGCCGCTGAATATGACACCAGGGCACTCAGCTACAGGAATATCCTGGATACTTCGACAGGATTCTTCCGTGGAAAGGACTCCGACGGCAACTGGAGA
>JAFYYW010000013.1 GCA_017548985.1 Bacteroidales bacterium
ACGGGGATGGTCAGGGTCTCAAAGCCGATGACGGAGAAGACGAGCCTGCCGATTGAGGACACGCTGATCGAGTACTTACCGTTGGCGTCGGTAGAGGTGCCGTTCAAGGTGCCGTCAATCATGACAGTCGCTCCGGGAATAGGAGCCCCATTAGAGGCTTCAGTGACCGTACCTGTGACGGTCACGTTCTGTGCGAATGCCATGCCCGCGTAGGCGACAAGGCACAGCAGCATGGAGAATAATTTTTTACCCATAAGCTTAAACCTTAATTAAACTTAATAATTAGTACAAGGCTTAAGCGAAGGAAGTTATTTAATATTAATGGTTTAGCAGATTAGAAAAGTTTCATCATATTTTCCACGCAACGGCGCTTCTGCTCGAGCCCGGGGTGGACGTATAAGTTCATGGTCGTGGCGATGTCAGCGTGACCGAGCAAGGCGCTCAAGGTCTTGAAATCGCATTTGCTTTCCACACACCGCGTGGCGAAAGTGTGACGGAGGCTGTGGATTTTCCTCGGAGGAAGCCCCAGTTTGCCGGTAACGTCATGGAAATGGTTCCTGAAGGTCTGGGGATCTATCGGTTTGTCTTTTCCTGAGAGAATGAATATGTCCTCAGATGGGGCGGTCTCATTCTTCATACGGATCAACTCTTCAGCAAGAACCTCAGTCATAGGGACTTCCCGGCAGGACTCCTCAGTTTTCGGCACACCGATTGTGAGTTCAGACTTACGTGGCTTCCTGTCCGAGAGATAAACCCGGTGGAGGGTCCGTCTGACATGTATTACGTAATGGGAAATATCCACATCCCCCCATTTGAGGGCGCACACCTCCCCGATTCTCAGTCCGCAGCATAGACAAATCAACAAACCGATGTCTCGCTGTGTCCGATGTTCCTTGAGCCAGCCGATCAGTCTCTTCTCATCCTCTACGGCCAGCACCTGCGGATTGGGTTTCTTCCGTTTTTTCGGAAGGGAGATGTCATAGACTCTCATAGCCATCCATCCCTGTTTCTCGCAATACCTTACGATCATCTTCAAGACAAGGACAATCCCTTTCACAGTCGTGATTCCATTCCCTTTCTTGAGTTCCTCGTCAGCAAGCTCCTGCACCGAGGTTGGAGTGATCTCGTCGAGCCATTCGAACCGCGGCGCCAGGTGATTCCTTATTATTAAAGAATAAGCCGCCATCGATGTCGGTTTGACCACTTTTGCCCGGTCCGCCTCCCAAAGCGTACTGACTTCCTTGAAAGATTTTCGCTTCATCTCCTAAGTACTTTAAATGTTTTATTAAAAAATAATTGTGATTGGTTGTCTTTTTTCGCATGTTTCAATTATTAATTAAATTCCTGCTTTTACAACTTATTTATAAGTTGCATTATTAAACTAATGCGAATGCAAAGTTAATAAAACGTTATAAATTCCCTATTATTCTTTTTTGAAAACAAATAGGGAAAATTGCATAATTTCAAATTTATTCTTTTATTTGCACGTCGGTTTTTGCGTTTTCTGCCGTGGTAAGGGCTAATTGTCCCCTTCCAGCGACTCCGCTGGCCGATATAGATAGTCGAGAATATTCACTATTTATTCATTAAATATTAAGTTTAGTATAAGGTTTAAGCTTATGGGTAAAAAATTATTCTCCATGCTGCTGTGCCTCGTCGCTTACGCGGGCATGGCATTCGCACAGAACGTGACCGTCACAGGTACGGTCACTGAAGCAGCGAACGGAACTCCTATCCCTGGAGCTACCGTTATGATTGACGGCACCTTGAACGGCACCTCTACCGACGCCAACGGTAAGTATTCGATCAGCGTGTCCTCAATCGGCAAGCTCGTCTTCTCCGTCATCGGCTTTGAGACCCTGACCATCCCCGTGAACGGCAGGACAGTCATCAACGTCGAGCTCGAGGAGGACAAGAATGTCCTCGAGGACGCCGTCGTCGTCGGATACGGCTCGGCCAAGAAGCTCGGCTCCCTGGTCGGATCGGTCGCGACGGTCAAGTCGGAGATCCTGAAGAACGCCCCCTCATCCTCGGCTCTCGACGCCCTGCAGGGTCAGGTGGCTGGTCTGTCAGTCCTCACCTCCTCCGGTGTCGCCGGTGACAACGCCGTCTCCATGACGATCCACGGTGTGGGCTCCATCGGAGCGAGCTCCACTCCTCTGTACATCATCGACGGTATCCCGTCATCGAGCCGCGCCATCATGGGTATGAACCCTAACGACATCAAGAACATCACCGTCATGAAGGACGCCTCCGCGACCTCCATCTACGGCGCCCGCGCCGCCAACGGTGTCGTCTATGTCACGACCAAGACCGGCTCCTACAACTCGCAGGCCTCCGTCACGGTCCGTTCCCAATACGGTATCTCTACCCTCGCCGACATGACCCTCTACAAGAGCATGATGAGCGGTCCCGAACTGAAGCAGTTCTGGATTGACGCCGGCATCCATTCGGCGGATTGGATCAAGAAGAATTACACCGACAAGGGTTACGACGCTGACACCAAGTGGTACAACTACTACCAGCAGTTCAACAACCCGCAGTACCAGAACGATATCAGCATCGAGGGTGGCGGAAGCAAGATCGCCTACATGATCGGCGGCTCCCAGTTCCACCAGAGGGGTACCTCCATCGGTAACTACTATGATCGTTACACCCTTCGTTCCAACGTCCAGGGACACCCGAAGGACTGGCTGAAGGTCGGATTCAACCTCGGTCTCAACCTAGACATGAGGCAGCAGAACGGAAGCTGGGGAGCCTCAGGAAGCACCTCCAACTCCACCAGGGGTGGTCTGTCCTTCCTCCTTGTCCCTCTCTACCCGGCTGTTGACGCCAACGGCAACATCCCCGAGCAGAGGTTCTCCGACGGCCGTCCCGTGCCTCAGTACTACATGAGCATGAACCCCGACCGTTACGACCGCTACGGCGCCAACGGTAACTTCTACGTGGAGATCGAGCCCGTGAAGAACCTCAAGTTCACATCCAGGGCCGGTGTCGACGGCTACATCACCCTCGACAACTGGACCAGCTACCCGTCATACTACGAGAACGGCGGATCCGGTGAGAAGGGCAAGTACACCCAGTTCGAGTACAGCGCCACCATCACCAACACCATCGAGTACGCCTTCGACATCAACAGGGACAACCACGTGTCGGTTCTCGTCGGACACGAGGGTATCGCGAACTTCTACGATTACTACTACGCCCAGTCTGACAACCAGACCGATGACCGTCTGACGAACCTGCAGAACGGTACCCAGGACACCTACGCCATGAGCGAGTCCCACACCGAGAGCAAGTTCCTCTCGTTCTTCGCCCACGCCGACTACTCCTTCGCCGACAAGTACATCATCGACGCCACCGTCCGTAACGACGCCTGCTCGAGGTTCGGTAAGGACAACAGGAACGCCTGGTTCTGGTCGGCCGGTGCCATGTGGAAGGTCAAGAAGGAGGAGTTCATGAGGAACTCGAAGACCTTCAACGACCTCAGCATCAAGGTCAGCTACGGTACCCAGGGTAACGCCGGTATCGGTGACTACGACGCCCTCGCCAAGGTGGGAACCACCACCTCCTACGCGACCCAGACATCGAAGGTCGTCTCCAGCCCCAGTAACAACGGGCTCACATGGGAGAAGCAGGCCTTGCTGAACGTCGCCTTGACTGGCCGCATGTTCAACTTCTTCGACTTCGAGATCGGAGTCTACAACAGGCAGACCACCTCGATGCTCATGAGCGTCCCCTACCCCTACACCGCCGGATTCTCCAGCCTGACCGACAACGTCGGTGGCTTGAGGAACAGGGGTATTGATGTCACCCTCGGGTTCGACATCCTCCAGGGCAGGGACTACAGCCTCAGGTTCAACACCACCTTCAACTACAACAAGCAGATCATCACCGAGCTGTTCGGCGGTAGGGACAGGTGGGAGGTCGCCAACACCGGTATCACCTACAAGGTGGGCCAGCCGGTCTCCTTCTATTATCCTATGTTCGCCGGTATCGACCCCACCGACGGTGCCCCCACATGGTACGTGCCGGGTGACGACATCACCGTGACCACCATGGATCCCAACAATATCACCAAGAACTGGAGCAGCGCCGCGCTGACCCAGTGCTCCGGCAAGGTCCGCTACGCCCCGATCAACGGCGGTTTCGGACTCTCGGGACGCTACAGGAACCTCTCCATCCAGACTGACTTCTCATACGTTCTCGGAAAGACCCTCATCTCCAATGACGGTTACTTCTACGCCAACCCCGCCAACTTCAGCACCATGAACACCCACAAGATGGTGGCTGACTTCTGGACCCCGGATAACACCGACGCCAAGTGGCCCGCATGGAACAAGGGATATGTCATGCAGTTCGACTCCCACCTCCTCGAGGACGCGAGCTTCCTCCGTCTGAAGAACCTCCAGGTCGGTTACAGCCTGCCTAAGCGCTGGCTCGACTGGACCGGCGGAGTCCTGCAGCGTGTCAGGATCACCTACACCGGACGTAACCTCCTCACCTTCACCAAGTACGACGGTATCGATCCCGAGGTCAACTCCAACCTGACCTACGGTAAGGTCGGTAACACCAAGCAGCACCTCGGTGGTATTGAGATCACATTCTAATTTTAAATCAAGAAAGTCATGAAGAAATCATTCATATATATGATTGCCGCTGTGGCGATAGCTTCTGTTCTTTCGTCCTGCGATCTGAACCTCAAGCCGACGACCTCCATCGCCTATGTCGAGGGTGAGCCCATCATGATCTCCGAGACCGACGTCTCCGAGTTCGAGAACGGTATCCTCGCCTCTTACCGCAGCCAGTTCTACGGTGTGCACTCACAGACCCAGGAGGTCATGGGCGACGCTTTCAACGCCTCGGCCGACTACGGTAACAACTACGGGTCCGTCCACAGAATGGACGTCTCCTTCACCGACGACGAGTACAACACCCGCGACCACTGGTCAGGGCACTACGGCGCCATCAAGAACTACAACATCTTCATTGAGAACGCCGACAACGTGGCCGACGACCTCAAGGAATACGCCCAGTTCGTCAAGGGTGAGGCCCTCTTCTGCCGCGCCTCCTCTTACCTCCACCTCGCGAGGCACTTCGGAAAGCCTTACGGCAGTTCTTCCAGCACTGACCTGGCCGTCCCGCTCGTGACCGTGTACGACCAGCTCGATAAGCCCGCCAGGGCCACCGTCGCCGAGGTCTACGCCCAGGTGAAGGCCGACCTTGACGCCGCCGCCGCCATCCTCAGCGGGGAGACCGGAGAGGCCGGGGCCATGTACCCGACCATCGACGCCGTCAACGCCATCTACGCGAGGTACTACCTTGACACAAAGGACTACGCCAACGCCGCCAGGTATGCCGAGGGTGTCATCAACACCGGAC
Organism: Bacteroidales bacterium; assembly: GCA_017548985.1. GTDB lineage: Bacteria > Bacteroidota > Bacteroidia > Bacteroidales > UBA932 > Cryptobacteroides. The sequence continues at coordinate 5,383 of JAFYYW010000013.1, forward strand.
ACTACAAGCTCGCCTCGACTGAGGAGGAGATGAAGGCCGAGTACACCGACGATAATGGCACCGAGCCTATCATCCAGATGTACGCCTCCAAGTCCGAGGGTTACGGTACCAACGACATCTACACCCTGACTAACAACGCCAACGACAAGGGCCTCAACTTCCGCTCGTACTACTTCCCGACCAAGAAGCTGGTCGAGGCGTACGACGAGGGCGACCTCCGCTTCAAGCAGTGGTTCACCAACGAGATCCCCAACTTCGTTTCCGGATCATACTACGAGGGACAGTTCTATACCTTCGTCAAGTACTACAACAACCCGGCCCTCAACTCCGGTAACGTTCCCCAGGCCCGTCACGCCAGGAAGCCCATCCTCATCAGCGAGATGTACCTGATCGCCGCCGAGGCCAACGCCCAGGCCGGCAACGCCGCCAAGGCCAAGGAGCTCCTCAACGCCCTCCAGACCGCCAGGCACGCCAACCTGACCGACGGCTCGATGGATAGCATCAAGAAAGAGTGGTACAGGGAGACTGTCGGCGAGGGTCTGATCATCAGCAATGTCAAGCGCTGGGGTGACGGATTCGGAGCCAGGGCCCCTCAGGAGGGCGCCGCCTCGCTGATCATGCAGGGCGCCGCATTCGAGCAGAGGACCATGGCCGCCAACGCCTACCAGTTCACATGGCCTGTACCCACCTATGAGATGCAGGTCAACCCGAACCTGGTGCAGAACGAGGGATTCTAGTCTTACTTTGATAATGAGAAAAGAGGGTGGCCGGTCTGGTCACCCTCTTTTTATTTGTCCGAGTTTCAGAAGCAAAGCCTCATTGAAAATCGTTTTTTCATGCTCTGAAAGGAATCCCACCTCAATCGGCACCTGGAACATCCTTACTTTCAAATCATTGGGGATATCCTTCAGATCCAATATCCGCTGGCAATCCTTCTCTGTTGTGGCCACTACAGCCGTGGGATGCTCCCGGACGGCGCGTGTGATCCTGCGGATGTCGGCATTGGTGTATTTATGATGATCCTCGAAGCGGAAATGCCGGACAATCTTGTGCTCATCGCTAAGGAACATACGCAGGGGAGTGTCCTTCGCTATACCGGAGAACAACACAAGTTTCTGTGAATAGGCGTAACGGGGATCCGCCTCCTCAAATATCGGCTGCAGGGTGCTGTACCAGATGGTGGTGAAGAACAGGAGCTTCTCCTGTCCTCGTCTGTCGATGCCCTTGCAAGCAATAGGATCGTAATCCTTCAGGCCTAGTTCGCCGGCCCACTTGACTTTCTCCGCGTCCTCCAGGTAAGCGGGACACTTGGAGACAATCAATATGTCAGCCTCCGACAACCTCTCGGGGAGATCCCTTAGCCTGCCGAAAGGCAGAAGGTGATCTTTCTGGATCGGGCGATTGTAATCTACCAATATAATATTGACGGAGGCCTTCAGCGCCCTGTATTGGAAAGCGTCATCAAGCACGATCAGGTCGGCTGGGGCGATTTGCTCATCAGAGCTACGACGAGCCCTTTTCTCAGTCTTCAGCTTCTCCGGGTGGCAGAGGATGTCGCATCCTTTGACTCTGTCGCGGTCAACGGCGACAATGACCCCGGGGAACTTTTTCTTTATCTGGAGCGGCTCATCGCCGAACTCTTTGACAGAACCTTCCCGTTTCACGACCCTGAAGCCTCTTGAAGAGCGCCGGTGACCTCTGGATAGGACAGCGATATCCTCATAGGCCCAATCATCGCTCCTGAGAAGGGTTCGGAGAATCATCTCAGTGTGAGGGGTCTTGCCGGTTCCTCCGGCGGTTATATTGCCGACGCAGATGCTTGGAACCTCGCAGGTTTTGACCTTGCGGATCCCGTGATCATAGCAGAAGTGCCTGAGTTTCAGGGTGAGATAGTATGGAAGAAGAATGATTCTATCAAGCATCGCGGCACAAAGATACAAAATTATCTCCCCATTTTTCCGCGATATAGTCAAGAATATTCAGGACTTCGTCCGGGTCAATCTCTGTCACGAGCCTCATCCTGGTCTCTTTAAAATCAGGAAGACCTTTGAAATAACAGCTCAAATGGCGGCGCATCTCATAGACTCCGACCGGCACTCCTTTGAATTTCACGGAAAGATTGAAGTGCCTCTTGGCCAGTTCCACCCGCTCCCTTACCCCTGGCTGAGGAAGCTCCTCTCCAGTCTGGAGCAGATGATTGATCTCTTTGAATATCCAGGGACGGCCGAAAGATGCTCTCGCGACCATGATTCCGTCCACCCCATAACGCTCGAAAGCCTCTTTGGCTTTAGGGGCGGAATCGATGTCCCCATTACCTATTATAGGTATATTCATTCTCGGATTGCTCTTGACTTCACCGATGAGGGTCCAGTCTGCCTCGCCCTTGTACATTTGGCATCGGGTCCGGCCATGTATAGTCAATGCCTTGATCCCGCAGTCTTGAAGGCGCTCGGCAAGATCCACGATTATCTTGCTTTTCTCGTCCCACCCCAGCCTGGTCTTGACGGTCACAGGTTTGCCTACGGCCTCTACAATCCGCTTGGTGATCATGACCATCTTGTCTGGATCCCTCATCATCCCGGAACCGGCCCCTCTGGCGGCGATCTTGCTTACCGGGCAGCCGAAATTGATGTCGATCAGGTCGCATCCGTGCCCTCCGACAATCTCTTCGGCATGGTCAGCCATCTTGGCCGCCTCCACCATGGCATCGGGGTCGCTGCCGTAGATCTGTATGCCTATCGGAGCCTCGTCATCGTAGGTCATCAGCTTGGCGTATGCTTTCTTCGCGTCGCGGATAAGCCCTTCGGCGGGAATGAACTCCGTGTACACCATGTCGGCTCCCTGTTCCCGGCATATTCCGCGGAAGGAGGCGTCAGTCACATCCTCCATCGGAGCCAGTAGAACCGGCCTTTCACCCAAGTCTATTCCTCCAATCTTCATTTCATTCGACGATGGAAAACAAAAATACTATTTTTTCAAAAAAAATTGCTACCTTTGCGTCCCCTATGTTGTGTAGGGATCGCAATTATTTATGTTAAACCATTAAAGATCAAGACAGTGGACACACTTAGCTACAAAACAGTATCGCTCAATAAGGCGACTGTGAACAAGGAGTGGGTTGTCATCGATGCCACGGATCTTCCGCTTGGCCGTCTTGCCTCAAGGGTGGCTCTTGTCCTTCGCGGCAAGAACAAGCCCGGGTTCACCCCCCATGTCGATTGCGGTGACAACGTCATCGTGATCAACGCCGAGAAGGTGGCCCTCAAGGGTGACAAGATGGAAAGCCGTGTTTACACTCGCTACACCGGTTATCCGGGTGGCCAGCGTTTCACGACTCCCAAGGAGATTCTCGCGAAGAGACCCGCTGAACTCGTGAGGAGGTCCGTCAAAGGAATGCTCCCCAAGACCCGTCTTGGTGAAAAGATTCTCCACAACCTGCATGTTTACGCGGGTCCCGAGCATCCCCACCAGGCGCAGAATCCCAGAGAAATTAAGTTGAACGAAATCTAACAGAGCAAATGGAGAAGAAAAACGCCCTTGGAAGACGTAAATCAGCCGTCGCTCGTGTTTATCTCGCCGCTGGGAAAGGCAACATCACGATTAATGACCGTGCCCTTGAGGATTACTTCAAGGAGGGTTCGCTCCAGTACATCGTGAACCAGCCGTTCGCCGTGACGAAGACAGAAGGTCAGTTTGACGTGAAGGTGAATGTGGTCGGTGGAGGCACCAAAGGCCAGGCAGAGGCTATCAGGCTCGGTATTTCCCGCGCCCTTAGCGATCTCGACAGAGAGGCTTACCGCCCTGCTCTCAAGGCTGAGGGATTCCTGACCCGTGACTCCCGCGAGGTCGAGAGGAAGAAGCCCGGTCAGCCTGGCGCACGCGCCCGCTTCCAGTTCAGCAAGCGTTAGTTTGCCGGAAGAGACACGCTGTTTTATGTTTTTGCACAGTCCGGTGCGACAAATCCGGCCCTTTTTGGCAGGATGCCGAGACTGCGGAAAATCCCGGAGACCGGAGCAGCTCCGCTACTTTCGGGATTGAAGTAAAGAGTTAAAAAACAGAAATTTAAATTTCAATTAACAATGCCACGCACAAATTTCCAAGAACTTCTTGATGCAGGCGTACATTTCGGCCACTTGGCCAGGAAATGGAACCCTAAGATGGCCCCTTATATTTTCGACCAGAAGAACGGGATCCATATCATCGACCTGCACAAGACCATCGTCAAGATAGACGAGGCTGCCGACGCGATGAAAGAGCTTGCGCGCTCTGGCCGCAAGATCCTCTTCGTAGCCACCAAGAAACAGGCTAAGGAGATCGTCGCTGAGAAGGCTGCGGCAGTCAACATGCCATCGATAACCGAGCGCTGGGCGGGCGGTATGCTTACCAATTTCCCGACCATCCGCAAGGCTGTCAAGAAGATGAACACCATCGATAAGATGAAAGAGGACGGAACATTCGAGAAGCTCGCCAAGAGGGAGCGTCTGCAGATCAACCGTCAGAGGGAGAAACTTGAGAAGAACCTCGGTTCCATCAGGGACATGAGCCGTCTTCCTTCCGCTCTTTTAGTTATCGATATCCAGAAGGAGGCCAACGCCGTCAAGGAGGCCAACCGTCTCAACATCCCGGTATTCGCAATGGTTGACACTTGTTGCGATCCCACGCCCATTGATTATGTGATACCGGCCAATGATGACGCCACGAAGTCCATCGAGCTCGTCCTGAACATTCTTTGCCAGGCTATCGAGGAGGGACTTAACGAGCGTAAGCTTGAGAAGGATAAGGAGGTCACTGAGGAGACCAATGAGGGAGAGGCCCTTTCCAATCCCACCGGCAAGAGGCTCCGTGCCCGCAAGAGCGCCAAGCCCGTCTCAGTTGAGGAGGTAGCTCCCGCCGCTGAGCCCGTCGAGGTCGCCGAGGTTGATGAGACCGATGAACCCAAGGCTGAATAATCTTTAAAATCCAACGACTTATGGCTATTACCGCACAAGACGTTATGAAATTGCGGAAGATGACCTCCGCTGGTATGATGGATTGCAAGAACGCCCTTAACGAGGCTAACGGCAATTTCGAGGAGGCTATCAAGATCATCCGTGAGAAGGGTAAGCTCGTGGCTGCCAAGAGGGCTGACCGCGAGACCACCGAGGGCGCTGTCCTTGTCCGTACCAATGGTGACAAGGCTGTCATCGTCTGCCTTGGTTGCGAGACCGACTTCGTCTCCGCCACACCTGATTTCAAGGCTCTCGCCAATGAGATCGCCGACACCGCTATCGCCGCTTTCCCGGCTGATGCTGAGGCTCTCAAGGCCAGTGTCTGCTCCAACGGCCACACTGTCGAGGAGGAGATCTCCGCCCAGACAGGAAAAACCGGTGAGAAGCATGTTCTCGCTTACTATGCCGCTCTTGAGGCTCCGTTCGTGGGACAGTATGTCCACTTCAACGGCAAACTCGGCGCTATTGTCTCGTTCAACAAACCGGTTCCCGAGGATCTTGGCAGGGCTGTCGCCCAGCAGATCACCGCTATGAATCCTGTCGCTGTCTCCGAGGCTGACTGCCCTAAGGAGGTCATCGACAACGAGCGCGCCGTCGCTATCCAGAAGACTAAGGATGAGCAGGTCCAGAAGGCTGTTGACGCCGCATTGAAGAAGGTTGGCATCAATCCCGCCCATGTGGACAGCGAGGATCACATCGAGTCCAACACCGCCAAGGGTTGGATCACCCCTGAGCAGGCTGCCCAGGCCCGTGAGATCATCGCCAAGGTCGGCGCTGAGAAAGCCGCCAACCTTCCTGAGCAGATGATTCAGAACATCGCCAACGGCCGTGTCCAGAAGTTCCTCAAAGAGAACACCTTGGAGAACCAGGATTTCGTTCAGTCAGATGAGAAGATCTCTGTCGCTGACTACATCAAGTCTATCGACAAGGATGCGAAGGTTGTTGCCTTCCGTCGTTATTCGCTCAATGACTAAGAATCAGCGTCAGATCGCTAAAATCCCGGCCTTCGTCAGAAGACCGGGATTTTTATTTGTCCTTAAATGTGAAACGCCGCATGCTTCGCAGCAGGCGGCGTCCTTTCTAACCTAAAACTTAACCTATGAAAAAACTATTCGATTACAAATATAACAAATTTTACACCAAATAATAGCTTTTCGGACTTTTTTTAAGTCTAACGGCCCGAAAGTTTGATTGTTTTAATCTTGACGGGCATCAAAGGGCGATCCCTGTTGTCAGTCGCCACGGCGGCTATCCTGTCAATTATGTCAAGTCCTTTGACAGTCTCTCCGAAAACGGTATATCCTCCATCAAGTTGCGCGCAATTGGCCGCATCCTGGACAATATAGAACTGTGAGCCTGAGGATTCTTTCATCGGATTGGCCACATCGCCCTTACGTGCGGCGGCGAGAGCGCCCTTCTTGTGCTTGTATTCCGGGACAAACTCGGCCGGGATCGTGTAACCAGGACCTCCCTGGCCATATTTGGCGACAGCGGTGGCGGAGGTGTCTTTCGTGAAAGGATCTCCTCCCTGGATCATGAAACCGTTGATCACCCTGTGGAACAGAAGTCCGTCATAATAGCCGGTGAGAGCCAGTTTCTCGAAATTCTCCCTGTGCTTGGGAGTCTTACTGTACAGTTTAATCGTGATTGTGCCGAGGTTGGTCACAATGTCGAATTCCGGTTCTTCCGGAAGGGTTTTCATTATCTCCATGGCGGATTTCTCTTTTGCTGCCTTATTGGCTGCCGCGATTGAGTCCTGGCGGGCCTGCTCAGCCGCGGCCTCGGCAGCGGCCTTCTTCGCCGCGTTGTTGCAGCCAAAGATGAGCGCTGTGGAGGCAGCCAAGATCAATGCTTTGAATAACAGATTCTTCATACCTTATCTGAAATTAAAATTTCCTGTAATTGTACCCCAGAGTGTCGAAGATCTTGAACGACTCGGATCTCATGGATGCGGCGAACCTGTCGAAATTCTTGTCCTCACTCGCGCACCACTGGATCTCGGCAAGGGCGCACATTCTTGGAAGTAACATATACTCAAGGTATTCGTCTGTGCCGATATACTCAGTCCAAAGATTGGCCTGGACTCCGAGGATATGCTTCTGCTGGGAGGCGTTGAGACCTTCGAAAGGCTCATAGCCATAGACTTTCTCAATCGGCAGATTGCCACCGATGGCAAGAGGCTCCTGGTTATGGTCCTCGCTCTGGTAATAGTCGAAATAGCAGTAGGTGTTCGGAGTCATGATGACATCGAAGCCCAAAGCCGAGGCCTGGATTCCTCCATTGACACCTCTCCAGGACATCACTGTGGCTCCAGGAGCCAGCTCACCTTCGAGAACCTCATCCCAGCCGATAATCTTACGGCCATGATCGTTGAGGAACTTCTGGACTCGGGCGGTGACATAGCTCTGAAGATATTGCTCCGCCGTGTGTTTGCTGTCGCCTTTTATTCCGAGGGCCTTGATCCTGGCCTGGCAGTCAGGGCACTTTTCCCATTCCGTCTTAGGACACTCATCTCCACCGATGTGGATGTACTCAGACGGGAACAGGTCCATGAGCTCGGTGAAAACATCCTCCAGGAAGGTGAACATCGTCTCTTTTCCAGGGCACATCACCTCATCAGAGATTCCCCATCTGGTCCATACCTCATAAGGACCTCCAGTGCAACCGAGCTCGGGATAAGCCGCTAGCGCTCCGAGCATGTGACCGGGAAGGTCGATCTCAGGGATCACTACGATTCCGAGCGAGGAGGCGTAGGCGACCACGTCACGGATCTGGTCCTGGGTGTAGTATCCGCCGTAACGGATGCCGTCATTGGACTTGAAGTCCTTGCCGACCATGGTTCCGTTGCGGAAAGCGCCGATCTGGGTCAACTTGGGATATTTCTTAATCTCAATCCTCCAACCCTGATCTTCTGTGAGGTGCCAGTGGAAACGGTTGAGTTTGTAGGTGGCCATGATGTCAAGGTATTTCTTAACCTCCTCGACGGAGAAGAAATGCCTGGCGCAGTCAAGATGCATGCCCCTGTAACTGAATCTGGGTTTGTCCTTGATAGAAACGGCGGGGAAATAGAACTTCTGTGAAGGGTCAACCTTCCCGGAGAAGATCGCCACGTCAGTCAGCTGCTTAAGCGTCTGGATGGCATAAAGGAAGCCGTTGTAATCGGAAGCCTTGACAACGCAATTCTTTTTCTTGATGTCGATTGAATATTCTTCCGGACCCATTGAACCATCCTTCAGGAACACGAAGCCTTTCATGCTGCCTTCCGCGGCGGCTTTGTCCAGACCTATCGGGGTTGCTACCGAGTTGGTCCTTCCGCTGACAAAGGTGATCTTATCAGCGAAATCCCTGATTATCCTGGCGCTCTGGGCGTCAATGGCCGGGTCGCAGTTGAAATTGGCTCCGGCACCTTTGAAAGCGCCTTTGCCGATTGTCACACTTTGGGGGTAGGGAATCACATTAATGGCAGTCTCGATCTTCTTGGCGGAAAGGACTCCGGGAATCAGGACGAGAGCCACAGCGAATACTTTGGAAAGAGGTCTCATTATAGATGTGGTTTTTAGTTATTAACGTTATATCGGGACTAATTTACAAAAATCCTAATAGATGAGCAACCCCAGTATTCCTCCGGCGATGATGATGGGGATTGGGCCTATCTTGAAAAACAGCGACGCCACAGCCGCGGCCGCGAAGAGCACCCAGCTGATCCAGTCAGGGAAATTATCCCGGACAAGTTCCACGACAGGTTTTGCGGAAGACCAGTCGACTTTGAGCATGAGTATTATCGCGGCGGCCCCGATAAGGCCGATAGCCGCGGGCCTGATCCAGCTGAGCACACCTTCGAAAAGCCTGTTTCCTTTGAATTTGGTGTAGAATCGGACTATCGTCAAGACAATCAGGAAAGAGGGAAGGACAATGGCGAAAGTCGCTGTCAACGACCCGAGGATCCCGATCAGATGACTTCCCCCGGCACCGTGGACGACTTCGTAGCCGACATAGGTGGCGCAGTTGATCCCTATCGGCCCTGGGGTCATCTGGGATATGGCCACGATGTCGGTGAAAGCGCTTTCGGTAAGCCATGAGTGGGCTGTCACGACCTGGGTCTGTATGAGTGACAGCATGGCATAGCCTCCTCCGACGGTGAATATCCCTATGACGAAGAACACCCAGAAAAGCTGGAGGAAAAGTCCCGGATCAACCATCACCTGTCCTCCTTTCTTTATAAAGGTAGAAAAGGGTCGCCAAGACGATCACAACCAGCAGGATGTAAATCGGGGAGAAGTTCAGGAAAGCGACCATAATCAGTGTCAACGCGCTGATCGCCCATGCCCACCAGGTCTTGTTGCCCTTTCTCGCCATATTGATCATGGGAACCAGGATCAGTGAGACCACCACCGGCCTGATACCCTTGAATATCCTGATAACTACCGGGTTGTCCTTGTAGCCGGTGAACAGCATCGCTATCAGCAGGATGATAAGGAAGGAAGGCAGCACGGATCCGAGAGTCGCCGCCACGCTTCCTTTTACGCCCCTAATCTTGTAGCCAGTGAATATGGCCATATTGATCGCCAGCACCCCGGGAGCGGATTGGGCCAAAGCTATGATATCCGGGAGGTCTTCTTCCGGAAGCCAGTCCTTCTTGATTATTTCTTCGCTGATCAGAGGAATCATGGCATAGCCTCCTCCAATCGTGAATGATCCGATCTTGGCGAAAGTCAGGAATATTTGCCAAAGTGGAACCATCAGCGGAAATTATTGTCTGTCAATTATATGTACCATTTCCGAGACCACCATCCTGTCGGTCCTGCCTTCAGGGCCGTGAGAGGAGGAATGGAACTCGGTGATACCGGATGAAGCCTCCAACGAGGCGATATTTCCTGGTCTCACTCCGGAACCGGCCATTATCACTATCCTTCCCGCTGCTTTGGCTTGAAGATCCTTAAGCGTCCCGGCCCCGTCATTGACATTCGAGGCATGGCCGGCGGTAAGCAACCTGTCGCAACCCAGGCTGATGATATTCTCGAGCGATGTGAAGGGATCCGCACATTCATCGAAGGCCCTATGGAAGGTTATCTCCATACCTCCGGCGGAGGAGATCAGCCGCCGCATGACGTCCATGTCGACGGAACCATCACTCCTTAACGCCCCTATCACGACTCCGTTGACACCAAGCTCCCCGCACATCTTGATCGCGGCAAGCATCGACTCGACCTCAGCCTCATCATAAACGAAATCCCCGCCTCTTGGCCGCACAAGCACGTTTACGGGAATATTCACGGAGGCGAGTGTGGCTTCGATATTCTTCCTTGACGGAGTCACACCCCCGCATGGGAGATTCTCACAGAGCTCTATCCTCCCGGCTCCTCCGGCCTGGGCCTCCACAGCCTCTTCAGCATCAACGCAGCAGCATTCCAGGAAACGGATTACAGTTCCTGTTCCCTCGATCTCGAGGAGAAGTTCCGGCCGGCAGATGTCCGCGATCATAAAATGCATCGGGATCGTTCCCCAATGGCTTTTCAGCGTGCTGATTATGGCGTCAGCATCCTTCTCCCTCTTGATGTAGACCCGGAGCGAGTTGAACCTGAATCGCTTGTTTCCAGGGCATATATTGCCTGGAGCCACCAGGCTTTCCACAACCTCGATCGCGGCTTTGGTTTGGAGCGAAGGGTCAGAGAACATCTCGCTGTTCTCTCCTTTGATGGCCGCGGTTCCGGAAACCAGGACTGATTCTCCAAGCAACCTGGCCCTCTCGAATTTCGGGGTTGTTTTCTGTGCTTCTTTGCCCGCCACCAGGACTTTGCCTGAATACTTGTGGGCCGGAACCTGCAATGGGTTATCAATCGGATGACTAAGTCTCAAGGCGCCTTTTACGGCATAGACCGAAACCGAGACACCCCCAGAGGCGCAACCGATTCCGGTGGCAGCCGGATATCCTCCGGGCCAATCCGTATGGGAGTAGAAGCCGCTCCTCGCGTCATTGAACATCTGATAGTTCTGGATCCCGCCATTTATCTGCGTGATGCCCTCTATGTAATTCCATTGTCGGACAATCTCATCGATCTTGAACCCTTCCGAGTCGAGGATCTCTCCTATTCTAGAGAAAACCGCATGGGACTGGGCGCCGGAGTCTCCCGCTAAAAGAAAGCGTATCCCCTTGGAAATAAGCTCTTTCTGCTTTCCGTTCCGGATTACCAGATAGTCATCATTGTATTCAACTGTGGCGTCACCGGAGAGAAAGAGCACTTCAGAAGTCAGGGTGGAACCGAGGGGCTTCTGGGCCACGCAGGTCACCATCGGCAGAGCTTTACCGAAAAAGGAGCGGCACTCTTTAAGGATGTATTTTTCTCCTGAGATGAAAGACTCGGGAGTGGGGGCGTCGATGAAGAATACGACGCTTAGCGCGATCCTACCCTTCCCGACCTTGTCCAGGATATCCCTACATCTCTCCGCGAGAGTCCCTTCCCGGCGAGTTGATATTATTCTTAAATACTTTTCAGAAACCATGTCTCGCGAATTTCGTCATTTTTCTGGAATATAAATACCAATTAATGAGGATTGGTGTGAAAAGTAATAATGACTAATTTCGCGTTCAGATGAAACTATCGGATTTGAAGACAGGGGATACTGGCATCGTGATAAAAGTCGGCGGCCAGGGTAATTTCCGGAAGAGGCTCATAGAAATGGGCTTCATTCCGGGGAAAAAGGTGTCCGCTGTGATGAATGCCCCGCTGAAAGATCCCATCGAATATGAGATTCTGGGTTATAAAGTATCTCTCCGTCGCGCGGAAGCCGCTTTGATAGACATCTCTTCTGAAGAAGACTATAATTCCGAGAAAGCCGGTACCATCCGTGTGGCTTTGGTCGGCAATCCCAATTGCGGCAAGACATCCCTTTTCAACATGGCCTCAGGAAGCCATGAGCATGTGGGCAATTACAGTGGGGTGACGGTAGATGCCAAGGAAGGCCATTTCACTTGGAAAGGAAGGAGGCTCATCTTCGTTGACTTGCCCGGAACATATTCACTATCAGCCTTTTCTCCCGAAGAGAAATATGTCAGGGAGAATCTTGTCACCAACGTCCCTGATGTCGTGATCAATGTGGTGGACGCTTCCAATCTTGAACGGAACCTCTATCTCACGACCCAGGTCAAAGACATGAACCTTAAGGTCGTGATGGCTCTCAACATGTACGATGAGCTGAAGAAGAGGGGAGACCGGATCGACACGAAATGGCTCGGGAAACTTCTCGGGATGCCTGTATGCCCGACTGTCTGCAGGACAGGCGAGGGAGTCCCCGAACTGTTGGACACCGTTCTGGAAGTAGCTGACAGCGAGTCATCTGGCGAGCCTGTATCGGTAGACAAGATTATCGCCGGAGAGGATTCGTCGGAGATAGAGAAGAGATACCAGCTCATCCATGACGTCCTCTCAAGGACTTACGTACGCCATATCGAACCGGTCGGGGAGAAGTCATGGACAGAAAAGATCGACTCTGTGGTGACGAATAAATGGGCGGCCTTCCCCATATTCATTCTCCTGCTTTACATCATCTTCCAGGCCACATTCTCACTTGGTGAGTATCCGATGAACTGGATCGACTGGCTGGTGGGCAAATTCGGAGGCTTTGTCGGGGACTTCATGAAAGAGGGCTGGCTCAAGGACGTGATAGTCGACGGGATTATCGCGGGAGTGGGGAGCGTTTTGGTGTTCCTGCCTAACATCTTGATATTGTATTTGTTCTTGTCAATAATGGAGGACACCGGGTATATGGCCAGGGCTGCCTTCATAATGGATAAGTTGATGCATAGGATAGGTCTGCACGGCAAGTCGTTTATCCCTATGGTGATGGGATTCGGCTGCAATGTGCCGGCCATAATGGCGACAAGGGCGATTGAGAGTCGGAAGAGCCGGCTTATCACGATAGCCATAATACCATTTATGTCGTGCGCCGGCCGGCTCCCGATTTTCGTCCTTCTGGCAGGGGCTTTCTTCCCTCACAATTCCGCCCTGGCTCTATTGGGCATCTATTTCATTGGGGTGCTTCTCGCCATATTCTCCGCCTTGATACTCAGTCGTTTCATAAAAGATGACGACCTTCCGTTCGTTATGGAACTCCCTCCATATCGTGTTCCGACGGCCAAGGCGACTTGGAGACACACTTGGGAAAAGGGCAAGCAGTACCTTGAGAAAATGGCCACGACGATCTTGATTGGTTCTGTGGTGATCTGGTGTCTGGGATATTTCCCCCGTTCCCACAAGGACGCGGAGTATCAGCAGGAGCATTCCTACATAGGCCAGATAGGCAAAGCGGTGTCGCCAGCTCTAGAGCCGCTCGGTTTCAACTGGAAGATGGATATAAGCCTCCTATCAGGAGTGGTCGCCAAGGAATTGGTGGTAAGCACTCTCGGGGTGATGTATGCCGGAGATGAGCCCACCGGGGATCCTGACAACACGCAGCTCCAGTCCGTTCTGGCCTCGAGCGTATCCCTGCCCGCCGCCGTGGCCTTTATGTTATTCATACTCTTGTATTTCCCTTGCATAGCCACTTTCGTCGCCATAAAGAACGAGACCGGCAAATGGGGATGGGCGATAGCTGTCTGCGCTTACACTATGGTTGTGGCCTGGGTGTGCGCTTTCATCGGCTTCCATATTACCGCCTTGCTGATTTAATTGTTATCTTCGCGTCATGAGAGAGATTTTTTCCCCCGACATGAGATTGTCGGATATGTTGGAAATGAACTATAGTCTGGTGCATGTGATTTCCCGTATGGGAGTTGATCTGAAGCACACCGGGCTGAGAGTCGTGGATGCCTGCGCCTTCGCCGGTATTGATCCTTCCACTTTCATCCTTATCAGCAACGTGTTTTCTTTCCCGGGTTATTCCCCGTCTCCAAGTGAGGTCGCCGCAGCTGATATCCGTGACATCATCAGATATCTCCATGGCTCTCACGCCTATTATACCCGCATCGCCCTGAAGGATCTGGAGTCATCATTCGATATTCTGGTCAAGCCTTGTGACGAAAACCAGAAGAAAGTGATACTCAAATTCTTTGAGGATTATAAGGCGGAATTGGAGAAGCATTTCGCCCGAGAGGAGGAGACTGTGTTCCCATATGTGGAGTCCCTTCTTGCCGGGAATCATCCGGAAGGTTATACGATCTCAGATTTCGAGGAACATCACGAGAGCGTGGACGAGAAAATGGAGGACATGAAGAGTATCGTGATGAAATATCTCCCCGATGTCTGCGACGAGAACATGAAAATGTGGGTTCTTCTCTCGATTTACCGCCTGAGGGATGATCTAAGACGACATACCTATGTCGAGGACAATATCCTTGTTCCGACCGTAAAAAACATCGAGAGAGATGGAAGGTAAGAAATCAGTTGTCCTGGTCGCTCCTTCCGACAATGTCGCCCGGGACATGAAGACCATTCTGGAGGGCAGCGGAGAGTTTGTGATCTCTGAGGTCTACCATGACCTGCCGACACTCGCCGAGGCCAGGCTGGGTACCGACGATCCGGAAGTGGTCGTAATAGACCAGTCTTCCATGGAGTCAAGGCAAACGGAGTCTTCCTCCTCAGAAGGTGGCGAGTTGTCTGCCAGGGAGAAGGAAATCCTGGTCTGTGTGGCCAAGGGAATGCTCAATAAGGAAATCGCCGACAAACTGTGTCTCTCGATTTACACAGTCATAACCCATCGTAAGAATATCACCCGGAAGATAGGAATAAAGACTGTCGCCGGCCTGACCGTATATGCCCTGCTCAACGGCCTGATCGATATGTCGTCTGTCCAGTAGCTAGAAATCCCTTCCGGTCAAGGTTTGGAAAGTGAATAGGGAGCCGCTGACTTCGATACGCCGCGGCCGTATGCGGGCTCCGGTCCCATAATGAGGTGGAGTTCTCCACCTTCCATGATGTCCTGATATGTTATGTAATTGGCATCCAATGGCTTCCCGTTGAGTGTGGCATTCTGGATATATACATTGTCAGGCGAGTTGCCTTCAGCGATGATTCTGAACTTCTTTCCTCCGTCCAGGGATATGGTGGCGCTGCGGAACACCGGGCTGCCGAGCACATACTGGTCGGTTCCGGGGGTGACCGCATATATTCCGAGGGCGCTGAGCACATACCAAGAAGACATTCCTCCCTGGTCCTCGTCACCGGGATAACCCTGGGGACCGCTGTTGTAGAGCCGGCTCATGATCTGCCTGGTCCAGTACTGCGTCTTCCAAGGCTGGCCGGCGTAGCAGTACATGTAAGGCATGTGCTGGATCGGCTGGTTGCCGTGGGCGTACTGTCCCATATTCGCGAGCCCCATCTCCGTCATCTCATGGATGATGTTGCGATAAGTTCCAGGTTTCATGGCGGGTTCCGTCGTGAATACCGCGTCCAGCTTGTCAGTGAAGGCCTTGTCTCCTCCGAACAGGTTGATCAGTCCCTGAACATCTTGGAACACGGACCAGGTGTAATGCCAGGCGTCTCCTTCCACATAGGCGCCTCCCCACTCCTCGGGATCAAAGGGCTCTGTCCATTTACCCTCGGTGTCGCGGCCCCTCATAAATCCTGTCTCAGGGTCGAAGACATTGCGGTAGTTGTACATCGTGTTGCCGAATATCTTGGCGTAGAACTCATTACCGACACTGGTGGCGAGTTTCCATGCGCAGAAATCGTCGTAGGCATATTCCAGGGTCATAGCGGTGGCTCCGTTGCCCCCCTTGTGGGCGACATATCCGAGTGTCCAGTACTCCTGCCATCCGCCCCTGCCGTTAGCACCGCCCCAGGGTCCCTTGTTCATGGCTTCATGGGCGTAAGCCTTCAGAGCCCTTTCCGGATCAAAGGAACGTATACCTTTAGCCCAGGCATCCGCGAGCAGTGAGATGGCGTGGTTGCCGACCATGCCTCCGGTCTCGCCGGGAGCGGACCATTGGGGAAGCCATCCGCACTGCTCCTGGGCGTCCAGGAGGGCGTTCATATACCTTCCCTGCATCTCGGGATGGAGAATATTGGTGAGCGGGAACTGGGAGCGGAAAGTGTCCCAGAATCCGTTGTCGGTGTACATATAGCCTTTATGCACCTGCGCGTCGTATGGACTGTAATAATAAGGCTCCCCGTCGGGACCGATCTCATAGAACTTTCTTGAAAACAGGTTGGAACGGAACAGACAGCTATAGAACGTGCGGATTTCCTCGTCGGAAGCGCCTTCCACATCGACACGTCCAAGAAGCGCGTTCCATACCTCGGCACCGGCCTTGGCGACTTCTTCCAGATTCCTGTACTGCCCCAGTTCCCTGTCGAGGGCAAGTCTCGCCTGGTCAAGGCTGATATATGATGATGTGACCCTGGCGTTGACCTTGGTTCCCGGCTTGAACTTTATGTATGCCCCGAAGCCCTTGCCTTCGCCGTCCTTCTTATCCGGGAATATGGCTCCGTTCTCGTTCGTCCAGACTCCATATTCCTGGAAAGGCTGGTCGAGACGGATCACGAAATGGCAGCGGAATGTCTCCTTGTTCTGTATGAACCGGATGTTGTTAACCCAGCCGGTAATCTCCTTTTTGTCAGGATCTATATGCACCTCGCTCAATTCGTTATAGCCGTCCAAGAGCAATATGGCGTCCCCTTTCTTCGGGAATGAGAAACGCATGAAGTCGCACCTATCGGTCGGGGCCATCTCGGTGGTTATCCCGTTGTCGAAAGTCACCTTGTAATAGTTTGGACGAGCTGTCTCATTCTCATGGCTGAACTTCGCGCCCCTCTCCTTGAGTCCCGTGACCACTTTTCCGACCTCCGGCATCAAGATGAACACGGCGTAATCCTGCACCCAGGGACTGCACTGGTGGGATTGCTCAAAACCCCTGATTTCCTCGTGGGGCCAGCTGTATTTCCATCCGTCATAACGATCCCCGGTCTGAGGGGTCCAAAGATGCTGCGCGAAGGGCATTCCGGTAGCCGGGTAGGTGTTTCCGTGGCTCAGACCGTAGTTGGAATCTGTGCCTATGCGGGTGTCGATATACTTTGTGTAGTCCTTTCCTGCAGCGGTTGTCGTCAAGACAACTGAGATGATAAGGGAAATAGTGGAGATCAGTCGTTTCATCGCTTGTGTTTTTCGCGATAATACGATGTCACCTATGGAAATCCGTCCACTATTCTGGCAAAAGAGTCCAGTCAGCACACTTGGCTGCCATATCAAGTTTTTTTTGATTACCTTTGAAAAGCACTTATATACAACCAATGAATCATAAGTTATTATTTTTATCAATATTGTTGCTGGTGGCATTCCAGGCGACGGCCGGAATCGTACGCATGCCGGACGGTTATTATTCAAATCCGGTGATCCGTGGGGACGTGCCCGATCCCAGCATTATCCGTATTGGCGAAACATACTATGCCACAGGTACTTCCTCGGAGTGGGCCCCTTTGTATCCTGTCTTTGAGTCCAAGGATCTTGTGAACTGGACACAGGTAGGAAGCGTATTCAACGAGCCTCCGGCCTGGACCAGTCATTCATTCTGGGCTCCGGAACTATTCTGTGCTGACGGAAAGGTTTATTGTTACTACACTGCCCGGCGCAAGTCTGACGGTGTTTCATATATCGGTGTGGCCGTGTCGGATTCCCCTGAAAAGGAGTTCACCGACCACGGCCCTGTCGTCCAGTTCGGGAACGAATCCATCGACGCCTTCGTTTTCGAGGCTGAGGGAGACCGGTACATCACCTTCAAGGCATACGGATTGGACAAACGCCCGATTGAGATCCTATGCTACCGGCTTTCAAAGGACGGTCTGAGAGTGGAGGGGGAGCCTTTCGCCCTGCTTCGGGACGACGACAGGATTGGGATGGAAGGGCAATGTGTATTCTTCAGGGACGGGTGGTGGTACATCCTGTATGCGGCTCGCGGATGCTGCGGACCCAGAAGCGACTATGAGGTCAGGGTGGCCCGTTCCCGTGATTTCAAGGGTCCTTATGAATACGATCCCGGCAATCCCATAATGCGGGGCGGGAACGAGGAGTTCCAGGCTTGCGGCCATGGGACAGTGGTTCTTTCGCCTGAAGGAAGAATGTTCTTCATGTGCCACGCGTATCTTGCTGGTGATGACTTCTATCTTGGCCGTCAGCCCATCCTCGTGGAGCTGGAAGTGACCGAGGACGGGTGGATCAGGAGTACGACCGGGAAGTACGCTCCGCTTACCGCGAAAACCCCGTTCCCGGGAACACGCCAGCTGCCTCAGGACGGGTTCCATGATTCTTTCCGCGGAAAGGAGCTGTGTCAGGGTTGGATGTGGAACTATCCTTATTCGAAGCCGGATATCCGTTTGCGTCGGGGGAAACTGTTTCTTTCAGGAACTCCAAAGGAAGACATACCTGCCGGAAAATGGAGAGGGACAGCCCTATGCCGGAGGGCCACTGTCTCGGCATATTCCATCGAGACAAAGGTTTACGCCAGGGGAGAGGGGCAGAAAGGCCTGACGGTTTACGGTGACAATTCCAACTACGCTTTCCTTGCTGTAGAAGACGGTAAGGTGAGTTTGATATCGAATGTACGCGGAGTGGAAACCGTTGTATATCAAGTCCCTTGTAAAGCCAAGTCCGTAAAACTGAGGTGCGAGGTGGACCCTTTGTCTTCGCTCCGTTTCTTCTGGAAGGCAAGGGGAAAGTGGGTTGAGGTTCCGTCCGACCTGTCAGCGGCAGCGCTCATCCAGTGGGACAGGATGTTCCGTCCCGGCCTGCTTAATAGGGGAAATACTTCGGAACCAGCCGTTTTTGATTATTTCAAAATGGTTCCATGAACTATTCTTGCTGAATAGGGATTCTATGGCCGTATCTCCGCGACCACAGGGTAATGGTCGGAGTATTTGAGCCTCGGAATGCTGTTCGATACCGCTTTGAAATGACTTGGATATAGGATATAGTCAATCCTAATGAAAGGCCATAGGGTAGAGTAGGTGGCTCCGAATCCTTTCCCGGCCTCAACAAAAGTGTCTTTCCGTCCTTTCATCAGCCGATGGTACGTGTAAGACATGGGGTTGTCGTTGAAATCCCCGACCACTATCGCCTCCACCGAACATCCCTCGATATCGGACAACACTTGCTCCACCTGCTCCCGCCGGCGTATTATCGAACGCCTCATCTTCTCCTCTGTGTCCCTGACGATCGTGCTGTCGCGGTGGCTGATGGACTTCGCGAGGCCCGTGATGGATATGTTATAACTCTCGAAATGACAGTTGTAAACCCTTATCGTCGTACCGTTATTAATCTTCAACTCAGTGTAGATGGCCTGGTTGGCGCTCTTCTCGAACTGGAGCTTGCCTTTATTCGTGATCGGGAACCGGCTCAAGGTGACGTTGCCGTACGTGCCCTCAGAGTTGATGTACATGAAGTATCCGGACTCATATTCAGGAAAATGGTTCCGGATGAACTTGCTGACGTCATATTCTCCGGTCAAATCGACCTCCTGTAGGCAGATGATGTCGGCGTTTGTGGTCTTCACAAATCTCAGCACCGAATCCATGCATGCTTTGCTGCCGCCAGGTTCCCTGAACTCCGGCTTTCGGCCCAGGATGAAATGACCGACATTGTAAGAGACTATCTTTACGGTATTGTCGCTCCGCTGCTCCCCTCCGGAAGAGAACTGGAAGTATTTTCCGAGCAGTATGAGGGATGGGAGCAAGGCCAGGAGCGGGATCCAGAAGGCTCCTGACCGCATCCGGATAGCCCAGATGAGTAGAATTAAATTGAGGATCGCCGCAGGGACGAAAAGAAGCCCTATGGCGGTCATGTACCAAGCCTTGGCGGGATTGACCAGCATGGAAGAGTAGGACATCAGCAGCAGGCCACCCGCGAGAATCATCATGAGTCTCGCTATTATCTCAGTCAACCAGCCGCCTTTCCTCTTTCTCATCTTTTCCAAAGCTTACCGCTCTTTTTCCAGTAGAATATCAGCAGGAAGCCGAACAAGGCTCCTCCGAGATGGGCGAAATGAGCGATGCCGTCCATCGTCCCCGTGATACCGGTGATCAGTTCTATACCCATGAATATCAGCACGAACCACTTGGCTTTCAATGTCACTGGAGGAAAGATCAAGGTCCAGAGGTCATTCGGATAGAGCATGGCGTAGCCGACCTGTACTCCGTAGATGGCTCCTGAGGCTCCGAGTGTCGGGGTCCTGAGGATGTCAATGTAGGCCTGGCTCATCTGTGTCCCGTCAATCAGAAGGGATTTCGCCTGGATGTCCTGCACCAGGAAATGGATGAGCAGGGCTCCCAAGCCGGCCACGAAATAGAACAGAAGGTATTTCTTCGGACCTATGGTCCTCTCCAAGGCTGATCCGAACATCAGCAAGCACCACATATTGACGAAAAGATGCCAGAAATTGCCGTGCATGAACATGTAGGTCACTGGCTGCCAGATGCGGAAGAATGGAGATTTCGGATAGAAGACCGCGAAGGTCTCAACCATGAAATTCTGGTTGATGAGGGTGGCGATGTACATCAACACATTGATAAGGAACAAGTTCCTTGTCACGGTAGGCATATTCCCGAAAAGCCTGTCAAGGAATCCGCCGGAGTTGTTGTTGTAACCGTAGTATTGTGCCATGTCTTTATTTTCAGAATAGTTTGTCAATCTGGGCCATCGTCAAGACGGCCATTGTCTTTTTTCCGGATATGGTCAGCTCCGGGTTGGCGCTGGAAAGAAGAGAGTCCATCAACGCCCTGGCTTCCATTGGGGAAGACAGAGGGTCGCAAGAAGAGGCTCCCAGCAAGGCTATCTTCTCCGCCATGGCTGATTCCATGACCCCAGGCAAGGACACACTGTCGTCGGACAGGATAAGGAGAAGGTCCTGGACCATTGTCTCAACCTTCCCGGGTTGGCCGGAGAAGCCTTCAGGAACCCCGTTCACCACAATCGTGTCTGTTCCGAAGGGAGATATGTCGAAGCCAAGTGAGGACAACAGTGAGGATTTGGAGTCGAAAACCAACCTGTTCGCGGCTCCGACCTGGACTTTTATGGGAAACATGTTTGTCTGTGTGACATGTCCCTCTTTGGTCAGGGCGGCGAGCGCGCGGTCGTAAAGGACCCTTTCCCTGGCCCTTCTGACGTTGACCACCATCATCCCGTCCTTTGCCGGTGTGACAATGTACCTGCCTCCGAGGATCAGGGTTTGGCTGACAGGTAAGGCCTTGTCCTCGAATAGTTTCCCGTAATCCTCACGATGGTCGACGTAATTGTTTCCAGGATATCTGGCAGGGGTGTGACCCTCGTCTTGGAACATGGGCTTGAAAGGGTCATAGCCGGAGTCGAG
This sequence comes from Bacteroidales bacterium, assembly GCA_017548985.1. Classification (GTDB taxonomy): domain Bacteria; phylum Bacteroidota; class Bacteroidia; order Bacteroidales; family UBA932; genus Cryptobacteroides. Next base: position 26,662 of record JAFYYW010000013.1, read on the forward strand.
CTCCAACTGAGGGACCGTGTCGGGCTTATATTCATTGAAATGCCTTCCGAGCACAGGCATCTCGTTCGCCTCTGGATTCGAGAAGTCTATGTCCCCAGCGAACGAGTTTTTCCCCAGGGTCTCCTTTATCGTGGCGTAAACCACCTGGAACACCAGGGAATCATCCTCGAACTTGACTTCAGATTTGGTCGGGCTTATATTGACGTCCACCGATCCGGGGTCTGTCTCAATGTAGAGGAAATACGCCGGAGTCACCCCTTCGGGGATCAATCCCTCATAAGCCCTCATCACGGCCTTGTGGAGATAGGGGCTCCGGAAATACCTCCCGTTCACGAAGAAGAACTGGTTGCCCAGCGTCTTTTTGGCAGTGTCAGGCCTACCGGCGAAGCCCCGCAGGCTGATCAGCGAGGTCTCCGCGGAAAGGTCTACAAGGTCTGCGGCGACAGAGGTTCCCAAAAGGTCCATAATCCTGTATTTCAAGGATTTCGCCGGCCTCAGGACATATATGTCTTTCCCGTTGTGGGAGAGCGAGAAACCGATTCCGGGACGGGTGAGAGCTACCCTTGTGAACTCTTCTGTGATATGCTTCAGCTCTACATTGTCCGACTTGAGGAATTTTCTCCTGGCGGGAATATTATAGAACAGGTTCCTGACAGCGATATTAGTTCCTACCGGAGTGGATACCTCAGTCGTGGAGACATGGCTGGATCCGGCCATCTCAACTTGGCACCCGGTCTCACAGGTCGCGGTCCTGGTCTTAAGCGTGACCTCGGCCACCGCGGCTATAGAGGCCAGGGCCTCGCCCCTGAAACCGAAAGTCATGATCTCCTGGAGATCCTCGGCGGTCGCTATCTTGGAAGTGGCGTGGCGTTCAAAACAAAGGACAGCGTCGTCCGGAGTCATGCCGCAGCCGTCATCGATCACCTGGATGAGAGTCCTGCCCGAGTCGCCGATAATGACTGTGACCTGGCTGGCCCCCGCATCCACAGAGTTCTCCATCAATTCTTTCACCACGGAGGCCGGTCGCTGGACGACTTCTCCAGCGGCGATCATATTCGCTATGTTCCCGGGAAGTATCCTCAGCTCCATATTACAGCAAAAGGAAGAATTTGCAGAAATAGATAAGGGCGACCGCGAGAAGAAGCAGCCCGACGATGCCGATTATCTTCGTGGCGGCAGAGGCCGCGTCTCCTCTCCGGGCATAGTTGCCTTCCCTGAAAGCGCCACGGATATAAGAGCCGGCTTTATATTCCCCGTTCTCCTTTTCCTTGGCTTTCTCGGCGTCAAGCCTGCCGTCGACCTTCCCGAACACCTGGCGGCGCTCTTCCTCGTCTTTATCGTAATATATCGGCCTGTAGTTGAACTTCCTGTGTTCCTGCTGGCCTGGAAATGTGAAAAAACCCATGTCGCAAGTCTTTAATGGTAGAAAACAAATATAATTAATTTTCTTAAATTAGCGGAAATTAAGATCTTCACTATCATGAGACACCTAGGAATAGTCATCCTCACAGCCATTCTGGCGGTGATTTGCGGATGCTCGACAAATTCCTCGAATGAGGATTTCACTGAATATGTCAATGTCAAGATCGGTTCCGGTGGCCACGGTCATGTGTTCGTGGGTGCCAGCGTGCCGTTCGGCGCTGTCCAACTCGGACCAACCAGCATCCCGCAGAGTTGGGACTGGTGCTCCGGCTACCATGACAGCGACGCTACTGTGATCGGTTTCTCCCATACCCATTTGAGCGGAACCGGTATCGGAGACCTTTTTGATGTCACCTTGATGCCTGTGACTGGCGAGGTCACCTATGCCCGAGGAAATGAGGACGACCAGACTTCTGGATTATGGTCTTACGCCGACCGGTCCAAAGAAGTCGCCAGACCGGGATATTACAGCGTGCCTCTGACTCGTTACGGGATTATTGCTGAGATGACCGCGACTTGCAGGGTAGGTTTGAGCCGTTACACTTTCCCCGCCTCTGAAGATGCGGCTGTGATCATCGATCTTGAAAATGGCGGTTGTTGGGACAGACCTTATGACACTGGACTGGAAGTAGTTGATGAAAAGACAATTAAGGGTTATCGTTTCTCTAATGGATGGGCCAGGAATCAGAAACTGTTCTTCTATGCGGAATTCAGTGAGCCGTTCGAGTCCCTGGATGTGATTCCTGTTAGGGAAAGGTCAATCGACGGGAATACCCTTACTGTGAATTATGGCCGGGCAAACTTCAAGACAGCTGAGGGTGACCAGGTGATGGTGAAGGTGGCGATCTCCGCGGTCAGTGAGGAGAACGCCAAGATGAACATGGAGGCTGAGCTTCCCGGATGGGATTTCGAGGCCACGGTCGAGGATGCCAAGACCGCTTGGAACCAGGAGCTTTCCAAGGCCAAGGTAAGCGGAAGTGATGACGACACCAGGACTGTCTTCTATACCGCTTTATATCACACTATGATAGTGCCTTCAGTATTCAGCGATGTCAATGGTGAGTACAGGGGAGCTGACGGGGAGGTCCATCCGGCCGTCCCTCACGCCACTTACACCACCTTCTCCTTATGGGATACCTACCGTGCCCAGATGCCCTTGATGACTATTCTTCATCCTGAACGTGAGTCGGATATGGTGAACACGATGATCAATATCCAGAAGGAGCAGGGAAGGCTTCCGGTATGGCATCTCATGGCCAACGAGACTGACTGCATGGTCGGCAATCCCGGAATTATAGCCGTAGCCGACGCGGTGGTCAAGAATATCGGAGGTTTCGACAAGAATCAGGCTTGGGAGGCCATCAGGACGACCGCCATGTGTGAGGACCGTGGCCTTAACTTACGTAAACAATATGGTTTCATCCCTTCCGACCTTTACAACCAGTCCGTCGCGTGTGATATGGAATATGCCATAGCTGACGCCGCTGTGGCTGCCGCCGCGACCAGCCTCGGAAAGAAGGATGACGCTGATTTCTTCACTGAGCGGAGCCATTCTTATCGTAATTATATGGACAAGGAGACTCTCCAGGCCAGAGGCAGGCTCTCTGACGGAAGCTGGAGGACACCTTTCAGTCCTTATCATTCCGCACATCAGGTCACCGATTATTGCGAGGGTACCGCCTGGCAGTACACTTGGCTGGTTCCTCATGATTATGAGGGACTTGTGGAATTCTATGGATCTAAGGAAATGTTCCTCGAGAGGCTTGACTCCCTCTTTCTCGCTGATTCCCATCTGGAAGGCGACAATGTGTCCAGCGACATCACCGGTCTGATCGGCCAGTATGTCCATGGAAACGAGCCGAGCCACCATATCATTTATTTCTATACCATGGCTGGAAAGCCCTGGAAAGCCGCTGATCTCGTGAGGCAGGTTTACGACGAGTTCTACCAGAACAATGTAGAGGGTCTGGCCGGAAACGAGGACGCGGGGCAGATGTCCGCCTGGTTCGTGTTGTCATCCCTCGGTTTTTATGAGATGGAACCGGCTTCGACCCGTTATTGGTTTGGCGCTCCAGCGTTCGAGGAGGCTGAGATCAAGGTCCCAGGTGGAGTTTTCACTGTTAAGGCTAAGGGCTTGAGTCCTGAGAACAAATATATCCAGGAGGTTTCTTTGAACGGTAAGAAACTCGACAGGGGATATGTCGAGTACTCCGAGATTATGGCCGGTGGCGACCTCGTGTTTGTTATGGGTCCGGCCCAAACCTCATGGTACTAGATTCTTTTTCAAAAAAAACCACAAAAAATTTGTGGAGTAAGAAAAAGTTGTTACCTTTGCAGCCCGCTTCTAATTGAAGCGTCATGTTCTTTGAAGTATTGGAAGATTAGTACAAGCAAGTACCGAGAACTAGAAGTTCAAATATGAATCGAGAGCGTTGATTTCTTTGGAGAAGCTGTCGGGGTCGGACTAGTAATATAAATAAGTGTATATACAAAGAAGAGTTTGATCCTGG
>JAFYYW010000014.1 GCA_017548985.1 Bacteroidales bacterium
TACTCCCGATCTCCACCGCAGATTTCATCTGCAGGGGTCTTACTCGTCTTGAGGCCGAAAGAAATACTGTGCTTTATTAGCATAATCATCCAATTATGGCCCCAAAAATAGCCCCATTTTTTGGAATTTCAAAGTATTTCATTGAAATTATTAGATATGTAATAATTTGATTAACTGATTAGTAATGAGAGTAAATGATAGAATATGTTTATTTTGGACAAAATCTCGCTCTCTCCGCTTAAATCCCTTACAGTTTTTATCTGTAGGGGATTTTTTTTGTAATGTGGCATTTTTTTCCAACCTTTCGGTCGGGTTTTGCGTTATATCTATGAAGCCGCCCCGGAAAAGGGGAATGTTGAACAACTAAAAAGAATGAAACCATGAACCCGTATCAATTCCTTATCCCGCTTGGAGTTTGCGTCGTACTTCCTGTACTTATCGTCTGGATCGTCGGAAAAGTCCAACAGAATGAAACTAACAGAAAGGCCGAAATCATGCTGAAAGCCATCGAGAACGGCACTGAAATCAACCCCGATCTCTTCAAATCGAGCCGCGATAAAAGGATGTCGATCAAGAAGGATCTCCTGGAGAAGCTAAATGGAGCCTGTATAACCGGTATGCTGGGCTTGGCGTTCCTTGTCCTCATGCTTTTCGGTAAAATGAAAGGTATCATGGCCAACTACCTGCCGCTTGCGGTGGCAATGCTCCTGGCGGTGAGCGTCGGACTGTTCGTCTCCTATTTCGCCGGCAAAAAGATGCTGGCCAAGGAGATTGAAGCTGAGGAAAGAGAATTAGATAACAAGTAACCATGACCCGGGAACGGTTTATCTCCGAAGTAAGGGCATGTCAGGGACAGCTGAGGCGGTTCCTGGCATCGCTTTGCGGGGATACCGCCCTGGCCGATGACATCGCGCAGGAAGCGCTGGTCCGGGCCTATGTGAGCTCAGACCGGTTCATCGGCAATTTCAAGGCCTGGCTTTTCCGGATCGCTTACAACTGCTTTGTCGACAACCTGCGGCGGGTTCCGGGACCGTCGGCATCGCTGGATTCGCCAGAGGCCTTGCATGTGCCGGACGCGGCCGCTTCAGACGCGTCCTTCCGGCATGAGGAACTGAAGCGGGCTCTCACAATGATTCCCGAAAAGGAGAGGACAGCCATCGTACTTCACTATTTCGAGGATCTTCCCATCAAGGAGATATCCTCTATAATGCAGGTTCCTTCCGGAACAGTCAAATATTACCTTTCGGTGGGCAGGGACCACCTTAGAAAGCACATCCGATTATGAAAGACATAGAACAGTTTTTACGTGAAAACGTTCCGGAAACACCGGATGAAGGGCAGTTCCTGATTGAGACGAATGCCCGGATGGACTCCGTGGAAGGAATAAAGAAGACCGTGGACGGCGAATACCGCCGTTGGCGGAAGGCACTGGTCATCGCGCTGGCCTTAGGCCTGGCGCTCGGGTGCCTGCTCACGCTTTTGGCGGTATTCTGGCCCGTTCAATCGGACAGTTCCTCCTTCACGAAGACGATTGAAGCGTTAAAAGGTGGAAAGGAAATCCTGATGGGATTTGTCGCATGCTGCGCGATCGGTCTGGGCATAATGTCCATGACTAAAAAACGCCATGTGTTTTAACGGTGTCGATCATGGCGAGAATGTTCTCAACTGGAGTTCCCGCCTGGGCATTGTGGCATGAACAGCAAATATAGCCGCCACCCTTGCCTAACGTGTCTAGGCACATACGGGTCTCCTCTATCACCTCATCGACAGTGCCCATAGGCAGAATCCGTTGATTCTCAATACCTCCGTGGAATATTAAATCCTTGCCGAACTCCCTTTTCAGCCCCGCCGTGTCCATTCCGGGGCAGACGTGCTGTATAGGGTTAAGAATATCTATTCCGCACTCAATCAGTTTCGGAATCAACGGCAGGACTGCCCCATCGGTATGATACAGCACCTTCTTCCCGTAACTGTGGATCAGGTCGCACCAGTTTTTCAACCTTTTCTTGAAAAACATCTCCCAAGAATCAAGCGAGATCAGCATGTTGCTCTGCATACCCATGTCATCGCTGATGAACACGATATCCAGGTCGTCATTCAGCTCCTTCAGCATCCGCTCAAGCATCACCGTCTGAATGGCGTCAATCCGCTCCACAGTAGCGTCCAGGAACTCCGGGAACGCCACCGTGTCCATCAGAGCGTTCTCAAGGCCCCGCATCTGGCAGTAGATCTCATAATGCGATATCCAAGGTCCGATAGTGGCGAAATTCCAAGAGCGGGCTTGTTTTGCCAAAGCCTTGGCGCCCTCATAATCAAACATTTCCGGATCCGGCCAGGAATGATAAGTCTTCAATTCCGACGGATCGGAATAATCGGCGATCGGAGGGTCAATATATTCCTGATAAGTCGCCAATCCGGCCTTTACCATACGGGTCGGGACTCCCCACATCGTGATCTCACCACTGTCATTCGGATCGAAGTAGCGTCCCGCATATCCCGGGAACACCCACACGATCTTATCCACCCCTAGTTTATCGTATACGGCGAACTCGTCTTCCAAGGAGGTGTAACTCCGGAGTGAGTCCAACACTTCCGGAGTACACCATAAATCAACTGGAGCACGGTCCACCGGAAGACGGTTAATCGTGGCCAGAACGCGCTCTCTGGGAGTCATTTGTTCCATATTGGCGTTGAATTATTCAAACACATCCATCGGCACTCCCCTCCAGCTGTTCGGAGTCTGGAGATTGAATATCTTCGCGATCGTGGCGGCCATGTCGTACTGGATCATGGGCTCGGTGATCTCGTGATTCTTCTTCACACCCTTGCCCCAGATGACAAACGGAGTCTCAATCTCATTGGTCGAGTCGCCTCCGTGGCTGGTGCCTTCGTGGCCATGGTCTGAAGTCAAGACAATGATACTGTCATCGTAAATACCAGCTTCCTTGACAGCATCAACAATCCTCTTTACCCGTCCGTCGACAGCGGTCAGCTCGGCGTAGTATCCATCAGAACCCTGGCCGAATGTGTGGCCGGCATGATCGAGAGCGTCGATGTGGATGAAACAGAAGACCGGTTTCTTCTCTATGATATATTTGGCGCTCTCCTCTACTATCGACTCAGGATGTCCTGTAGGATCATCGATCGCTTTCTCATAGCTCACACACTTCAGGTCCACATAATTGCGGAAATCGCCCCACTCACAGACGACACCTGTCTCGGCATCCGGCCTTGCCTGCCTCAAAAGATGGAAGAGAGTAGGCTGGGCGTTATGCTCGGTCAGGACTATAGGTTTGAATGAGGGATCCTTATCATTGCTATTAATGCCAGAGAACTCCACAGGAGTGCCATTCACCATAGCCGCCCAGTTCGGACCACTGGATGAAGGCCGTACCGTACGTTTATACAAAGTGTAAGACCCCTCTTTCATCATTTCCTTCATGAAAGGGGCGTCACCTTTCTCCATACTCCACGTCCCCCATCCATCCAGACCGATCACTATCACATGTCCGGCGATATCCTTGGGACTTTCTTTCTTGCCCTGGCACGCTCCGAAAACCAGCAGCGCCGCCATCAAAAACAATACGCTTTTCCTCATAATGCTTGCTGTTATAATAGATTTAAAACTTGCTTCCTTACCACTAAACGCCGCGAAGATGGAATGGAAATGGCGGCGAGTAACGCCGCCAATAAAAACTCTTCGCGAATCGGAAACGATTAGACGTCAAGCTTATAACCAGGACGATAATCGTAATGCATCAGCTTGGTAGCCTCAGGATCATGCATAAACTTCTGCACGATAGGATTCCATACAACCGGCCTGCCGAGCTCCATGGCGATATTACCAAGGTTGCAGACGGTGCAGGAAGAATGACCAACCTCGACAGGGACGTTAGGATCGATCCTTGACTTGATGGCCTCGATGAACTTCCTGTGGTGACCCACCTTCGTCTCATAAGGCACGGAATCGTCGCCGGCCGAACCCTTCATGTCGAACTTCTTATCAGAGGCCTCGAACTTGCCGCGGGACACCTTGATCCAGCCGTTCTCTCCATAGATCTGCACACCGGGAGTGCTGCCGTCATAAGGCTCCTCGGTCATGATGACCCCGTTGTCATATTTGTAGGTGAGGTGATCGTAGAAGCTGTAGCCCGGAGGAATGACCTCGACAGGGCCTGTTCCGTCCTTACCGAGAGCCCACTGGGCGATGTCGAACATGTGAGCGCCCCAGTCAGTCATCAGACCGCCGCCGGTGACCTTGTACCAACGCCAGGCGCCCCAGAGCTGCTCGTCATGCTCGTCAGAGATGATCGGGTCGAGGTCGGAGTGATAATACACGGATGTCGGGAGAGGTCCAAGCCATTTGTCCCAATTCAGTCCGGCAGGCACTTCCATACGAGGAAGCTTGCACGGCATCGGGGCTCCGGTCTCGGTGTTGACATTGTTCCTTCCCACAAAGACCTTGACTCTCTGGATCTTACCCAACTCGCCCTCACGTGCGAGGGAGGTGGCGTGGTAGAACTCGTCGCTGGAACGCTGCTGGCTTCCAACCTGCAGGATCCTGTTGTATTTGCGGACAGCCTTAACAAGCTGCTGCCCCTCATATATGGTCAGAGTGAGAGGCTTCTCGAGATACACATCCTTCCCGGCCTTGCAGGCGGCGATCGCTATGATGGCGTGCTGATGGTCAGGAACGGCGATCACGACAGCGTCGATATCGGGACGGGCGAGAACATCCTGATAGTCCTCATAGACATCGACCTTAACCTTCTTCTCTCCCTTGCCCTGATAGTAATCAGTGACTCTCTTGACGAAACGGTCCCTCTTGATATCATACACATCACAGCCTGCGACAACCCTCACGTCATCCATTGACATGAAGCCGCTCAGCAGGTACATCGCCTGCTGGCCGAGGCCTATGAAACCCATGTTAATCATACCGTTAGCTGATTTTTTCACCGGGGCCTTAGGGGCAGCCGAGGCACTCACAATACCAGCGGGCATCATGATGCCCGCAGCTCCAATAGCGGAGGCTTTCAAGAAATCTCTACGTACCATGTTTCAGTGTTTAATCATTGATATTGTAAATATAGCAAAAAAATGTGAAAAAACTCATCATCCGTTTCCGTCTTTGGCACGGAAATGGTATTATCCTAAAGCGACATAATTTTTTACCCATAAACCAAAAACTGACTCAATAGTTATTTCATAAGTATTGGACAAAAAAACGGAAACCTGTCGTGAGACACGTTTCCGTTATATTTTTTATATATTTGTTCAATCTTAATACAATAATGCGACTTTCTTTCATAACCGCTCTCCTGGCAAGTCTATTATTTTGCGTACAGGGTCACTCCGCTCCAAGTCAAAACAAGCGGGTTATCCTCGGTGATGAGCGATTCGAAAAGTATATCCCTTTGATAAAGGACAAGGACGTCGCCGTATTCAGCAACCATACGGGGATTGTCGGCGATAAGGTGACAGAGTCAGGCTACGGACCTCACCTCGTTGATGTCCTGATTGATAAAGGAATATCTGTCCGGGCAATCTTTTCTCCTGAACACGGGTTCAGGGGAACCGCCGACGCCGGCGAGACAGTCAGCAGTGAGGTGGACGCGAAGACAGGAGTGGAGATAATCTCCCTATATGGCGGCTCGAACGCTCTTGGGCAAAAAAATATGGATAAGTTCGATATCCTTCTCGTCGATATCCAGGATGTCGGACTCCGGTATTACACTTACTATATCTCCATGCTTCACCTGATGGAAGCCTGCGCCAAGTCAGGTAAGGGAGTCATTGTCCTTGACCGTCCGAATCCCAACGGCTTCTATGTCGACGGGCCGATCCTGGATCCTGAATACAAGTCAGGTGTCGGCGCCCTTCCGATAACCACTGTCCATGGGATGACGCTCGGCGAACTCGCCTTGATGATAAATGGTGAGGGTTGGCTCCCGGAAGGGCTTAAATGCGATCTGAAGATTATCCCTTGCCTTGGTTACGACCACTCGACGAGGTATCAGCTGGTCGTACCCCCTTCTCCCAACCTCAAGACGATGAGAGCCATATACCTCTATGCCTCAACATGTTACTTTGAGGGCACCATAGCGTCTCTCGGCCGGGGTACGGATAACCCGTTCGAGATATTCGGACATCCGGACATGTCCTCATCATTCACTTTCACTCCACGGAGTGTTCCCGGAGCGAAGAATCCCCCGTTGAAAGATAAGCTTTGCCACGGGTATGACCTCAGGGAAAAGCCTCTGGATGAGATTTGTGATGAAGGTATCAATCTCGACTATATCATCACGGCGTTTAATGACCTCGGTATTGGAGACAAGTTCTTCACAAGCTTTTTCGACAAGTTGGCAGGAGTGGGATATATCCGGGAGATGATCCTCTCCGGCGCTTCCGCCCAAGAGATCAAAGCCCGCTGGAAAGACGACGTCGAGGCCTTTAAGGCCCGCCGCCACCCCTATCTCCTTTATCCCGACTCTGGACCTTCAGTTACCTTCTCTGACGAAGCGGGTTCATATAAAAAGGCCCGTAAAAGAATCACTCTATCCGCACCAGACGGATACAGCATCCACTACACTACGGATGGATCTGTTCCGACATCTGAATCTCCGCTCTATGTCAAACCTCTCAAATTGAGAAAGAAAGGAAACCGCTGGATTTGTCCCAAGACTGTCAACCTTATGACAGTCAGCTATAATGGGAAACAAATCTATCCACTTAGAGCATCTTCCAGGCTCCCTGGAGCCAATATCATCCGCGCCATCGCTATCGCTCCTGACGGTACATCGGGAGAAGTGACCACAAAAACCTACTTTATCGGATCGAACTTGAAAAAAGATTACAAAGACGTCATGGTCGTGTCGATTGTCACAGATCCCGACAACCTGCTCGACTATGAGACCGGAATCTTGGCCAAAGGAAGAGTATTTGATGAATGGGTCTCATCTCCCGAGGCAGCGCTAACATATAAACATAATTATTGGTGGGACATCAAGGCGAACTACTCTCAAAAAGGGAAAGCATGGGAACGTCCGGCATCCATAGAACTGTTCGATGCCTCGAATCAATTGACAGTCAAATGTAATTGCGGAATCCGTCTCAGAGGCCGCTTATCTAGGATGTTTTCACAGAAATCATTGAATATCAGTTTGGAAAAGCCGTATGGCGATGGAAGTATCCATTACCCCGTTTTCCCTGACGCGGTCAACGCCAATACCGGAGAGGTAATCACCCGGTATGAATCCTTTTCCCTGCGGAATGGTGGCAATGACACTGAATACTTGAAATTCAAGGACTCATGGATCCAATCCAGGGTATCTCATAAAGATTTATCGACCCAGAAAAGCCGGATCGCCATATTATTCCTCAATGGTGAGTATTGGGGGCATTACAACCTCGTCGAGAAGGTAGATGACAAATTCTTCGCAAACCATTATGGTGTTGATGATCCTCTTGTCATAAAAGACAACAAACTTGATGAAGGCAATCCTTCTGACCTTCACTTTTTTGAGGAACTCATGTCCTTTTGTGACAAAGACCTATCTATAGATTCCTATTGGGAAGCTTTTAAACAGGCCATGGACATCCAAAACATGGCTGATTACTTCGCCACCGAGATTTATATCGGCAATGGTGATTGGAAAGACACCATGAATATATCTCTTTGGCGCGGAGTTACTATCGATCCTTCAAATCCTTACGCTGATGGGCGATGGCGCTTTATCCTATGCGATACCGAGTACTCTTCCTCATTGTACAATCAGCCCGAAACCAAGTTTGAGTTTAACTCATACGCTTATGCGTTGATAAATCACCCTTTGTTCGCATCAGCCATGAGAAATCCGGAGTTTCAAGATCTGTTCAAGACAACAATTATTGAAATCGCCCGGAATAACTTTGACGCCCATGATGTGGAGACCGATTTGGATGCTTGGGCGAAAAGATGGAAACCGTATATGCCGTATTACTATAAACGGTTCGGAAACAACTCCTGGGCCTGGAATCATTACCTCAAATCAACCACAAAGTTTTTCCATCGACGCTTCGATCACATCATCGCGGCCATTTCCTGACCGTTACTGAAGGGAACCGCCGACGATGTCGAGTATCTCGGAAGTAATCTTTTGCTGACGTCCTTTGTTGTATTCGAGAGTAAGGGCCTCGAGGAGGTCGTTGCCGTTGTCTGTGGCGGTCTGCATGGCGACAGTGCGGGCGGCATGTTCGGCAGCGTTGCTGTCCAGCAGCACGGTGTATATCTTCAGACGCTGGACTTTAGGGATAAGGACACCCAGGACCGCCTTGCGGGAGGGCTCGATAATGATATCATCATCGGCGACCTGACCGGCAATCTCGGAATACTGCTGATCAATCGGGCCATCAGAGTCAAGCGCGGCCAGGTAAGTTTCCCGGATGGTCGGCTGGGAAGAAGTGGATTTAAAATGGTTGTAGACCAGCTCGACTCTGGCGAAACGACCAGAGAAATGCCCTTCAATCAGCTCTTGCGCAAGAGCCGCGGCAGCCTCATAACCAGGAGACTCGGCCATCTTCGAATAATCCGCGGGAGAAGGGAACCCAGCCTTCCTCATCGCCTCGGCCATCTTGCGGCCAACAGAATAAACGACTATATTCTCGTCAGAAAAACCAGCGGAACGATATTCATCGATAGCGGCCAGAGTTTTCTTGATGACATTGGAGTTGAAAGCGCCACAAAGGGACGAATTCGAGGAGAACGCCACGATCGCTACTTTCGCATCAGCAGCCGGTGTCGCCTCTGTTCCGAGGCCGTACTCAGCCGCAGCGAGCCCTGAGCTTTGTCGAAGGGCGAAGCGAGAATGGACGCGGCCTGGGACAGAGGGCGCACCGGCCACAGAAGGCTCTCTATCAGAAGGATCGGTAACCATCAGACGAGATAGTATACTCTGTAGCTGGCGCTGGTAAGGAAGCATGTTGGTGATAGCCATCTGCGCCTTACGCAGCTTCGCCGAAGCCACAAGCTTCATCGCCGAAGTGATCTTCAGCGTGCTCTTGACAGAAGCGATCCTTCCCTTTATCTCCTTCAAAGAAGCCATTATCCAATCATAGACTTCACAACAGCCCCAGCAGTCTCCTCCAGAACAGAAGTAATTGACTCATCGTATTTTCCAGCCCCAAGAAGATCCAAGATATCCTGATGGCCAGCCCTCATCCGGTCAAGGAAAAAGCTCTGGAACTCAGGCACCTGGTCAACAGTTATATCTCCCATCAAAGCATGAGTCCCGCAATACAAGATAGCCACCTGCTCCCCTACCGGCATCGGTGAATATTGCGCCTGGACAAGAAGCTTGTTGTTCTTGCGTCCCTTGTCAAGGGCCATCGCCGTGACCTTATCCATGTCGGAGGAGAATTTGGAGAACGACTCCAGCTCACCATATTGCGCCTGATCGATCTTCAAGGTGCCAGCCACCTTCTTCATCGACTTGACCTGGGCGGAACCACCGACCCTGGACACGGAAATACCCACATTGATAGCCGGCCTTTGTCCCTGGTTGAACAATCCCGACTCAAGGTATATCTGTCCGTCGGTGATAGAAATCACATTTGTGGGAATATACGCCGCGACGTCTCCGGCCTGAGTCTCGATGATAGGAAGCGCCGTCAAAGATCCTCCGGCCTTGACCTTGCCCCTAAGCGAATCAGGAAGGTCATTCATTTGCTCAGCAACCTCCTGCTGGTCAATAATTTTCGCGGCTCGCTCAAGGAGCCTTGAATGGAGATAGAACACGTCCCCGGGATAAGCCTCACGGCCGGAAGGACGACGAAGAATCAACGACACCTCACGATAGGCCACGGCTTGCTTTGACAAGTCATCATAGACCACAAGAGCCGAACGGCCCGTATCCCTGAAATATTCCCCGATAGCCGCTCCCGCGAAAGGCGCGAAATACTGCAACGCCGCCGGATCGGCAGCGGTCGCCGCGACAACGATCGTGTAGTCCATGGCTCCATACGCCCGGAGTGTTTCGACAATATTCGCTACTGTCGAACCCTTCTGACCCACAGCGACATAGATGCAATAGACAGGCTTCCCGTCTTTGAAGCAGGAACGCTGGTTGATGATAGTGTCTATGGCAAGCGAAGTCTTTCCGGTCTGGCGGTCACCGATGATCAGCTCCCTCTGGCCACGGCCGATAGGAATCATGGCGTCGATAGCCTTGAGTCCAGTCTGGAGGGGTTCTGTCACAGGCTGACGGTAAATGACTCCAGGGGCTTTACGCTCAAGAGGCATCTCTGTCAGCTCTCCCTCGATGTTGCCTAATCCGTCAAGCGGCGTCCCGAGAGGATCGACAACTCTTCCGAGCATCGACTCGCCCACATTGATAGAGGCTATACGACCTGTACGCCGGACCGTCATCCCCTCCTTCACCTCATCAGTAGGACCAAGGAGGACCGCTCCGACATTATCCTGCTCCAAGTTCATCACCACTCCCATCACACCGCTCTCAAACTCAAGGAGTTCCCCAGCCTCGGCGTTGGTCAGGCCATACATCCTGGCGACACCGTCGCTGACCTGAAGAACCTTGCCGATCTCCTCGAAATGAAGGGAAGTGTCAATGTCCTTAAGCTGCTGGAGCAGCACTTGCGAAATCTCGCTTGGCTTTATGTTGTTGTTTTGAGCCATATCAAATGAATATAACTACACGATTCTACGATTCTTCTCGACGAACTGATTCTTGATGATATCCAGCTGGCGGGAAACAGAGGCGTCAAGGAGCCTGTCTTCAACCTCCAAGACGAAACCACCAATCAGGGACTCATCGACCTCGGTCGTCAGAAGGAGAGTCTTGCCTGTTTGCTTCTCTATAAGAGTCTTCAGCCCATCCTTGAGTTTATTGGCCGCGGCGTCAGGAGGCGACGAAAGAGTCAATTTCCCCCGGACAATTCCCCGGGAATCATAATACTGGTCCTCGAAACTCTTGAGCGTCAATGCTATATCTCCAATTCGCCCGTTCCGGTCCAACAACTTGAGGAACTTCCGGAGCTCCGGGGCAATGGCCGGATCGCTTGCGGAGCGTAGCTCACCTGAGGAGTCTCCGCGATCGCCAGCCACCACGGTCTCGAAAAGAGAGATTATCTTGTCGGACGGGACGGAAGGATCAGTTAAGGCGCGCCTCAAATCAGGAATAGACTCAAGCGCGTTAAGGATCGAGCGCGACTGGGCGACCACGACTTCGCCAGAGCCGGTCTCATCGACCAGCTTCAGCAAAGCGGTAGCGTACCTGGAAGCGATGATCCCCGTATTCATAACTCATCCACCATCCTGCCAAGAAGCTCGTCCCGGCCGGCATCAGTCTCAAGATCCTTCCTCAAAACCTTCTCAGCCACCGCTACAGAAAGCATCGCGACCTCCTTGCGGACGTCCCTCAAAGCGCTTTCCTTCTCCGCTGCGATCTGAGTACGGGCTTGTTCAATGATCTTCGCGGCCTCGTCCTTGGCCTGAACCTTAGCCTGCTCGATAAGAGCATCCCTGGAACTCGCGGCTTCCTTCAGGATTCTGGCCTGTTCTTTCCTGGCCTGCTCGACAATGGCATCTTGCTCCGAGGCGAGGTTGCGAAGACTTTCCTCAGCCTCCTTGGCCTTTTTTATCGACTCGTTGATCCTGTCGGCGCGCTTTTGGACGGAGTCTGTGATCATAGGGAATCCCCACTTGGCAAGCACGAAGAAGACAATGCCGAAAATCAGCGTCATCCAAACGAGAAGACCAAAGTCGGGAGTGATGAGTGACATCGCTATTTAGCTATGAGACAGACTACTATGGCGAACAGACAAGCACCTTCAATAAGGGCGCTGACGATAATGGCGGTCATTCTGTAGTGACCGGCTTGCTCGGGCTGGCGGGCACCGGCCTCAAGAGAAGAACTACCGATCTTACCGATACCGAAAGCGGCGGCGAAAGCAGCCACGGCGGCACCGATAGCCTTTCCGAATACTCCGAGTGAAACCCCGGCCTGAAGCAAAATCATTAAAGGTGTCATAATACTATAATATTAATAATTAATCAGTTTCAGCTTTTGGTCTCGACAATCCGATGAAGACAGCCGAAAGCATCGTGAACACATAAGCCTGGATGAAAGCCACAAGCAGCTCCAAGCAATCCATAAACACACCGAGAACGACCGCGACGACAGTCAATCCCCCGTTTACCGCGGCTCCCATCTTGGCGGTAAGGAATATCACGGCGATCACCCCAAGAATCATGAAATGGCCCGCTAGGATATTGGCGAAAAGCCTCACCATCAGGCTGAAAGGCTTGGTGAACATGCCGATGATCTCTATGGCCGGCATAAGCGGGAGCGGCACCTTCAGCCATGTCGGCACATCAGGCCAGAGGATCTCTTTCCAATAGTGCTTGTTACCGAACAGATTGACAGTAAAGAAGGTGAATAGAGCCAGGACGAGGGTCACGGCTATGTTGCCGGTGATGTTGGCCCCTCCGGGGAAGAAGGGGACAATGCCCATAAGGTTATTTATGAATATGAAGAAAAAGGCTGTGAGAAGGTACGGGGAATATCTCTTGTAATCCTCTCCCACACAATCCTTGATGATGTCGTCCTCGACCATAGTGACCATCATTTCCATGATTCCCGCGCCACCGGCAGGCGCTTCTTCAGTCGCGTCATGCTTGCGGTACCATCTTGCCGTTCCGAGAACGATGAATAGCAGAAGGGCGCTGTTTATCATCAGTCCGAGGACATTCTTGGTTATCGAAAAATCCCAAGGACGAATCTCCGCCCCATCCGGGCCTTTCTCAACTATCTTGTTCTCATACTTACCCGAGGTCGCTATACTAAATCCTTGATACTCGCCCTCTTCCAGATGCTTTGATGAGAATATATGGACTCCCCCGCCAGTCTTGCTGATAACTATGACTGGAAGCGGGATGCTAACCGGCTTCCCTTTCACAGTCGTTATGTGCCATTCATAGGAGTCCCTCACATGGCCGTAAAGGTACTCGTCCATATCCATCTCAACCTCCGGCTCAGCGGCCAGCGGCATCAAGAAAGACAAGAGTATGAACAAGAGTCTCATAGAGTTTCAACACATGCGGTGACGTGATTATCAACAACTTCCACGAACCCGGAAGAGATCCGTACCCTGCCGTCTTGCCCGGCCTGGCCGGGCATCCCACCGAAAACTATATCTCCCCCCACAAGGGACGATATCAGCGCGGCATGATCCTTCAAGACCACAAAACGCCCCGCCGAGCCAGGAAGTTCGACCCTGTCGACATCTTGGCATACAACCATACCCTCCGGAGTGATTATGTCCAAATGGATTGTCATTTCGCCGCCTCAAGAATCGCCTCACCCTTCTTGATCGCATCTTCAATCGTTCCCACATTAAGGAAGGCCTGCTCAGGAAGATAATCCACTTCCCCGTCCAGGATTTTGCGGAAACCCTCGATCGTGTCAGCGATGTCAACCATCACACCAGGCACGCCGGTAAACTGCTCAGCCACAAAGAAAGGCTGCGACAGGAACCTCTGGACTCTCCTCGCCCGGTTGACAGTCTGTTTGTCCTCATCGCTTAGCTCGTCCATTCCGAGAATCGCGATGATGTCCTGCAACTCCTTGTTCCTCTGGAGGATCTGCTTGACCCTCTGGGCGATCTCATAATGGTCATTCCCGACCACGTTCGGATCCAGGATCCTGGAAGTAGACTCCAGCGGATCCACAGCCGGATATATTCCCAACTCCGCGATTTTACGGCTCAGGACGGTGGTGGCGTCCAGATGGGAGAAAGTCGTCGCGGGAGCCGGGTCTGTGAGGTCGTCAGCAGGGACATAAACAGCTTGCACTGAAGTGATTGACCCGTCTTTAGTAGATGTGATCCTCTCCTGCATCTGGCCCATCTCCGTAGCCAAAGTAGGCTGGTAACCCACGGCTGAAGGCATACGTCCGAGAAGGGCGGAAACCTCGGAACCAGCTTGAGTGAACCTGAATATGTTATCTATAAAGAACAGAATGTCCCTTGGACCTTCCCCTGTGTCCGAATCCCTGAACGACTCAGCCAAAGTCAAGCCTGAAAGCGCCACGCTCTGGCGGGCTCCCGGCGGCTCATTCATCTGGCCGAAAACCATCGAGACCTGGGACTTCTCCAACTCGGCCTTGTCAACCTTGGACAGATCCCAATGCCCCTCTTCCATGCTCTTCTGGAACTCCTCGCCGTATTTTATGACTCCGGACTCGATCATCTCCCGCAGCAGATCGTTACCTTCCCTCGTACGTTCTCCGACACCCGCGAAAATCGAGAATCCGTTGTGTTTCTTCGCGATATTATTGATCAACTCCTTGATCAACACGGTCTTGCCAACTCCGGCGCCACCGAAAAGGCCGATTTTTCCGCCTTTGAGATATGGCTCCAATAGATCAATGACCTTGATGCCTGTATATAAAACCTCCTGGGATGTGGCAAGATCCTCAAACTTGGGCGGTTCCCTATGGATCGGCAGGGAATGCTCCTGATCCAAACTCCCAAGTCCGTCAATCGTATCCCCGACAACATTCATGACCCTACCCCGGATCTGACCGCCGACAGGCATTGAGATCGGAGCTCCGGTAGCCACCGCCTTCATTCCCCGACGTAAACCGTCAGTTGAATCCATCGCCACGCAACGAGCGGTCTCCTCACCGATATGTTGCTGAACCTCAATCACCAGCGGTTTCCCGTTATTCTCCCTGTCGACAACAAGCGCGTCGTGGATTCTCGGCAAAGCCGTACCTTCATTAGCTGAAGAGAAACGGACGTCGACCACAGGACCGATAATCTGCGAAATATAACCAACGTTTTCTGTCATTCTGAACTATTTTGTCATTCTGAACGTAGTGAAGAATCTAACTCAAACACTAAACAAATTTACTCATATTATTTAAAAAAAGAAAAAGAGGCTCCATTACGGAACCTCTTTCCCCATTTTTGACTGTCTCAATCTTATTTCACAAGGCAGACCGCAACACGGTTCTCCTCAGGAGTGTTGAAAGGATTGATTGTGTCGCCGAAGTACTCGGTGATGATCCTATCCTTGCTGATACCGGCGTCGATAATAGCCTGGGCGACAATCTCGGACCTCTTCTCGGAGAGGAACTGGTTCCTCTTGGCGGTACCTGTGTCCTTATCAGCATAACCGGAGATGCGGACCTTGGTCTCAGGATGCTCCTTCATGCAAGCGACGATCTCGTCGATCTTGAGCTGCTCGCTGTCGCGGATGTCCCACTTGTTGATCACGAAGAAGATGTTGCGCTGGAGAGACTCGAAAGCGGGCTCGACAATAACGGGCTCATCCTCAACCACGGGTGCGGGTTCGGGTTCCTTGACAGGGGCGGGAGCCGGTGCCGGAGGAACAATCACGGGAGCCGGAGCGGGCTTTGCCTTTCCGAAGCTGAAGGTCAGACCAGCGAGAGCCTTGATCTGGAAGTCAGCCTTTGAACCCTTCTTTGAATTGAAGTGGTCATTGATGAAGCTGGTGTTGCCTTCAAGGTTAAGAGCCACAGCATCAGAAAGCCTGATGTTGAATCCCAAACCGGCCCTGAGAGCAGGAGAAATGCTGCTGGGATCCCAGAGATAGTTGGTGGCAGGGAAGCTCTTTGAAAGGGCATTGGCCTCGTCATTGTTGAATGCGTAGTTCGCACCCACACCGCCGAAGATGTAAGGATTGATAGTACGGTCGAACTTGTAACCTCCGAAGAGGGCGGCGAGATCGGCCATGAGGTCGATAGCACCTTCGACATAGTTGTACTTGTAAACCCTGGTCTGACCATCATTGATGGCACCCTTGCCCTGCCATGCGTTGGCGTTCAGCCTGGCGGCGAAAACCGGCGAGAACTGATAGCCGAGCGAAATGGCGCCTGAAGGGGAGAGGAGGTCGGTCCAAACGGTCTCACCGATGGTCTCGGCAGCACCACCCTGGAGCTGGAGGAACCAGTACGGATCAAAATCCTTCTTCTGCGCGTTGGCTACAGATAGTGAGGCGACGAGCGCGACACTTGCGAGAATAGTTATTATACGTTTCATGATACTTATGAATATTAATTGCGCATTTAACGTCGCTAAATTAACATATTTTTTTTAATTGAGCAAGAATCACGATTAATTTTCCGTCATTTGGCCGTGAATACGCAGAACAAAGTTGGAAGGCTTACCCGAGACCGCGAAATATACCTTCTGATACACCCTCCCGGCCTTTTTCAGCCTCCCTTTGTAAGTCACCACAATCTTTCCGCTTTTCCCCGGTCTAACAGGTTTCTCAGGATAGACGGCGCTGACGCAGCCGCAACTGTAATCCACATCCAGGAATTCCAGATCCGCGTCTCCTATGTTAGTGAATGTGAATACGGTACTTTGGGTGCTGGCGCTCCTCGGGAACGTGCCGAGCCTCGCGTCAACCGAGTCAAGCTGGATCGACGCTTGCTTCGGAGTCCCGTCCTTCCGGACATTCGACTTGCAGGAAGCCAGGCACACGACAGCCGCAAGGATCAATAACAAGTGAGAGACAAACTTCATGAACTAAGATTATAATGTAAATATAGCAGAAAAACATGAAGAATCATCAACTGATGGCTACATTTCACAATGTCAGATAAAAAAAGGAGGGCCGCCTTTCGGCGTCCCTCCAAAAATCTGGAGTTATACTCTCGTATTACTCACCAGCGGGAGGAGTGGTCTCGCCACCTTCCTCAGCGGGAGGAGTGGTCTCGCCACCCTCAGCGGGGGTATCACCGCCTTCGCCAGGGGTCTCGGGGGTCTCGGGGGTCTCA
>JAFYYW010000015.1 GCA_017548985.1 Bacteroidales bacterium
AGTCAAACGCGAAGTCATGGCCCAGTTCTCATTCCTGATGGTCCTTATTCCGATCATCGGCGAGCAGATGCTGGACATCCTTAAGTCGGTGACCGGAGAAGCAGCCCTCGGAGGCGGCGTAAGTCCCGCCTGCCTGGTCGCCGGCTTCATTTCCGCCTTTCTCGCCGGCCTGTTCGCCTGCAAAGCCATGGTCGCCATTGTCAAGAAGGCGAAGCTCGGCTGGTTCGCCTTGTATTGCGCGATCGTCGCGATATTGATATTCATACTCGCCTGACATTTTCAGCATGGCGGAGAGGTCCCAGGTTTATTTCGTGGCTGATGTCCATCTCGGGTTGGACGTCAATGATCCCGCGGGGCGGGAGGCCCGGTTCGTCCGTTTCCTGGAATCCATCTCTAAGGATAAAACCCTCGCTCTCTACATGCTGGGTGACATTTGGGACTTCTGGTATGAATACAAAGACCTGGTGCCCAAGGGTTATGTGAGGGTCTTCGCCGCGTTGATGGACTTGATGGAGGCCGGAGTGAAAGTGTATTTCTTCCAGGGGAACCATGACATCTGGTGTTACCACTATTTCTCCGACATGGGGATAGAGATTCTCCAGCAACCCTATGTCGTGGAGTTGGGTGGGAAAGTGTTCTGCCTCGGCCATGGAGATGGCCTTGGCCCGGGATTATTCTCCTACAAACTGATGCGAGGAATATTCCGGAACAAGTTCTGCCAGAGGATGTTCAGCACGTTTATCCATCCTACGGTCGCTTTCGCCTTAGGAAAGGGATGGTCGAAAAGGAACCGCTTGTCGAGGAGTGGAGAATATGTGTTCAAAGGCCCCGATGAACCCCTTTACAAATTCGCTGTCGGATTCTCCGGTGAGAGGAAGGTGGATTATATGATTTTCGGCCATTTCCACACCTCGGTCGACATGGTCTTGCCGACGGGGGCCAGGCTGTTGGTCATGAAAGACTGGATGGATTCTCAGTCCTCGAACTTTATCGTCTTCGATTTGATTTCCGGGTGCTTGGGAATCTCCCAGAATATCGAGTAATACAGGGCGTCGAACTCGCCCCTTTTCCATTTCTCGACCAGATATTCGGTCATTTTGTCGTCGCCTTTGGGATCGTAGGCGCTCTTCAGGTCGTTCCCGAATATTTTGGCTACCCCTTGCCAGAACCCGGCTGTGATGCCGCTCTTATAGTCTTTGATTATCTTATAGGAGGATCGGCCTATCTCCCTGTCTATGAGCTTGATGAGCAGACGACCCTGGGAGATGCTCATGCTCTTTAGAGGCTGCTCGTAGGCTTCGAACAACTCTTTCTGCATCTGGCCGATGTATTTTTCCTTTTTCCTTCTCCGGAGGCTGTTCTCGGCGATATGGTTGTCGACTTGCATGGTCAGATCTTTGGCCAGCAGGGCGTACGGGTAGACTTTGTTGAAGTTGTAGACGAGCCTGTAATAGCTCTTCAGGTCACTTTTGCCCCTGCGTCCGCGGGGGAATATCCATATCGGATTGATGCTGTCGTAATAAACCGTGTCGCCTTTCTCAACCCTGTAGCCCATGTAAGCGGCGCCTGTCCTGTTGACGGGGACAGGAAAGTCGCCATCATCCTGGGCGACAGCTTGGGTTGTCGTCAGGAGTCCGGCCATCACAAGGCATAGCAGAAGATAACAGTATCTTAATCTTCCCATATCGGAACGGTTGGGCAAAGCCCTCCGGTTCACTGAAAAAAAAGTGCCATAAAGATAGACTCTCGCGAGCATTGTCGAAACCGGTCGAATTTTTTTTTGGATGAAAGTTATAAATCGCTGATAATGACAATGTTCTTTGTCCGATTTCATGGTCGAAAAAGAATAAAAATTTTTCAAATAATGTTTGAAATCCATTATTTTTTGCTAACTTTGCAGTCCCAAAAACCGGGGATTATTGGGTTAAGCCGCTGATAATCAACGAGTTGGAAAGTTTGAAAATTTATTTAAAGTAATACGGCAATGTTACAACCAAAGAAAACAAAGTTCAGAAGGGAACAGAAGAACGTGATGAAGGGAATGGCCCAGAGGGGCAATCAGCTCGCGTTCGGTTCCTTCGGTCTTAAGACCCTCGAGAACTGCTGGATCACAGCGCAGCAGATTGAGTCTGCCCGTCAGGCTATCTCACGTCGCATGAACCGTGAGGGACAGATATGGATCAGGATATTCCCTGTCAAGCCCTTCACCAAGAAGCCTCTTGACACCCGTATGGGTAAGGGTAAGGGCGATCCTCAGGGATTCGTCGCTCCCGTGACTCCGGGCCGCATCCTCTTCGAGGCTGACGGTGTCTCTCTCGCCACCGCGAAGGAGGCCATGCGTCTCGCGTCCCACAAGCTCCCGATCGCGACCAAGTTTGTCGTTCGCAGGGATTATGTTGAATAATATTAATGGAGAAGAAAGGAAATGAAAACATCTGAAGTTCGCGAGATGTCCATTGCAGATCTGCAGGACCGCATCCAGGTTGAAAGGAACAGGCTTGAGACCATGAAGCTCAACCACGCCATCTCTCCATTGGAGAACACATCGGAATTCAAGAAAGTCAGGAAGGATATCGCTCGCATGATCACTATCCTCGCTGAGAAAGAAAAAGACCAGAAATAATTAAGTCATGGAAAGAAATCTTCGTAAGGAAAGAATCGGCGTAGTGGTCAGCAACAAGATGGACAAGACCATCGTTGTCCAGGTCGAGACCAGAAAGAAGCATCCTCTCTACGGAAAGTTCATCAAGCAGTCGACCAAGTTCGTCGCCCAGGATGACAAGAACGAGTGCGATGAGGGAGATACCGTGCGCATCATGGAGACCCGCCCGCTCAGCAAGACCAAGAGGTGGAGATTAGTTGAAATCGTTGAAAAAGTCAAATAGTTATGATACAGCAGGAAACACGTTTACAGGTTGCCGACAACAGCGGAGCGAAGGAAGTCCTTTGCATCCGTGTGCTTGGCGGTACGCATCATAGGTATGCGACGGTGGGCGACCAGATCGTGGTTGCGATCAAGAGCGCCATCCCCAGTGGAGACGCCAAGAAGGGTACGGTCTCCAAGGCCGTCGTCGTCCGCACCAAGAAGGAAATCCGCAGACCGGACGGATCCTACATCCGTTTCGATGACAACGCTTGCGTTCTTCTGAACAACGCTGGCGAGCTCCGCGGAACGCGTATCTTCGGCCCCGTGGCCAGGGAGTTGCGCGAGAACTACATGAAGATTGTCTCACTGGCACCTGAGGTCCTTTAATATCTGGAATATCATGAAAAAGTTACATATTAAGAAAGGTGACACAGTGTATGTCAACGCTGGCAACGACAAGGGAAAGACCGGTAAGGTCCTGACCGTCATCCCCGCCAAGGATCGCGTGATCGTCGAGGGTGTCAATGTCATCAGCAAGCACACCAAACCCAACGCGGCTCATCCGCAGGGTGGTATCATCAAGCAGGAGGCTAGTGTCCACATTTCCAACCTCCAGCTCATCGACCCGTCAACCAACAAGCCCACCAGGGTTGGTTACAAGTATGTCGACGGCAAGAAGGTTCGTTACGCTAAGAAATCAGGAGAGGAGATCAAGTAATCATGGCAAAGAAAGCAACATCAAAACCCGTGGAGGCTCAGGAGCTTCCGAAGGAATATGTCCCTTCCCTCAAGAAGGTCTATAAAGAGGAGATCGTTGACAAGCTCATGAAGCAGTTCTCCTACACCACTGTCATGCAGGTTCCCAAGCTCGTGAAGATCACGATCAACGAGGGAGTCGGCGACGCCACCTCCGACAAGAAGATGGTCGAGGAGGCCGCTGAGGAGCTCGCCAAGATCGTCGGACAGAAGGCTATCCTCACCCATTCCAGGAAGGACGTCTCCAACTTCCGTCTTCGTAAGGGCATGCCTATCGGCGTCAAGGTCACCCTGCGTGATGTCAAGATGTACGAGTTCCTCGAGAGGCTCGTCCGCATCTCCCTTCCCCGTATCAGGGATTTCAATGGTATCGCCGAGAAGATGGACGGCAGGGGCAACTACACCCTCGGTCTCAAGGAGCAGATCATCTTCCCCGAGGTTGACATCGACAAGAACCCCCGTATCCACGGAATGGAGATCACTTTCGTCACCACGGCCAAGACTGATGAGGAGGCCCACGCTCTCCTCGCCGCCTTCGGTCTTCCTTTCAAGAAACATAACAACTAAGGAATATGGCAAAGGAATCAATGAAAGCCCGCGAAGTTAAGCGCGCGAAGCTGGTCGCCAAGTATGCCGAGAAGAGGCAGGCGCTCAAGGAAGCCGGAGACTGGGCAGCTCTCGACAAGCTCCCCAAGAACTCCTCAGCTGTCCGTCTGCACAATCGTTGCTCCCTCACCGGCCGTCCGAAAGGCTACATGAGGAAGTTCGGTCTCAGCAGGATCCAGTTCCGTGAGATGGCCAGCAACGGCCTTATCCCGGGCGTGAAGAAGGCTAGCTGGTAGACTTATCACTACTTTATTATATTAACAATCGGATATCGGGCGCTCCCATAGGGACGTCGATCTAAAAAAACAAAAAGAAATGACTGATCCAATTGCAGATTATCTTACCAGGATCCGCAACGCCTATTTGGCGGGGAAGAAGGTCGTGGAGATCCCCTCATCGAAGATGAAGGTCGCCATCACCGAGATCCTGTGCGAGAAGGGTTACATCCTCAGCTACAAGGTGGTTGAGGGTACCCCGTACAACACAATCAAAATCGCTCTCAAGTACCATCCTCAGACCAAGATGGCCGCCATCAAGAAGATCCAGCGCGTGTCCACCCCCGGTCTGCGTGTCTACGCTGACGTGGAGAATCTCCCCAGGGTCCTCAACGGACTCGGTATCGCCGTGCTTTCGACATCGAAGGGAATCATCACCGACAAAGAGGCCAAGACTCTGAATGTCGGCGGTGAGGTCGTCTGCTATGTTTATTAATATTAAAGGAAAAGAATAATGTCAAGAATTGGTAAATTGCCTGTAAGCCTTCCGGACAAGGTGAGCGTTGAGGTTCTCCCTGGCAACGTTTTGAAGGTTAAAGGCCCCCTCGGTGAGCTGAGCCAGAAAGTCGATCCCGACATCAAGGTCACCGTTGAGGACAATCAAATCAAGTTCGAGCGCCCTACGGATCAGCCGAGGCACCGCTCTATGCACGGTCTTTACCGCGCTCTCGTCCATAACATGGTGGAAGGCGTGTCCAAGGGCTTCGAGACGAAGCAGGAACTTGTCGGCGTCGGTTACCGCGTGGCGGCTCAGGGACAGCTCCTGACCTTCTCACTCGGTTACTCCCATGAGATCCACTTCATGCTCGCCCCCGAGATCACCGCTGAGGTTCCCGCCGTCAAGAAGGGTGAGAATCCTGTCCTGATCCTCAGGAGCAACGACAAGCAGCTCCTTGGCCAGGTCGCGGCTAAGATCCGCTCTCTCCGTAAGCCTGAGCCTTATAAGGGTAAGGGTATCAAGTTCGTTGGTGAACAGCTCCGCCGCAAGGCCGGTAAGACTGCTGCCGCTAAATAATTAGGAGGACACAGATATGGCATTGAATAAAATTGAAAGAAGAAGAAGGATCCATTACCGCATTCGCAAGCATGTCAATGGAACCGCTGAGAGGCCCAGGCTGGTTGTCTTCAGAAGCAACAAGCAGATCTATGCCCAGGTCATCGATGACGAGAAGGGTGTGACCCTCGTGGCCGCCGCCTCTAACGACAAGGTCCTTGCCGCTGAGTGCAAGGGCAAGACCGGCATCGAGGCCGCCGCTATCGTCGGAAAGGCTGTCGCCGAGCGCGCCAAGGAGAAGGGGATCGAGAAGGTCTCTTTCGACCGCGGAGGATATCTCTATCACGGCAGGGTCAAGAGTTTGGCCGATGGTGCCCGTGAAGGTGGACTTATTTTCTAATTGAAGAAGACTATGGCAAATACAAATGTTAAAAGAGTAAAGACCTCTGATCTTGAACTTAAGGACAGGTTGGTCGCCATCCAGAGAGTGACGAAGGTCACTAAGGGTGGTCGTCATTTCCGCTTCGCCGCTATTGTGGTGGTGGGTGACGAGAACGGCGTTGTTGGTTATGGTCTTGGAAAAGCCAATGAGGTAACCGCCGCCATCGCTAAGGGTGTCGAGGATGCCAAGAAGAATCTTGTCAGGATTCCTGTCATCAACACGACTATCCCTCACGAGCAGGTCTCCAGGTATGGTGGCGCTGAGGTTTTCATGAAGCCCGCCGCCCCCGGTACCGGTGTCAAGGCTGGTGGTGCCATGCGCGCCGTCTTCGAGTCGGCCGGCATCCAGAACGTCCTCGCGAAGAGCAAGGGTTCATCTAACCCCCACAACCTCGTGAAGGCCACTGTCACCGCTCTCACCGAGATGAGGGACGCTTACACCGTCGCCGGTCTCCGTGGTATTCCCATGAATAAAGTATTTAACGGATAGGAGGCGATTGTTATGGCAAAACTTAAGATTACACAGGTCAAGAGCAAGAACGGATGCACCCAGAGGCAGAAGGATAACCTCCGTTCCCTCGGTATCCGCAGGATCGGCCACACTGTCGAGGTCGAGAAGAATCC
Organism: Bacteroidales bacterium; assembly: GCA_017548985.1. GTDB lineage: Bacteria > Bacteroidota > Bacteroidia > Bacteroidales > UBA932 > Cryptobacteroides. Next base: position 6,563 of record JAFYYW010000015.1, read on the forward strand.
GGTGACAGAAGGCCAGCTCGCCAAGATCCGTCACCTTGTCGTTGTTGAAGAACTGAATTAAGGAGGAAAGGAGATGAAATTATCAGAAATGAAACCCGCTAAGGGTGCGACTCATAGCAGAAAGCGTATAGGCCGCGGCGAAGGTTCCGGTAAGGGCGGTACAGCCACCCGTGGAACCAAGGGTGCCCAGGCCCGTGCCGGATACGAGCACAAGGTCGGCTTCGAGGGTGGCCAGATGCCTCTCCAGAGACGCCTCCCCAAGTTCGGATTCAAGAACCCCACCAGAATCGAGTACAAGGCGGTTAACGTCTCCGCTCTCCAGGCTCTCTCTGAGACTCTCGGCAAGGCTGAGATCGGTCTCGACGAGATCAAGTTCGCCGGACTGGCGGACTCCAAGGAGCTTGTGAAGGTCCTCGGTAATGGCGAGATCACCGCAGCCCTCACCGTGACCGCTGACGCGTTCTCCGAGTCAGCCAAGTCAAAGATTGAGGCCGCCGGCGGTAAGGCTATCGTTATCGGAAAGTAATCAGACTGGAAGATGAAGAAGTTTATTGAAACAATAAAGAACATCTTCAAGATCGAGGAGCTTCGTACGAGGCTCGGCTACACCTTCCTTCTCATCCTTATCTATAGGTTGGGTTGCTTCATCGTGCTGCCGGGTATCGACACCACCATGTTGGCCAAGCTTCAGAGCACTAGCCAGCAGGGTCTCGTCGGACTGTTGAATATGTTCTCCGGAGGAGCCTTCGGCAACGCCTCGGTCTTCGCGCTGGGTGTTATGCCGTACATCTCCGCGTCCATCGTTATCCAGCTCCTCGGCATGTTCGTCCCTTACTTCAGGAAACTCCAGATGGAAGGGGAGAGCGGCCGTAGGAAGATGAACCAGATCACCAGGTATCTCACCGTTCTCATCCTCTGCATCCAGGGACCGGCTTACATCGCTTCGATCCACAGCCAGATCCCCGGCGCCACTTTCATCGCGGAGACCCAGCTGGGATGGAGCAGGTTCGCTTACAACCTTGTGGCTACCATCATTTTGATGGCTGGATCCATGTTCGTCATGTGGCTTGGTGAGAGGATCACTGACAGGGGTATCGGCAACGGTATTTCCCTCCTCATCATGATCGGTATCGTGGCCCGTCTGCCTTACGCCCTCGTGGCTGAGGTCGGTACGAAGCTCACGACCACCGCTGGTGGAGGTCCTATCGCCCTCATCGTCGAGCTCATCATCTGGTTCCTCGTGATCGTCGCCACCATCGCTCTTGTCCAGGCTGTCAGGAAAGTTCCTGTGCAGTACGCCAAGAGGGTTATCGGCAACAGGCAGTACGGCGGTGTCCGCCAGTACATCCCCCTGAAGATCAACGCCGCTGGTGTTATGCCTATCATCTTCGCCCAGGCTCTCATGCTGTTCCCTCTGCTGTTCGCCCGTTTCGACGCGACCAGGGGTCTGGCATCCAGCCTGAGCAACTACACCGGATTCTGGTACAACCTCATATTCGGTCTTCTCGTCGTGATATTCACTTACTTCTATACCGCCGTCACCGTCAACCCGACCATGATGGCTGAGGATATGAAGAAGAATGGCGGATTCATCCCCGGAGTCAAGCCCGGAAAGGCTACGGTCAACTATCTTGATGACATCATGTCCAAGGTGACCCTCCCCGGATCAATATTCCTCGCCATTATCGCTATCCTCCCGGCTTTCGCCAGGATAGCGGGTGTCAACGACTCATTCGCAGGTTTCTATGGTGGAACCTCCCTCCTGATTCTTGTAGGTGTCGTCCTCGACACTCTCCAGCAGGTTGAGAGCTACCTCCTGATGCGTCATTATGACGGTCTGATGAAGACCGGTCGTCTTTCCGGACGTTCCGGTATGTAATTAACCGATATTTTTAAGGATCGATGGTCAAGCCCAAGACAGAAGAAGAGATCGAGCTTTTGCGCGAGAATGCCATAATCGTCTCCAAGACGTTGGCGGAAGTCGGCAAATGGGTCGCCCCTGGTGTGACAACCGCGAGGTTGAATGAGGTGGCCGAGACTTTCATTCGCGACAATGGCGCCGTTCCCAGCTTCCTTGGTTTCGAGGGCTTCCCCGCAGCCACCTGCATGTCGGTCAACGACGTTGTCGTCCACGGATTCCCGTCGGATTATGTCCTCAAGGAGGGAGACATCGTCAGCGCTGACATCGGGACGCTGTACAAGGGCTACAATGGTGATTCGGCATACACCTTCCCTGTCGGGGAGGTGGATGCCGCCACCAGGAAGCTCCTTGATGTCACCAAAGCTTCGCTCTATAAGGGTATCGAGGCCGCGGTGGCGGGGGCCAGGACCGGCGACATAGGACACGCGGTGCAATCGTACGTAGAGTCATTCGGCTTTTCTGTGGTCCGTGAGCTTGAAGGCCATGGGCTGGGAAAGAAGATGCACGAGGCTCCCGGCGTCCCGAATTTCGGACGTCAGGGCCACGGGCCGAGGCTTCCCGAGGGTCTGGTGATATGTATTGAGCCGATGATCAACATGGGTGGCAGGGGTGTGTACCTGGCCAGGAACGGCTGGGCTGTCCACACCTCCGACCACAAGAAATCAGCCCATTATGAGCTTACGGTTGTTGTCCGTCGCGGGAAGGCCGAGCAACTGTCGACCTTTGAATATATAGAAAGTACTGGCAAGTGAAATTTTAAAGTGTTTTTTCAATGTCCAAACAAGTAGCTATAGAACAAGACGGAAAAGTTATCGAGACTCTTCCCAACGCGATGTTCAAGGTCGAGCTCGAGAATGGTCACGTCCTTCTTTGCAACATCTCCGGGAAGATGAGAATGAATTTCATCCACATCCTTCTAGGAGATAAGGTGCGGGTTGAAATATCACCTTACGATTTGACTAAGGGAAGAATATCTTTCAGGTACAAATAAAAATAACACACGATATGAAAGTCAAAACATCCATCAAGAAGCGCAGCGATGATTGCAAGATCGTCAGACGCAAAGGCCGTCTCTATGTCATCTGCAAGAAGAACCCCAAGTTCAAGATGCGCCAGGGATAACAGCTTTTTGTAAAACAA
>JAFYYW010000016.1 GCA_017548985.1 Bacteroidales bacterium
AAGCAAGCAGATAGGTAAGCAAGCAGACAGGTAGGAAAGTAGTTTGAAAGGAAGGCAAGCAGGCGGGCTGGTAAGCTGGCAAGCTAATAAGGCTGATGAGTATAATGAGTCTGATAAGGTAGCAAGGTGAAGTCAAGCAGTAAGGCAGGAAAAAGAAGAGATGGGAATGAGGGCAATGAGAGCAGAAGATGTGTCAGGCGATAAGACAGGAGATATGGCAGAGGTGAAGAAGGTGCGGTGCGATGCTGAGGGGAAAAGAATAGGTTTTTAATTGGGTTTTTATTAGCTTTGCAGGTTGAAATAAAAAGGATTTAAAGTATTATCCAATATTAACCACATCAAAGAACAGCACGACATGTTCAAGATTCTGAAACGAGAGATGCTGACACCTAACATCTGCAAGATGGTGGTGTCAGCCCCAAGGATTGCCAAGGCAGCTCAGCCAGGGCAGTTCCTGATCGTCCTGGCGAACGAGGAGGGCGAAAGAATTCCATTGACAATCAGTGATTACGACCGCGACGAAGGGACGGTGACCATTGTGACCCAACTTATCGGGGCATCCTCAGCGGCGATCATCGCCAAAGAAGAAGGCGAGTTCTTCCGCGACGCGGTCGGTCCTCTCGGCAACCCGTCGGCTTTCATGGGAATGAGTGAGGAACAGCTGAAAGGACAGAAATACATATTCATAGCCGGAGGTCTCGGCACCGCTCCCGTATATCCCCAAGCCAAATGGCTGCACGACAGGGGCATCGCCGTTGACGTTATAATCGGAGCCCGCACCAAAGACCTCCTGATCTACACAGAAGAGCTCGGAAGCGCGTGCGACAACCTCTACCTTTGCACCGACGACGGCAGTGTCGGATTCCACGGAGTCGGAACCGCATGCCTCGAAGATCTTGTGGCGAAAGGCAAGGAATATACCCAGGCGGTAGCCATCGGCCCGATGATCATGATGAAGTTCGCCACACTGACCTGCAAGAAGCTTAATATCCCCATCGACGTCAGTCTTAATATGCTTATGGTCGACGGCACAGGAATGTGCGGGGCCTGCAGGGTAACTGTCGCCGGCAAGACCAGGTTCGCCTGCGTCGACGGTCCGGAATTCAACGGCTACGATGTGGACTTCGATGAGGCTATGCGCCGTCTCGGACAGTATAAGACAGAGGAAGCGGAAGTTAAAGCAAAATTCGTGAAGTGATATGGCAGAGAGAATTCCAAGAGTACCGGTAAGGGAACAAGATCCAAAGGTACGCGCGCATAATTTTGAGGAAGTTTGTTTCGGATATGACCTCCAGGAGGCCATGCTGGAGGCGTCGAGATGCCTCCATTGCAAGAATCCCCGCTGCGTGACCGCTTGCCCGGTCAGCATCAAGATTCCCGAGTTCATCGCCAAGGTCAAAGAGGGAGACATCCAGGGAGCTGCCGCCGTGATCGGAGAGGATTCCTCGCTGCCGGCTGTCTGCGGCCGTGTCTGCCCGCAGGAGACCCAGTGCGAAGGCAGCTGCATCCTGGGGATCAAGGGAGAGAGCGTCGCGATCGGAAAACTTGAGCGTTTTGTCGCTGACCATTCGGCCGAGAGTGACGAGATGGCTCGTCCATCAGCCACTATTACCCCCGGAGCGAAGAAAGTCGCGGTTATCGGCTCCGGTCCCGCCGGACTGGCCTGCGCGTCAGACCTCGCCAAATGGGGCTATGATGTCACGATATTCGAGGCCCTTCACAGACCAGGAGGAGTCCTTGAATATGGAATACCTGAATTCAGGCTTCCGAAAGATGCTGTACTAAAACGTGAGATAAATGAGGTTAAAGCATTGGGTGTCAAGATAGAAACTGATGTCATCATTGGCCGTACCGTTACTATAGACAGCCTAATGGACAACGAAGGATTCGAGGCTGTGTTCGTCGGAACAGGCGCCGGACTTCCGAAGTTTATGGGCATACCTGGAGAGAACCTCAATGGTGTATTCTCAGCTAATGAGTTCCTGACTCGCAACAACCTGATGAAAGCTTTCAGGGAGGATTATCTGACCCCGATCCACGCCGGAAAGAAATGCTGTGTCGTCGGAGGAGGTAACGTCGCGATGGACGCCGCGAGGACAGCCCTCAGGCTCGGAGCGGAAACCTCCATTATCTATAGGAGAACCGAGGTCGAGCTTCCCGCCCGTAAGGAAGAGGTCCACCACGCCAAGGAGGAAGGGATCGATTTCCAGATGTTGACAAATCCCGTCGAGATCCTCGCCGATGAGAACGGCTGGGTCAGGGCCCTCAAATGTATCCGGATGGAGCTGGGCGAGCCGGACGAGAGCGGTCGCCGCTCCCCCGTCCCGATTCCCGGCTCAGAGTTCGAGATCCCGACCGAGACTGTCATCATGGCTCTTGGCACCGCGCCGAATCCGCTGATAGTCAAAACCACGAATGGACTTGAAGCCACCCGCAGAGGCGGTCTTGTCGCTGATGAGGAAGGCCGCACGACCCGCGAGGGAATATTCGCCGGAGGTGACGCTGTGACCGGCGCCGCCACCGTGATCCTTGCCATGGGCGCCGGAAGGAAGGCAGCCAAGGCCATTGATGAATACCTGAAATCCAAGTGATATGTTGATGTTGACTCTGGCCGCTATAGCCCCGGCCCTGATCCTTCTATGGTACGTTTATCATAAGGATACAGAGCCGGAGCCCTCACGGCTCATATTCAAGGGCTTCTTCTATGGAGGCCTGGCCGCCCTCGCCTCTACCCTGATCTCCGGGCCTCTTCTCAATATGGGCTTCTACACGACCGAGCCATCGACCTTTGGTGAGGCGATAAGAATCGCCTTTTTCGGGGCCGCCATTCCTGAAGAGACAGCCAAACTGCTGCTGCTCTGGCTTTTGCTCCGCAACTGCCCGGAATTTGACGAGCGTTACGACGGCATTGTCTACGCGACGACCATCGGTCTTGGTTTCGCGGCTTTCGAGAACATAATATATGTGATCAGTGCCGGGGCCAATTGGGTTGACGTGGCTTTCACGAGGGCCCTGTTCGCTGTACCGGGACATTTCGCTTTCGCTGTGGCCATGGGGTATTATTACTCCCAGTACCATTTCAGGGGCAGGGAGCATGAGGGTGCGGCGATCAAGATGTGGCTGTACCCGGTGATTCTCCACGGAGTTTACGACGCGCTTTGCTTCTTCAGCGAGCTCAGTGAGGCCTGGTCCTTGCTTATCACTCTGATACTGATAGCGTTCTGCTTCTGGCTGTTCAAGAATACCAGGGCGAGAGTCTTGAAAGAGGCGGCCGAGAATGAATATGTCGGCTCAGGGCCGGTCATCCGTTCCAACGGCTACGATGTCAACCGCGACTGGTCCGACCACCCGGAAGATCAATAAACATGAATAGACGTGGCGTGGGCCGACGGCAGGTAGTTGATGCCCCACCAGCAGATCTGCAGGCAAACGAATGCCAGCAGCAGGATCCACATAGCCGTTTGACGGTCCTTGGGACGCGCGATACGGAAGTGGAGGTACAAGAGGTATGCTAGCCAGGTGATGGCGGCCCATGTCTCCTTAGGATCCCAGGCCCAATATGTGCCCCAGGCCACCTGCGCCCACAAAGCCCCGAACAACATCCCGAAAGTCAGGAACGACAGGCCCGTGGTGACAAGGTTGTCCGTAGTCGCCATATCCTCTTCCGTCGTGTTTCCTTTTCGGAATATGAGGATATACAAGGCCATGATCGTCGCGGCCCCGAGCATTCCGTACGAGAACATGTAGACGATGACATGAGGAGCGAACCATGGGCTCTGCAACGCCGGCATCAGGTTCTTGGAGTGTATCTCAGGCTTGAGGAGGTTGACGATGATGAACACAAGCGACATGATCGCGCTGAACGACAGGATCCACTTGTATTTCCACCTGCAATAGACAATCATTCCGGCCACAGCGAGAAAGAACGAGTACCATAGCCTGGTCTCCCCCATCGTCCGGAGCGGAGGGCGCTCCAACGTGATCCACATAGCCAGGATAAAGGAGAAGAATACCAGTATTCCGAGACCATAATTGATTATGGCCGAAGATCTCTTGCCGGCCCAGGCGAAAGCGGCTCCAGTCGCCCAGAGGATCACCGCCGCGGCGGCGAACCAGATGAAAACGTCCCAACTCATTTCACTTCCTCCCTTTTGAAACCGGTGACGAGCATCAGCAGGGCACCGGCCAGCATCATGAATATTCCCAAATACACCAGAGGCAACCATGGATTCTTCACGATCTCCAGGATACTGACCTGGCTCTCGGTTCCGGCTTCCTCATCATAGCCGTATTGGTACATTTTCCAGCCATCGACCTTAAGAGGCTTGTTGACTTCGATCACGGCGGTGATTTCCCTTCCGTCCTTCCCTTTCACAACCACATCCGACGCGAAGCGCTTCGGCATCCCGTTGGGGTATGTCTCCATCGTGAAATCGTCCAGACGGACAGAAAGCCCTGTCTCATAAGAGGTTCCGTCTCCATTTGAGGCAGTGGAGACGGTCTCCCCTTCATGGAGGGTCATCTCAAGGTCACGCTTGTCGGCGTTCCCGAGGGTAGCACAGACAAGGGTCACGAAAAAGCCGAGATGTATCAGAACATAAGGGATCGCCTTCCAGGAACGGGTAATGTGGCGGATTCCTCCTAAAGCGATCATTCCGACAACGACAGTCATCCAAATGTAACACAGGACGAATGGCCAGAAAGACACCATGTTCCCAAGCCACCCGCACTCTGGAATTTGGGCGATCAAGCCCATGATTATCGTAAGGAACAAGGCGCATGAGACTGCAGGGACGGCAGCCTCAGACGAACCAAGCCAACCGAAAAGACCAACCTTGTCTCTCATCACATATGCGACGGTCACCAGGACTAGAAGAGCCGCAAGAAGGATGAGGTTGACAGGTGAAGCGATGAGTTTCCAATCCACAGGCCCAAAGATGAACTGCAGAAGGAACCCAATGAGAATTAACCCGCCGCCGAATATAAATCCGTCAGCGAGGGACCAGGGTTTCTTGAATAATCGCATAAGTTCGTATTATATATCGCGAATTTAATAAAAAAACGCCGTTAGGCCGTAATCTGATTCCCGGTGTATAGCTCGTAATACTTGCCCTTAAGGGCGAGAAGCTCGTCGTGCCGTCCCCTCTCGATGATGCGCCCGTGGTCAAGAACCATGATGTAATTGGCGTTCTGGACAGTTGAGAGCCTGTGGGCGATCACGAATGTGGTTCGCCCTTTCATCAGCGAATCCATTCCTTTCTGTATCAGCTTTTCGGTACGGGTGTCGATAGAAGATGTCGCCTCGTCAAGAATCAGCACAGGCGGGTCTGCCACAGCGGCACGAGCGATGGCCAACAACTGGCGCTCACCTTGGGAAAGGTTACCTCCGTCAGCAGCGAGAATCGTGTCATAACCTTGAGGAAGCCTGCGGATGAAGGAATCAGCGTATACAAGCTTGGCGGCGGCTCGACATTCGTCATCAGTGGCGTCGAGCCGGCCATAACGGATGTTGTCGATGACTGAGGCTGAGAAGAGGCAGGTCTCTTGCAAGACTATTCCCAGACTTCGGCGGAGGGAGTCTTTCTCAATATCACGGATGTCAAAGCCATCGTATGTGATGGTGCCTTCCTGGATCTCGTAGAAACGGTTGATGAGATTAGTGATTGTGGTCTTGCCGGCTCCCGTACCTCCGACGAAGGCGATCTTCTGGCCTGGATAGGCGGTCAAGGTTATGTCGAACAAAACCTGCTTGCCCTCAACGTAGCTGAAATCCACATCCGTAAGGCTCACCAATCCCTGTAAAGGCGTCAAATCCGCAGCGGATGACTCCTTTGCCGAGTCGGCCTTCTTCCATGCCCAAGAGCCGGTTCTGGATTCGCTAACTGCCAGGGAACCATCCGGAGAAACAAAAGTGTTAACAAGTGTAACATTTCCGTTATCAACCTCTTGGGGCTCATCCAGGAGGGAATATACCCGATCTGTTCCGGCCGAGGCCATAGCGATCGAATTGATCTCATTTGAAATGCTGGAGATAGGCCTGGTGAAGTTCTTCTGAAGCGACAAGAAGGCCACTAAAGTACCAAGAGTCAGGGTAGCTCCACCGACTCCTGAGAGATACCAAGCCGTCACACCGCCCAGAGCGATCAACGCGCCGACAACCGCGGTCAACACATAGCCCAGATTGCCGATATTCCCGTTGATAGGCATCACCATGCTTCCGATCTTGTTGGCGTTATAAGCGCTCGAACGAAGCTGCTCGTTAAGGACAGCGAAATCCTCCACCGCTTTCTTCTCATGGCAATAGACCTTGACGACTCTCTGGCCGGAAACCATCTCCTCGATAAATCCGTTTACAGCCCCCAAAGAGCGCTGGCGATCAGCGAAGTGTTTCCTGGAGATACTTCCCAGACGAGCTGTCACCCTCACGGTAAGCACCGCCATCAAGACGGAGACCATAGTAAGCGGAAGGGACAGCACCACCATGGAGACGAAAGTCGAGACCAAAGTGATCAATGACTGGAAAAGGTTCGGGACAGTGTTTCCGATAACCTGGCGCAGGGTGTCCACATCGTTGGTGTAGACAGACATTATATCCCCGTGGGAATGGGAGTCGAAATAGCTCAAGGGAAGGTCTTCCATATGGGAGAACAAGCCCTGACGGAGCTTCAGCATAGTCCCCTGCCCCACAAATATCATTATCAGATTATAGGAATACGACGCCACAACGCCGATCAGCAGCACGGCAGCCAGCTTTACAAGCGCCAAAGCGAGAGGAGAGAAGTCCGGAACGCCTTGCGACAGCATCGGGGTTATATAATCATCAATCAGCGTCCTCGTGAAGAGCGAGGACGCAAGCGTGGTCAACGCTGAGATCACGATACAAGCCAGAACGACGGCGAACCGGATCTTGTAGTTCTTGAATATGAAACCGAAAAGTCTCCAGACTGTAGAGCCTTTCCCGAGACTCTTCTTCAATTCGGCCCTGGACATGTGAGGCTCCCTCACTCCCCCTCTCATCCGGCCACCAGCCGGCATCTTCTGAGTCTGACCCGCGCTCATGCCGCCACCTCCTTTCCTTCATCAAAATCACCCTCTCCTCCAGAGGTCTGCATCTCATATATGTCCTTATATATCTCGCAGGTTTTCAGCAGGTTCTCGTGGGTGTCGAAAGCGGCCACACGGCCGTTGTCCATCACAATTATCCGGTCAGCATCCTGGATGCTGAGGATCCGCTGGGAGATAATCACCTTAGTAAGGCCTTCAATCCGGCTCGATATCGCCTTCCTGATATGGGAATCAGTCGCGGTGTCTACGGCGGAGGTCGAATCATCCAGAATCAGCACCTTCGGGCGCTTAAGCAGGGCCCTCGCTATACAAAGCCTCTGACGCTGTCCGCCCGAGACGTTCGTGCCGCCCTGCTCAATATAAGTATTGTATCCCTCAGGCATCTGTTCGATGAACTCATCGGCGCAAGCCTGACGGCAAGCCTCCCTGCACTCCTCCTCGGTAGCGTCCTCCCGTCCCCACCGGAGATTATCGAGTATCGTTCCGGAAAAGAGAGTGCTCTTCTGGAGTACGACAGCCACCTGGTTCCTCAACGCCTCCATCTGATATTCACGCACATCCACACCTCCGACCTTGACGGAACCCTCTGAGACATCATATAGCCTGGAGATCAGGAACACAAGGCTGGATTTTCCGCTGCCGGTACCGCCTATCACCCCGACTGTCTCCCCTGCATCTATATGGAAATCAATATCTTCCAATGCATAATCCCCACCTTTGGTATAAGCGAAATAGACATCCTTGAAATCGATGCTGCCGTCTTTGACCGTGAGAAGAGGATTCTCCGGATCGTACATGTCAGGTTCCTCATTAATCACGTCCGCCACCCTCTTTCCACTAGCGGCGCTCTGTGTCAGCTGGACGAAGATCATCGAGAGCATCATCAGGGAAGACATGAGAGTCATTATATAAGCGAAGAGAGAAGTCAGCTGTCCGGTCGTAAGCGTCCCTCCGACGATGTAATGAGCTCCGAACCATGACAGGGCGATGATACAGCCGTAGACCACCAGGTTCATCACAGGATGATTCAAAGCCATCAGACCCTCAGCCTTGACGTTTAGGGTATACAATGAAAGCGCGGCCTTGTCGAACTTGCTCATCTCATGATCTTCCCTCACATAGGCCTTGACTACCCTGATTCCGGAGACATTCTCCTGGATGACTCCGTTGAGCACATCATATCTCTCGAATATCTTGACGAAGAGTTTGGACGCTCGTTTGATCAGGAAAAACAGGCAGGTGCTCAAGATAACCATGGCCACCAGGAAGATAAGGCTCAGCCTGCTATTGATGAAGAAACACATGAATAGGCTGAAAACCATATTGAGAGGCGCTCGGAAACTGATTCTGAGCAGCATCTGGAAGGCTCCCTGGATGTTGCTGACGTCAGTTGTCATCCTCGTGACCAGGCCAGCGGTGGAATACTTGTCTATGTCTGAGAATGAGAAGCGCTGGATATTTGTGTACATGGCTTCCCTGAGGTTGGCGGCGAGACCTGTCGATGAATATGCCGCGAAACGGGCGGCAAGGATCCCGAACAAGGTGCTGAAACACGCCATAAGGAGCATCAGGGCTCCATATTTATACACTTCGGGCATATTCCCGGCGCTGATTCCCTTGTCGATGAGGGATGCCGTCACATAAGGGATAAGCACACCCATTATCACCTCGGCCGTGGTCCAGACCGGGGTCAGCAGAGCGGCTGTCTTGAACCGCCCTACCCTTCCAAGTATCGTCTTGATCATTCCGCGGCGACGCACTCAATCTCCACAAGCGCCCCCTTGGGGAGAGTCTTGACAGCGAACGCGCAACGGGCGGGATAAGGCTCGGTGAAGAACTCCGAATACACCCCGTTCATCGCTCCGAAATCACCCATGTCAGCTAAAAGGACAGTGGTCTTGACCACTTTCCCCATGCTTGAGCCGGCAGCCTCAAGAATCGACTTGATATTTGTGAGTGACTGTCTTGTCTGGGCCTCCACACCACCCTCGGGAAACGCCCCGGTAGAAGGGACAATCGGAAGCTGTCCGGAAACGAATATCAAACCGTTATGGGCTATCGCCTGGCTGTACGGACCGATCGCCGCCGGTGCCTTTTCTGTAGCTATCTGTTTCATTTTGTGAAGATTTACGTTCCGCTAAATTACTGATTAATTTTTGATTCTGAAATAGTGGGTTATAGCTGTGTCAGCCTGGTAGTCGGGGATGAATGAAAGGCCGGATGAAAGCGAGACCGTCTCTCGCGCGGGATCATAAGCAGCCGAGCCTAAATCACTCACATCCAGTACCGCCTCGTTCCAATCCTTGACTCCGACAGCCGCCATAACAAGCGGTCCGAACATCAAAGCCCCAAGCGACTCGGGTTCAGATGTGGAGTCGATGGCGACCTTGTCGGGGCCATAGTCGATGTGGAGAGAGAAAGGCATCACGATCTCGATACTGTCACGACGGGTCCAACGACGCCGGGGAATCTCGAAATAGCTGCCGGGGATATATTCCGCGGCCATTGACTTGCCATTGAGCTTTATATCAAACCCTTTGCCGGCCCAATATGGGACCCTCAACTTTACGGAAAACCTTCCCCTTCCCTTTTTGACACGTATCACCGAGCTTTGCGCAGGCCACTCACACTCTTGTACAAGAGTCACACCCTTTCTGTCCCAACGAGCCTCCGTAGGCAGATACAGGCCTACCCAGATAGTATTCTTCGAGGCGAAATACGCCGCCTCCTGATACTTCACATGGTTCTCGGCCCCTGTTCCGCCACAACAAGACTCCTGTGGAGTCCGGTTGCCCCAAGGCTTTGAAGCGCCCAATCCCACCGCGTACTGGTAAGTCACCTTGTATTCCCCAGGGTGGATCGAACCCACGATCTGGTTATACATAACCCTCTCATAATAATCCATATAGCGGGCATCGTCCGGATTGAGGCAATTAAGATCTTTCGTCAGCTTGGCAAGGTTATAGGCGCAACAAGTCTCGTTCATCACAGGAAAACGGCTCGCCACCATGCTGGCCATTTGAGTATATGGCTCCCGGAACATCTCCGAGTCGCCCACGCCGCCGGTAGCATAGACATAACGGTCTTGGACCAGATCCCAGAAATTGGAAGCTATATCGAAATATCTGGAGTCGCCCCCAGCCCTGAAATGCCATAAAGCCCCAATGACCATAGGGATATGCTGGTTGGCGTGACGTCCGTGGATCGAGTCTTCCCCGCAGGCCAGAGGCTCGAAAAACGCGGGGCTGTCGAAGAATCCGGAAGCTTCAAGGAGACGGGTCCGTGAAGCCCTGTCATCTACCATAAGAGAGAGTCTGGCAAGCGATTCCGCCATGCCACCCACCTCTCCGGCGATATACATGTTCCACATCTCATAACGGTTCCCAGGAAGTGACCGACGTTCTTCAAGAGTTCCCTCCGCATCGACGAAAGTCCTGTATTTGAGCCGGTTCCACACCCAAAGTCCCATGTCCTCGGCAATTCTAAGAGCCTTTCTGGAGACAGCCTTGTCATCCACATGGGAAGCGATATCTATAAGTCCCGCGAGTTGCTTGTGCACGACATAATATGGAGCCCAGACCCAATCCCGGTTGTTGTAGGGCCGGTACATCTCAATAAGGGCGCAATGGGCAGCCGGTATGGCGTTGAGGTAACCATAGCCATATTCAGAGTAATCCTTCTTGTATTCGTCAAAGGCTTCCCAAGTGCCCTTCATCTCCCTCAGTTCCTCTTCCGGCGCGTAATCCCTGGCCTCAAGGTAACGTCCCAAGGAGTCACTCCATGTGAAAGTCCGCTCCTGACACTCCCTGAGGCAGTCCACTATGGTCCTGATACGGTCGAGTAGCTCAGCCTTCAATCCCTCGTCCTGGCAACCATCGTAAGCCATGGCGAGAGCTGACATGTAATGGCCGGTCCCGTGTCCTTTAAGTTTGGTGTCGATTGAGTCCCAACCGTCCGGCAAAGGATAACCTGAAGTGTCTAGGCCATAGGTATCGAGATAGTTATACAAGAACTTGCGGACATCCCAACTGAGCATAGCCTTGATGTCCAGATCACGGTTGGATGTCAGCCTGTTCTCTCCTATAAGATGAACTTTACCTAACGGAAGTGGCTCAGCCACAGGAATATGAGATGGCGTACCTCCTGCCGCCGAGACACTCAGCGACAAGATTATAAGCGCGGATGAGACCAGGCGTCTCATAAGCTCCCGCCACCGATAAAGCCTCGCATCAGTGAGTTAAGAGGAATCTCCCTGTCAGATACCGGAACGAAATAATGAAGGAAATTCAAAAGCCTGTGGGCCTCACTGTATTCTTTGCAGTTCTTAGGCACAGTGGCCAGAATCCTCTCGGCATGGGACCTCAAGACAGCGAACTCGGCAAGATAAGCGGAGTTGAACAGCACGTCCGCCTCTTCCTGGAAAGGATATATCCAACGCACCTCAGAGCGGCGCACATTCGGCCAATTGGAGATTGTCTCCCGGGCCGTGAAAGCTCCTTTACGGAAGTCCCTTACAATACGCCTCAGAAGCCGATTGTCGCTCGTCGGAATGCAATTATGGAAGTCCAGGGAGATTGACGTGATCGTGTTGATGAATATCTTGAATTTCTCGTCATCGGGGACCTTGTCGGTCAATTTCGGGTTCAAGGCATGGATGCCCTCGATGAGAAGGACGGAACGGTCAGACAGGGACAGTTTCTTGCCGTTGAATTCCCTCAAGCCCGTAACGAAATTGAACTCAGGAACCTCGACCTCCTCTCCCGAGAGGAGTTTCAGAAGGTCTTTTTGGAGATAGTCGTGGTCGACAGTGTCGAAATTGTCGAAATCGAACGAACCGTCGGGAAGTTTCGGAGTGTCAAGCCGATTGACAAAGTAGTCGTCCGTGGAGAATGACACGGGACGTATACCACAGGCCTTCAACTGGATGCTCAACCTCTTGCAGAAAGTGCTTTTTCCGCTGCTGGTCGGGCCGGTGATAAGCACAAGTCTCAAAGGATTGGCAGGGTCGTTATGACGCCTTTCTATCTCCTCCGCGATCTGGACTATTTTTTTCTCCTGAAGCGCCTCAGCGATCTGGATCAAGTCAGAGGCTTTTCCGCTTAGAATCGCCTCATTCACATCACCGACATTACCCAGCTCCATTATGCTGTTCCAGCGGTGCGACTCCTGGAAAACCCCGAAGGTCTTAGGCTGCTCCCTGAAAGGGGCAAGATCCTCAGGATGATGCCTGTCAGGCACACGCAGCAAGACTCCTCCCCTATAGAGACTAACACTCCAAGTCTTCAGGTACCCGGCGCTTGGAACAAGCTCATCATAGTAATAATCCGCTGTTCCTCCAAGAGTATAATAAGTGATATACACATCCCCGCAAGTCTCCAGAAGCTTGACTTTGTCCGTAGCTCCAAGGGCGGTGAAAGACTTTATCGCATCCTCAACCCTGGCCTCATGGCGGCGGAACGGCACATTCTGGTCCACGATTTCCAGCATCCTGGCCCTGATCGCCTCAACGTCCGCCTCAGTGATCTCAGACCCATTTCCCTTGTCCACACTGCAATAGTATCCCTTTGAGATAGGACGCCTGATTATCAGCCTGCTATCCGGGAACAAGTCCTTGATACCCTTGTATAAGAGGAAACAGAGTGATCTGCAATAGAAATTGCGGCCCGTGTAGGTACGGTAGTCGAGGAACTCCACGTCCAGGCTATGATAGACCTTGAATCTGAGCCCTTGGGCGACATTGTTCACCTTAGCCGCCAAAATATCATAGGGCTTGTCAAACTCGAATTCCCGAGAGATGTCTCCCAGGGAGGTGCCCTCGACGAACTCCTTCGAGGTACCGGTGTTCTTGCAATATATTTTTACCATGGTCGGGTAATATTACTTCAAAACAGGCAGCCAAGTCTGGACATGCGTTCCTTCCCAACAATCCACTGATGAGTAGTCCACCATCTTTATCGGGCCAGAGGTGGTAGGCACAATGAACTGAAGCCTTGTACCTTCACGTTCGGGAGCCACTTTACGCACATCCACCACTCCTCCTTCTCCAGCGACGATACTGACCGGCTTGGAATATTCAGGATCGATATTCTCGTCCCTCGCAAGCACTATCGGCCCCCACTGGACAGCCTGGAAATCCTTGGAGACAGGATTCCTTCCCTCCTTAGCCTTTATCAGCCTGGCTTCCATCCCGAATGATATCTTTATCTCGTCTCCTGGTTTCCAGTCCCGGCTCAACGACAGATAAGTCCCCGGAGTGACTTCTGAGACAGGCTCACCTCCAACGGAAACAGTTGTGGATGAGCTCCATGAAGGGATACGAATCTTTATTGTGAAAACACCGCTGCCTGAAGGGAACACAGCGATTTTGACATCGCCGCTCAAAGGGAAATCCGTATCCAGACCAAGGGACACATATCGCCCGTCAGAGGTCTTGGCATGATAGGTTCCTTTGTTGTAGAGATTAACCACAGGTCCTTCGGAAGCCTGCATGACCGCCACATAAGGAATATATGCCAGTCCCGTCGGCCCGCTAAGATTGCAGCAGGTCACGGGCAGGCCGTCAATCACAGTTCCCCAGCCGCTATTCGTGACCTTAGGGCCATTCAACAGGTTGACATAGCTGAATCCCTTTCCATCCGGACGCATGGCTCCCAGAAGGCCGTTGTATACGTATTTCTCGATACATTCAGCGGCGGAAGGGTCGCCGGTAAGCCGCAGATACTGCGAGCAGAACTTCATCCAGGTCACCCCGACGCAAGTCTCCATCATCCTTTTGATGTCAGGATTGGACTGCTCTACAGCGGTATTGCTCCAGCCCTCGCCCATCAATTTGGGCCAGTAAACATCAGAGCCGGCGTTGCCGATGATAGTGATCTCCTGATCCCTCACAGTGGTGAAGAAGTTTGTAAGGCAATCCAGCCATCGAGGATCCCCCGTAGCCCTGTAATACTCGGCGAGTCCCTCGAATACCGAGGTCATCTCATAAGCCTTCGGATATGGCTCTCCGACTTCATACAACGGGGTCCCAGCGGAAATGAGCGAAAAGATGTCGCTCCCTTTATTGCCTCCGGACCCGATAATATAGCTGGCGAAGTCGAGATACTTTTTCTTACCGGTGATAAGATAAAGCCTCATGAATGGCTCCAGGATAGAAGAGGACTCGATGTTCGTGGAACTCCAGCCGAGCTCCGTGACAGGCTTTTTAGGAGCCGGGCCGACCTGGTCCATCACCGAACGCGCCTCTTTTTCCATCGCCTCCAGCACAACAGGATCCTTCTCGACATCAAGATAATACTGGCTCAGACCCAGAAGAACATATTTCCGCTCCCAAATGTCACCGTCACCGTCTCCCGGCTGCTGGTCCACAGGAGTGCAACTGATAGAGCCGTTTTCTTTCGCGGTAGCTATCAAGGAATACACGTAATCCTTTGTCAATTGCCTGAGTTGGGAATCACGGGTGTAACGCCATAGCAATGAATTGGTTCTGATGCTCTTTCCCGGCATCTCGCCAAGAGCGAATTTAGAGCGGCCGGACTTGAAAAACTCGAGGACGGCATCATAGGGCATCACACCTTTGGCCCAATTCTCTTGGGAGAGCATTATGGCATCATCCAGATAACCATCCATCTGGATATTTCCTCCCGGAAGCGGCTCAAGGACATCATGAACCTTAACTCCCTGCCCCCAAGCCGCCGAAGCGACGCAGAGAGCAAGGAGCGAAAGAAGTATTTTTCTCATATAATGAAGAATCTTTCTATTTGATTATCACTTGGTTCCGTCAAGGATACCACGCAGATAACCTATCGACTCCGCCACACCTGGATGGGGATTGTCCCCGTTTTTCTCGAACTCGAGCGATAAGACACCCTTGTATCCGACCTTACGGAGAGCCTTGACTATCGGACGGAAGTCAATCACTCCCCTTCCCATCTCCCAGGTCTGGCCTTCCTTTGAGGGAGCGGTCTCGTCCTTGATGTGGACGTCATATATCCACTTGTTATATTTCTTGACTATCTGGGCTATATCCTCACCGCTACGCACCGAGTGGCCCATGTCCAGGCAGCATCCCACACCGAGTGAAGGATCCTTCACGAGCTCCATGATCTTGTAGATGCTCGGGAAAGCCGCTCCGTCCGGGCCATGGGTGTGGATCGCCACCTTGATACCGGTCTTGGCCACCTTGGCTATCACATAATCGATCAGTTCATAGTCCGGCACGCCGATGAACATCTTTATGCCGTAACGCTCCGTGTAAGCGAACGCCCTGTCGACCTCCTCTTCGGAATGCATATATATGGGGCCGAGGATATATCCGTCAACGCCATAGGATGCGCATTTGGCCTTGAAATCGTCCATCTGCTCCTTGGTGGAGTCCAACGGAAGCCACCAGTCCTTGATCGACAAATATTTCACACCCATGCTTTGAAGCATGGCGAGGGTCTCGTCGATTGAGAAATTACGGTAGCTGTAACCGGCGACTCCGATTTTCATGTCATCAGAGCCATGAGAGCCGTTGAGAATCCGGGCATTGGAAGTAAATCCCGGAAGCAGCGTCATGACAATCGCCGCCGCGAATGAGATAAATCTGGTCCGCATTATTCTTAGGTGGTTAATTAACATAAAATACGAATCACAAGATAGGATATTTATTTGAAATATTCATTATTTTTGTGAATAAGAATCATCCCACGAATACTACGCTTATGGCTGACGAAACCATAATTTTCTCGATGTGCGGGGTCGGGAAGACCCTTCCGAACAACAACAAGGTGATCCTTAAGGACATCTATCTCTCCTTCTTCTATGGCGCCAAGATCGGCATAATCGGACTGAACGGTTCGGGCAAGTCCACCCTCCTGAAAATCATAGCGGGGGTAGAGAAATCCTACAAGGGAGAGGTTGTCTGGGCTCCGGGGTATTCTGTGGGTTACCTTGAACAGGAGCCTCAGATGGATCCGTCAAAGACAGTACTGGAAGTCGTCCAGGAAGGGGTAAGTGATGTGATGGACGCCCTGAACGAATACAATGAGATATCCCTCAAGTTCATGGAGCCGATGGACGACGATCAGATGAACCGTCTGATCGAGCGTCAAGGAGAGCTCTCCGAGACCATCGACCATCTAGGAGGCTGGGATATTGATTCCAAGCTCGAAAGGGCCATGGACGCTCTAAACTGTCCTCCCCAGGACGCTATGGTCTCCACATTATCTGGAGGAGAGCGGAGAAGGGTTGCCTTGTGCCGCCTGCTGCTCCAACAACCGGACGTGCTCCTTCTTGACGAGCCGACCAACCACCTCGACGCGGAGAGCATCCAATGGCTCGAGGCCCACTTGAGGCAATACAAAGGCACGGTCATAGCTGTGACACATGACCGTTACTTCCTCGACAATGTGGCGGGATGGATTCTTGAGCTGGACCGCGGGGAGGGCATCCCGTGGAAAGGGAACTACAGCTCCTGGCTGGACCAAAAGACAAAGCGCCTAGCCCTCGAGGAGAAACAGGAAAGCCGCCGGCGCAAGACCCTCGAACATGAGTTGGAATGGGTCAGGATGGCCCCCAAGGCCCGTCAGGCAAAGCAGAAAGCCCGTCTCGGGGCCTATGAGAGGCTGGCTGCCGCGGACACCAAGGAAAAAGAGAGCAATCTCGAGATATACATCCCCAGCGGCCCACGTCTGGGCAACAAGGTCATAGAGTTCAACGACGTGTCGAAAGGCTTTGGGGACCGGCTTCTTTTCGAGCATCTTACCTTCTCCCTACCTCCGGCCGGAATCGTTGGCGTGATAGGCCCTAACGGTGCGGGAAAGACCACCCTATTCCGCCTTATCATGGGAATAGAGACTCCGGACTCAGGCTCGATCGATATCGGTGAGACAGTCAAGATCTCCTATGTCGACCAGCAGCATAAGAGTATAGATCCGGACAAGACCGTCTATGAGACGATAGCCGGGAATTCCGAGTGGGTCCGCCTGGGAGGAAGGGACATAAACGCCAGGGCCTGGGTATCCAGGTTCAATTTCACCGGAGCCGACCAGGAAAAATTATGCGGGGTTCTCTCCGGAGGCGAGCGAAACAGGCTGCACCTCGCGCTGACCTTGAAAGATGAGGGTAACGTGCTGCTGCTTGACGAGCCGACTAACGACGTGGATGTCAACACCATACGAGCGCTGGAGGATGGCTTGGAGAGTTTCGCCGGCTGCGCTGTCGTGGTCAGCCACGACCGATGGTTCCTGGACCGTATCGCTACCCACATCCTCTCATTTGAGGGCGAGGGAAAGGTGGTGTTCTTCGACGGCAACTACTCCGAATATGAGGAAAACAAGAAGGCCAGGCTCGGGAATGTCGAGCCGAAGCGTTTCAAGTACAAGAAACTGATGGACTAACGATATGGAACAGATCATCGCGCCGGTGGATGTCAGCCTGATCAAGGCTGAGCTAATTCCTGAAAGGAAACTCGGCGACACCAACAAGGGTGGCAACGAGTTGTACACCGTTACATGGAAAGACTCCCCCAACACTCTCCGCGAGATTGGACGCTTACGGGAGGTCTCCTACCGGGAGGCGGGAGCCAGCTCAGGAAAGTCCATGGATCTGGATGAGTACGACATGATGGAGAAGCCTTACACCCAGCTTATTGTATGGGATCCGGAGGCGGAGGCTATCATAGGCGGCTACAGGTATATCCTCGGCAAGGATGTTTCCTTGAAGGAAGACGGGCAGCCCAACATCACATCGTCCCACCTTTACCAGTTCTCCGACAACTTCATCCAGAAATACCTTCCCCACGTCATGGAACTGGGCCGGTCATTCGTGGCTCCTGATTATCAAAGCTCGAAGGCCGGCGCCAAGTCCCTGTTCACGATGGACAACCTCTGGGACGGGATCGCTTCCGTCATCCTAAACCATCCAGGCACCCTGTATTTCCTCGGGAAGATGACGATCTATCCCTCTTACGACGAGACAGCGAGGAATCTCATAATCCACTTCCTCAAAAAGCATTTCAACGACAACGAAGGCCTTGTCAGGCCGAAAGAAGAGATAATGGTGACTGACAACTCGAGATTGATGGACCTGATCTTGGAGGAGGCGGATGTCAAGAAAGACTATCGTCTCCTGAAAGACGCGGTCAGAAGGCTCGGAACGAATATCCCTCCTTTGGTCAATTCATATATCAACACCTCGGCCTCGATGAAGATGTTCGGGTCATGTGTCAATGACGAGCTTGGAGACGCCATAGAGACCGGAATAATGGTTGGCTTTGACGACATTTACGCCGATAAGAAAGAGCGTCACATGAACGCCTTCGTGATCAACCAGATCAACAAGCTGCGCAAGCGTTTCCCGAACTTGTCACAATCAGCGGAGGCGAAATTCAGGGACCATATAGAAAAGAGCCGCCGCAAGTCCCTGCAGGTCTTCCATAAAAAGCTCGGGAAGAAAACCTCACCTGATGTTGAATTCCTATAAAGTATTCATTCATAATTATTTCCATCATGAGTTTATTGCATGTGATCAACCACCCGATGGTCCAGCACAAGTTGACCATCATGAGAGACAAAAAAACCGGTTCCAAGGATTTCAGGGAGCTTCTCAGGGAAATCTCGCTCCTTATGGGCTATGAGGTCACCAGGGATATTCCCCTGGAGGATGTCGAGATAGAGACCCCTATCTGCAAGATGACGGCGAAGGAGGTCTCCGGCCGCAAGCTGGCTATCGTCCCGATCCTGAGGGCCGGAATGGGAATGGTGGAGGGGCTTCAGACCCTCGTGCCTGTCGCCAAGGTCGGACATATCGGCCTCTATCGCGATGAGAACACCCACACTCCGGTGGTCTATTATTGCAAGCTTCCGGAAGACATCCAGGATCGTCTGGTGATCGTGACGGATCCGATGCTGGCGACTGGCGGCAGCGCGTGTGACGCGATTTCCATGCTCAAGGAGAGGGGTTGCAAGAATATCCGTCTGATGTGTCTGGTGAGTGTCCCGGAGGGTATCAAGAAGGTGCAGAACGAGCATCCGGATGTCGACATCTACACGGCCGCCGTGGACGATTGCCTCAACGAGAACGCGTACATTGTCCCGGGCCTCGGCGACGCCGGCGACCGCATCTTCGGCACTAAGTAATATTCCTCCTCGCCAGGAGATTCGATAGGCAGAGGCGCTATCGGACGAGAGTAAACATTTGATTATGATGAAGAGGATTCTTATCGCGGTTATCGTTTTGGGGATCGGTGTCATGTCATGGGGACAGACGCTGGATTCGAGGTTGGGTCACGATGGAGAGTTCATTTGGAGGATGGCCAAGGCGTCAGATATTCGGGCAACGGCCGCTGAGTTGTCAACGTCTGGCTTTGACGACTCGACCTGGATGGAAGCCATTGTGCCCGGCACCGTCCTGACATCCCTCGTGGAGAACGGAGTGTATCCGGAACCATATTACGGGACAAACAACAAGATCTCCGAGAAGAAGATCCCCGACATCATCGACACCGGAAGAGATTTCTGGACCTATTGGTTCAGAACCGGGTTTAGCACACCGGAACTAGCTGAGGGAGAAAGACTCTGGCTACACCCGGAAGGGATCAACTACCGGGCTGAATGGTGGCTGAACGGACACCTTGTCAGTGTCATGGCCGGAATGTTCAACGATGACAACATAGACATCACGGACTTCATCTCGAAAGACGGCCACAACACTCTCGCGGTACTGGTGAAGCCAGTGGATATTCCAGGAACCACAATGCCCAAGCCATGGGGAGCCCCGGGAGAGAACCGCAACGGCGGTGACGGCGACATCGGCTGGAATACCACCCAGCTCATGACAGTCGGCTGGGACTTCTCCTATGACGACGGCATACGCGACCGCAACACCGGCATCTGGAAGTCAGTCAACATATTCAAGACAGGACCGATCAGGTTGGACTCCCCCTTCATCAGGAGCTCATTCCCTAATCAAGACCTGTCAACTGCCGCCCAGACCATCACCGTCGGACTTGTCAATCCCGCCAGCGGCTTCCAGAATAATGAGCCGGTGGTTTGCATGGTCGAGGGAGAGATAGAAGGTACAGGTATCAGCTTCTCAAAGGAAGTCTCCCTGATCCGCGGCGAGGAGCCTGTCGTGACCTTCTCTCCTGAGGAATATCCCCAGCTGGTTATCAAGAATCCACGGCTCTGGTGGCCTAAGAATAAGGGGCCCCAAGACCTTTACAAGCTCCGGCTCAAAGTCAAGGTCGGAGGGAAGGTTTCAGACTCCAAGGAGGTCACCTTCGGAATAAGGGACGTCAAAGTCACCACTAATACTCCCGATGGGTCGAAAGTGTTCATAGTCAACGGGAAACGCATGTTCATCAGGGGCAGCAACTGGATTCCGGAAGCCATGCTCCGGACCGACGATGAGAGGATGCGGACTGAAATGGCTTACACCGACCAATCCGGAATCAACTTCCTTCGACTTTGGGGAGGCGGCATCGCGGAGAGTGATCTGTTCTACCAGCTCTGCGACGAGTATGGCATCATGGTCTGGCAGGAGTTCTGGATGACCGGAGACACCCGTCACCCTCACGACAAATCAATCTATTTCAACAATGTGGCTTCCACGGTCAAGAGGATCCGCAACCACCCTTCCATCATATTCTACGTGGCCTCAAACGAGAGCACGGAGGTAAGTGGAACACCTGAGTTACTGGATTATCTCGATGGCACCAGGCCCTACCAGATGCAGTCGGAATGCGACGGTATACACGACGGCAGCCCGTACAAACAGGTCAACCCGATGAGGCATTACACCAACACGGCCTCCGACCGGGGAAGCCGTGTCGACGGATTCAATCCGGAATATGGCGCCCCTACCCTTCCGGTTATCGAGAGCCTGAGGAATATGATGCCTTCAGACAAGCTTTGGCCAATAGACAAGGCGACCTGGAACTATTTGGACGGCAACGGGTTCCATCTGATGACCACCCTTTACGATGACATGGTCCGCCAATATGGTGAACCTTCCGGCATAGAGGATTACGCCCGGAAAGGGCAACTTGTGGGAGCAATGAACTCGAAGAGCATCTGGGAAGTCTGGAATTACAACCGTCTTGACGACGGTGACCGCTTCTGCTCAGGTCTCCTTTTCTGGTACCACAACTGCCCCAATGTCCAGGTCTGCGCCAGGATGTGGGACTACTATCTGGAGCCGACCGCGTCGCTGTATCACACGATGCATTCTTTGGAGCCGCTACATGTTCAGTTTGATTACCTGAAGAACACTGTTAGCGTTATAAACGACTGCCCGGAGCCAGTTCCCGCGCTCAAGTTGACAGCCAGGCTGTATGACCTCTCCAGCAGACTCGTGAAATCTTGGGACATTCTCTTGGACGTGCCCGCGGAGAAGGCATTGGATGATGTGTTGACTCTCGACTTCCCCGAGAATATCTCCCAAGTCCACTTCATATACCTTACCCTTACGGACAGGACTGGGAAGCAGGTACTGTCCGAGAACTTTTACTGGCGCTCGAAAGACTCTTATGAGGGGCCGCAGACCGTGACCGGGCCTTGCGCCTCCGGCTTTGAGAGCCTGGCGGATATGCCGGTCGCAAATGTCAAGCTGACACGCGAGAACCTTCCTGGTGGGGATATTGAAGTCACTCTTAAGAACACATCTGGTAAAATAGCTTTTTTCAATAGGTTACAACTTCGTGACAAAAGCGGAGAGCCAATCCACGGAACCATGTGTTCCGACAACTTCGTGACTCTTCTTCCCCATTCTTCCAAGACCATCGTGATTAAGCCGGGAAGTGGTCAGACGGTCGACTACAAGGTCTATTTCGAAGGTTGGAACTCCGGCTCGAAGACCTTCTGAAGCAATAAAACGAAGGCGATATGAAACGTAGAGATTTTTTGAGAATAGGTTCGGCTGCGACCGGCGCGATGCTGGTTGGCGGCGCGGTCCCGGCTGAAGCAGCCGATAAGGTCAAACCCGCTTCCGAAGGAGTGGAAGTTGAAGGATATGTGAAAGAGCCTGCCAAAAAGATTCCCGTGATAGCTTCCTGCGACATACTGGTCGCCGGGGCCGGACCCGCCGGCTTCGCCGCGGCGATCTCCGCCGCGAGGGAAGGAGCGGATGTCATATTGCTGGAAATGAACGGTTTCCTTGGAGGTCTCTGGACCGGAGGCTCTGTCTTGCCGCTAAACTGCATGGAAGCCAGGACGAGCGGCGGATGGAAACAAGTGGTTTACGGTGTCGCTGACGAGCTTGCCGTGAGACTTAAGGACATGGGCATGTCGATACAGCCAAGACGCTCCCCCATCGTTGATCCGGAAGCGACAAAGCATGTCATGAGGCTTATGGTCAAAGAGGCCGGAATCAGGGTCATATACTTCGCCAAGGCCTGTGAGATCACCAAATCGGGCGACCGTATCGAGAGCGTCTTGATTGAGAGCAAGAGCGGCAGGAGCGCTATCAAGGCCAAGTATTTCGTGGACACCACCGGAGACGGGGACCTGTTCTATTGGGCCGGGGAGAACTACCGCTACGTCAAGCACCATATCGGGGCGATGTGGCGGGTCGGGAATCTTCAGGAAGACAATGACCACGGCAACATGACGCCAATCAAAGGCGTCGGCCTGATGCACACCAACGGTGAATATGACCAGGACGGCATGGACGTGTTCAATATGTCCCGACTGAATGATTCCTTGCGGCAATATATGTGGGACAGGACCCAAGAGCTTCGTACAAAGAGAGGCTGCGAGGAAGCTTATCTGCTGGAGACTCCCCCGATGCTTGGAGTCAGGGTCACCAGAGTGCTGGACAGCCTCAGGAATGTCTCAATGACAGATGCGTTGGAGGGCAGAACCTATGATGATGTGATAGGAATAGCCGGAGTAGATATTGACGCCGAAATCAATGGCACGAAACATCAGGTCTCAGACAGGCCCCAGTGGCAGATTCCTTTGCGTGCCCTTCTGCCTCAGAAAACCCCTAATCTTACTGTCGCCGGAAGGTGTTTCGGCTATGAGCATGACATCACCTACGATGCCCGGGAGATAGCGACCTGCATGGTCACGGGCCAAGCCGCGGGAGCAGCGGCCGCGAGAGCCCTTCTGGACCGGTCGGCGGTCCAAGCCACTGACCCGGCCAAGGTCCAGGATATCTTACGCTCACAAGGAGTCAAGATATAGAGTCACTCATATTCTTTCAAGGCATCGAAAGCCTTGGGAGCGAGGATGATAATGGCGATGACATTTATCCATGCCATGAGCCCGAGACCAATGTCACTGAGAGTCCAGACCGTGTTGGCGTCCTTGACGGACCCGAATAGCACGGAACCTAACACAAAGACCCTCAACATCCATACAAGCGCCTTCTCGAGTTTCGGGGAGGCGTTTTTCCTTGTGCCGCAAAGGTACACCACACTTGACTCTGAATAGAAATAATCCGCCATTATAGTCGTGAATACGAAGAACGACAAGGCGACACTTACGAAAGTGCCTCCAAAGCCCCCTAATACCGAATCGACAGCCGCCTGGGTATAACCGACATAATTGGCACCCAGCTCGGGAGCCCCGGCCATGAGCATCGTTCCCGTATCAGCGTCAAAGATATTGAAAGTGCCGGCGGAGAGAATCATCAGCGCAGTGGCGGTGCAGACGAATATGGTGTCCACATATACCGAGAAAGCTTGCGCCAGACCTTGCTCCGCCGGATGGTCCACATCCGCGGAAGCGGAAGGGATGGCTCCGGTGCCCTGTCCAGCCTCATTGGAATACAGTCCGCGCTTGACCCCGAACATAATCGTAGAGCCAAGGATGCCTCCGCAGAGCGGATTGATCCCGAAAGCGTTCCTCACTATCATCGCCAATAACCCGGGGACGACCCGCCAGTTTATAGCCAGCACGACCAACGAGATCAGAATATAGGCTACCGCCATGAAAGGAGCCACATAGGAAGCGGCCTTGGCGATTCTCTTTACTCCGCCGACAATCACCAGACCCACTAATAGAACCAGTCCAAGGCCAGAGACCAAGGAGTTGATTCCGAATGAGTTCTGAAGCGCGGCGGACATTCCGTTGGACTGCACACCCGGCATCAGCAGGCCGCAGGCGAGTATGGTGGCCACGGCGAAGAGGACAGCCAACCATCTGGCCCCGAGACCTTTCTCGATATAACAGGCCGGCCCGCCACGGAAGCCGGTGGTGTGGGAGAACTTGTATATCTGCGCCAGAGTTGACTCGACAAAGGCGGTCGAGGCTCCCAGAAAGGCTATTATCCACATCCAGAATATGGATCCCGGTCCACCGAGAGCTATGGCGGTCGCGACCCCAACTATATTCCCGGTCCCGACACGTCCGGCCAGAGCGATACAGAAAGCCTCGAAAGATGACACTCCCTTCCTTTGGGTATGCTTCTCCCTTTTTCGAGTCAAAATCCTGACCATCAATCCGATACGTCTCAACTGGACAAATCGGCTCCTCACGGAGAAATATATGCCGGCACCGACCAGCAAGACAACCAGCGCCGGACTCCAGATCACATTATTGACAGCTGAGACGACCTTCTCGAACATTATTTTATCGAGTTCTCATATTCCTTCAAAGCGGCGAAAGCTTTGGGAGCGAGAATGATTATCGCGACGACATTGACCCAGGCCATCAGACCCACCCCGATGTCGCCCAGTGTCCAAACCGTGTTGGCCTCCTTGACAGCACCGAAAACCACTGAGCCAAGGATAACGACTTGAAGGATCCTGATGAGGGTTTTCTCGACTTTGGGAGAGAAACCTTTCTTAAGGTTACACAAGTAAATCACGCTGGATTCAGAATAGAAATAATAGGCCATCACGGTCGTGAACACGAAGAAGGCCAGGGCGACGCTGACGAATATGCTCCCGAATCCACCGATCACGGAATCGACCGCCGCCTGGGTATAGCCGACATAATTGGCCCCGAGGCCGGGATCATTTGCGAGAAGCATCTCACCTGTCTTTGCGTCAAGGATGTTGAAAGTCCCGGCCGAGAGGATCATGAGAGCTGTGGCGGTGCAGACAAGAAGGGTGTCCACATAGACCGAGAAAGCCTGGACAAGGCCCTGCTCAGCGGGATGGTTGACGTCAGCGGACGCGGATGGTATGGCTCCGGTTCCCTGCCCCGCCTCGTTGGAGAAAAGCCCCCGCTTGACTCCCATCATGATTGTGGAGCCCAGGATACCTCCGCACAAAGGATTGACTCCAAACGCGTTCTTGACTATCAGAGACAACAGCCCGGGAATCGCCTTCCAATTAAGGGCGAGAATAACTATCGAGATCAGGACATAAACGACAGCCATGAACGGGGTGACAAGAGAGGCCGCCTTGGCGATTCTCTTCACTCCTCCAACGATAACAAGACCAAGGATGAAGGCCAGGACCAGCCCGGAGACCAGAGGGTTGACCCCGAAAGAATTGAGGGCCGCGGCGGATAAGCCGTTAGACTGGACCGTTGGCAGCAGCAGGCCGGTGGCTATTATGGTCACCACAGCGAACAGAATGGCCATCCAGCGGGCCTTTAGTCCTTTCTCGATATATGTGGCGGGACCGCCTCGGAAGCCGGTCGGATGAGAGAACTTGAATAGCTGGGCGAGAGTGGACTCCACATACGCTGTGGAAGCTCCGAAAAAGGCTATTATCCACATCCAGAATATGGCACCCGGACCGCCAAGGGCGATGGCGGTGGCCACTCCGACTATATTCCCCGTACCAACCCTTCCGGACAGCGCGATGCAAAAGGCCTCAAATGACGAGACTCCTTGTTTCTCAGAGCTTTTGTCCTTCTTCCGGAAAAGAAGCCGGGCCATGAGACCTACGCGTCGGATCTGGACAAAACGGGTACGGGTGGAGAAATACAGGCCGGCACCGACAAGCAGCACAACAAGCGCCGGACTCCAGATGACATTGTTTACAGTGGATACAATCTTCTCGAACATGTTCAAATATAAAAAATTATATCCTAACTCGGCAATATAATCTGAATTAAAACGAAAAAAGGCCGGCTTCGCGGCCGGCCTTGAATCACAACTTTACTGATTACTTCTCCTCTTTAGGGGCTAGAGCGCACCAGACGATGGCGCTGAGGGCACCGCCGCACAGAGGGGCTACGATAAATACCCAGAGATCCTTGAGGGCCTGTCCGCCAGCGAAGAGGGCGGGGCCGATCGAACGGGCGGGGTTCACCGAGGTTCCGGTCAGGTTGATGCACACGAGGTGGATCAGGACAAGGCTCAGACCGATGGCGAGACCAGCGAAGTTGCCGGCACCGACTTTGCCGTCAGTAGTTCCGAGAACAACGAGGACAAAGAGGAAAGTAGCCACGATCTCAACAAGGAACGCTCCACCGGCACCACCAGCTCCAGCGACACCATTGCAGCCAAGTCCGGCGGGGTTGGCGCCAGTGAAAGCGGCTGAAGGAGTCATGACTTTCGCGAAGAGCAGAAGGACGGCTCCGGCGATGACGGCGCCGATGATCTGGCCGCACCAGTAGCCGCAGGCATCCTTCCAACTCATGCGGCCGGAAAGGGCGACGCCGAGGGTGATGGCAGGATTGATGTGGCAACCAGAGATGCCGCCGATAGTGTATGCCATGGCGACGACGGCGAGACCGAAGGCGGCGGCGGTGGCGAAGAGGCCTGCGGGAGTCCCGCAACCGACGAACATTGCCGTGGCGCAGCCGAGGAAGGTCAGGACAAATGTCCCGATACATTCAGCGATGTACTTTCTCATGATTCTTTTAGATTATTAAAGTGTTATTGAAGGTTGTTGTGATTTTGGTTTAACAACGCCAATTTACGAAATATTCCTATTAAATCCATCATTTTTTCTAAATTTACATCCGGAACCAATAACCAATTCGGATATGAACACCCACGTTGTGATTATGGCAGGAGGGGTCGGAAGCCGTTTATGGCCCGTGAGCACCCCTGAAATGCCCAAGCAATTCATAGATATTCTCGGAATAGGGAAAACCCTCCTCCAGATGACCGTAGACCGGTTCAAACCGGTATGCGACCTGGAACGTTTCTGGGTCGTCACCTCCGAGGCTTATGTCGATATCGTCAAAGAGCAGCTTCCCTGCATCCCGGCCGACCACGTCCTGGCCGAGCCCGTACCACGCAACACCGCCCCATGTATAGCATACGCCTGCTGGAAAATCAAGGCATCCTATCGAGACGCCAATATCATAGTGACTCCGGCGGACGCCCTGGTGATCAATGTCCAGAAGTTCGCGGCGGCGATCCGCAAAGCACTCAACTTCACCGACGGGACAGACAAGATAGTCACGGTCGGGATTGAGCCTACCCGCCCCGAGACCGGTTACGGATACATCCACGCGGAGAACAGGGTACCTGATGAGATAGTCAAGGTCAAGGAATTCAAGGAGAAACCCGACGAGCTGACAGCGAAGGAATATGTCGCCGCGGGAAATTATTTCTGGAATGCGGGAATATTCGTATGGAGCTGCGCGACAATAGTTTCCGAACTTAGAAAGCACGCCCCCCAGATAGCCTCTGTGATGGATTCCATCGCAGCCTCGTTCGGCACTTGGAAAGAGGAAGAGACGCTTCGGGAGCTGTTCCCTACCTGCGAGAAAATCTCGATCGACTACGCGGTCATGGAGAAGTCGAAAAAAATCCATGTCATAGCTAGCGACCTGGGCTGGTCCGACCTGGGCAGTTTCACTTCAATCAAGGAGAATATCCCCATGCCTGAGGAAGATCCTGTCCCTGACGGAGGAGCCGCCAAGGCGATCGAGGGAGGCAACAAGGTGATCGGCAGGGATATCAGGATGTTCGGGTGCGAGGAGTGCATAGTCCACGCCGAGGACGCCAAAACTGTGGTTGTGTCCGGACTCAAGGATTATATTGTGGCCGTCAAAGACGGGAATGTCCTGGTCTGTCCTATAGCAGAGGAACAGAAAATCAAGGATTATTCCGCTCCAGAAGAGAAATAAAAGCAAAAAAAACCGAAAAAATTTGTTTTTTTTCGGGGAAGGATATAACTTTGCAATCCCGATTCGGATACCCTCCGGACGATTGGAAGAATCGTTAGCTCAGTTGGTAGAGCACAACACTTTTAATGTTGGGGTCTCGGGTTCGAGCCCCGAACGGTTCACAAAGGGCTAGGTTCTTTAAGTTCTTTAGAATGCTTTGTTAGCTCAGTTGGTAGAGCAACTGACTCTTAATCAGTGGGTCTAGGGTTCGAGTCCCTAACAGAGCACGTTAAAACTCCTTCAGGCGGTTGTCTGGAGGAGTTTTTCGTTTTTTTATTGTATATTAGCGGCATGAGACAGACACCATTAGCGCTTTCAGGAGCTTTCTTGCTCGCCTCATTGCCGGGAAGCATCCTGTCCGGGGAAGCCAACGCCCAGGAAAAGAACGAATCTAAGAGGCTTAATATCATCCACATAATGACTGATGACCACGCGTTCCAGGCAATCAGCGCCTATGGTCATCCCTTAAGCCAGCAGGCCCCCACACCGAATATGGACCGGCTCGCGAGGGAAGGTATCCGTTTCGACAGGGCCTATGTGGAGAACTCATTGTCCACCCCCAGCCGCGCCTGCCTGATGACCGGGCTTTACAGCCACCAGAATGGTCAGAGAACACTCGGCAAGGGTATTGACACGACGAAGGTTTTCGTCTCCGAGCTGCTCAGGGACGCCGGCTACCAGACCGCCATGATCGGCAAGTGGCACATGCAGTGCGAGCCCAAGGGCTTCGACTATTTCTACGTGTTCCGCGGCCAGGGTGAGTATTACAACCCAGTCCTCAAAAGCCACCTCTCAGATGGCGAGTATGTACGTGAGGAAGGATATGCCACCGATCTTGTCACCAGCCACGCTTTGGAGTTCCTGGAGCAGCGCGATCCCGACAAGCCGTTCTGCCTATATGTCCACCATAAGGCTCCGCACCGCAACTGGATGCCTAATGTCAAATACCTGGACTTGTACGAGGATGTGACATTCCCGCTTCCTGAGACCTTCCATGACGACTATTCAGGAAAGGGAGAGGCCGCATTCGAGCAGCGCATGACCATCGATGAGGACATGAGCATGATCTACGACTTGAAGGTCGGGGAACTTGAAGAGGAGCCCACGAGATCCATACACACAGCCAGGATGCTCGAGAGCGGGCTCTCCAGGATGGATCCCGAGACGAGGGCGAAATGGGACGCCGCCTATGGCCCCAAGAACAAGGCCTTCCTGGACAGCGATCTGGAGGGTGAGGCGTTGCTGGAATGGAAGTTCCAGCGTTACGTCAAAGACTACCTCCGGGTCATCCGCTCCGTGGACGATTCGGTCGGAGAGATTCTGGAATATCTTGACTCACACGGACTTGCCGACAACACAATCGTGGTCTACACCTCCGACCAAGGCTTCTACATGGGTGAGCACGGCTGGTTCGACAAGAGATTCATGTACGAGGAATCCTACAGGACCCCCCTCATTATCCGCTACCCTGGCGGAAAAGGTGGTCTGGTCTCCGAGACCCTTGTGCAGAACATCGACTTCGCCCCCACCTACCTCGACGTGGCCGGTGCGGCCCAGCCCGAGGAGATGTCCGGACACTCGCTCCTTCCGGTGATCATGAAAGACGGTGGAACACCCCGCGGCTGGAGGAAATATCTGTATTACCACTACTACGACCTTCCTTCCGAGCATAATGTCCTCAAGCATGACGGAGTCTCGGACAAGAGGTTCAAGCTGATACATTTCTACGGCGGGGCCAAAGGGGATTATTCCGAGTTCTATGACATCAAGAAGGATCCCACCGAGATGAATAACCTTTATGGCGAGAAGCGTTACAAGAGGCGTATTGCCCGCCTGCAGAAGCAGCTGGACAAGTTCCGGGCCGAGCTCGCGGTTGACGAGTATTCAAGTGACCTGGACATCAAGTACGCCAAGGACCTGCTGGCCAAAGGCACCCCGGCTCCTGGTTTCACACTCAAGACCCCTGATGGGAAAGATGTGTCTCTGAGCGACTTCCGTGGGAAATATGTGGTGCTTGATTTTTGGGCCTCATGGTGTCCGGACTGTAGGAAGGACGCTCCTCAGGTGAAAGCCCTGTGGGAGAAATATGGAGAGAAGGTGGCTTTCGTGGGAGTGTCATTCGACACCGATAAGGACAAATGGACGGACTACATCAATGAGAACGGACTTGGGTGGACCCATGTCTCCCCTCTCGCCAAATGGAAAGAGACTCAGGTCTCGCAGGATTACAAAGTTAACTGGATTCCCTCCATGTACCTCATCAACCCGAAAGGCAAGGTTGTCTTCGGAACCGTGATGATAGACAAGCTGGCCAAAGAGCTTGAGGCCGTGGCTGGCAAATAGAGGTTTTTACCAAAATCATTATGGCCAAGCTTTCAGAGAAAATCGGATATGCCCTTGGTGATGCCGCCGCCGGCGGCATCACTTGGAAGGTGATGTCCATAGCGTTCCCGTTGTTTTTCACCAATATATTCGGGCTGACCGTGGCTGACACAGCAACCCTCATGCTTATCGCCCGCCTGTTCGATGTAGTGACTGACCCGATGATGGGCGCGTTGGCTGACCGGACACAGTCCCGCTGGGGCACCTACCGCCCGTGGCTCATATTCGGAGCCATCCCCCTCGGCATTATCTTCGCCCTGCTGCTTTACACTCCAGATTTCGGCCCTGTGGGCAAGCGTGTTTACGCTTATTCGATGTATCTGCTGATGATGGCCGTCTACACCGCCGTGAACGTGCCGTATGGCTCACTCCTCGGCGTGATGACAGCGGATGACAACGAGAAGAACGAGTTCTCGTCCTACAGGATGGTGGGAGCCTATGCGATGGGATTCGTCACCCTGCTTTCGTTCCCTTACCTGCAGAAGATGGTGGGCGGCACTTCGGCACACCAATACGCTGTCCTCGGAGCTATCCTGGGAGGTGTGGCGGCATTAGGAACCCTGGCCTGCGGCCTCCTCACGAAGGAGCGCCTGAAGCCTATTCGCGCGGAGAAATTCTCTTTCAAGCCCTTCGGGGACCTGTTCCGTAACAAGCCATGGATATACCTCACGCTTATCGGCATCTGCACCAACTTCTTCAACGGATTCCGCTATGCGGTGGCGGGCTACCTACTGGAATATTGCCTCCATGGAGATGTCACCGTCTCCGGTCTCATCATCAACTATACGGTGTTCATGACCTTCGGTGAGGTGACATGCATGATCTTCGGAGGCCTGTCCCCCAAGTTCACCAAGTGGGTCGGTTCCAAGCGCAAGGCCTTCAACTGGGCAGCGATCATCTGCGTGGTGACATCAATAGCCTTCTTCTTTATCCCGATGGATCCGAAATACATCTGGTTAATGGTGGCTATGGTCATACTCACCTCTATCGGAATCGGTATCTACTCTCCGCTGCTTTGGTCCATGTACGCTGACGTGGCTGATTACGCCACCGAGAAAAACGGGACCTCATCCACCGGACTTATATTCTCCTCCGGTACGATGGCGCAGAAGTTCGGATCAGCCATATCTGGCGCGCTTGTGGCGATGCTCCTTGGCCTGTCAGGTTTCATCTCAGGCTCCGATCCCGCCACCGGGCAGACTGTCGTGACCATCACGAACGAGGCTTCGGTCCAGCAGATGATCTGGGCGCTGTTCTCGCTCTTCCCTGCCGCGATCGCCCTGCTTATCATCCTTCTGCTGAAGCTTTATCCCATCAAGAAGTAGGGACTGCCGATCAGATTATTCTCAATGCCTCGAGGCACATGCGGGCATTGTGGTAAGGGCATTTCCAGAAGCCGGCCTTGGGGTAGTCCAAGTCGGGTGACTCTCCATCCGCCAGCGTGCCCCAGTACCATTCGCCACTTGATGATATCAGATGGGTCTTGATCCAGTTCCAGCAATTAAGCGCTTTGGGAAGTGCTTCAGGATCAGAGTGATATTTCCAGAGCCAGAGGTTGCCGACGACGGTCTCGGCTTGGACCCACCACTGGCGGGAACGGTCAAGAGACGAACCGGAAGAGAGACCGGAAGCGTCCTCGGGCAAAAGCTCATACGCCATCGAGCCATCCGGCAGGAGGCCTTCATTCCCGGCCCGGCCTAAAGCGGCGCAGAAAGGCTTGACAAATTCGACTACAGAAGGATCGCCCAGGGCTTGAGCGCATTCCAACAGCAGCCAGGAAGTCTCTATGTCATGGCCATATGAAATAGCTCCGGGCAGGACAGACCAGTCGCTGTCGAAATAAAGATACAGATGCCCGTCAGGAGACATGATCCTCTCACACATCAAATGGATCAAGTCCGCCAAAGCCGCCTTTAGCGCAGGATCAGGCCAGACCTGATACAGGTTGGCGTAGGCTTCCAGCAGATGGAGGTGGGAGTTCATCGTCTTCCCGGCATTGATGTCATGGGCGGAAAGAGACATGTCCTCAAGCGGTGAGAAATCTATGGACAGAGCCTCGGCATAGCCTCCATTAGCATGATCAGCGAATCTCGACTCAACGATATCAAACAGATTCACAGCTACTTCCAAATCTGAGCTATCAGATGTCACCTTAAAGAGCTCACTGAAAGCATAGATGGCGAAAGCTTGTGAATACAGCTGTTTCTTTGTGTCCAAAGGGGATCCGTCAGCAGCGACGCTCCAGAACACTCCCCCATTCTTCTTATCGATAAGATATGAGACGAACCAGTCCCGGGCATGAAGCGCAGCGGAAAAATATTCCTGTTTTCCAAGGGCACCGAATGCGGCGGCGAAAGTCCAGATGATCCTGGCGTTAAGTATCTCCCCTCTCGGAGCGTCTTTAAGGACAGTACCGTCGGAAGTCACCTCACCGTAAAAACCACCCTCGGGATCAAGAAGAGCGAGCCAGAAAGGCAGTATATCCCCTTCCAGCTCGCCCTTAATCTCCTCACGGAATCTGACAAGATCCATGGCCTAGATGTTCGGAGTGTCCCAGACCTTCGTCTCGACACAATTGACCATGACACCGAGACCACCGCACGCGAGACGGAAGTCTCCTTTCTCAAGGCGCCACTTCCCGTCAGCACCGACAAAGGCAAGCTCTTTGGCGGGAATCTCAAAGGTAACGGTCTTAGTCTCACCTGGTTCCAGCGATATCTTCTCAAACCCGCGCAGACGTTTCACATCGGGTATAATCGAGGCGACAAGGTCGGAACTATAGAGTAGGACAGTCTCCTTCCCGGGACGGGAACCGGTGTTCTTGACATCTACGGAGACCTTGATCAAGTCATTCGCGTTGAAAGACTCCTTATCAACCTTCAGGTTCGAATATTCGTAAGCCGTGTAGCTGAGGCCAAAGCCGAAAGGCCACTGGACATCCATGATAGCGTCGTAGTTATACGAGCCTGCCATCACCTCGCGATGCTCGGAGACCTTGTAGTCGTAGGTGTGAAGTGAATTGATGTGCTTGGCATAAGTGAACGGGAGCTTCCCGGAGAAGTTCTCGTCTCCTGAGATGAGGGCTGCCAGAGCGTCACCTCCATAGTTGGAAGGGAGCATCACATCCACAACAGCTTTCACGAGGGGCTCGATGTCACCGATAATCCTCGGACGGCCCTCGTTCAGAACAAGGATGACAGGTTTGCCGGTAGCGGCCAAAGCCTTGACAAGATCTTTCTGGCTGGAAGACAGGTTAAGGTCATCCATATTCCCGGGGGTCTCGCAATATGAGTTCTCGCCCACGCAGGCGATAACCACATCGCAGGTTCTGGCAACCGCCACGGCCGCCGCGATTCCTGTCACATTCTCCTTTTCCCATTCACCCCATCCCTGGGCATATTCAATAGCGGGAACATACTTCACATTAGGGAAACGGTTCTGGATGGCCTCAAGGATCGTGTTATGGTCTGAAGCGAAGGTATCGGCGTCTCCCTGCCAGGTGTAACTCCACCCGCCGTTAAGTGTTCTCATCGAATTGGCGTTGGGGCCTGTGACCAGTATCCTCTCGTTACCCTTCAAAGGCAGGATACCACCCTCATTCTTCAAAAGCACCTCAGACTCAAGCGCCGCGGCGTAAGACTCCTTGGCGAACTTCTCGCAACCGAAATCCTTGTAATCATATTCCCAGGAAGGGTTGTCGAATAGGCCAAGACGGACTTTCAGGCGAAGTATGCGGCGGACAGCGTCGTCAATCCTCGACATAGGGATCTCACCTGACTCGGCGAGGTCAACGATGACGTTGACACACTCGGGATCGTATGGATCCATAATCATGTCGATGCCGGCGTTTATTCCCATGGCCACGGCCTCACGCTTGTCAGCGGCAACATGGTCACGGTTGAAAAGATTGTCGATGTCAGCCCAGTCCGTCACTATCATGCCATCCCAATTAAGATCGTCCTTTACCCAGCCGGTCAGGAGGGTCTTGTTGGCGTGTGTGGGGACACCGTTGATGGATGCCGAGTTGATCATCGCTGTAAGGGCGCCAGCCTGGAAGCACTCTTTGAAAGGACGGAAGAACTTCTCTCTTAAATCATTCTCCGCGATATAGGCAGGTGTGCGATCCTTCCCTGAGGAAGGCACCCCATAACCGATGAAATGCTTCAGACTGACAGCCGCATGCTCCAGATCGACATGATTGGGATCATCGCCCTGGATTGCCATGGTCTCGATCCTGGACATCTCCGCCTGGAGAAAAGGATCCTCTCCCCAACTCTCCCAATGCCTCGGCCAACGGGGGTCACGTCCCAGATCCATCACCGGAGAGAACACCCATGCCACTTGCGCGGCCCTGGTCTCATAAGCGAGTGCCTCCCCCATCATCCTGGCGTATTCCCGGTTGAAAGTGGCGCCCAGGTTTATCTCCTGAGGATATAATGACCCGTCGGTGAGATAGTTGGCGCCATGGATCATATCAAGACCGTAGATGCAGGGAATCCCTATGGCTTCCATCGACTTTTCCTGGATCTGGCGGACGAACGCGGCGGTCTGCTCCCGGGAACGAGACACATCATTCAAGAGATTGAGGATTGAGCCCACCTTATATTCTCCGATGATCCTCTCCAATTTAGAGGGATCTATCTCAGGTTTCGAATCGCTTGTGATAGTGTCGATCGAAAGCTGGACCATCTGCCCGGCCTTTTCCTTGAGAGACATTTTCTTCAGCACAGACTCAACCTTTGCCTCGACATCCTTGTCAGTGGCGATCGCAGGAGCGACCTGGTTCTTAGGGGCGCACGAAGCCACCATCAAAACACTCATCGCAATAACACAGTTTTTAAGGGTTCGCATTTTATATAATTATTTTAATCTCAACTCAATAGAGGAGCCGTCATACGATACGGTCCGCCCGGTAGCGTCCGGATCATAAGGCATAGGATGGGATGGATCCACCAGAATCAAACGGAAAGCGCGATTCTCGAGAACTCCCGGGAAGGTTCCCTGTCGGGCTCCGATCGTAAGGGTCCCGGAGCTCTCATCCCACCGGATAGGGATGGTTGAGAACTGGCCTTTCTCATAGCCGTATGTCAAGCCGTCATCCTCATACAAGGTGAAATCCACGTCAGCGCCGGAGTAGACATAGAGACAGATGTCATCAGCCGGTTTCTCATTTGACCACTCGATCTCCGGACCGAATGGAATCACAGAGCCAGCCCTCACATAAAGCGGGATCCTCTCATAGGGGGCGTCGACCGTAAGTGTCTGTCCTCCAGGAATATACTCTCCGGAATAGAAATCATACCACCCTCCCTCAGGGAAATACACCTCACGGCTTCTGGCCTCATATTCATAGACCGGACATGGCATCAAGGCCGGGCCGAACATCCATTGGTCGGAAAGGTCCCTGACCGCAGGGTCATCCGGGAAATCCATCGGGAGGCCCCGCATAATGGTGTAATCACCAAAATGGACCGCGCCCGCCATGGAATACAGATAAGGCATCAGCCTGTAACGCAGCCGCATGTACCACAAGATGCTCTCATAAGCCGGAGAACCCTCAGGAGCTATATTCCAGAGCTCTCTCTGTGGCCACTGGCCATGGGTACGGAACAATGGAACGAATGTTCCGAATTGATGCCAACGGGTCTGGAGCTCGCGCCACTCTTCCTGGTTGACCTGGTCATAGAACTTGCCCATGACAGAGAAGCCTCCTATGTCCATGCCCCAGAACGGAATCCCGCTCATGGAATAATTCAGTCCAGCGGGCATCTGCATCCTCATATCAACCCAGGAAGTGCCTATGTCACCGCTCCAGGTGGCTGTGGAATACCTCTGCAAACCGGCGAAACCGTTACGTGTCAGCAGGAACACCCTCTTGTCAGGATCAATCTTCCTCTGGCCATTATATATGGCGTCCGCATTGACAAGGGCGTACGCGTTAAGATACTCGGTGGAAGAGCCTAAAGCGTTGGGAGTCAACAGCCATTTGAAATAATCCATCGGGAGGCAGTCCCTCAGGTTAGGCTCGCTCGCATCCATCCACCAGGCGTCAATCTTCCGGCCGTATTTAGAGTACAGGTTCTTATCCATCTGCCTCCAGAACATTTCCCTTCCACCTTCCGAATACGCGTCATAGAAAGTCTGCTTGTGGCCAAGCCAATCCACCAGGCCGGCGTCCTCAGCATGGGTGTACGCGTAACCGGCCGCTTTGAGTTCCTGATAATTATCCGTGTTGGTATAGAATTTCGGCCAGACGCTTATCATGAAGCGGGCGTTCATGCCGTGGACATCATCAAGCATCCTCTCAGGATCGGGATAGCGTTCGGGATCGAACTGGTGACTCCCCCACTGGTCCTCTTTCCAATATTGCCAGTCCTGGACAATGTTGTCGACAGGAATATGCCTGCGTCTCATCTCGGCCAACGTCCCGACAAGCTCCTCCTGGGTGGAATAGCGTTCCCTGCTCTGCCAGAAGCCCAACGCCCACTTAGGCATTACCTGGGCCTTTCCGGTGAGGGTACGGTATCCTTTTATCACGCCATCGTAGTCACCTCCGGCGATAAAATAGAAATCAGCCCCCGGCTCGAACTCGGACCAGAATGAGAGCGCGTCCTCCTCCTCAGGGGTCATAAGGGTGGCGACCCGGAGTCCCATGTAGGATACATCCCCATCGGGATTCCAGACTATCCTCACAGGAGTTTTCTCCCCTTGATTAAGCCGGACCGTGAACTTTTTGCTGTTCGGATTCCAAGCCGGTCTCCAAAGGCGAGACATGACTTCCTTGCCGCCGATGAAAGTCTCCTGAAATCCGGCGTAATACTGAATGAAATGATAATCAGCTGTTTCCGGGGCTTGTATATATCCTTCAAAGACCACCTCGGAACCACTCAAGGGGATTTGTGGCAAGTTCTTGATAACGAACTCATTCTCGAAATAAAGAGAATCTTCCCGTCGGGATAAAACCTCACCGCCCTTAGTCTTGTAAGTCCCGGTCAAGGCGCCTTCAACCCCGTCCTTGTCATAAATGGTGAATATATCCCCGAGCTGTTTGTACGGTTCCGGATTCCCCCAACGGGAAAGCGAATATGCGTCGAACAAGATACCGTAACCTTTAGTGGATACCACGAAAGGGACGCTAACCTTGGTGTTATACTGGTATAACTCCTCGCTCCGGCCCTTGTGGTCGAACTCCCCTGACTGTTGCTGGCCCAATCCATAAAAAGACTCTCCATCCGAGGAAGCGAACATGGTCCTCACTGAAAAGGCGTCCTTGCCCTCGACAGATGCCGGCGTGAATGACATCCTGCCGCCGCCAGCCAGGAGTTCCCCGTCAGGGTTGAAGAAACTCAAAGTCCCGTCAGGACATACAAGAGCCTGAAGTTCAGCAGTCGCCACTATAAGGCTGTCTCCGTTCCTGATGACTTTGAAATCCGTGTTCCCTCTCTGTGGAACCACCACAAGGCTCTTCCTGTCAGTGATGTTCTCTCCAGGAACCGCGGATACCCTGATGATATCCGGCGAGACCACCTGAAGGCGAATCAGGTTCCCGTCCCTACATACTGTGACCGAGTTGCCCTTGACTCTAACATCTCCATCCGAGCATGCTGAAACGAGCAGGGCGGACAGAATGAAAAAACAAAGGAACCTTTTCATATTCAAGGGATTAAATAGCTATATCCTGGTTTTTGACTATAAGTTTCTTCAAAATGTCCACAGAAGCTCCTGTCCTTAGACCATCCGGAGCGGTGTGGAGGCAATAATCGACAAGACGGTCGACTGACGATGTGGCGACATGCATACGGGTGTCTGAGGAAGCGTAGTAGATGAAAACCTTCCCGTCCGGATCACATATCCATCCGTTGGTGAAGAGGACATTCATCACATCTCCGATATACTCTCCTCCCTCGGGAGCCATGAAGAATCCCGCGGGCTCGGCGATCATCTCAGAAGGATCATCCAGAGCGGTCATATACATGTAAAGGACATAACGAAGGCCGGATGCGCAACCTCTCACCCCATGGGCGAGATGAAGCCATCCCTTAGGAGTCTTTATAGGATGGGGTCCTTCCCCGTTCTTGCATTCTTTGATAGTGTGGTAGCTTCTGCGGCTCAACACCTTTTCTTCGGTGATTACCGCGTGTTCCATGCTGTCGACCAATGCCCAACCGATTCCCGGACCGCTTCCGGCATCGATAAATCCATCCTGGGGACGAGTGTACAAGGCATATTTACCATCCACAAACTCGGGATGGAGGACGACATTGCGCTGCTGGTGTGACGAGACTATGTCAGGAAGCCTCTCCCAGGTGACCAGATCCTTGGTACGCGCCACACCTGCGCTCGCGACAGCGGCGGATAGGTCATCCGGATGCTTCTTGTCCTTTCTCTCCACGCAGAAAATCCCGTAGATCCACCCGTCCTCATGGGCGGTTAGACGCATGTCATATACATTCGTGGCGGGCTCACCATATTCCGGCATCGTGACAGGAACCGGCCAGAAACGGAAGTTATCCACACCATTGGGACTCTCAGCCACAGCGAAGAAAGACTTGCGGTCAGCACTCTCAACCCTGGCGACAAGGATATACTTCCCGTCAAACTTGATCGCTCCGGAATTCATTACGGCGTGGATGCCGAACCTCTCCATCAGATATGGGTTGGTCTCCTTGTGGAGATCGTATCGCCATTCCAACGGAGCGTGAGACGCGGTCAGAACCGGGTTCACATAACGCTCGTAAACACCATTCCCCTCAATTGGGATGTTTGTTTTTGACAACAGTTCCTCATGCGACTTCTTGAGCCGCTCCAATCTCTCTTCGTACGTCATAGCAACACAATATCTTTCTTCTCACTGAACAGTTTAAAATCCTCTTCGTTCTCAAAACCTTTCCAGGGGCCGTAGAAA
Organism: Bacteroidales bacterium; assembly: GCA_017548985.1. Taxonomy (GTDB): domain Bacteria; phylum Bacteroidota; class Bacteroidia; order Bacteroidales; family UBA932; genus Cryptobacteroides. The sequence goes on from JAFYYW010000016.1 coordinate 39,358, forward strand.
TGGCCGGGACGGTCGTGGGCGTTACGCCATGTAAGCAGGTAACAGATAGGGAAACCCTGAATGGCCGGATAAAGCCTCTGGGTCCACCAATGGGGATCCGGAATCCCCTCGAGGCCGGTCTCGGAAAGGCACATGAGTTTCAAATGCTCTTTCGAGATCTCAGTCAGTGTGGTGAGCATCTGCTTCAGATTCGCCATATACGCGGCGCCGGCAGCCTCAAGGTCTCCGTTGTTATATTCATAAAGATCGGTACCCAGGATGTCCACGATATCATCCCCAGGGTAACGGGACAGGTAATCCTCCTTGGAAATCGGCCCGTTCGGGGAATAACACCAAAGCAGGTTCTTTACACCTTTCTCCTCGAGTCTTTCCCGAGTCAGGCGGAAAAGGGCCTTGTACTGCTCCGCGGCGCAGAGCTTGCCACCCCACCAGAACCAACTTCCGATGTTCTCGTGCCAGGGACGGAATATCACGGGAGCGTGCCCCAGACTATTGAGGAAGTCCGCCAGACGATCCAGCCATACGAGGAACTCCTCATGCTTCTCCCCACCCTCGAGTACAGAGGCGACGACCTGATCTGAGGATATATCCCATGAGTCACCTCCAGTCAACGGGTTACGCAAATGCCATGAGAATGTCACGACCCCTCCCCTGCTCCTGTGCGTCAAGGCAGCCTTGCGTATAAGCCCGAAGGGTACACCATCCAGGTTGCAGCTGTCTCCAAGCTCGATGCCACCCAAGTCGAATCCCAATACAGCCGGATACATGCCGGAGACATCCTTGACATCCGAGCGCTCCAAATCATCATTCTCCCAGTCCGTAACCTTCCAAGAATGGCCGTAGGAAAGGTCATCCTGATGGCCATACATGACTTTTCCGGCATCGGCCACCGAAAGCAACTGCCCGGCGAGAATCTTATCGCCAGAGATTTCGTCATCGACAGGCCTGGGACGTCTGCCACACCCGAAAACAAAAAGTGGGATCATAACCAGCAAAAACAAATTTCTCATGACTATCAGAATTTAGGCGCGGAATCATAAACATGTTGGAGGGTGTAGCCATCGCTCTCGGTGAACCAAGCCTTCTTTATCACATTAATAACCTCTTTACTGTTTCCAATGTACCCTCCTGTGCCGTGGTTGATATAGCCGTGCTGCTCTTTTCCGGTGCCACTGGCACCATTATCCCAGAGGAAACAGGGCAGACCATAAGTCTTGGCCGCTTTGACGATATACTCCATGTAATAGAGGTAGAACTTCCAGGCCCTGGTATCGGATTTGGCGCGCATGGAGCAACCATACTCCCCGATGTAACAAGGGATGTTCTTGGAGACGTAATCGGTGTTCAGCTTGCTGAAAACCTCCTTGACGTGTGTCTCGTCACCTCCATTTGCCTTCTTGCCCACAGCTCCAGTGTGTCCCCAGTCAGAGTACTGGGCGTCTCCGATGGTATAGTCGTAGGGATCATAGAAATGCACGGAAACCATCACCTTGCCGGCTTTGTCGGTTGGAATCTTCAAGTACTTGGTGAACTCCGGATTGGCCGCGTAGGTCGGAACGCCTAGCCAGCGGGTGGCATTCTCCCCGCCAGTTGCCCTGACAGCGTCAACAAAGACTTGATTCCATTCGTTCAGGATATTACACTGACGGGAAGGATTGCTCTGGAAGTCGGCGCTCCAGCCCCAGCCTCCATCGTTGAGCTCATTGAAACCCTCCATTATCAGCCAGTCGCCGCAATCAGCGAACTTGTTGGCTATCTGCGTCCAGACCGCCTTGATCTCAGCCTTGATTGTCTCGTTGAGAACGCTATTAACAGAGGCGTTCTTGATGTCCAGCCAATGGTCATCTCCGTGGTTCTCGTCATGATGGGTGTTGATGATGACATTCAGTCCCTCAGCATGCGCGAAACCCACAACCTCAAAAACACGATTCAACCATGTCTCATCAATCTTATACTCAGGAGCTTTGCCGATAAATTTCAGCCAGGTCACGGGGATGCGGACACTGGTGAATCCAGCGGCCTTGACTCCCTTGAATGTGGCCGGGGTGGCCAGCTCGCCGCCCCAAACCGTCTCATTCGGATAATCGTACCAGTCAAACCCATTCTCGTCAACATAGTGCCAATTGTAATAGGCGTCAAAATGGTTACCCATATTCCACCCTAAACCAAGAGTCTTGGCCAAGGCCCACGCGTCGTTATCCCCGGAAGGAGGGGTCGGAGGCTCAACCGGTTTCTCCTTCGCGGCCTGAGAGACAGTGAAGGTTACTGAGGAAGCTCCAGACGAGGCCACCGTAACAGTGGCGGTCCTGGTGTCGTAAGTGTCATTGGCGGCTACTGTAAGTCCAACTGTAATGGAATAAGCGTTGAATGTCCCGTCGACATAAGTTATCCAAGAAGGCAGCCCGGTGAGTGTCGGACGTGCTGGAGCCTTGATGGTCAACGACAATTTCTCACCAGGTTGCGCCACCTGGAAAGAGTTGGAGCTCAGGGTTATGGATGAAGGAGCCGGATCTGGCGGTGGCGTAGGCTGAGGGGGTTCCTTGCCGCAAGAGCCGAGGAAGACCAGAAGCATGGCCGTCAAAGCCAGATGTCTGAATACATTTACCATACTATCAATACTTGACATCAGAACGAGTTATCACATTAGAGTTTGACAAAGCCGCGCTCCACCACGAGGTGTCAGGCATATTCGATCCATACCATGGCATGAACCATGACCACTTGGCTCCGGCGGACCATACAGAAGGAATCATGGCGAAGGCCTCAGGCGGATTTGCCCCAGAGTTAGTCCCGCACTCGCCCAAGGCGACCATCTTGGTCGGATAGGTGGCCTGGATCTCCTTGAATTCCGTGGCATTAGCCGAAGCTGTACTGCCATAAAGGTCACGCGCGACTATATCCACGTAGGCATCGCCGGGATACCATGCCTTGTCCTGGTTATATTTGGAGGAATCACCGTTGTAGTTCTGGGTGGTCCAAACCCAAATAAGGTTACGTATGCCCTTAGACTCGAAGTAATCGAACATCGCGACCCATAGCTTCTTATAAACTTCAGCGCCATCATAGCCCCACCAGAACCAAGATTTGGTCCAAGAAGCCTGCTGCTTGTATGTGGAATTGCCGGCGGCTTCATGGAACGGACGCCAAATCGCCGCTATTCCTTTTTCCTGCAGTCCCAAGATCACAGCGACGACCTTGTCCATCTGGTCATAAAACCACTTGTTCTCCCAACTATCCTTCGTGAACACATTCTGGGCCTTGAAAGTGGTCTCACCAGGAGTACAGGTGACTCCACTCCCATCTGCTCCTGGAGAGACAGTGGCACTCTTGGGCACGTTGAAATGCCACATCAGCGAGACGATTCCTCCTGCCTCCGCCCACTCGGTGACGGGCTTCAGATCAGAGTAATTAATCCAGTTATTCTCAGGAACATAGATATGGATGAAGTCGTAGCAGTTCATCGCCGGATATTTCCCGGTGGCCGAGTGGACTTTATCCGCCTCCCGGTGGTTCCAGTTCACATCCGCCATGATAGAGGAAATGATCTTCTTGCCATATTGGCTCAGAAGGTAGCCATAAAGGGCTTTGGCCTCATCAGTCGCGTTTACAGTCACCAGAGTCTCGGATATCCCGGTCTCTAGGGGCTTTTCCTCCGGCTTTTCTTCCGGTTTCTCAGGTTCCGCCGGCTTCTGGGCGGCAGCCTGTGAGACAGCGAATGTCTTTGTCAGGTTCCCCGCGGAAATGGTCAGAGACGCGGTCCTGGGATCATAGGATGTGTTCTCAGCGACTTTCAGGGTATATGTGATGCTATAGTGATTGAAAGTACCATCCATGACCGTTACCCAAGAGGGTGCCCCGGTAACTGTCGGCCTGGAGGGGGCAGTCACGGTCAGAGCCAATTCCGCGCCCTTGACATCAGAGTTCACGGATTCCTGGCTCAACGTGATCGCCGTAGGCGCCGGATCCTCTTGAGGGACGATCGGATCATCGCCGCCACAAGACATCACCAACGCCACGACTGACGCCAATAGCAGGCAAGACAGTACTTTCCTCATTTTCATTTATTTAATTGGATCCCGGAGGGAGGGTCAGCCCCCTCCGGAATAAAAACTATTATTTGAGAATGACAGCCGTCAAGGTATATCCCTGCCCGGTGATCACAAGACCACCGTTGGCGATCATCTCATCAAGGATAGCCTGGGTTAGCTCAATCTCGAGTTTGTTCTCCTCATAAAGCTTATAAGGATCCTCAGTTCCCGGATGAGCAGCCCATGAGCCGTTGGAGAAACGGATCTGAACCTCATCAGCCGTAGGTGTGAACTCCAATACGATGGTAGTTCCCGCTTCGACTGTGCTCCAGTCATAGCCGCCCCAAGAGAGAGCGGTCATAGCCTTATGGTCTTCACCAAGGCCGCCGGACCAGTCAACCTCGAGAGAACCTTCCCAAATAGGGGAGCCAACAGGAGCCATCTCTCCAGTAGTGACAAGGTAAACTCCAGTAAGGGTATAGCCCTGGCCGGTGATAACGAGACCGCCGGTAGCGACCATATTGTCCAGAATCTCCTTTGTCAACTCTATCTCTAGTTTGCTCTCTCCATAGAGCTTGTAAGGATCAGGAGTGCCCGGATGAGCGGCCCAGGAGCCA
>JAFYYW010000017.1 GCA_017548985.1 Bacteroidales bacterium
GACGCCAATGGTATCCTCAATGTCTCCGCCAAGGACAAGGCTACCGGTAAGCAGCAGAACATCAGGATCGAGGCTTCTTCCGGTCTTTCCGACGCCGAGATCCAGAGGATGCGTGATGAGGCCAAGGCCAATGAGGCCGCTGACCAGGCCGCCAAGGAGAGGGTGGACAAGATCAACAACGCTGACGCTCTCTGCTTCCAGGCTGAGAAGTTCCTGAAGGATAATGGCGATAAGGTTCCCGCTGATGTGAAAGCCGAGGTCGAAAGCAATGTCAACCTCCTCAAAGAGGCTGTCAAGACTCAGAATCTCGCTGACATAGACAGGTATTCAGAAGCCCTCAGCAAGGCTTTCGAGAAGATGTACCAGGCACAGCAAGGAGCTGGACAGAATCCTTATGGGCCTCAGGCTGGTCCTCAGGGCCCTCAGCCCGGACCGCAGGACCAGGGACCTGACGAGCAGTAGAATCAGACCAGATCCTATTATTCCAGCCGGCAGTTTTGACTGCCGGCTTTTTTTTGTATATTTGAACTATGAAGACATTGTTCGATACCGATCTGACAGGCATGAACACTTTCAGGATGAAGGTCTCCTGCCGATGTCTTGTTGAATGGTCAAGTGTGGACGAGTTGAGGGACGCCATTTCAGATCCTTCTCTTCCCCGACCTTTATTTCCTATTGGTGGAGGAAGTAACTTGTTGTTCACTAAGGATTTCCCTGGAACTATCCTGCGTTGTTCGATGAAAGGGATCCGCCGTCTTGGCCCGGATCGTGTCCATGTGGACGCTGGAGTGGTTTGGGATGATTTCTGCGCCTGGTGTGCCGCCGAGGGACTGTGGGGCCCGGAGAATCTGTCCTATATTCCAGGTGAGGCCGGAGCCTCCGCCGTGCAGAACATCGGGGCTTACGGAAAAGAGGTATGTGAGCTGATCGAGTCGGTTGAGTGTGTGGATATAAGGGATGCTTCAATTGTCACCATCCCTGCCTCCGAATGTGAATATTCCTACCGTGATTCCCGTTTCAAACATGACTGGAAGTGGAGGTATGTCGTGACCGGGGTGGTATACAGGGTGTCTTCCGAGCCTGTTCCCGTACTTGATTATGGTCATGTCAGGGAGGCGATTCTGGAACGCTATGGGGCTGGTGCCTTATCTGATCTGACTCCTGTAATGGTCAGGGAGACAGTGACTTCCATTCGAAAAGGGAAATTACCTGAGGTTGATGAGCTTGGGAGCGCCGGGAGCTTCTTCCGGAATCCATGCGTATCTCCCGAAGCCTTCTCGATCGTCCGCGAGATCGCGGATAAGGACTCCTTGGGTCCTGTGCCTCATTTTGAACTTGAAGACGGAACCGTCAAGATTCCGGCCGCATGGCTCATCGATAAATGCGGGTGGAAAGGCATGAGCAGGGGAGGCGCGGCTGTATATGTCAAGCAGCCGTTGGTAATCGTGAACTGGACAGGTTCCGCGGTACCGGAGGATGTCATGTCGCTGGCGGAGGGGATCCGCTCTTCTGTCAAAGAAAGGTTCGGGGTTGACCTGAGCCGTGAAGTCGAATATGTATAAAACTGATAACCATGGGTTCATTTATTATCGAAGGCGGGCATAAGCTGAGCGGGACTATAAGCCCCCAGGGAGCAAAGAACGAGGCGCTTGAGGTCATTAGCGCTGTTCTTCTCACAACTGAGGAGGTCCAGATGTCAAATGTTCCGGAAATACTTGATGTCAAGAATCTTATCTCTTTGCTCCAGATGATGGGCGTCCAAGTCCGCAGGAAGTCTGAGGGAGAATATACCTTCAAGGCGGAGAAACTGAAACTGGATTTCATCGAGAGTCAGGAGTTTGTGCGGATGTGCTCGACTTTGAGAGGATCTGTCATGGTCGCTGGTCCGCTTTTGGCCCGGGTCGGCAGGGTCTGGTTCCCTAAGCCTGGTGGAGACAAGATTGGGCGCCGTAGGGTGGACACTCATATTTCCGGCTTGATGTCTCTTGGAGCAGAGCTTGATTATGATACCTCCCGAAAGGCTTACAAGCTGCAGTTACCCGAGGGTGAGCGCCTGACCGGCAAATATATGCTTCTTGACGAGGCCTCCGTTACCGGTACGGCCAACATCCTTATGGCCGCCTGCCTCGCGGAAGGGAAGACTGTCATCTACAATGCCGCTTGCGAGCCTTATATCCAGCAGCTATCCAAGATGTTGACGGCTATGGGGGCGAAGATTGAGGGTATCGGATCTAACCTTTTGACTATCACAGGAGTATCGAGCCTTCACGGGGCTTCTCATAAGATTCTTCCCGACATGATCGAGGTCGGAAGTTTCATAGGCATGGCCGCTCTTTGCCAGAGTTCTATAACAATTAAGGACACCTCATACACGAATCTCGGTATTATCCCTGAGAGTTTCCGCAGGCTTGGTGTCAAGATTGAGCAAAAGGGAGATGACATCTTCGTCCCGGAGCAGGAAAGCTATGTGATTGAATCCTTTATGGATGGATCGATCATGACGATCGCCGATGCCCCTTGGCCTGGACTGACTCCTGACTTGTTGAGTGTCATCCTGGTTGTGGCTACCCAATGCCGGGGGAGCGTGCTGATCCATCAGAAGATGTTCGAGAGTCGTTTGTTCTTCGTTGACCGCTTGATTGACATGGGTGCCCAGATAATCCTTTGCGATCCTCACAGGGCCGTTGTCATTGGCCATGACCATAAGTTCCAGCTCAGGAGCGGACGTATGCTCTCGCCGGATATCAGGGCTGGTATCGCCCTACTGCTTGCGGCTATGTCGGCTAAGGGTACAAGTGAGATTGGGAATATCGAGCAGATCGACCGAGGCTATCAAGACATCGAGAACCGTCTCAACGCCCTCGGTGCCCGTATTGTCAGAAAGTAAAACTCACAGCGCAGACCAAGACCGGTGGCGCTGGCCCCGCGCTAGACGTCGCCCGGACTACTCGCATCGGCCGGGCTGGCGGCTTCGCTAACTCGGGCCTTTCGGCCCTCAGACAGACGCTACGCTTGTCGCCGCCCGTCTCTCGCTCGCTACGTCCGTTCTCCTAAGTTCGCTGCAGGGCCACGCCACCGGTCTTGAGCCGGAGGGAGTTGGTGACGACGCAGACGGAGCTGAGCGCCATACAGGCGGCGGCGACCATCGGGTTCAGGAGGAAGCCGTTTATCGGGTAGAGTATTCCTGCAGCGATGGGAACTGCCAATATATTATAGAAGAAGGCCCAGAAAAGGTTCTCCTTGATCACTTTCGCCGTTCTTTTTGACATCCTTATCAGCTCAGGGACGGTTTTCAGGTCTGAGTTCACTATGGTGACCATCGATGCGTTCATGGCTATATCAGTGCCGCCTCCCATAGCCACGCTGAGATCCGCCACCGCTAACGCCGGGCTGTCATTGATTCCGTCCCCGACCATCGCCACTTTCTTTCCTTGAGACTGTAACTCTTTGATGTGTTTGTGCTTACTGTCAGGAAGCACTCCTGAGATGACATTATCTATCCCTACTTTTCCAGCCACCTTCCCCGCTCTTTCCGCATTGTCGCCAGAAAGCATGAATACATCCAAGCCCATCTTTTTCAGTTCGGTGACCGCTTCAACCGAGGTCTCTTTCACTTCGTCCTCGAACTCCATATCCGCTGACGGAACCACATCGGCCGCAAGTCCTTTTGTGAGGGTCCCGGTCTTGTCAAGTACCACAGTATTAATGTCTTTCGCTATCTGAAGGGAGTCGGCGTCTTTTATTAATATGCCTTTACGGGCGCAGTTCCCGATCCCCGCGGTGAGGGCGGTCGGAGTAGCAAGCCCCAAAGAGCATGGACAGGCGATGACCAGTACGGTCACCATGGCCAGAAGCCCTTTCGCCACACCATCTGATGGGGCCAGGAATACCCAGCATAAGAATGTTATTATAGATATCCCTATTATGACCGGCACAAATACTGCCGCCACTTTGTCTACGGTCTGCTGGATTCTCGCTTTGCTTCCCTGGGCATCCCGGACCATCTTGATGATTGAGGACAGCATCGTGTCTTTCCCGACTTTCGTTGCCCTCATCACGAAAGAGCCCCTTTGGTTCATTGTTCCAGTATACACTTTGGAACCAGCGGTTTTGTGATTCGCTACCGGCTCCCCGGTGAGCATGCTCTCATCCACATAAGAGTCTCCCTCAAGCACCTCTCCGTCGGCCGGGATCCTCTCTCCGGGATTGACTGTGTACTCATCCCCGGGATTGAGAATCACACTTTTGGGTTGCAGGCCGGCGAGACTACGGATAGCGGAGCTTGTGCTGTGCTTGGCCTTCTCCTCCAGGACACGACCGATGAGGATGAAAGCCACTATCATGGTCGATGACTCAAAGTACAAGTGAGCTTCCAGCCCTCTTGATGTCCATACTCCAGGGAACAACAGGTTGAAAACGCTGAAAAAATATGATATGAGGATGGAAAGAGCCACGAGAGTGTCCATGCTGGCGGAACCGTGCCTGGCCTGTTTCCAGGCTGTGGTTATGAATCGTCTTCCGCACCAGAAGACCACAGGAGTGGCCAAAATCCAAAGCGCGAGGCCTTTCCCCGGGAAGTCGCCGAATCCCATTCCCAGAATCATCACAAGGAGGGCCAGGATTATGGCGAGCCTAGCGTCCCTGATAAGGGATCTTAGGTGGTCCTCCCGTTGCCGTTCCGCTTCCGAGTCGGCCTCGTCGTCAGAGTCATCCCCCTCTACCACGATCAGGTCGTAACCGGCGTCCTGAACAGCTTTTTTGATATCGGAGGGAGTTATTGTCTTGGGATTGTAATCCACTTGGGCTGTATTGGAGGCCAGGGACACATTACAGTCACTAACCCCTTCCAGGCTCTTGATTGTTCCTTGCACCCTCGCCACGCAAGCGGCGCAGCCCATCCCTTGAACGGGGAAATTCTTTCTCACTATACCTGACATGGCGTGTATTCTACATCATCCACTCCGACATGTCTTTCCCTTCGGCCAGACCCTCGCGGATCTGGGTCGAGGAAATGTCCACAATCGGGGCGTCAATTATCTCAATATTGTACGTGTCCCGGAGAGTCTCCTCCAGGTTTCTCTGACCTTCTTCAGCGAACTCGTTGGCATCCAGCACATAAGGTGCGGGGAACCGGCGGCACTCCTCGATGAGCCTGGCCTTGATCAGATCATGGTCATAGCCTTTGCGGGGATAGACAGCGACGCCATATTCGGCCAGAATCCGCTGGAAGTCCCTCCACATGTGGATGTTCTCGAGATTGTCGGCACCCATCACAAGGGTGAAATCGTTCTCGGGCTCCCTTTGCTTAAGGGCGTCAAGGGTCTTTATCGTGTATTGCGGAGGTGGCATACGGAGTTCAATGTCATCCACCCACACATGAAGCTCAGGATGTCTTTTGACAGCCTCGATGGCAGCCTTGTACCTGTCTTCCGCCGTGTCGGCGCTGATTGTGGTCTTGATCGGATTCTTTGGTGACACGACAAGGTACACCCAGTCGTATTCCTTCTCCCTCGTAAGATAATCCATAATGGCTTGGTGGCCTATGTGCAGGGGGTTGAAAGAACCCGAGTATACCGCTATACGCATCAGATGAAGGTTGAGTAGTTGAGCCTGCCGTCATCAAGGAAATCCTCGACAACTTTCTCTGACTCCGCATAAGCGGTGTTGAGGTCGTCGTTGACCAGGACATAGTCGAACTTAGGGGCATAGGCCATCTCTTCCTCGGCCTTGGCTATCCGTTCCTCGATTGCCTCTGGGGAGTCAGTGCCTCTTTTAACAAGCCTTTCCCGAAGGACTTCCACAGAAGGGGCCTTGATGAATACCGCGAGAGCGGCGTCCCCGAAATACTTCTTCAGGTTCACTCCGCCTTTGACATCGACATCAAAGATAATCACATGTCCTGCGGCCCAGATTCTCTCGCACTCAGATTTGAGGGTGCCATAGAACCGGCCCTCGTAGACCTCCTCATACTCCACGAATTTGTCCTGCTCGATCAGTTCGCGGAACTCCTCGGTGGTTAGGAAATAATACTCGCGTCCGTGCTGCTCCTCACCTCTGGGAGCCCTGGAAGTGGCTGAGACCGAGAATTCCATCGAATCCGGGTAGATTCCGAGAATATGGTTCACTATCGTGCTTTTTCCGGATCCGGACGGCGCCGAGAATATCAATACTTTGTTGTCCATGTGGCGGGGATGATAATATTTTGACAAAAATAACTATTTTTGTGATAATCAATAACAGTTCGTCCTAACACTTCGAGTTTTGGCAAGGAAGAAAAAGAAGGCTCCGGTGGTGAATCCGGACATTTTCCAGAAGAGCAGGGAGGCGCTAAGGCGTCGCCATCGTCAGGTTATCTATTTGAATGATAGCGAAATGGCCGCAGTAAAGGAATACTGCGACCGTTTTGGAGTCAAGGCTCGTTCAGCCATATTCAGGGAAGCTACCCTCGCAACGGTGCTGGAACAGCTTTCAGACAGCCATCCGACCCTCTTCTAGCGGCGGTTGGCCATCCCAAGATAATACAGAAGAGTCGCCAGGGATCCTATGGCGGCGACAATATATGTGCAAGCCGCCCATTTCAAGGCGTCGGCAGCCATGGGCTTTGTCTCATAATTGGCGATTCCGGCGTTCTCAAGCCATTTGACAGCCCTGTCGCTGGCATTGATCTCGACCGGAAGGGTGACGAAACTGAAGAAGGTCGTCATAGCGAAAAGGGCTATTCCGAGCCACAGGAGAACGGGAGTGATCTGTATTACTATAACACCTGCCAGCAAAACCCACTGGACCCATCGGCTTGAGAAACTGACGACGGGCACAAGCGCTGAACGGAGCTTCAGAGGAGCGTAACCTTTGGCATGCTGGAGGACGTGACCGCATTCATGCGCGGCGACGGCCGCGGCGGCGATACTTCTTTGTCCGTAGACGGACTCACTCAGGTTGACAGTCTTTGTCTGAGGGTTGTAATGATCCGTGAGCTTGCCCGGCACACAAGTTACCTGCACATCTGTTATCCCATTGTCCAACAACATCTTCCGAGCCACTTCGGCCCCTGTCATACCATTTGAGGTAGGAACTTGGGAGTACTCGTCAAACCTGCTGTTAAGCCTCGCCTGGACAATGTAGCTCAGCACCATCACCAAGATCGTGATGATCCATATCAATCCGTAACTCATATTCTTTTCTTTTATTGGTTTCTGATAGTTTTCAGGTTCGCAAACAGCGAGCCATCTCTCAAATGTAGTGATTTTAGCGCTGATTTTGTCAGAAAAGCAGTAAATTTGTCAGAATAATCCCAGAATAGAGGATGTCAAACAGCGCCACAGACTTCTCAAGGCTGGAACTCAACCTTCCTAATTGCCTTGACAACTACAGGTACTTCCGGTCAAAGCTCGAACGCTCGACCAAGATGCTTGTGCTTGTCAAAGCCAACGCTTATGGGCATGGGGCGGTCGAGTTCTCCCTTATGATGCAAAACGCCGGCGCTGACTATCTGGCGGTGGCGCTTCCCGTGGAGGGAATCGAGCTCAGGCAGGCTGGTATCAGCCTTCCGATCCTGGTCCTCACGGCAGGGACTGACTTTTTTGACGAGATTATTGATAACCATCTTGAACCAGGGATTCCGAACATGTTCACTCTCAAGGCTTTGGTTGCCGTCCTGCAATCAAGGGGTATTGAGGGTTTCCCGATCCATATAAAGCTGGACACCGGGATGCACAGGCTCGGCTTCATGACCAGTGAGCTTCCGGAGCTGATGGATTATCTTGAGGAATGCAGGGAGATTACTGTCAAGTCCATTTATTCCCATTTATGTGTCGCCGAGGATCCGGCGATGGATTCTTTCACGTTGGGGCAGGCCAAGTTGTTCGAGCGGAACGCCGCTCTTATAGAGGACACCATAGGCTATCATCCTATGTACCATCTTCTCAATTCCGCGGGTATCGAGCGCTTTCCGCGGTTCCAGCACGATATGGTGAGGTTGGGAGTAGGGATATATGGGATCAGCGCCCTGCCTGACGTCCATTTGAAACCGGTCGCCTCATTGAAGGTCAAGGTGCTTCAGATCAAGGAATTACGCCAGGATGATGGGGCTATAGGATATGGGCGTCATGGGATTATAGCCCCTGAAGGGACGAGAATAGCGACTATACCGGTCGGGTATGCCGACGGAATCGACAGGCATCTTGGCTGCGGAAAGGCCAGCTTCAACCTTAACGGTCACAGGGTCCCGACTATCGGGAATATTTGTATGGACATGTGTATGCTGGATGTGACCGGGATAGAATGCAATGTGGGAGACACGGTGACAATATTCGGAGAGGATCCGACTGTCACTGAGTTGGCTGGGATACTCGACACTATCCCTTATGAGATAATGACTTCTGTTCCCCGGAGAATAGAGCGGGTCATCGTGCGCCGTTAGGCAAGCAGGCCTGCGAAAACCCTGTCGGCGACCTCGTCTCCTTTTATTTTCCTGACTATTTCCAGAGCGAATCTCACGGCGCATCCAGGCCCCCGTCCTGTGATGAGGTTGCCGTCTGTCTCTGCCGGCTCGCCGGTGTATTCGGCTCCCTCGTTCATCAAGGCCTCCTCGAAACCGTCGTAGCAGGTGACCTTCTTTCCTTCGATGTCCGGAAGTTGTGATACTACAAGACCCGGGGCGGCGCAAATCGCGGCGACAGTCCCTCCAGCCGAGAAATGCTCCTTCGCCTGTTCCATAAGATAATAGTCCTCGGCGAGATTCTTGGCTCCAGGCAGGCCTCCGGGGAATATCATGGCATCCTCCGGATCTGAGCCGAGAATCTGGCAGCCATCAAACTCATCACGGTTCCAGTCAGCGATGACAGGGATTCCATGAGCCCCGCGGACAGTCCTGTCGTGGGTGATAGAGACAGTCTTCACATCGACTCCACCCCTGCGGAGAATATCCACAGTGGCCAAGGCCTCGATCTCCTCGAAGCCATCGGCGAGAAATACGAATACTCCTTTCATGTCCTTATTCATTTGATTTGCTAATTTAGTAAAAACTCGATAAATTCGCGAATCGAATTGAGGTATGGTGTAATGGTAGCACTAGGGATTTTGGTTCCCTCAGTAGAGGTTCGAACCCTCTTACCTCAACTATCCCACATAATTTCAAAGCCATGGAACCGGGCAAACGACTTCTTTCCCTTGACACCCTTAGGGGGTTCGACATGATTTTCATCATGGGATTCGCGTCTATCGTGAGCGCTATATGCTGCCTTTTCCCGGGCGGCGAATCATGCTGGCTTGAGACACAGATGCATCATGCGGCATGGGACGGTCTCCGTCACCACGACACCATATTCCCATTGTTCCTTTTCATCGCTGGAATATCCTTCCCGTTCTCGTACGCCAAACAGGTCTCAAAGGGCTCTACCCGGGGTAAGATCTATGGAAAGATATTCAGGCGTGCCCTGGTGCTTTTCCTTCTCGGACTAGTCTACAATGGATTCTTCAAGCTCAATTTGTCGACTTTGAGGTTTTTCAGCGTTCTCGCCCGTATCGGCTTCGCCTGGATGTTCGCCGCGTTGTTGTTCATCAACTTCAAGCCGAAAGCGAGGGCTGTGATCGCCGCCGCTCTTCTCATCGGTTACTGGCTGCTTTTGAAGTTTGTCCCGGCGCCGGACGCTCCTGCCGGCGCGGGTCCTTTCTCTTTGGAAGGAAACCTTGTGGGATATATAGACAGGGTACTGTTCCCTAACCATATTTATCAGAAAGGTCTTTTTGATCCGGAGGGATTGCTGAGCCTTCTCCCCGCAATCGTGACAGCTATGCTCGGAATGTTCACGGGTGAGTTCGTCAGGGTGGATGACAGCAAGATCCCGGGAGGCAGGAAGTCATTGTACATGGCCCTGGCCGCTGTGGCGATGCTGGTTATCGGACTTGTCTGGAGCCCTGTATGTCCTATCAACAAGAAGTTGTGGTCCAGCACTTTCGTGTTGGTTGTGGGGGCATATTCGCTGGGCCTTTTCGCCCTGTTTTATTATCTGATTGATGTCCGTGGCTGGAAGGGCTGGACAAAGTTCTTCGAGGTTGTCGGACTCAACTCGATCACCATTTACATGGCGCAGAGGATCATTCCATTCGGCGATATAAGCAACTTCTTCGTATCCGGCCTGGCCGGCCTGTGTCCTGAGCCTCTCGGCAAACTCATCGTAGTGACCGCCTACTTCGCCGTATCCTGGCTGTTCCTCTGGTTCCTTTACAAGAAGAAAATATTCCTTAAGGTCTGACGCGGCGATTAATGTCAGAAATGACAAGTCCGCAAAGGGTCATCCCGAAGATAGAAGTGATGTGAACGAGACTGCCGTTGACGCGGTCCTCTTGCTCGCCCCTGTTATCCAGAACCTCCTCATCATAGACACAAAGGAATTTGTGGGAAGGGAAGGTTTTGTTTTTCTTGAACTTCTTACGGATCGCCGCTCCTAACGGACATCCCCTCACATTCCAGAACTCGGCTACCTTCACCTTGGTCGGATCAATCTTGAGAGCGGCTCCCATGGAACTGAAAAACACGGCCTTGGTGCTTGTCGCCTTTAGGATAAGATCCGCCTTGTCCTTGAGGGAATCAATCGCGTCGATGATGTAGTCATATTCCTCGAGGGCGAATTCATCTCTTGTCTCGCTTGAATATGTCTTCTGGATCGCCTTGATTTCAGCGTCGGGATTGATTTCCATCAGCCGCGCCTTCATCGCGTCGACCTTGACCTGTCCGACTGTGGAGGAAGTGGCCATCAGCTGGCGATTGACATTCGAGAGACATACGCGGTCGGAATCGACGATAGTGAGGTGCTTTATTCCTGAGCGGACAAGACCTTCCGCGCACCAGCTACCAACTCCTCCAACGCCGAAAATGATGACCTTGGCCTCACTGATGGCATTCATCACGTCCTGCCCCACCAGTAGGGAGGCACGGTTGAAGATGTTGTTCTCGGTTCCTGGGTTCATGACTGAATAAACACAAAAAAAAAGTGCCGCTCCGAAAGCGGCACTCTCTTCTTCTTGTGAGGACTGGCAGATTTGAACTGCCGACCTCTTGCCTGTCAAGCAAGCGCTCTAAACCAACTGAGCTAAGCCCTCGTTTGGGATTGCAAAGATAGGAATCTTTTTCGACAATCCAAGTTTTTTTTACCTTTTCGACTTGAAAAAATCAGTCATAAGCGCGGAGCATTCCTCTGCCAGCACCCCGGCGCTCACTTCTGTTTTGGGATGGAGCAGGGAAGGGGAGAACAAGGAATAACCTCTGCGGGGATCGATCGCCCCATAGACAATCCTCCCGATCTGTGCCCAGTTTAGGCCTCCGGCACACATCGGACACGGCTCGACAGTGACATACAATGTGCAGTCGTTCAGGTATTTCCCTCCCATCGCCTCAGTCGCCGCCGTGATGGCGATCATCTCGGCGTGGGCAGTCGGGTCATGAAGCCTCTCGGTCATGTTGTGGCCCTTTCCGATGATCCTGCCCTTGAACACGACGACCGCCCCAATGGGGATTTCTCCCTCATCAAGGGCGACATAGGCCTCTCGTAAGGCTTCAGTCATGTATCTCTCGTCGATGTCCATGATTATCCGGATACAAAAAAGGCAGGTCTCGATGGACCTGCCGTAAGAGTCAATTGACGATTACCACCTGTCCTCAGATGATACGGTCAGTTTCTTGCGGCCATGACGGCGACGGGAAGCGAGAACGCGGCGTCCGTTGGCGGTGGACATCCTCTCGCGGAA